>NZ_KB913032.1:729188-1458376 GCF_000384215.1 Amycolatopsis alba DSM 44262 | reverse complement strand
GGCCTCCTTGCCTACCCTGAAGGTAGTGAAGGAGGCCTTCACGGACTCGGGCGGGTGAGGCGCGCGGTGCAGGCGTCGGTCCAGGTGGTCGTGAGTGGCGATTCGGGTTAGAACACGATTCGCCACTCACGACCCACCGCACCGAACGGCCACCGCACATGCTGAGCTCACTCGCCGCCCTGTACCTCGCCGCCGCCGTCGGCCTGACCCCGCTGCCGCCGACCGAGATCCAGCCCGACCAGGTCGACCACATCGCCCTGCCCTGCGCCCAGGCGGGCGCGTCCGCCGACGACAACGACGTCGCCCAAGACCTCAACCAGCAACTCGCCACCAAGATGCGCGGCTACATGAACCCGTACAACACCTCGTGCGCCAGAGCGGTCGTCGAAACCGTCCAGAGATCGGGGTTCAACGAACGCGCGGCCGCCATCGCGATCGCGACGGTGATCGTCGAGTCGAGCATCGCCAACCTCGACGGCGGCCTCGGCGACTCGGTCGGGCTCTTCCAGCAGCGCGCGAGCTGGGGGAGCTTCGAGCAGCGGACGGACCCGGCGTGGGCGACCAGCCGGTTCCTCGCCGTGATGCGGCAGTTCTTCCCGAACGGCGCCTGGAACGACGTCGCCATCGGGGACGTCGCCGCGGCGATCCAGCGGCCGGCGGCGAAGTACCGGCATCGCTACGGGGTCGAGGCCGACGACGCGGTCAAGATCGTCGGCGAGCTCTGGGCCCGGAACGGCGAATGGCCCCTGCCCACCAGAGTGGACAAGGGCCATTGAGCCGTGAAGGAACTACTTGCGCCAGGCCGTGCGCTGCTTGCGGATGTCCAGCACGAGGCCGAACATCAGCGTCAGCGACAGCCCGATCAGCCACAGGTTCTCGGTCCAGCCGTGGTGGTTGCCGTACAGCATCACCAGCAGGATGATCGCGCTCAGCCAGCCCGCGATCCGCGTTGCCTTCGGGAAGGAACCGTGCCAGCCCCACTCGGCCGACGGCTCGTCGCGGGGGTCGACGGTGTCGACGCCCACCCGGCCGCGCTTTTCGACCGCTTTGCTCGCCACGATCAACTCCTCAAAACCCGATGGTTCGCTTGCCCGCGAATGATCCCACACCTGGCTGCACGCGCCCGACGGGCCCCGCGCGACAATGACACCCGATGACTACCTCGCGAAGTGTGCTCGTGCTCGGTTCGACCGGTTCGGTCGGCGCCCAGGCCCTCGACGTCGCGGCCCGCAACCCGGACCTGTTCCGGGTCGCCGGGATCGCCGCGGGCGGCTCCGATCCCGCCGCGCTGGCCGCGCAAGCCCTGGCGCACCAGGTCGACGCCGTCGCCGTCAGCAGGCCGACGGCCGTGGAAGACCTGCAGCTCGCGCTGTACGCCGAGGCGCAGAAGCGCGGCTACAACCGGGGCGACTTCAAGCTCCCGCGCATCTTCGCCGGGGCCGACGCGGTCGTCGAGATGATCGACGCCGTCCCCGTCGACGTCGTCCTCAACGCGCTCCCCGGATCCCAGGGGCTCCCGCCGACCCTGCGCGCGCTCGCCACCGGCGCCACGCTCGCGCTGGCCAACAAGGAGTCGCTGATCGCGGGCGGGCCCCTGGTCCTGGCCGCGGCCAAGCCCGGTCAGCTGGTCCCGGTCGATTCCGAGCATTCCGCGATCGCCCAGGCCCTGCGCGCCGGCCGCGAGTCCGAGGTCGCCAGGCTGGTGCTCACCGCCTCGGGCGGCCCGTTCCGCGGCCGCAAGCGCGAGGAGCTGGCAGACGTCACCGTCGAGCAGGCGATGGCGCATCCGACCTGGTCGATGGGCCCGCTCATCACGATCAACTCGTCCACCCTGGTCAACAAGGGGCTGGAGCTGATCGAAGCGAAGCTCCTGTTCGACATCGAGACCGATCGCATCGACGTGGTCGTCCACCCGCAGTCGATCATCCACTCGATGGTGACCTTTGTGGACGGCTCGACGATCGCCCAGGCCAGCCCGCCCGACATGCGGCTGCCGATCGCGCTGGCCCTGCACTGGCCGGATCGCGTTCCCGGCGCCGCGGCGGCGTGCGTCTGGGACAAGCCCGCGAGCTGGACCTTCGAGCCGCTGGACAACGAGGCGTTCCCCGCCGTCGAGCTGGCGAGGCACGCCGGAACCGTCGGTGGCTGCGTCCCGGCGGTCTACAACGCCGCGAACGAGGAGCTGGTGGCCGCCTTCCTGGCACAGAACACCGGTTTCACCTCGATTGTGGACACTATTGCCCAGGTGGTGGAAGCCGCCGACGAATGGCGTCGCGAACCTCGCGACGTGGATGACGTACTGGCCGCCGAGCGCTGGGCTCGCGCGCGTGCCGGTGCGCTGATCGGTAAGGGGAAGTAGCGCGTGGTCTTCATTCTCGGGATCGTGCTGTTCGCGCTGGGCATCTGCCTGTCGGTCGCACTGCACGAGGCCGGTCACATGTGGGCGGCCAGGGCCTTCGGCATGAAGGTCCGGCGCTACTTCGTCGGCTACGGGCCGACGGTCTTCTCCTTCCGTCGCGGCGAGACCGAGTACGGCTTGAAGTGGATCCCGCTCGGCGGGTTCTGTGACATCGCGGGCATGACCGCGCTCGACGAGGTCACTCCTGAGGAGTCGAAGCGCGCGATGTGGCGCTTCAAGACCTGGAAGCGCACCGTCGTCATGTCGGCGGGTTCGGCGATGCACTTCATCCTCGGTTTCATCATCCTCTACCTGATGGCCGTCACCATGGGCCTGCCGAATCCGGCGGCGCAGGCCGCCCCCGTCGAGCCGGTGATCAGCGCCACATCCTGTGCGCGGGCGGCCACCACCGTCGAGCAGCTGAACGACAAGTCCTGCCCGCCCGGCGCCCCCACCCCCGCGAAGACCGCCGGCCTTCAGACAGGCGACAAGGTCATCTCCGTCGCGGGCAAGCCGACCCCGGCCTGGACCGACATGCTCGCCGCCGTCCAGGTCGCCAACGGCCCGACGCCGTTCGTCGTCGAGCGGAACGGACAGCGGCTCAACCTGACCGTCGACGTGCCGCGTGTGCAGCGGCTGGTGGCCGACGGGGAGAACAAGACCACGGTCAAGGACGTCGGCATGATCGGCGCCTCGCCGGTGGCGAAGTCACTGGTGGCGACCTACGGTCCGGTCGACGCGATCGGGGCGACCTTCGACTTCACCGGGACGATGTTCTCCGAGACCGCCAAGCGGCTGATCGAGTTCCCGTCTCGGATCCCCGCCGTGGTGGACTCCATCTTCGGCGGCGAGCGTGACCCGAACACTCCCGTCAGCGTCGTCGGCGCCAGCCGGATCGGTGGCGAGGCCGCCGAGCGCGGGCTGTGGGAGGTCTTCGTCCTCCTGCTGGCGAGCCTGAACTTCTTCATCGGCGTGTTCAACCTGCTGCCGTTGCTCCCGCTCGACGGCGGTCACATCGCGGTCGTCTGGTACGAGCGGGTCCGGGACTTGTTCCGGAAGATGCGGGGCAAGGGGCCGGGCGGACCGGTCGACTACACGAAGCTTTCTTCGATCACGATGGTGCTCGTCTTCATCGGTGGCGCGGTCACTTTGCTCACCGTCACCGCCGACATCGTGAATCCGGTCAAGCTGTTCCAGTGACGCGGAGGGGCGATCACGGAGCGCGCTGTCAGCACGGTTGGGCTGCCCAGGTAATGCTGCTCACCGTGACGGCTGACGTCGTGGATGTCCGCCGATCGGGGTAGGTACGCTTGACGTCGTGACTGTCGCTCTAGGTATGCCAGCGCTTCCTCCTCCCGTCCTCTCCGAGCGTCGCAAGACCCGACAGCTGCAGGTCGGGCCGGTCGGCGTCGGCAGCGAGCACCCGATCTCGGTGCAGTCGATGACCACCACGCTCACCTCGGACGTCAACGCGACCCTGCAGCAGATCGCCGAGCTGACCGCTGCGGGCTGTGACATCGTGCGCGTCGCGTGCCCGTCGGCGGACGACGCCGAGGCGCTTCCCGCGATCGCGAGGAAGTCGCAGATCCCGGTGATCGCCGACATCCACTTCCAGCCGAAGTACGTCTTCGCCGCGATCGAAGCGGGCTGCGCGGCCGTCCGGGTGAACCCCGGCAACATCCGCAAGTTCGACGACCAGGTCAAGGAGATCGCGCGGGCCGCGAAGGACCACGGCACCCCGATCCGGATCGGCGTCAACGCGGGTTCGCTGGACAAGCGGATCATGGACAAGTACGGCAAGGCGACCCCGGAGGCGCTCGCCGAGTCCGCGCTGTGGGAGGCGTCGCTGTTCGCCGAGCACGACTTCCACGACGTCAAGATCTCCGTGAAGCACAACGACCCGGTGGTCATGGTGCGCGCGTACGAGATCCTCGCCGAGCAGTGCGACTACCCGCTGCACCTCGGTGTCACCGAGGCGGGCCCGGCGTTCCAGGGCACCATCAAGTCGGCCGTGGCCTTCGGCGCGCTGCTGCGCCAGGGCATCGGCGACACCATCCGCGTGTCACTCTCGGCGCCGCCGGTGGAAGAGGTCAAGGTCGGGATCCAGATCCTGCAGTCGCTGAACCTCAAGGAGCGCAAGCTCGAGATCGTCTCCTGCCCGTCGTGCGGCCGCGCGCAGGTCGACGTCTACACCCTCGCCGAGCAGGTCACCGCCGGACTCGAGGGCATGGAGGTCCCGCTGCGCGTCGCGGTCATGGGCTGCGTCGTCAACGGCCCTGGCGAGGCTCGCGAGGCGGACCTCGGTGTCGCTTCGGGTAACGGCAAGGGCCAGATCTTCGTCAAGGGCGAGGTCATCAAGACCGTGCCCGAGCACGCGATCGTCGAGACGCTGATCGAAGAGGCGATGCGGATCGCCGAGGAATCCGGTCAGACGATCGGCGAGGGAGAGCCCACCGTCACCGTCGGCTGAATGGTCGAGACCACGCCGGGAACGGTCCTTTCCTTGCAAAACTTGCAAGGAAAGGACCGTTCCTGGCGCTTGTGGGGTCCGACCTGCTGAGGTTCTCTCAGCGTGTCGCCAAGCTTGCGTTCCGTTTACGCCGCTCATCTGGCACCCTGGAGTGGTGTTGCGGCTTGCAGGTGCACGGCTGCTCGATGATCGGGACTATCCGGCGGTCCGTGCCGCGCTCGCCACAGACCCGGTCGGCAGCTGCATGGTGAGTGCCAGGGTGGAGACCGCGGGTCTCGACCCCTGGCGGCTCGGTGGTGAGCTCTGGGCCGCCGATTCCCGGCCGGTGCGCGCGGGCAGGCTCCAGGGGCTGTGCTTCTCCGGGCCGAATCTGATCCCGTTGCGCGGCAACGTCTCCGCCTTGCGCTCCTTCGCCGATCGCGCCCTGCGCCGCCAGCGGACCTGTTCGTCACTGGTCGGCCCGGCCGAGCAGGTTCTGGGGCTCTGGGACGAACTCGAGCCGGAATGGGGCCCCGCCCGCGAAGTCCGGCACGACCAGCCGCTGATGGCGCTCGACGGGGTCCCGTCCGTCGCCGCCGATCCGGCGGTCCGCGCGGTGCGCCCGGAAGAACTCGACAGGTATCTCCCGGCCGCGATAGCCATGTTCATCGAAGAGGTCGGCGTCGACCCCCGCAACGGCGACGGCGGCGCCGGTTACCGCGCCCGCGTCGCGGAGCTCATCGCCGGCGGCCGGGCGTTCGCGCGCTTCGAGGACGGCGAGGTCGTCTTCAAGGCCGAGATCGGCGCGATGTCTTCCACCGTCGGCCAGATCCAGGGGGTCTGGGTGCATCCGGAACGCCGGGGCGGCGGCCTCGGCACCGCCGGGACGGCGTCCGTGGTGACCAGGCTCGTCCGCGGGATGAACCGCACCGCGAGCCTGTACGTCAACGCCTACAACAGCCCGGCGCTCGCCGCCTATCGCAAGATCGGCTTCCAGCAGGTCGGGCAGTACGCGACGGTTCTTTTCTAGAACGGCGTTGCGTCCGGTGGGAAACCGCCGGGACTGGCAGGATCTCCGGGTATGCCAGCAGGTCGTCGTCTCGCCGTCGTCGTGCTCGCGGGGGTGGTGGGCCTCTCGGCCGCCGGGTGCGGACTCTTCGCCGACTCCGGTCCCGAAGACGCGATCACGGGCTTCCTCGACGGACTCTCTTCCGGTGACGTCGCCGCCGCCGCGTTCTTCACCGATTCCCCGGACGCCGCACGCGCCTCCATGGAGATGGTTCGGAAGGCGCTTTCTCCCGAGTCGATCAAGGTCGCGGCCGACAAGGTCCAGCACGCGTCCGGAGCGGACAACGCGACGGCGACCTATCAGCTCACCTGGAACCTCCCGCGCGGCCGTGCCTGGACGTACAAGGCCGACGCGCAGGTCCATTCCACTCAGGACGGCTGGAAGGTGCGTTGGCTGCCGACCGCGATCCATCCGCAGCTGGCCGCGCAGCAGAGCATCGCGCTGAAGTCCGAGCCGCCGGATCTCGCGCCGGTGCTGGACCGCGACGGGATGCCGTTGCTGCGCCCGCAGACCGTCGTCAGCGTGGTGCTCGACCCGGCGAAGGCGGGGGACCTGGTGGCGGTCTCCGACAAACTCGGCGCGGCGCTCAACCGGTTCGAAGCGTCGGTGACCGGTCAGTCGATCCGCGACGGTGTGAAGGCGCTCAAGCCCGGAGCCGGCTATCCGGTGGTGAGCCTGCGGTCGAGCAGCTACCAAGAGGTGAAACCCGAGATCTACGACTTGCCCGGTGTCCGGTTCAGCCAGCAGGACAGGCTGCTGCCCGACGACAAGAACTTCGGCAAGCAGGTGCTGCCCGCCGTCCGTTCCCTCGTCGAGGACCAGGTGGAGGGCTCGGCGGGCTGGCGCGTCGTCACCCTCGACACGGCAGGCGGCGAGAGCGTCGACCTGCACACCGAGCAACCCAAACCGGCCCCCGCGGTCGTGAGCACGCTCAGCGTGAAGGCGCAGGGTTCGGCGGAGCGGGCGCTCGCCCCGGTCCCGACGGCCTCCGCGCTGGTCGCGATCCAGCCGTCGACGGGTGAACTGCTGGCCGTGGCCCAGAACGCCCCGGCCGACCCCCAGGGCGCGATCGCGCTCACCGGCCGGTTCCCGCCCGGCTCCACGATGAAGATCGCCACCGCCGTCGCCGCGCTGTCCGCGGGCTCGGTGCGCGCGGACAGCCCCGTCGACTGCCCCGGCACGGCCACCTTCGAGAACCGGACGGTGCCGAACGAGGGCAAGTTCGCCCTCGGCGTCGTCCCGCTGTCCAAGGCGTTCGCCAAATCCTGCAACACGACGTTCGCGAAGCTCTCGACCGATCTGCCGCCCGCCGCGCTGACCGACGCCGCGCGCGACCTCGGCGTCGGCGCCGACTTCGTGATCCCCGGCCTGACCACGATCACCGGTTCGGTGCCGCCGGCGAACACCGTCGCGCAGAAGGCGGAGAACGGCTTCGGGCAGGGGACCGTGGTGACGAGCCCGTTCGGGCTGGCGGTCGCCGCCGCGACGGTCCAGGCCGGGAAGACCCCGGTGCCGACGCTGGTGCGGGGGATGGCCTCGACGTCGTCCGGGCTCGGGAAGCCGATCCGCCCCGAGGTGCTCGACGCGCTCCGCGGGATGATGCGTGAGGTCGTCACCGACGGCACGGCGACCCTGCTCAAGCCCCTGCCCGAAGTCCGGGGCAAGACCGGGACGGCCCAGTTCGGCGACGGCACGCATTCGCACGGCTGGTTCGTCGGCTACACCGGAGACCTGGCCTTCGCGCTGCTGACCACCGACGCGGGGACGTCCAAACCGGCGGTCGAAGCCGCCCAGCGCTTCCTGGCGGGCCTCGGTTAGCCGTCAGGTCGTAGGCTGGACTCATGTCCGTTCGCTCCCCCTTGAAGCCCGGCGTTCAGACGCCGAGGCGAGTCGTCCCCGCCAGCATCGCCCGCCCCGAGTACGTCGACCGGCCGGCGCCGAAACGCGACACGGGCAACGGGGTCCGCACGCCCGAGGTGATCGAGGCGATGCGCGTCGCGAGCCGGATCGCGGCGCAGGCGCTCGAGGAGGGCGGCAAGGCCGTCAAACCCGGCGCGACCACCGACGACATCGACAAGGTGATCCACGAGTTCCTGCTGGACAACCACGCGTACCCGTCCACCCTCGGCTACCGCGCGTTCCCGAAGTCGTGCTGCACCTCGCTCAACGAGGTGATCTGCCACGGCATCCCGGACTCGACGGTGATCGAGGACGGCGACATCTGCAACATCGACGTCACCGCGTTCATCGGCGGCGTCCACGGCGACACCAACGCGACGTTCCTGGCGGGTGACGTCTCCGAGGAGGCGCGGCTGCTGGTCGAGCGCACGCGTGAGGCGACCGCACGCGCCATCAAGGCCGTCCGTCCCGGCAGGCAGCTCAACGTCATCGGCCGCGTCATCGAGGCATACGCGAAGCGGTTCGACTACGGCGTCGTGCGGGACTTCACCGGTCACGGTGTCGGCCCGGCGTTCCACACCGCGCCGACCGTCCTGCACTACGAGGAGCCGTCAGTCGACACGGTCATCGAGCAGGGCATGACCTTCACGATCGAGCCGATGATCACCCTCGGCACCATCGATTACGACATCTGGGCCGACGACTGGACCGTCACCACCAAGGACAAGAAGTGGACCGCCCAGTTCGAGCACACCCTCGTGGTGACCGAGACCGGCGCCGAAATCTTGACGCTGCCGTAGGGCAAGTACATGAAGGCCCCCTTCCTGCGCCAGGCGCAAGGAAGGGGGCCTTCATGTACTTCAGGGTCAGGCGTCTTCGTGCTCCACGCGGGCCAGGAGCTCGTCCAGGAAGCCGCACGCCTCACTGGCGGCCCGCTCGGCGTCACCGTCGGCGATGGCCTCGGCGAGCCCCTCGTGGCCGATCTCCGGCAGGTACTCGTGCCCCGGCGTCACGTTCGACGTCGCGGCCACGCTGGCCGTTATCACCTCGGTGAGCCCGCGGTACATCTCGGTCAGCAGGGTGTTATGTCCACTTTGGACGACGGCGAAGTGGAATTCCGCGTCGAGCCGGGCGAAATCCTCCCAATGCCCCTCCCGCAGCTCCGCGTTGCGGCGGTCGAGCAGCGAGCGCAGCTCGGCCACTTCCTCCTCGGTCCGCGACGCGGCCGCGAGCCGGGCGCCTTCGACCTCGAGGATGCGCCGCACCTGCAGCACCTCGCGCAGTTCCGAACCGCACAACCGCCGGATGGCGCCCGAGACTTCGCTCGTCGCCCGCACGTAGGTCCCGTCGCCCTGTCGGACTTCCAGTAGTCCCGTGTGCGCGAGCGCGCGAACGGCCTCGCGGACGGTGTTGCGCCCGACCCCGAGCTGTCCTGCCAGCTCGGGTTCGGTCGGAATCCGCTCGCCGATGGGCCATTCTCCCTGCGTGACGGCGTCACGCAGCTGCTCGATGACCTGATCGACCAGGCCGGCACGGCGCGTGGTGGCCAATGGCACAGCGTTGTCCCTTCATCCAATCATCCTATGTATGTGATACTAGCCGACGTGCGTGTCGACTCCCAAGAATCCGTTGCCCCGTTCGATGACCGTCTTGAACTCGAAGGGTCGATCGAAACGGCGTGGCGGCCGGGGGTGATCACCGGCGGTCTCCTGCTCGGCGTCGCGGTGGTCCTGGTGGCACTCAATCTGCGCCCGGCGATCACCAGTGTCGGTCCGATCCTCGGCGAGATGCGCGACGACCTCGGCGCCACGGCCACCTGGGCGGGCGTGCTGACCACGCTCCCCGGCCTCTGTTTCGCCGCAGCCGGGCTCGCCGCGCCCCTGCTGGCCCGCCGGTTCGGCATCGGCGCGGCCATCGCTTCCGCGCTGTCTGTGCTGGCCGTCGGCCTGGTGCTGCGCGTGGTCGACGGACCGTACGTCGTGCTCGGGGGGACCCTGGTGGCCACGGCGGGAATCGCCTTGGCGAACGTGCTGATCCCGGTCGTCATCAAGGACTCCTTCCCGGCTCGTGTCGGCATGATGACCGGCGTCTACACCGCCGCCCTCCAGGGCGGAGGCGCACTGGGATCCGCGCTCACCCCTCCCCTGGAGAACGCGTTCGGCGGCTGGCGTCAAGGCCTCGGTGCCTGGTCTGTGCTCGCGGTGCTCGCACTCCTCGTCTGGATTCTCGCAGCCCGCGGTGCGGGGCGGGCACCTGTTGCCGAGGCAGGCAAGCAGGGTAGCGGGCGATCGCTCCTGCGTAGCCCCCTTGCGTGGATGGTCACGCTTTTCTTCGGCACTCAGGCCTTTTTGGCCTACGTCGTGATGGGCTGGCTGCCGGAAGTGATGATCGACGCCGGGGTGAGCAAGGGCGATGCCGGGCTGTTGCTCGGGCTGATCTCGCTGATCGCCGTCCCGATCAGTCTCGTGGTGGCGCCGATGGCCGCGCGGGCGGGCAGCCAGAGCCTGTGGATCGTCGGGTTGGGTGTCTTCGGCTTCGTCGGGATGGTCGGCATGATGGTCGCCCCGAGCGCTTCGCCGCTGCTCTGGTGCCTTCTCATCGGGCTCGGGATGAGCGTCTTCTCGCTCGCGCTGACCGTGATCGCGCTGCGGGCGCGCACCGGTGAGGACACCGCGCGGCTGTCGGGGATGGCCCAGGGTATCGGCTACCTGATGGCGGCCGTCGGGCCGTTCCTCTTCGGCCTGCTTCACGACCTCACCCGCGGTTGGACCGTTCCCTGGATCATGATGCTCGTGGTCTTCCTCGCGCAGATGACCTTCGGCGCACTTGCCGGTCGCCGCCGCTTCGTCTGAACGCGTTCAAAAAATTTCTTGACCCCGTGCCGGGCGGAGCCTTAGCCTGATTGAGTTGAACCTGTTCAAAACTCGGTTCTGGGGGTCGGCGTGGTGGAGGAACTGGCGTACGGGACGGCGTTGGCGTGTTTCGCCGCGGTCTGCGTCGCCTTGGCGCCGGAACGGCCCGCGGCGGCGGTCTCGCCGCACGAGTTCTACCGCGCCGTCGACCGGGTGTGCATACAGGTGTGGAAGGACAGCGGCGCGGAGATCCGTCGCTACTGGCCGGACGCGAAGGGGGACGCCGCGACCGAGCTGCGCAAGTCGCAGCACTACGTCGCGGTGAAGGCGGACGGCGCCAAGGACGTCCTCAAGGGGGCGATGGGGGTCCGCACGGTGCCGGGAGGGGCGGCATCGGCGCGGGAGGAGTTCTTGGCGGCGGTCCGCCGCTACATCGAGGCGGGCGAGCGGTTCTCGGGGGAGGGGGCCCGCTCGCCCGCCCTGATGGCCGTCCTGGACGACAGGATGGACGCGGCGCGCGACCTCGCGTTGCGAAACGATTCCCACGCCTGCGCTCTCATCGTCTGAGGGAGTGCGCCGGCTTCGGACGTTGCGAAAGCCACTTTCGCAACCTTGAACGTTGTGAAAGTGGCTTTCGCGGCACCGTCGACCCACGAGAGCGCGCTGGGCCGAGGAGGCCGTGAGTGGCAAAGATGTCCTGTCGGGTGCCAAGTCCGTGAAGGCCTCCTTGAGGGACTCAGAGTCCCTCAAGGAGGCCTTCACGGACCCCCGATAGCCGACTGAATGCGCCGGTCTCAGTCCAGCGGAAGGTTCAGCAGCGCGTTCTCGACCAGCTCCGGCATCGCCGGGTGGATCCAGTACTGCCCGCGCGCCATGCTCTTCGCGTCCAGGCCGAAGCTCATCGCCTGGATCAGCGGCTGGATCACCGAAGACGCCTGAGGGCCGATGATGTGCGCGCCCAGCAGCTGCCCGGTGGCCGGGTCGGCGAGCAGCTTCGCGAAGCCGGTGGTGTCCTCCATCGCCCAGCCGTAGGCGATGCCGGCGTAGTCCTGATGCGACGTCACGTACGACACGCCACGTTCCTGGGCCTCGCGTTCGGTCAGCCCGACCGAAGCGACCTGCGGCGAGGTGAACACCGCGTGCGGGACGAACCGGTGGTCGGACTCGATCCGCTCGTCCGGATGCAGCAGGTTGTGCTGCACGACGCGCTGCTCGTGGTTCGCGACGTGCTTCAGCTCGAAGACCGACGAGATGTCGCCGAGCGCGTAGATCCCGTCGACCACGGTCTGCTGGTACTCGTCGACCACGACGTGCCCGCGCCCGCCCGTCGTCACGCCGGTGGCCGCGACGTCGAGGATGTCGGAGTTCGGCGTGCGGCCGGTGGCGACCAGCAGCACCTCGGCTTCGACGGTCTCGGCGCCCTGCGGGCCTTCGAGGTCCAGCGCGACGCCCGACGAGGTCTTGCGCGCGCGGATGGTCTTCCGGTCCAGCCGGACGTCGAACCGCTGCGCCGCCAGTTCGGTGAACCGGGCGCTGACGTCGTCGTCCTCGGACCGCAGCAGCGCGCCGGACCGGTTGACCACGGTCACCTTCACCCCGAACGAGGCGAAGACGTGCGCGAACTCGGCCGCGATGTACCCGCCGCCGAGGATCACGATGCTCGCGGGCAGCTCGTCGAGCCGCATCACCGTGTCGGAGGTGTGGTACCCCGTCTCGGCGAGGCCGGGGACGTCCGGGATCACCGGACGCCCGCCGGCGGCGAGCACGAAGCGGTCGGCGGTGATCGTCTCGCCCGCGCGGCCGTCGGGGTAGCTGACCCGCAGCTCCTTGTGCCCGGTGAAGCGGCCTTCGCCCTCGTACACGGTGACGTTCTTGTTGTCCTCGTGCTGCACGCGGTACTCGCGTCCGCCCGCGGCGATCGGGTCGATCCGCCCGAAGACCCGGTCGCGGATGTCGCGCCAGCGGACCCCGGTCAGCTCCTCGTCCACCCCGAACTTCGCCGAAGACGCGGGGGTGGCCGCGACGTTGGCGGCGTGCACGAACATCTTCGTCGGGATGCAGCCCACATTCAGGCAGGTGCCGCCGAACGTGCCCTTCTCCACGATCGCCGTGTTCCAGTCGGCGAAACGCGGGTCGAGGATCGAGTTGCCCGATCCGGTACCGACGATCACCAGGTCGTAGTGGGGCACGCTGTCTTCCTTTGCGGCGGGGGAGCGGGGTGGTTCCGACTCTAGCCAACTTCTCCCGGCGGCCGGTTGTTCCCGGTCAGTGCCCGTTGGAGCTGAAGTGCATCCGGTCCTTCGGCGTCGTCCAGGTGCCGCCCCAGGTCCAGCCGATCGCGGAGAACGCGGTCGCGGCCGGATCCCCTGGGGTGATCATTCCCGGCCTCCGGTTTCCCCGATCGAGGTACGCCGACGCCAGTTCGGGCAGGACGAGATCACCCTTCGTGTACGGGTTGCAGAACGGGTTGACGTCGATCGCGAGCCCGTAGGCGTGCGCGGACCAGTTCGTCTGGCCGCGGGCCGGACGGCAGACGAAGGCGTTGGTGTTGTTCCCGTCTCCGGTCGGGGGAGCGGTGAGTTCGGCGGGGGTGGTCACCCGCATTTCCTCGAGCGGGAATTTCGCGGCGAACAACCGGTCGAAAACGGTCACGACGGGATTCGCCACCGAAGCGTTCACGAGCATTTCACCGGTGTGCGCGCGACCGTCGAAACCCCAGAACGACAACGTGAGATAGCGCAATTCGCCTGCTTTGACCGGGCACCCCGCTTGCCAGGTGCTGCGGGCGAGCACGTCCGCGGGGACCGGATTCACCGTGCCGGCGAACCGGTTCCCGGCGGGCGGGGGAAGCAGGTCGGCGGTCGGCAGGGACCGATCGGCCAGTACCGGAGGAGTCGGGAGGATCTGCCCGAAACCGTCAGGGCGCAAGGGAAGCGGCTTCGCGCCGACCTGCCAGGCCGGTGCGGGCGGCGCGGTCGGCGGGGCTGGCTGGGCCGACGTGCTCGGAACCGGTGCTGTCGAAGAGGTTCTCGCGGGACCGCTGGTCACCGCCGGGGTGGACGGTGCGGGCGGAGCCGGGCTGGAACACGAAAACAGAAGAAAAGCCGTACCCGCCAGAATCGTCGCCGTCGCCCGCACGAGGTCCAGCCTGACAGATGCGGTGGGTGAGCACAGGTCCACCCGTTTCAGTGACACCGCATCGGGCTTTCGCCGATTAGGGTATTTGCGATCGCTTGTGTACGCGCTGGAGTCGAAGGACTTCCCAGGGCTTGACCATACGTACGCCCCGGTGAAGGGACAGAAAATGCCGAAAAAGTCACGTCGCACCCTGCTGCTCGCTGCCGGAGCGGTACTGGCGACGGCCGTGATGGTGCCGGTCGCGGTCAGCAGCGCGTCGGCGGACGACAGCGCGGTGAGCGGCCCGGACAAGGCCGCCCAGCCGAGGATCGTGGGCGGCGGCAAGGCTTCGGTCTCGCAGTACCCGTACGCGGTCTTCCTGACCGATCGCAGCGGCAACCAGTACTGCGGCGCGGTGATCGTCAGCTCCACGACGATCGCGACGGCGGCGCACTGCGCGGTCGCGGTCAAGAAGAACGACGTCCGCGTGGTCGCGGGCCGCGACGACAAGAGTTCGCGGGACGGGATGGAACTGCGCGTTGCGAAGGTCTGGGTCAGCCCCGACTACAGCGGTGACCCCGGCAAGGGCGACGACATCGCGGTGATGACGGTCAGCGGTCAGCTGCCGTACCGGCCCGCGAAGGTCGCGGACAACGGCAACGCCGACCTGTACAGCGAAGGCACGAAGGCGACAGTGCTCGGCTGGGGCCGCGTCGCCGACGGCGGCGCGCGGTCGGACTACCTGCGCAGCGCGGTCGTCCCGGTGGTCAGCGACAAGACCTGCCGCACCGCGTACTCGGGCTACGACCCGAGCGACATGGTGTGCGCCGGTTACCCCGAAGGCGGGGTCGACGCCTGCCAGGGCGATTCGGGCGGGCCGCTGATGGTGGGCGACACGCTGATCGGGATCGTGTCCTTCGGCGAAGGCTGCGCGAAGGCGGGCAAACCGGGTGTGTACACCCGCGTCTCCCACTTCGCGAACGAGATTTCCCAGCAGAACGGCCGGGGCCTGATCGGCTGATCGATGCCTTCTTCACGTCCGATGTGCTAACAAGTGGGCGTGAGCACCGACACCCCGATCATCGAGACCTCGTCGTTCCCGCTGTCCGTCGCCGGTGACGAGATCACCGCCGCGCAGCTGCACGGCATCCTCCGACTGCGCGTCGACGTGTTCGTCGTCGAGCAGAACGTCGCCTATCACGAGATCGACGGGCGTGACCTCCTGCCCGGCACCCGGCATCTCTGGATCGGCGGTTCCGTCGCGGTCGACTCGTACCTGCGGGTCCTGCAGGACGCGGGCGGCACCTTCCGGATCGGCCGGGTGTGCACGGCCGTCCGCTCACGAGGCAAGGGACTGGCGGGACGGCTGATGGAGACCGCGCTCGCGGGCATCGGGGACGCGCCGTGCGTCCTCGACGCGCAGACGTACGCGAAGGACTTCTACGGCAAGTACGGCTTCGTGGCCGAAGGCGACGAGTTCATGGAAGACGGGATCCCGCACCTCACGATGTGGCGCCGGGAGGCGCCGCAGCCGTGATCACCGCGACCGCGCGGTCCACATCGGCCTCGGTGAGGTCGGCCCGCGCGGTCAGGCGCAGGCGGGAGATGCCGTCGGGTACGGACGGCGGCCGGAAGCAGCCGACCCGTACGCCCTGATCCGCGCACGCGGCCGCCCACCCGACGGCCGATTCGGGCGACGGCGCCTGGACCGAGATCACTGCGGCGTCCGGGAGACCGACCCGGAAGCCCGCCGCTTTCAGTTGCATGGCAAGGTTTCCGGCGGCTTCGGTCACCTTGGTGGCCAGCTCGGGCTCGGCCTTCAACGCGCTGAGTGCGGCCAGCGCGGCGGCGGCACTGGCCGGCGCGAGCGCGGTGTCGAAGATGAAGCTGCGCGCGGTGTCCACGAGATGCTTGATCACGCGACGCGGCCCGAGCACCGCTCCGCCTTGCGCCCCAAGGGATTTCGACAGCGTGATCGTGGTGACGACGTCCGGCGCGCCGGAGAGCCCCGCCGCGTGGACGGCACCGCGGCCACCCTCGCCGAGGACACCGAAGCCGTGGGCGTCGTCGACGAGCAGCGACGCGCCGTGCTCCCGGCAGACCCCGGCGAGTTCCTCCAGCGGGGCGATGTCACCGTCGACGGAGAACACGGAATCGGTGACGACGAGAGCGCGCGGTTTGCGGCGGGTCGCCAGCGCGTGCTTGACGGCGCTCGGCTCGCTGTGCGCGACGGCGGCGATGTCCGAACGGGACAGCCGGCAGCCTTCGATCAGCGACGCGTGGATGTATTTGTCCGTGACGATCGCGGAATCCGCGCCGGACAGGGCCGTGACGGCGCCGAGGTTCGCGGTGAAACCGGACGAGAAGACCAGCGCCGCCTGCGCGCCGCAGAAGCGGGCGAGTTCGTGCTCGAGTTCCGCGTGGACCTCGGTGGTGCCGGTGACGAGCCGGGAGCCGGTCGACCCGGCGCCCCAGCGCAACGCGGCCGCCGCGGCCGCACCGGCGACCCGCTTGTCACGGGCGAGCCCGAGGTAGTCGTTGCCCGCGAGGTCCAACTCGGCTTCCTGGGCCTGCCGGATGCGCAGCTTGCGCACCAGCCCGGCCTCGGTCCGCTTCTCCGCTTCCACGTCGAGCCAGTCGAAGACCTGGTCGGGCGGGAGGTTCTGGGAAACGGGGCCGGGAGAAGTCACGTCCCGCAGTGTCCCATCCGCGCACCCCAAGTACATGAAGGCCCCCTTCCTTGCGCCAGGCGCAAGGAAGGGGGCCTTCATGTACTTCTAGCGAGGGTTACCTCAGCTGTCGTAGCTGCGACGCGGGCGTCCGTTGCCCGGACGCTGCGGGCGGCCGCTGCCGCCACCGGACTCGCCACGACGCGGGCGGCCGCGGAAGCCGCCGGGACGGCCGCCTTCGCGGTGACCGTGACCCTCGCGCGAACCCTGGTAGCCGCCGCGGTCGCCGCCACCGTAGCCGCGGCCACCGCCACGACGCGGGGACTCACGACGACGCTCGACGACCGGCTCGCCACTGGGCTGCTGCGCACCGGTGATCCGGGAGAGCTCGGCGTCGCCGGGGCGGACCGTGGTCTGCTCGGCGCGGACACCGGCGCGGTCGGTCATCCGGCGCACCATGCGGCGCTGGTCGTGCGTGACCAGCGTGACCACGACACCGGACGCCCCGGCGCGCGCGGTGCGGCCGGCGCGGTGCAGGTAGTCCTTGTGGTCGGCGGCCGGGTCGACGTGCAGCACCAGCGAGATGTCGTCGACGTGGATACCGCGCGCGGCGACGTCCGTGGCGACGAGGACCGGGGCGTAGCCCTCCTTGAAGTCCGAGAGGACCCGGTTGCGCTGGCCCTGGGTCTTGCCGCCGTGCAGAGCGGCCGCGTGGACGCCCTTCTCGCGCAGGCGCTCGGTGAGGCGGTCCACGTGGTGCTTGGTGCGGACGAACATGATCGTGCGGCCCTCGCGGGCACCGATCTCGGTGATGATGTCCTGCTTGTCCTGGTGCGACACCTGGAACACGTGGTGGTCCATGGTGGTGACGCTCGCGGTCGACGGGGCAACCGAGTGGGTGACCGGGTTCGTCAGGTACGCCCGGACCAGGCGGTCGACGTCACCGTCGAGGGTGGCGGAGAACAGCAGGCGCTGGCCGTCACGCGGGGTCAGGTCGAGGATCTCGCGAACCTGCGGCATGAAGCCCATGTCGGCCATCTGGTCGGCCTCGTCGAGCGCGACGAAGTCGATGTCCGAAAGCGACGCGGTGCCCTGGCGGACGTGGTCCGACAGCCGGCCGGGGGTGGCGATCAGCAGGTCGACGCCGCGGGAAAGCGCGTCGGCCTGGCGGGTGAAGGCCATCCCGCCGACGGCGGTGCGGCACCACAGGCCGAGGGACTTGGCCAGCGGGGTGAGCGAGTCGGCGACCTGCATGGCCAGCTCGCGGGTCGGGACCAGGATCAGCGCGCGGGGGTGCTTCGGCCGGGCGCGGCCGCCGTTGAGCCGGGTCAGCATCGCGAGGCCGAAGGCCAGGGTCTTGCCGGAACCGGTCTGGGCGCGGCCGAGCACGTCGCGGCCGGAGAGCGCGTCGGGGATGGTCGCCGACTGGATCGGGAACGGGGTGGTGATACCGGCGTCGGCCAGCGCCCGCAGCAGCGGGTCGGGAAGGCCGAGTTCCGCCCAGGTCGTCGCCTTGACCGTCTCGACGGCGTCTTCACGCAGCATCGCGTCACCCGTGGGGCGAGTGCGCGGCTTGCGGTGCTGACGCGCCGACGGTGAGGTGTGGCCGGAGTTGAACGTGACTGTCACAAATGCCTCTCGGACGTGGCACGTCGCAAGGAGGCCCTGGGCTGCCCGCGCGCAGGCAGGGCAAGATGGTGTGCACAGATGGGCGTTCACAGGGACGAACCCGGCACACCGCGTCTGCATGACACCGCGCGCCTATTGGTTGATACGGATACCGCGAGCCATTCGGTTGGCTTTGGAGGCGACGGACACCACTCATCCACGCCGCCGGTTGCGGTCTAGTACTACTGTACCGGACCGTTGTCCAGCCTCCCAACCGGAGGGACCGATTGTGGGCAGGGTCTCCGCCACGGGTTCTCCCGGCGTGTCATGAAGGGGTCGTTCCCGGCGTGATCCGTCGGAAACGACCCCTTCATGACACTGTGGACGGTCAGCGGAGACCGGCGATCTCTTGCAGTTCCTCGATCAGCTCGGCGACCGACGTCAACTGCTCCGGCAGTCCCCGTGAGTGGAACCACGCGGCGATGTTCCGCACGTCCCGCGCGAGGAACTCGAGTCCGCCGGGGTTGGCGACGATGTCGACCACCTGCGGCAGGTCGATCACCATGATCTGCCCGTGGTGGACGAGCAGGTTGTACGCCGAGAGGTCGCCGTGCGCGAGCCCCTGCGACGCCAGCAGTTCCAGCATCGCCGAGGTCTGGAACCACAGCTCCCGCAATTGTTCCGGCTCCGGCCGGACCTGCGCCAGCCTCGGCGCGGCCACCTCGCCGTCGCCGAGGAACTCCAGCAGCAGCTCGGTACCGTCGCGCTGCACCGGGTACGGCACCGGGGCGCCGACCGTCCACAGCCTGCTCAGCGCGCCGAATTCGGCCACCGCCCACTGCTCGGCGATGAGGTTGCGGCCGAAGCTGCTGCGCGACTCCATGGCCCGCATCTCCCGCGAACGCCGCATCCGCCTGCCTTCGAGGTAGCCGGCGTCGCGATGGAACAACCGGTGCTCGCCACTGCGGTACCGCTTCGCCGCCAGCACCGTGCCCTCGGTTCCGGGCAGGTTGCGCCGGACGAGGTGGACGTCCGCCTCCTTGCCGGTTTTGAGGATGCCGAGTTCGGTGTCCACCGCCGCCAGTTCGGTGAGCACCCAGTCGGGCCGGGGCTGCGGCCCGTGCTCGGCCTCTCCCCAGGTGCTCCAGCGGTCGGCGCCGTCGGGGATGGCCGTTTCGGTGTAGGCGTCCTCACGCAGCCGGGCGAGCCGGACGCGTTCGGCTTCGGTGAGCCGCCCGCCGCGGGCGGGTTCGGGCTCGTCGTCGAAGCGGGCTCGACGGGCGCGCCGAGGACGTTGTTCGTAAGACTCTTCGAGATCGTGCTTGCGCACTGGTGGGTTCTCCTAGTCAGGGGTGCCCCACCGGGCGAGCGTCGTGTACTCCGCGCTCAGCCGCGAGGGGCGAGTGGATGGGGGCGGACAACGCCCCGGACAGTCATCAGCACGAGGCACCTCCCTGTCGCATCCACCGGCTCCTGCCGGATCGCGGACGATCATCCCGGACTCCGCCGGACGCGCGCAACCGAATTAACCCGAAGGCGAGTCGAAAGTCCGTGAAGGCCTCCTTGCGGTCCATGCCCCCGCCGCCACCCTCAACGGAGACGCTGCGCGCCACTGCATGGATTCAAGTCCCTCAAGGAGGCCCGGTATTTGTTCACCTGTGCCTGACCTGCGCGAGGGTGGTAGTTGCGCGGGTGTGTTCCGGTCACAGACCTTGATCAACGGAAGATTCGGGACGCTCAGCGTCCCCGATCCTCCGTTGATCAAGGTCGTGCCTGCCATGAACCTGACGGGGGAGGATTCCGGACGTTCAACGGCCGGAATCCTCCCCCGTCGACCACACCGCCGCCCAGCACAAGCCCCGCCCGGCACCAAGACGAAACAGCGCCCGCCTGTGAAGGATTGAGACGTTCACTATCCCAAGTCCCTCATCAACGAGACCGAGCGTGGAAGATCCAGGACGTTGAACGTCCCAAATCCTCCACACCCGACCGCCAACCGCACCAATGGGTAAGCAAATACTGGTCCCTCAAGGAGGCCTTCACGGACTTGACACCTGGCGCGACGACTTCGCGCCTCGATCCTTGGAGTACGGGTGACGTACACCGGTGACGTCGTCCGACGGTCGCCGCGTCCACCGCCGCACCCTTAATTTCATCCCGTACCAGGCGTTTCGCGGGAGGACTCAGGATGCTCAGCAGGAGAAGGTTCGCACAGGCCGTCGCCGCCGCGGCGGCGGGAGCCACCGTGGCAGGCTGTTCGGCCCAGCCCGCGGCCGCACCGGCGGCGGCATCTGCCACCACCGGCGGGAACACCTCGTTCGGCCCGCTCAAGCAGATCGACGCCGGGGAGCTGAGCATCGGGTACGCCGAAGCCGGTCCCGCGGACGGTCCGGTGGTGGTCCTCCTGCACGGCTGGCCCTACGACATCCACAGCTACGTCGACGTCACCCCGCGCCTGGTCGCGGCCGGGTACCGGGTGATCGTGCCGTTCCTGCGGGGCTACGGGCCGACGCGGTTCCTGTCGAAGGACACCTTCCGCAACGGCCAGCAGTCCGCGATCGCCGCCGACGTCGTCGCGCTGCTGGACGCCCTCAAGATCGAGAAGGCCGTCTTCGGCGGCTTCGACTGGGGCGCCCGCACGGCCGTGATCATCGCCGCGCTGTGGCCCGAGCGCTGCAAGGCGCTCGTCTCGGTGAGCGGCTACCTGGTCACGAACCGGGAGACGAACAAGGAACCGCTTTCTCCGGCCGCCGAGCTCGGCTGGTGGTACCAGTACTACTTCGCCACCGAGCGCGGGATCCTCGGCTACACGAAGAACCGCCACGACTTCAACAAGCTGATCTGGAAGGTCGCGTCGCCGAAGTGGGCCTTCGACGACGCGACCTACGACCGTTCGGCCGCCTGTTTCGACAACCCGGACCACGTGGCCATCGTGATCCACAACTACCGCTGGCGGCTCAGCCTTGCCGACGGCGACCCGAAACTCGACGCCCTCGAACAAAAACTCGCCAAGGGCCCGGCGGTTTCGGTGCCCACCATCACGATCGGCAGCGATTTCGACGGCCCGAACACCGACGGCAAGGCCTACCGGTCGAAGTTCTCCGGCAAGTACGAGCACCGGATCCTGAACGGGATCGGCCACAACGTGCCGCAAGAGGCACCGGAGGAGTTCGCCAAAGCGGTCATCGACGTCGACAGGTTCTAGGCCGACCGAAGGCCGGCCAGCTCATTCCGCGACCGCACCTTCAGCTTCCGCAGCACACTCGCGACGTGCTGTTCCACCGTGCGCCGCGACAGGAACAGCACCTCGGCGATCTCCCGGTTGGTGTGCCCGGCGGCCAGCAGACGGGCGACGTCGCGCTCGCGCGGGGACAGCTCGTCGCCGTAGCCCCGGCGGCCGCGCCGGGAGGGGGCGACCGCACCGGTGGACCGGAACGCGTGGCGGCAGCGCGCGGCGTCGCGGGTGGCGCCGAGGTGGTCGAACGACTCGGCGAGCGCGGCGAAGGTCTCGGCGACGTCCTCGTTCCCGGCCAGGCGGCAGCGCGCGGCCCGTTCGGCGATCAGCGCCGCGTGGTACGGCGCCGGGAGGGCCTCGAACAGCGTCCGCGCCTGCTCGAAGGCCTTGATCGCGTCCGCGTGGTCGCCGCGGGACGCCGCGATGAGCCCGCGGTTCGCCGCCAGCGCGGCACGGGTCGACGGCGCGTCGAGGCCGCCGATCTCGCGTTCGAACTCGTCGGTCAGCGTCTGCGCCTCATCGTCCCGCCCGGTGGCGCAGTAGGCGTCGACGGCGGCCACGAGCAGATCCGCGCCCCAGGCCCAGACTCCCTTGGCACGCAAGAGTTCCAATCCCTTTTCGGCCTGGGTGACGGCGGCCTCGCCGAGGTCCTGGGCGAGCAGCATGCCCGCCATCCCGGCGTGCGCGGCGATCGCGACCGGCGTGAACGCGTTCTCCGGCTGATCCGCCGCGGTCCCGGCGAACCGGGCCGCGGCTTCGTCCCATTCCCCTCTGGCGGCGGCGAGCAGGCCGAGCACCAGGCACAGTTCGCTGGTCACCGGCAGGAGGTCGCGGTACTCGTCGATCAGCGCGTCGGCCCGTTCGGCGAGGCCGTCCCAGTTCCCGGTCAGCCAGTCGGTGTGGACGGCAGTCGCGCTGGCGGTGCTGACGACGTACGGCGCCCCGCAGTCGGCGGCCAGCTGCATCCCGCTGTGCAGGAGGCTCCTGGCCCGCCGGTGGTGACCCGTCCAGGCGCAGGCGTCGGCGCTGTTGCAGTGCAGCCGTGACAGATGCCGCTGTTCGTCGGGCGAACCCACGCTGGTGGGCGCCCGGTCCAGCATGTCCCAGCCGCGCGCGTCCCCGATGTGCAGCCGGGACGCCGCGTTGTTGGCCAGGAGGATGATCTTCAACCGGCGATCGGTCGCCTGGTGGATAAGCTCGTCCACCCGGTCCATCCACCGCCGGTGCTCCCGCAGCGGAGTCGCGCCGACCCACGGCTGGGCGAGCACGCCCATCCCGCGTCCGGCCAGGTCGGGCCGGTCGGCGAGGTCGTTGACGGCGATCTCGATCTCGGTCCTCGCCGCCTCCAGCCCGCCTGCCTGGCGCACCAGCAGCAGCCCGAGCCCCAGCCGGACCTCGCCGCTCAGCCGTCCGGACAGCCTGCCGTCGGTGAGCAGCCGCTCCAGTGCCGGGACGACCTCGGTCTGCGCGAGGCCGTTGCACGCCACCGAACTGAACTTGACCGCCAGTCTGTCCACATCGGACGGTTGCAGTCCCGGTTCGTCGAGCAGGGTGCGGAGCAGATCCGTCGCGGTGGCGAGATCGCCGACCGTCGACGCCTGATCCGCCGCCGCTTCGCCGTACTTCAGGGCACCGGCCCGGTCGCCTGCCTTGCGGCAGTGTTCGGCGAGCCGCACCAGGGACTGCGGGAGGCGGTCGCGCAGCAGCCGCGCGGCCCGCCGATGCAGTTCCTGGCGGTCGGGGCCGGGAATGGCCCGGTAGACGGCTTGTTGGGCGAACGCGTGCCGGAAGCCGTACGTACCCTCGCCGGTCTCCACCAGGACGTTGCGTTCGAGCGCGACGACGAGCGCGCGGCGGGCGCGTTCGGGGGCGATCGCGGCCGCGGCCGTCAGGAGGTCCGAAGTGGACGGTGTGCCGAGGACGGCCGCCGCCTCGGTGATCCGCCGGGCCGTCGACGACAGCGCGGTGAGCCGTTCGACCGTCGCCTCCCTCAGCAGCGCCGGGACTTCGACCGTGTCCAGCAGGCGCCGCGCGGTCGCGCCGTCGGCGTGCACCGCGCCCTCGACACCGCCGATCGCGTGCACGACCTCCTCGACCACGAACGGGATCCCCGCGGTCCGTTCGTGCAGCCGCGCGGCGAACTCGGCCGAGACGTTCGCCTCGCCGAGCAGGGCCGACACCTGCGCTTGGACGCCTTCGCGGTCGAGCGGGCGAAGGGTGACGAACACGTGCGCGGTGCCGGGCGCCGGGCGATAAGCACTGCCGAGCGGGATGCCGCCGGGTGTCTCTTCACGCCGGTAAGTGAGCAAGAGGGTCAGGCCCGCGGGCGGGTCGGTCATCAGGAACCGCAGCAGGCGGCGGGAGCCGTCGTCCGCCCAGTGGAGGTCCTCGATGAGGAGGACGTGCGGGCCCAGCGCCCCGAGCAGTTCCCGGACGGCGCGGAAGAGCCGGTGCCGTTCGGCGCGGGGATCGCCGAGCCGGGGTGGTGGCGCGGGCAGGCAGGCCGCGAGTTCCGGCAGGTAGGGCCCGAGCACGCCGGTCACGGGGTTGAGTTCGCGAGCCGGGCGGACGTCCTTCAGCGCGTCGAAGACCACGCCGTACGGGAAGGGTTCGCGCAGCGGCTGGCAGTTTCCGCTGAGGACCGGCCGTCCGGCGAGTTCGGGGCAGGCCAGCAGCTCGGTGGCGAGCCGGGTCTTGCCCACCCCGGCTTCGCCTTCGAGCATGATCACCGACGGCGAGCGCATCGCGCCGTCGAGAAGCTCGTTCAGTTCCGCATCACGGCCGACGAGCACTGGCGAACTCGTCCTGCGTCGGCAGCCACCGATCACCATGCCGGGTCACCCCCGCTTCACGAACAACACCGTTCGAGTGAACGCAGCTTATGCGCGGGTTCGGTGATCACGGAACCCGCTCGGACGGTCACACAACTTTCGTAGGGACGGTGGGTTTCCCCATTAGATACGTAGTCCTACGGACTGTTGCCTCGCTTGTTCGCGCAGGTGTTACCACCCGAAAGTGATTCCAGCGTGACTGCTCGTCACGGCGCCGGTCGGGAATCACGCCGGCGCGAACCACCTGTTCGAGTGAACGGAGCTCAGGAAATGCGTGGAGAACTTCGACGTCACCGGATCGCGGGTGCGGTACTCGCCGGGGCCTGTGTGACGGCCTCGCTGGCCTTCGCCGGATCGGCGACGGCCGCCGAGGGGCAGATCCTCGGCGCCGGTGTGCCGGGCGCGGTCACGGACGGGTACATCGTCTCGTTGAAGAGCGGCGACGCCGGTCTCGCGGCCAAGTACGGCGGCCAGGTGAAGGCGACCTACAGCGCCGCGCTGAACGGCTTCTCGGCGAAGATGACCGAGGCTCAGGCCAAACGGCTCGCCGCCGACCCCAATGTCGACTTCGTCCAGCAGGACGCGGTCGCGCACATGACCGGTACCCAGAACAACCCGACCTGGGGCCTGGACCGGATCGACCAGCAGAAGCTGCCGCTGGACAAGAAGTACACCTACCCCAATGACGGCGCGGGCGCGACGGTCTACGTTGTCGACACCGGCGTCGACTACGGCCAGTCCGAATTCGGCGGCCGCGCGTCCAGTGGCTACGACTTCATCGACAACGACAGCGACGCCAAGGACTGCCAGGGGCACGGCACGCACGTCGCCGGCACGGTCGGCAGCGCCACCTACGGCGTGGCCAAGGGTGCCAAGATCGTCGCGGTCCGCGTGCTGAACTGCCAGGGCAGCGGCCAGTACTCGCAGATCATCAGCGGGATCGACTGGGTCGTGAAGAACGCCAAGGGCCCGTCGGTGCTCACCATGAGCCTCGGTGGCCCGGCCGACAACGGCGTCGACTCCGCCGTGCGCCGCGCGGTCTCGGCGGGCATCACGAACACGGTGGCCTCCGGGAATTCCAACACGAACGCCTGCTCCACCAGCCCGGCCCGTGTGAAGGAGGCCATCACCGTCAACGCCACGCAGAACGACGACCGCCGGTCCACGTTCTCGAACTACGGCACCTGCACCGACATCTTCGCGCCCGGCACCAACATCACCTCGCTGCGCAACGGTGGCGGTACCCAGCAGATGAGCGGCACCTCGATGGCGACGCCGCATGTCGCAGGCGCGGCCGCGATCTACCTGACCTCGCACCCGACGGCGAACCCCGCCGCCGTGGCCTCCGGTCTGGCCGCCGCCGCCACCAACGGCGTCGTGACCAGCCCCGGTACCGGTTCGACCAACAAGCTGCTGAACGTGGCAGGTCTCTGATGCGCCGCGGCGTGCGCGGCGGTGTGGTGGCCTTCGCGGTCACCGCACTCGCCGCGCTCGCCGCCGGCAACGCCGTCGCCGCGCAGGCGGAAGGCGTTGTCGTGCAGGCGAACCAGCACTACGGGAACCAGTACATCGTGGTGCTCCACGACGTCGGCACCCTGGCCGTCGAGCAGTCTTCGGCGGCGCTGACGAGCCGCTACGGCGGTGAGGTCCGGTCGGCGTACAAGAACGTGCTCCGCGGGTTCTCGGTCAAGGGCATGTCCGAGCAGCAGGCCCGGCGCCTCGCGGCCGATCCGGCGGTCAAGGCGGTGTATGAGGACGGCACCGCGCGTGCCGTCGGCACCCAGGCCAACCCCACCTGGGGCCTCGACCGGATCGACCAGAAGAACCTGCCGCGCGACAAGAGCTTCACGTACCCGAACACGGGTGAAGGCGTCACCGCGTACGACATGGACACCGGCATCAACCCGGACAACCCGGAGTACGAAGGCCGCGCGTCCATCGGCAAGGACTTCGTCGGCGGTAACGGGAAGGACTGCAACGGGCACGGCAGTCACACCGCGGGCACCATCGGCAGCAAGACCTACGGCGTGGCGAAGAAGGTCAAGATCGTCGGGCTGAAGGTGCTCGGCAACGACTGTTCGGGCAACGGTCCCGACTCCGCCATCGTCGACGCGGCCGAATGGCTGACCGCGAACGGCACCAAACCGGCGGTGGCGAACCTGAGCCTGAAGATGGACCAGGTCGGGCTCGGCGACGACGTCATCAAGAAGTCCATCGCGGCGGGCTTCGTCTACGCGGTGGCGGCGGGCAACGAGAACCAGAACGCCTGCAACGTCAGCCCCGCCCGCATCCCCGAGGCGATCACGGTCGGCGCCTCGGACGAGAACGACAACAAGTCCTCGTTCTCCAACCACAGTTCGTGCGTGGACATCTTCGCCCCTGGCAGCAACATCACGTCGCTGTCCACGTCCAACGGTGGTTCGGCGAACATGAGCGGGACTTCGATGGCCACACCGCACGTGGCGGGCGCGGTGGCGCTCTACCTGTCAGCCAACTCCGGCGCCACCCCGCAGCAGACGCGGGACGCGCTGGTGAACAACTCCTCGGACGGCGTGCTCAAGGGCCTGCCGAGCGGAACGGTGAACAAGCTGCTGAACGTCTCGTTCATCGGCGGAGGCGGCCCCGGCCCGAAGTGCGGTGCCAAGTCCAACACGACACCGGTGTCCATTCCGGACGCGGGTGACGCGGTGACCAGTTCGGTGACGCAGGAAGGCTGCGACGGCAAGGCGTCGGCGACGCTGCCGGTCAAGGTCGACATCGCGCACACCTACACCGGTGACCTGGCGATAGACCTGATCGGGCCGAGCGGTGCGGTGTTCGGCCTCAAGCAGGCGGGAGGGATCGGCGAGGCGAGCGGCGTGCACACGTCGTACACGGTGAACGCCTCGTCCGAACCGGCGAACGGGACCTGGAAACTGCGGGTCCGCGATGTCTACCGGTTCGACAGCGGGACGATCGAAGGGTTCTCCATCACCTTCTGAGTCCTTGCGAACGGCGGTGCGCCGCGGTCACCATGACCGCGGCGCATTGTCGTTTTCGCTGGGAGGCCTTGGATGGAGTCGTACGACGCCGTGATCGTCGGTGGCGGGCACAACGGCCTGGTGGCCGCCGCCTATCTGGCCGGGGCGGGCCGTTCGGTACTGGTGCTGGAACGCCGGGACGAGGTCGGCGGGGCAGCGGTGTCGTTCCGGGCCTTCCCCGGTGTCGATGTCCGGCTTTCGCGGTACTCGTACCTGGTGAGCCTGCTGCCGCGCAAGATCATCGCGGACCTCGGTCTCGGGCTCGATCTCCGGCGGCGGCGGATGTCGTCGTACACGCCTGTCGGCGACGGCGGTCTCCTTGTCGACACGGGCGACGACGGCCGCACTTCGGCGTCGTTCTCCGCGCTCACCGGGTCCACAAAGGACTTCGAGGCTTGGCAACGGTTCTACGCGATGACCGCACGGGTCGCCGAAGCGACGTTCTCCACGCTGACCGAACCGCTGGTCTCCAGGGAACACTTACGTTCGATGATCGACCCGGAGGCCTGGGACGCGCTGTTCGAACGGCCGATCGCGGAAACGCTCACCCGGATGTTCGGCGACGACACCGTGCGCGGTGTCGTCCTGACCGACGCGCTGATCGGGACCTTCGCCGACGCCGGTGACTTCCGGCAGAACCTGTGCCTGCTCTACCACGTGATCGGCAACGAGACCGGCGATTGGGACGTGCCGGTCGGCGGGATGGGCGCGGTGACCGGGGCGCTCGCGTCGGCCGCGCGGACGGCGGGGGCGCGGCTGGTGACCGGTGCCGAGGTGCTGTCCCTCGATCCGGACGGCTCGGTGCGCTATCGGCTCGGCGACGACGAGTTCACCGTGCGCGGCGGGCACGTCCTGTCGAACGTCGCGCCGCGGACGCTCGCGCGCCTGCTGGGGGAGGAGCCGCCGGAAGCCCCGGAAGGCGCGCAGCTCAAGGTGAACATGGTGCTGTCACGGCTGCCGAGGTTGCGGGACGCGGGGGTCGATCCGCGAGAGGCGTTCGGGGGCACGTTCCACGTCAACGAGGGTTACGGGCAGCTGGCGAAGGCCTACGCGGAGGCCGCCGCGGGCAGGATCCCGTCGTTGCCGCCGTGTGAGATCTACTGTCATTCGCTCACCGACCCGTCGATCCTCGGCCCGGCCGAACGCGCCGCCGGGGTGCAGACGCTGACCCTGTTCGGGCTGCACATGCCCGCGCGGCTGTTCGAGGGACGCAACGACGAGGCGCGCGAAGAGGCGCGGCGGGCGACTTTGTCCTCTTTGGACAGTGTGCTGGCGGAGCCGATCGAGGACTGCGTGCTGCGCGCGCCGGACGGCCGGTTGTGTATCGAGGCGAAGACGCCGCTGGACCTCGAAGCCGAACTGGGACTGCCCGCGGGACACATCTTCCATCGCGATCTGTCGTGGCCTTACGCGGCCGATGCGGCTCAGGTGGGTCTTTGGGGTGTCGAGACCGCTCACGAACGGTTGTTGCTCTGCGGTGCCGGAGCCGTACGAGGCGGCGGTGTCTCCGGCATCCCCGGTCACAATGCCGCCATGGCAGTGCTATCCCGACCCTGAAGTCCGTGAAGGCCTCCTTGAGGGACTCAGAGTCCCTCAAGGAGGCCTTCACGGACTTGACTCCTTACTGGACGGTCAGGGTGTAGGTGGCGGTGGCGGTCTTGCCCGCCGAGTCCGTCGCGGTGACGGTCACCGGGTAGGTGCCGCGCTGGAAGGGCGCGGCCACCTGCATGGTCGAGCTGCCGCCGCTCGAGATCGTCTTCGGGTTGAAGAACGGCGCGAACGGCAGTCCCTGTCCGGCCGCCGAAAGCGTGATCGTGCCGGTCCCGCCGGTGGCGGAAACCGTGACGTTGCTGAAGAACCCTGGCTGGACGGTCCCGCTGCCAGGGCTCACGCTGACCTTGAGGTCGCCGGGCTGCGGACCGCCGTTGCCCACGGTCAGCGTCAGCTTCGCGGTCGCCGTGTCGGCGGTTCCCTTGCCTGAGATCGTGACGGCGTAGTCCTTTTCGGCCGTCCCGGCGGGAACCTCGATGCTCACCTTCGCCGACTCACCCGAGTTGATGGACGCGGGCTGGAACGTGGCCTTCGCGCCGTCCGGAAGTCCCGACGCGCTCAGATCGACCTTCTCCGCGCCGTTCTTGCCCGGTTTGCTGGTCACCGTCGCCGAAACGTACTTGCCCGGCTCGACCTTGAGCGAGGACGGCGTCACCGCGAGGGAGAACGTCTCCGGGTTCTGGGGCTCGCCGATCTGCTGCTTGACCCAGTCGCCCATGTCGTTGTTGAGCCTGCCGTAGACGCTGTACCACTTGAAGTCGCTGCGGCTCCACGATGCGACGCCGACGACCTTGCCGTCCACGATGAGCGGGCCGCCGCTGTCACCCGGCAGGATGGTGACGTGGCCGTCGCTGTAGCCGCTGCAGATCATCGTCGCGTCTTTGAAGCCCGCGCCGACCCCGTTGCAGCTGCTGCCCTGCACGATCGGCAGGGTGAACTTGTGCAGTTCGACGTTGCGGGTGTCGTCGTTGAAGTCCTTCTTGCCGTAGCCGAGGCCCAGCCCGGACTTGCCCGGCTTGTTCAGGTCCGTGTCGGCTGACGTCGCGACCTTCGCGTATTGGCCGCCCGGCACCGGGATGTCGGCGTCCGTGGTGACCACCGCGACGTCGTAACCCTGGTCGAAGTTGACGTACTTCGGGTGGGTGTCGTAGCTGACGACACCGATCCGCGTTCCGCCACCGGCGTTGAGATCGTCCAGTCCGTACAGGAAACTCTTCTCACCCTCGGCCGCCTTGCAGTGCGCGGCGATCAGGATCTTGCGCGGCGCGACGACCGAACCGGTGCACGTCTGGCCCTGCGGCCGGGAGCCGCCCTGGCGCAGGCCCGCGATGATGAACGGGTGGTCCTTGACCGAGGCGGGCGTGCCGCCGACGGAGTTCGTGTGCGGTCCACTGGGGACGACAGCTTGATCCGTCGGGGTGACCGCGGGCAGGTTCGCGGCGGCCGCGGGCGCGGGCAGGAGGACCGAGAGGCAACCGAGGGCGGCGGTGGCGATCCCCAGCAGCCGTTGTCTTCTGTTCACGGTGGTTCCTTTCCAGGTGGCTGGAAATCACTTTCCGCATCCGTGCCTGGTGGAACAACCGAGGAAGAAGCCCGTAGGGGTACGGAACTAATGCACGCCGTCACCGGTGAGTAGTTCGATGCTGTGGTCGCCGGTGCGCTCGACGTCGAGACCGGCCTTCGACAGCACCCGCAGCAGCTGTTCCACAGTGGACGGTTCACCGCGGGACTTCACCAGCTCCGCGGCCAGCCGTCCCTTGTAGGCCTTGTTGAAGTGGCTCACCGTGGTCCGGTTGCCCTTCGCGTCCTCGGTCACGACACGCACGGTCACCGCGTCCGGGCGGAGTTTCGCGAGGCCCGAGTACGTCCCGGAGCGCAGGTCGACGACGAGCCCTTCGATGCCCTGGAGCACCGGTTCGAGCACCGGCTTCCACACACTGCGGACGGTCCCGAGCGACGGCAGCGCGTTCCCGCCGGAAAGCCGGTACGCGGGGATCGGGTCGGTCGCCGCGACCACGCCGAACAGCGCCGAAGCGACGGCGAGGCGCTTCTCCGCCTTCGCCAGCGTCGCCTTGGTGAAGGACTTCACGTCGAGCGCGTCGTAGAGCACTCCGGTGTAGCGGCGCAGCCCTGGCATCGTGGGCGAGGTCCACAGCTCGGCGTTGCGGGCGACCTCGTCGGCCTGCCGCGGCGTGATGCCGAGCGCGGCCACACTGGCCGGGACGTCGGCCGCCAGCTCGGACAACGCGTCGGCCAGTTTGGCCCGTGTCGGGTTCAGTTCCGGGAACGACAGCGCGCCGAGATCCAGCGGCGCGCCGGTGCCACCGGCGGCCTTGGTTTCGGAAGGGGGGAGCAGCACGAGCACCACGGAAGCGTAACTAAATGGAGTGCGTCACCCCGAGGCGCGGGCTTAGCCTCCTCCGCATGAGCCTGACCTGGCGCCCGCTGACCATGGACGACATGCCGCGACTGGCCGAGACCTTCGCCGCTGCGGAGCGTGTCGAGCCGATCGAAGAGCACTACAGCGCGGAGGACCTCGCCGAGGAGATCGGCTCGCCGAACATCGACCTGCCGACCGCGACCACCAGCGCCTGGGACGGCGACAAGCTGGTCGCCTACGGTGTGCTCAGGCGCCGTGACGCGGCGAATCCGGCGCATATGGTGCGGGTCGAGACGCTCGTCCATCCCGAGTACCGCGACGACGCGATCGCCGCGCGTCTCACGGGGTGGTTCGAGAAGACGGGCAAAGAGGTCCACGCGAAGTCCCATCCGGACGCGCTGCTGGAACTGCACGCCGCCGCCAACACCAAACAGCGCTGGCTCACCGAGGTCCTCGTGGACGCCGGGTACGAGCACGCCCGGTGGTTCGTCGACATGCGGGCCGACCTCGGCTCGATCCCGCCGGTCAAGCCGCTGCCCGAGGAGTTCCCCTTGGTGGCTTACGAGGACAAGTACGAGGAACTCACCCTGCGGTCCCGCAACGAGACCTTCGCGGACCATTGGGGGAGCACGGCGCAGTCGCCGGAGGCCTGGCGGCATCTCGTGGTCGGCGCGAAGGATTTTCAGCCGGATCTGTCGTTCCTGCTGCTGAGCCCTGGCAAGGACAGGGTGGTCGCGATGGTGCTGACCGCGTTCTTCGCCTCCGACGAGGCCGCGACGGGTGTGAAAGACCTGTACGTCAGCCATGTCGCGACGGACGCGGGCCTTCGCGGACGCGGCATCGCCGGCGCGCTGCTCGGGCACACGCTCGTCAAGGCCAAGGCGGCGGGTTTCCAGCGGGCCTCGCTCAACGTCGACCAGGACAACACTCACCGCGCTCTCGGCGTCTACGAGCGTGTCGGGTTCAGTGAGCATCAGCGCTGGGCTGGGTACGTGAAGCCCGTTCCTACCTGACCGGTTGTCACCCGAAAGGGCGTATTTCGGTACAGTCGATCTTCTCGGAGAGATCGCTGGGGGTGGTAGGGCGTTGCCGGTTTCCGCACGCCTCGGCTGGCATGACCTGCCGTCGGCGACGCGTGACGCCGTGGAGCGTGAGCTCGGGTCGGCGGTGCGTCGTTCGCTGTGGCAGACCCCCGAATTCGACGGCGGGGTCGCCGCGAGGCTCGAACTCGAACGCGGTCAGCGCTGGGTCTTCCTGAAGGCCATCCCGGCGAGCAGTCCGCGAGCGGGCGGCTACCGGACGGAGGCCGCCATCGCGCGGCGGCTGCCCCCGGAGGCTCCCACGCCGAAGCTGCTGTCCTTTGTGGACGGCGACTGGCCGGTGCTCGTGTTCGCCGACTTCGACGGCACCAGGCCGAACCTGCGCCCTGGGTCGCCGGACCTCTCCGCCGTCCTGGCCACCTTCGGCGCGCTCGGCCGCACGCTCACGCCGTGCCCGTTGCCCGACGTCCCGGACGCGCTCGACGATCTCGGCCCGCTCTTGCGCGGCTGGCACGAACTGGCGAAGGAGCCGCCGGACGACCTCGACGGCTGGGCCGTCCGCAACCTCGACAGGCTCGTCCAGCTGGAGACCTCCTGGCATCCCTGGTCGGCAGGGGACACCTTGCTGCACAACGACATCCAGCCCGAGTATCTGGTGCGGACCGGGCCGGGCCGGGTGCTCGTCACCGACTGGCGCTATCCGGCGAGGGGCGCGGGCTGGCTCGACCTGGTCGCGCTCGTGCCGTATCTGCTCGACGCCGGGCACGAGCCCGCCGACGTCGACCGCTTGTTGCGGCGCCGCCCCGTGCTCGCCGGGGTCCCGGTCTGGGCGGTCACGGCGTTCGGTGTCGCCTTGGCCGGGCACGCCGAACGAGCGTCCCGGCTACCGGAACCACCCGCGACGACCGGGGTCCGCGCGGCGCAGCGCCGTCTCGCCGCGGCCATGCGCGGCTGGCTCGCGTACCGCACTCACTGGCCCTAGGCCAAACCGCATTCAGAGGACCAATTGCCCCACGGGCAACCGGCGACCTGGGGTGACGCGGCGCCGAACTCGCGTGATCAGACACGGAACTCGCGTGTTTGGAGCCGGATCTCGCGTGCTCGGACGCCGCACGCGTGAGTTCCGCCTCCAGTCACGCGAGTTCCGCTTTCAAGCACGCGAGTTCGCCGTCTGATCACGCGAGTCACGTCCGCGTCCTGGCCGCGAGCCCGGCGGACGAGCCGGGCAGAGGCACCGCGTCGAGTGCGTCAGCCGACGACGTGCAGCGGTTCTTCTCCGGCGGCGTAGCGGCGCAACTGCTCGGTGACCAGCCGCTTCGCGCGCGGGTAGAACGACGCCGACCCGCCCGCGACATGCGGCGTGATGATCACGCCCGGCGCGGTCCACAGTGGATGCCCGGCGGGCAGCGGCTCCGGGTCGAGGACGTCCAGCGCGGCACGCAGCCGTCCGGAGACGGCCTCCGCCGTCAGCGCCGCGGTGTCGATCGCCGAGCCCCGCCCGACGTTCACCACCAGGGCGTCGTCCGGCAGCGCGGCGAGTTCCGCGGCACCGAACAAGCCCATGGTCGCGGGCGTTTCGGGCAGGATCAGGACCACGATGTCGGCGGACGGCAGCAGTTCCGCCAGTTCATCGACACCGTGCACGCGGTCCGCGGGCCGGGCCGTGCTCGCCACCCTGGTCACGACGGCCTCGGCCGCGACCAGTTGCCGCTCGATGGCCTGGCCGATCGAGCCGTGGCCGACGAGCAGCACCCGGCTGTCCGCCAGTGAGCGCGTGTGCTCGCGCTCCCACGACGCCTTCACCTGCTGCGCGAACCAGCGCGGCAGATCCCGCTGGGACGCGTGGATCAGCGCCAGCGCGTGCTCGGCCACGCTGAGGTCGTGCAGGCCGCGGCCGTTGGCCAGCTTCACCCCCGCCGGCACCAGCGGGACCAGCTTCTCCACCCCGGCCGAAAGCGCCTGCACGAGTTTCAGCGACGGAAGCCGGGCGATCAGCTTCGACGGCTCTGAACCGGCGTCGTACGGCAGCACGTAGACCTCGGCGTCATCGAGTCCACCGTCCGGCAGCGGACCGGTGCCATCGTAGAGCCGCGCGCTCAGGCCCTCGGGCAGCTCGATATCGGACCAGGGCAGGATGGCTCGCTCCGTCATGCCGCCATTCTGACCAGAGGGCCCGCCGCGGAATCCGTTGCCCTTCCACAGCCGAAGGTACGAGACTCTCTTCTCTGGCCGGGGAGACAAAGGAGTCGGAAGTGACCAAGTACCTGATCTCGTTCGACGAAGGCACGATGCGGATCTCCGAGGAGGATCTGCCCGCCGTGACCGAAGCGTCGGTCACCGTGGTCCGGGCCGCCATGGACGCCGGTGTGTGGGTGTTCGGGGGCGGACTGACACCTCGGCAGGGGACGAGCGTGGTGGCCACCGACGGGACGGTCACCGACGCCCCGCCCGCGGCGGGCAAGCAGTACCTCGGCGGATTCTCGATCGTCGACGTGCCCACGCGCGAAGAAGCGCTGGAGTGGGCGGCCAAGATCGCCGTCGCCTGCCGCTGCGCGCAAGAGGTCCGCGAGTTCATGCCCGAGCCGGACGACCTCTGACCGAGGCCGGACGTGACCGGTACGCCTGGCCCGATGGTCTCGTCCGGCTGATCACGTGTGTCGTCCACTTGATCACGTGTGTCGTCCGGCTGATCACGGCTGCGCGCACGTCTTCCCGGACAGCGCCGATTGCCGCCCCGTGGGCCTACCGGTGCGGTGATGATCGTCAACGGATCTCACGCGTGACCAAACGGACGACACGCGTGATCAGACGGACGACGCTCGGGACCAGACGGACGACGCTCGTGACCGGATGGACGACACGCGTGATCAGACGGACGACACCGGCGATCGGCGGGACGTGACTCAGCCGTGGGTCGCGACGCAGAACTCGTTGCCCACCGGATCGGCCAGCACCGTCCAGGCGATGCCCGGCATCTCGTGCTCGTCCACCTTCTTCGCTCCCAGTCCGATCAAACGTTCCACCTCCTTCTGCCTGTCTTCGCTGACGAAGTCCATGTGGACCCGGTTCTTGGCGACGCGCGGCTCCGGCACGCGCTGGAACGCGAACACCGGCCCGGCCCCGGCCTTGGGGTGCAGGATCAGGAACTCGCCCTCGTAGTCCTGATCCACTCCCACCCCGAGCGCCTCCGTCCAGAACGCCGCGAGCCCGCGCGGATCCGCGCAGTCGATCGTGATCATGCCCAGTTCGATACCCATGCAGGCACGCTAGCGACACCCACCGACAAAACCGGGCGCCCGCGATAACCGGTTGAACCGTCCCTGGGTGGGGTGACTACGCTGCGCAGAACGTCTAAGCAGGTAATTCCAGCGAGGAGCCCAGAAGTGATCACCAGGATGTCGTCGTTGTTCCTTCGCACCCTGCGCGAGGATCCGGCGGACGCCGAGGTACCGAGCCACCGGCTCCTGGTACGCGCCGGCTACGTCCGCCGGGTGGCCCCTGGCGGCTACTCCTGGCTGCCGCTGGGCCTGCGGGTGCTGCGCCGCATCGAGAACGTCGTCCGTGACGAGATGAACGCGTTCGGCGCGCAGGAGCTCCAGTTCCCCGCGCTGCTGCCGAGGGAGCCCTACGAAGCCACCGGCCGCTGGACCGAATACGGCGACGCCCTGTTCCGTCTCAAGGACCGCAAGGGTGCCGACTATCTCCTCGGCCCGACGCACGAGGAGCTCTTCGCGCTCACCGTGAAGGGTGAGTTCAACTCGTACAAGGACTATCCCGTCGTCCTGTACCAAATCCAGACCAAGTACCGCGACGAGGCGCGCCCCCGCGCCGGCATCCTGCGCGGCCGTGAGTTCGTCATGAAGGACTCCTACTCCTTCGACCTCGACGACGAGGGCCTGGCGAAGTCTTACGAGCTGCACCGCCAGGCCTACACGAGGATGTTCGACCGCCTCGGCATCGAGTACGTCGTCGTGAAGGCGACCTCCGGCGCGATGGGCGGCTCGGCCTCCGAAGAGTTCCTCGCCGTCGCCGAGACGGGTGAGGACACCTACGTCCGCAGCACCGAATCGGGTTACGCGGCCAACGTCGAAGCGGTCACCACGCCCGTGCCCGAGGCCAAGCCGGTCGAGGGGCTGCCCGAGGCGAAGGTCCATCACACGCCGGACACGCCGACCATCGAATCGCTGGTCGCGTTCCTGAACAACGCGGACCTCGGGCGCACCTTCACCGCCGCGGACACGCTCAAGAACGTCCTGGTGAAGGTCCGTCAGCCGGGCGCGAAGGAGTGGGAGCTGCTGGCCATCGGCCTCCCCGGCGACCGCGAGGTCGACACGAAGCGCCTCGAAGTGTCCCTCGAGCCCGCCGAGTTCGAGCTGCTCGATGAGGCCGACTTCGCCAAGAACCCGTTCCTCGTCAAGGGCTACATCGGCCCGAAGGCGCTGAAGGACAACGGCGTCCGGTACCTGCTCGACCCGCGCGTCGTCGAGGGCACTTCCTGGGTCACCGGCGCGGACGAGCGCGACCACCACGTGGTCGACCTGGTCGCGGGCCGCGACTTCACCGGTGACGGCACGATCGAGGCCGCCGAGGTCCGCGAAGGCGACGCCTCGCCCGACGGCAAGGGCACCCTGGTCGCCGCGCGCGGCATCGAGATCGGGCACATCTTCCAGCTGGGCCGCAAGTACGCCGACGCGTTCTCGCTGGACGCGCTCGGCCCCGACTCCAAGCCCATCCGCATCACCATGGGCTCCTACGGCGTCGGTGTCTCGCGGCTGGTCGGCGTGCTCGCCGAGCAGAACCACGACGATCTCGGCCTCGTCTGGCCCCGTGAGGTCTCGCCGTTCGACGTGCACGTCGTCATCGCGGGCAAGGACGAGACGATCGCCGCCGGCGCGGAGAAGCTGGCCGCCGAACTGAACGCCGCCGGGATCGAGATCGTCCTCGACGACCGCAAGGCTTCCCCTGGCGTGAAGTTCGCGGACGCCGAACTCGTCGGCGTGCCGACGATCCTCGTCGTCGGGCGTGGCCTGGCGAACGGTGTCGTCGAGGTCAAGGACCGCCGCACCGGAGACCGCGAGGAGATCGCCGTCGACGCGGTCGTGGAGCATCTGGTCAAGCTCGTCCGCTCGTAATGTTCGGCAAGAAGCGCGGGGATTCCCCCGGCTACGAGGACAACGCGGCGCTGGACGGGTTCGGGGGCTATCAGCCCTCGGACTCGTCCGGCTACTCGCCCGCTCCCGCAGAACCGGAACCCGCGCCGAAGCCTGCGAAGCAACCGATGTCGCGAAGCGGGCGAAGGGCCATGTACGGCTTCTTCGCCACGCTGGGTGTCATCGCGGTCGCCGCCCTCGCGAACAACAGCGACCGCTCGTCGGACAGCAGCGCCCCGACGCCCCGGACCCCGACCGTCTACACGCCGTCGCCGCAGGTCATCGCGCCGCCGGTGACCGAAGGCTGGCAGTCGGTCGCCGGGAAGGACGGCGTCTACGCCTACGACGTCCCGCCGAACTGGACGCCGAAACCCGGCACGATCCACGGCTGGGAGAAGGGCACCCAGGTCCCCGGCATCACGATGGTCGCCAGTGCCTTCGTCGGTGAAGGTTACTGCCCGCAAGAGAAGCGAAGCAGGATCGGCGGCAGTGGCGTGGCGAACGTGAAGGTCGCCGACCCAGCCGCCGCGGCGCGGAAGGCGGTCGACGACCTCGCCGTCAGCGCCTACAACCCGGAGAACGGCCCGCTCACGGCCAAGATCACCCTGGAACCGCCCCAAGCGGCCGAGTTCACGCTCGGTTCCGGCAAGAAGGTCCCCGCGAGCATCCTGCTCGCCGAGGTCGTGACCCCGCCGGGACCGTGTGGCGAGCGGCGCGCCCTGATCGGTGTGCTCGCGCCGCAGCTGGGCGACGCCTCGGCGGCCCTGGCCGTCTATTCGGGCCAGGACACGCCGGGCGGAGCCGACCGTGAGCAGATCCTGAAGATCCTCAAGACCTACCGGGGTGTCCCGGAAGCGGACCGCAAGACCATCACGCCGCCGCCTTCGACGTTGCGCTGAGGCTTCTTGCTGCCGGAGCGCGCGAGCTTCGCCAGCCGCAGCAGCCCGGTGTTCGGCAGGTAGGCCCGGCCGAGCGCGATCCCGATCCGCGGCAGATCCGCTTCGTCGCGGAACGCGAGGTACAGCGGGACGTGCCGCGGCTGGAACTTCGCCTTGAACGCGTGCAGCGACCGGAATCCGTAGAACGGCTCCATCATCGTGCCGAGCGCGTCCAGCACCCGCTCGACGGCGTGCGCGGGTTCGCCGGAGCTCGCCAGCGGGGCACCTGAAAGCGAAACGAACTTCGCGCCTTCCTCGCGGAATGCCAGGCACGACGACGCGATCAGGAACTCCATCGACGGGCGGAATCCGTCGGCACGCTTGCGCATGACGTCGAGGGTCCAGCCGCCGACGGCGCCCGCGCCGGTGTAGACCGGCATCCACGACGTCACGCCGTGGACCACGCCGTCGGCGTCCACCGCGAGGCCCACGCGGGTCTCGGGGTCCATCGCCTCGTCGACCCCGCCGAGGGTGAAGCCCATTTCCGGCATGCCCTTGTCGCTGATCCACTCTTCGGAGATCGCGCGCACCTGGTTGATCACCGCGCGCGGCTGGTCGGCGAGCCGGACGAGCCGGAACTCGATGCCGTCCTTCTTGGCGCGGTTGAGCGCGGTCCGCACGTCCTGCCAGCGCTTGCCGCGGAACTCCAGCGTCTCCAGCTCGATCAGGGTGTCCTCGGCGACCTGGACCTGCTTCCAGCCGAGTTCGTCGGTTTTGGCGGTGGTGTCGCCGGTGGCGGAGAACAGGCACGGCACGAGACCGGTGTTCTCGCACATCGTGATGAACTCCGAGATCGTGCGGTCGGCGGCGCCGTCCGGGGCGATCGGGTCGCCGAGGGCGATCGCGACCCCGGCGTGGCGCCGGTAGGCGAGGTAGGACTTGCCGTCCGCGGCCACGAAGTACGAGTTCTGCGGCCACGTCGTCATCCACGAAAGCGTGCTTCCGCCGTGACGGCTGAGCAGGGTGCGGGCCAGCGCGGGGTTGCCCATCCGGCCGAGACGGCGGCGCTTGCGGCGTGACGGCACCCGGAAGGCGCCCCGCGACGAGATCAGCAACGCGAACTCGACCGTCCACAGGAGGTTGTCCACGAAGAACAGCGGCGGATCCATCAGCCCGCCGTCGTCACCGAAGACCTCGGCCAGCGCGAGCACCCCGCCGTAGGCCATCACCTGCAGGATGACGAACGAGGTCAGGATCATCGCGCTCCACCAGGCGACCTGGCTGCCCTTGCGCAGGCCGTTCATGATCGGCACCACGATCAGGCACAGGATGACGACTTCCCAGGTGGAGAGCGAGAGCTCCTCGGACGAACCGAAGGGGCCGTTGCCCGGTACGAAGGCCATCACCAGCTCGGCGACCGTCAGCACCAGCAGGCCCGCCACGACGTAGAACCGCCACTCGCGCAGGCTCGGCCGCCGTTCACGGCCCGGATCCTTCGAACCGAGGAACTTGCGCCCGAACGGCAGGGCGAGGACGAGGGCGAAGAAGTGCACGAGGTCGGCGAGCGTGCCGACGAAGATGATCGCGATCCCGGCGTAGACGCACAGCCCGGCGCGCAACCGCAGGCGCCACGGCGGGCGCAGGGTGGCGCTGGCGACCGCGACCGCGGCGAGCGCGCCCCCGGAGAACCCGACGTCGAGGGTGCCGGCGATCCGTTCGGCCCACTCCCAGCCGGAGTTGCGGCTCAGCGCCAGGAACTGGACGGCCACCAGCACGCTGACGAACTGACCGCCGATGGCGATCGCCATCGCCCGGCGCGTGCCGAGCCGCCATTCCGCGAATCCGGCGAACAACGCGAAGCTGAGCACCATCGGCAGGTAGTACAGCGGGACGACCGCGAACAGCGGTCCGGTGAGCACGGTCCACCACCGGCCTGATTCGAGCGACGGCAGCCCATACGCGATGTACGGGTACACCGCGCGATCCTCGGCGGCCGACCAGAGCGCGCCCGTGGCCAAGGCGAGCGCGAGCATGGTCATCGTGACGAGGGTCGTGAAAGGCAGCCGGTGCCTCAGCACCGCGGTGATCTTGTGCGTCCGGCCCGGCGCGGCCGTCCCGCTTCCCCCTGTTGGCATGGAATCAAAGTAGGCGCGGGAGCCGGTCGGACACATCCGGCACGGGACCCATATTTCCCTTAGGGGAGTGCTACTCGCGACGGATGCTCTCACCCATCTTGAGGACGATGTCCCTGGCTACCGCGTCGGGGATCTCCTGGTCCGCCTGCACCAGAAGGACGTGGTACCGGCCGGATCCGGGCACCGCCCGCAACGGGAGGGCGATCGCGGTGATCGCGACCGAGGGGGCCGGGCACGGCGCGTCCGGGGCGGGGACGACGGTGGTGGTCACGGCGGTGGCGGTCGTGCCGCCCTCGAGGACCCGCACCGGTCCGGCCTTGCCGATTTCGGTCTTCGGCGACTGTCCGCCGAGTGCGCCATACGCGGCCTCGGCCCAGCGCAGGGTCGTTTCCTCCGCAGCCTGGGCGACGCCGCCGACCTCGCCCTCGTCGATGGTGGTGAACCCCGCCGTCGCCCGCGCCGAGAGATCGGAGCCGGGGCAGAAGTCGCGGTGGTACCGGGCGACCCCCTGGAGGGTGACGAGGTCCCCGGCCGGCGTCTCGTACCCGATGGCGACGTCGGGATCTTCGATCTTCCAGTCCGGCGGGACGTCGAAAACGAGCGGGTGATCGTCGGACTGCACGGGTTGCCAGCCCTCGATCACGGGCTCGATCCGGCTGGGCGGCGTCGGGTCGGGCAGGACGAGGTCCTGCGCGGACGGCGGTGGCGCGGTCTTGGCCTGGTAGGTGGCCGTGGTGCCGACCGCGAGGACGAGGATCAGCCCGAAGATGCCCAGCGCCGGCCCGAGGCGGAAGCGACGGCGCGGCGGGACGGCGTCCCGGACGACCGGGAGCGGGCTCGTCTGTTCGGATTCGGGTTCGAGCGGCTGCCCGGTGAGCGGATCGACGAACCACGTTCGCGGTTCGTCGGAGTGCCCACCGGGGCCGGTCATTGCTGTGGCCTCAAGCTCGCGAGGATCTTTTGGGCGTCCGCCTCGGCCAGCGCGTCGGGGGTTCCCTGGTCGATGGCCATCACGAAGCAGATGGTCTGGTCGCCGGATTTGAACGCGGCCGAGGTGATCTTCACGCTCGGTGCCCGGCAGTCCTCGGTCTCGGCCGGGGTGAACGTCCCGGTGGAGCTGACCGCCTGGATCGCCCCGCTCGCGATCGGGACCTGCTTGATGTCGGGCAGCGGGACGTCGGCCTTGCCGGTGGCGGACTGGATCCAGAGCCGGACCGCGCCCCTGGCGGCGTTTTCGACCGGGATCTGGTCCGCGGTGGCGAAGCCGACGACACCGCGGTTCGAGCCTCGGGCATCCGGGCAGGCACCGAGTTTGTACGTCGACGCCTCGTGGATGACCATCTTGAACTCGCCCTCGTTGTAGCCGACGATCTGGCCCGGTTTGGTCTCCCAGCCGGAGGCCGGAAGGTCGTAGGCCACCTTGTCCTTGGCTGACAGGATCCCCTGCCAGCCGGGCGTCGTCGAGGGCACTTTGTTGTCTTTCTGGGCACCGCTGCTCGTGGGCGGCGGTTTCGACGCCGAAGGCGCCGAAGACGACGGCGCGGGCGAAGGCGGCGGGGCGGCCTGTGGCTGCGGGTCTTCGCCATCACGCAGGACGAAGAAGAGCGTCGCGCCGACGGCGATGACCAGGACGAGCGCGCCGAGGCCGATCCAGAGGCCCTTCTTGCTCTTCTTCGGCGGCTCCGGCGCGAATCCCTGGTACGTCTGCTGCGGGAACTGCTGGTAACCCTGGTACGGCTCCTGGGGGTACTGGCCGTACTGCGGCGGATAACCCTGTTGCGGGGGTTGCTGCTGGTAGGGCTGCTGCGGTTGCTGCTCCGGCCAGCCGTTGCCGCCTGGGTATGCCATGGAGGGAGTTTAGTCGGCGCCCCCGAGCACGGCCGCATGTACCGCTGCCAGGTCGGACAGGTCGTCGAGCACGGTGTGCGCGCCCGTGTCGGCCAGTTCCTCCGCGCTGAACTGCCCGGTCGCCACGGCCACCGCGACGGCGCCGTTGTCGAGCGCCGCCCGCACGTCGTCCGGGGTGTCGCCGATGACGACGACCGACGTGGGCGCGAAGTCGGTGCCGTGCTTCGCTGAAGCGTGGCCGACGGCGGCGGGCACCAGATCCGGCCGGTGCGCCGAGAGCGAGCCGTAGCCGCCGATCTCGAAGTCCACGTGTTCGTGCAGGTCGAACGCGGTCAGCTTGTGCACGGAGATCTCCGGCAGGTTCCCGGTGACCAGTGTCTGGACGACGCCGCCATGCGCGGCGAAGGCGTTCAGCGCGTCTTTGGCGCCAGGGAGCGCCCGGCCGTTCGAGGACAGCGTCGGGGCATGGTCCTCCGAGACCGCGATCAGCGCGAGCCAGAGTTTGCGCACGTTGTCGTCGGTCGGCTCGACGCCGTGCGAGGCCAGGATGTCCGCGCTGATGGCGCGTTCGGTGCGGCCGCCGAACTTCGGCAGCTCCCGCAGTTCGACGCCCGCGACCTCGGCGAGCGCGGTCGCGTACCAGGCGGCGCCGATGCCGCGCAGGTCCACGAGGGTCTGGTCGATGTCCCACAGCACTAGCCGATGCGGAGTAGTCACGCTGCCGACGTTACCGAGGACCGAATTCAACGTCTGTTGACTTACTGGGAGGGTACCTGCCGCGGAGTTCCGGAGTTGGCCGCGCCCGTCGTCACGGGTCAGGTGCCGGAACTGCTGAACCCCGCCGGGGCCCGGCCGGTCAGCCCTCCAGCAGGCTGAAGCGGACACGCCGGACCGGGTTGTCCAGGTTGGTGTCCACGAGGCAGACCGACTGCCAGGTGCCCAGCGTCATCACCCCGCCGAGCACCGGGATCGTCGCGTACGGCGGCAGCAGCGCGGGCAGGACGTGGTCACGGCCGTGACCGGGGCTGCCGTGCTGGTGCCGCCAGCGGCCGTCGCGGGGGAGCAGCTCGTCGAGCGCGGTGAGCAGGTCTTCGTCACTGCCCGCGCCGGTTTCGAGGATCGCCAGCCCGGACGTCGCGTGCGGGACGAAGACGTGCAGGATCCCGTCCTCGGCGTCCGCGTCGCGCAGGAAGGTCTCGGCGTCCTTGGTCAGGTCGTGCACCACGGCCACGCTGCCGGTGCGCACCTCGATCTCCGTGGAGTACATGCTCGTCACGGTAATGCCCCGAAGCGCGCGACGTGGTGCCAGACGCGTTTGAGGGCTTGCGGATCGAGGTGGCCCGCTTCGCCGAGGACGCGCGGGTCGAGGTGACCGTCTTCGGCCAGCGCCAGGCCGAGTTCGACGAATTCGGGACCGCGGTACGCGGGGTGCCGTTCGAGTTCCTCGGTCGACAGGCGGAAACCCGGATGCCATTCGACCGGGCAGTCCAGCCGGAGCGCGGCCTTTTCGACGTCGGTTCCGCGGTGACTCGGGTCGAGAACGACGGCTTCGACGTCTCTCGCGAGGTCGACAGGGCCGTGGACGTGCGCCTCGACGTAGTCGTCGAGAAGGTCCATGTCATCGCGGCCCGCCAGTGCGATCAGTGCGGAAACCCTGGTGCCGTAACCGAAATCCGTCGGATTCAGCACACTGTCCGGATAGCAGAACGTCGTCCGCGCGACGGTGTGCGCGGCCATCCGAAAATGGGCCGAGCCGAATCTCGGCGCGCCGCCGGTGGGACGGCGGCGGAAGTTCAAGGCGCCGTACTTCGGCCGTTCGGCGGGCGGGGCGTCGTCGTAGACACCGCCGAACATCCGGCTCTCCCAGTGCCACCGGGCGCCGCCGGGGTGCGCGGTCAGCCCGCCGTTGCTCGTGCCGGTTTCGAACTGGCCGCGATAGAAGCCGTCCTCGGCCATCGCCGTCAGGACGGATCGTCCGTCCACTGTGGACCTGTCGGGGTGGAAGTGCAGTGTCACCGGCAGCCCGGCCTCGTGCCCGCCGCGTGCTTGCGCGGCGACGTGTGCGAGGGCGGAGGAATACATGACCCGAGTATCAGACGTGCCGCCGGGCGAGGGCGACCAAATATCGGACCGGCTCGCCGGTCGGGTTGACGTAGGCGCACTGCTGCGGAGTGCCGAGTTGCAGGCAGTCGCCCGCATCGAGTTCGTGGTCGACGTCGCCCTCGCGGAAGCGCAGATGCCCTTCGAGCACCCAGATCTGGTGGTGGGTCAGCGCGTAGGTGTGGGCGGGGAAGGCGACCTCGGCGCCCGCGGGCAGCACGACCTCGACCAGTTCCAGCGGCCCGCCGAGCGACGGCGACACCGCACGGCGCACGTACCCGGTGTCGGGATCGGTCCAAGTCGGCTGATCGGCCGCGCGCACTAGCCGCCGGTCGCCGCGTTCGGCGCGCGCGATCAGCTCGGACAACGTCATCCCGAGCGCGGCGGACAGCCTGCTGAGCAGGACCGCCGTCGGCTGAGCCTCGCCGCGTTCGATCTTGCCGATCATCGCCCTGGAGACGCCAGAGGACTCGGCGAGGGCGTTGGCCGAGAGGTTCTGGTCGACTCTCGCGGACTGGAGCGTCGCGGCGAGCGACACGGACAAGGGATCCGACATGCTGCTCACTATAGTGGCAGTCTCGGTTACTATGGTCGCCATGGTGATCAGGAAAGCGACGGAAGCCGACGCGACGGCGTGCGCGGAGATCTACGCGCCGTACGTCACCGACACGGTGATCTCGTTCGAAACCGAGGCCCCGAAGCCGGACGAGATGGCCGAACGCATCGCCAAGGCGCAGCGATCGCACGCTTGGCTCGTGCTCGAAGACGCCGAAGGCCGCGTCGCTGGCTACGCCTACGGAGGACCTTTCAGCGGCCGTCCGTCCTATCGCTGGTCCTGCGAGGTCAGCGTCTATCTGGAGCTCGGCCGCCGGAGGACCGGCGGCGGCCGCGCGCTCTACCAGGCGCTGCTGGACGAACTCGCGTCGCGCGGTTTCCGGAACTTCTGCGCGGGGATGGTGCTGCCGAACGACGCGAGCGCCGGGTTGCATCGCGCGATGGGATTCGAGCCCGTGGGGACTTACCGGCGGATCGGGTACAAGCACGGGGCTTGGCGGGACGTCGCTTGGGTGCAGCTGTGCCTGCCGGAGCTCACCGGGGTGCCCGCCGAACCCCGCTGAGGCGTGCGATCGCCCGCGTTCGCAAGTCCGTGAAGGCCTCCTTGAGGGACTCTGAGTCCCTCAAGGAGGCCTTCACGGACTTCGAGTGGTGGAGGAGTGACCGGGCTCGGCGGGTGGCGGACTGACGTTGCGAAAGCCACTTTCGCAACGTTGAAGGTTGCGAAAGTGGCTTTCGCAACACCCACCCCGGCCCGCCCTAGGACTCCAGGTACCGCAGCACGGCCAGAACCCGCCGGTTGTCCCCTTCGGACTGGGGCAGCGCCAGCTTCCCGAAGATGCTCGAAACGTACTTCTCCACCGAGCCCGCCGAAAGGAACAGCGCCGCCGCGATGGCCGAGTTCGACCGTCCCTCGGCCATCAGGCCCAGCACCTCCCGCTCCCGCGGCGTGAGTCCCGCGAGCGCGTCTGTCTTCCGGGTGGCGGTGAAGAGCTGGCTGACCACTTCCGGGTCGAGCACGGTCTCGCCGTCGGCGACCCGGCGAAGCGCGTCGAGGAAGTCCGACACCTCGGCGACGCGGTCCTTGAGCAGATAGCCGACGCCGCCCGCGCGGTCGGCCAGCAGTTCCGTCGCGTATTGCGTCTCGACGTACTGCGAGAACAGCAGGATCGCGCAGCCCGGCAGTTCCGCGCGCAGTGCGATCGACGCCCGCAGTCCTTCGTCGGTGTGCGTCGGCGGCATCCGGATATCCACAATGGACACGTCCGGCCGGTGTTCGCGAACCGCCGCGCACAGGCTTTCGCCGTCGGCGACGGCCGCGACGACCTCGTGCCCCCGAAGGTTCAGCAATTCGACGAGCCCCGCCCGGAGGATGGCCGAATCCTCCGCGATCACGACGCGCACGCCGCCCCCTATGTCCTATGTCCGTACTGGTATTTCCGCGCTGATCACCGTAGGCCCTCCCAGAGGACTGTCGATGTCGAGCCTGCCGTCCACCGTCGCGAGCCGCTCGGCGATCCCGGCGAGCCCGCCGCCGCGTTCCGGCCGGGCCCCGCCTTCGCCGCCGTCGCGCACCACGAGCCGCAAGGCGTCACCGACGATACCCACGTCGACCTCGATCGCGGCGGAAGTGTGTTTCGCGGCATTGGTCAGCAGCTCCGCGACGGTGAAGTAGGCGATGGTCTCGATCGACGGCGACGGCCTGCTCGGCAGCCCGACGGTGATCCGCGCGTCGATGCCGGAACCCGCGGCCAAAGTGGACAGTGCGACGTCGAGACCGGCGTCGAGCGCGGCGGGGTGGATGCCGCGGGCGAGGTCGCGCAGTTCGACCAGCGCCTGCTTAGCGTTGGCGTGCGCGGCGGTGACCAGGGTGGTGACCTGGTCGATGTCTCCGCCGCCGGACAGTTCGTCCTTCGCGATACCGAGCTTCATCGCCAGCGCGACCAGCTGCGCCTGCGCGCCGTCGTGCAGGTCGCGTTCGATCCGGCGCAGCCGCCGCGTCGCGTCGTCGACGGCGGTCGCGCGGCTACGTTCGAGGTCGCGCACGCGTTGGGAGAGATCCTCGCTGCCGAGGATCCCGCGCACCAGCAGGCGGTCGAACTCGGTCAGGCCGTGCACCACCCACGGCATCGCCAGCAGCACGGCCAGCCCGGTGAGGGCGAGAGGAAGGGTGAGGGGCCAGGCGCCGACGTGGAGGTCGAACGTCGGCATGGCCTCCCCGTTCAGGGTGAACCAGAAGAACGGGTACGTCAGCGCGCTCACGGCGTACATGAACAGGGTCGTGACCAGGAAGAACTCGATGAACGACAGCGGCAGCCGGATCAGCAGCCAGGCGATCGACCGCCACCCGATCGGATCCCCGATCTTGCTCTTGATCCCGTTCCACAACCCCGGCCGCAGCTCGGGCCGGGCGGGCGGGGTGACCGTCGTCCCGAGCAGGACGCGCGCCAGGCCGATGTGCGCGGCCCCGATCAGCCGCGCGCCCGCCACGACACCGATGAGCACCGGCAGCCCGACGGTGAGCACGCTCAGGGCTGTCCCGAACAGAAGCCCGAAGACGACGAGAATGGTGAGCACCAGCGTCAGCGGCGCGCCGATGAGCACCCACGTCAGCTCGCCCCAGTACGCGCGGTTCAGCTGTGCGCCGAGGACGCGCGAAGCGAGGCGGGTGATCACGGTTTCAGCTTGCCGTGGCCACCCGCCTCGCGCCCATCCAGGTTTCCCTAGTCTTCGCCGCGGGTTTCGTCCGCTTGCGCGCGCTGCGACGCCTCGCGCATCTCGATGACGTCCGTCAGCCAGTCGCCGGTCTCGCGGGCGATGTCCCGGATCGCGCCGGTGATGATCGTCGCGATGTTGCCGATGTGGGTGGCCGCGGACTCGGTGACCTCTTGGACCACGTCCTTGGTGCTTTCGAACTGACCGACCATGTCAGACACCTTAAGCCGCTCGGAGGGTCTTGTCGCTCTCCACGGTAGCGGGAGTGCGGGGTTCACCGTTCCAGGGCAGTGCCAGCTTCACGATCTTCTTGGCCACCGAGAACAGCTGCTTGTGCAGGGGACCGGTGTTGTACGGCAGGCCGTACTTCTCGCAGATCGCCCGCACCTCGCCCGCGATCTCCGGGTAGCGGCGCGCCGGGATGTCGGGGAACAGGTGGTGCTCGATCTGGTGCGAGAGGTTCCCGGTCATGAGGTGGAAGAGCTTGCCGCCGGTGATGTTCGCCGAGCCGAGGATCTGCCTCAGGTACCACTGGCCCCGCGACTCGTTCTCGGTCTCCTCCTCGGTGAAGCTCTCGACGTCGGCAGGGAAGTGCCCGCAGAAGATGATCGAGAACGCCCACAGGTTGCGGGTCAGGTTCGCGGTGGCGTTGCCGAGGAAGGTCAGCGGCGCGAGCGGACCGGTCAGCAGCGGGAAGAGCACGTAGTCCTTGCCGACCTGGCGGCCCGCCTTCTTGAGCATCTTCAGGCCGACCTCCTTGTTGTCCGACCACTTGCGCTCGCCCTTGACGACGCGGTCGAACTCGAGGTCGTGCAGCATGACGCCCCACTGGAAGAACAGCGCGAGCAGCGTCGCGTACACCGGGTTGCCCAGGTAGTACGGATTCCACTTCTGCGCCGGGTCAATCCGCAGGACGCCGTAACCGATGTCGCGGTCCTTGTCGAGGATGTTCGTGTACGTGTGGTGGATGTAGTTGTGGGAGTGGCGCCAGTTCTCCGACGGCGCGACGGTGTCCCATTCGAATTTCTGCGAGCTCAGCGCCGGGTCACGCGTCCAGTCGTACTGGCCGTGCATGACGTTGTGCCCGATCTCCATGTTGTCGAGGATCTTCGCCACCGAAAGCGCGGCGACGCCGGCGACCCAGGCGGGCGGGAAGAATCCGGCGAACAGCAGTCCGCGGCCTGCGACCTCAAGGGCACGCTGTGTCTTGATGACGTTGTGGATGTAGTCGACGTCGACCTGCCCGAGGTCGGCGACGATCCGCTGCCGGATCTCGTCCAGTTCACGGCCGAAGTCCTCGACCTGTTGCGGGGTCAGTTTGTCCTGCAAGCCCGTCATGACCGGTCCTTTCTAAGCGTTGATCTCGACGTCCCCGACCGGGACGGAGATACAGAGCTGGATCTCTTCGTTCTCTTCGCTGGAGGTCTCACCGGTCTTGGCGTTGCGCACGCAGCCGGAGGTCTTGATCTGGGTGCAGGAGAAGCAGATGCCCATCCGGCAGCCGTGTTCCGGGCTCAGCCCGGCGTCTTCGGCCTGCTCCAGCAGTGGTTTCCCGGAGTTCTCGAACTCGCGGCCGCTGCGCGCGAAGCGGACCTGCCCTTCGGCGTTCTCGGTGTCGAAGGTTAGGGCCGGCGGTGTGAACTCCTCGGTGTGCAGGTGTGCGCCGAGTCCGTCGGCGTCGAACGCCTCGCGGACGGAATCCATCAGCGGCTTCGGGCCGCACAGGAATGTCTCGGCGTCGGGGTACCACGGCGCGGCCTCCGCGAGATGCTCCTTCGAGAAGAACCCGTGCAGGTCACCGCCGCTCTTCGCGTGGGTGAACGCGTGTACCACCCGCAGGCCGGGCAGGCGGCGGGCGAGGTCGGCGAGCTCGGCGCGGTAGAGCGCGTCTTCGGCGCCGTTGGAGTAGTGCAGGAAGGCGACGTCGCCCTCGAATTTCTCGTCCGCCAGCGTGCGCAGCATCGACAGGACGGGGGTGATCCCGCTCCCGCCGCTCACCAGCAGGATCCGCCGGGGCCTCGGCGACGGCAAGGTGAACTCACCGTCCGCAGTGGACAGTCCGAGGACGGAACCCGTGGTGATCGTGCGGTTCAGATGGCGCGAGACGAGCCCCTGGGGGTCGGCCTTGATGGTCAGTTCCAGCGCGCCTTCGTGCTCCGAACCGGCAGGCGAGTAGCAGCGGGTCCGGCGGACGCCGTCGATCTCGACGGTCACCCGCACGTACTGGCCCGCGACGTGGCCCCGCCAGGCGCGGCTCGGCTTGACGGTCAGCGTGACCGTGTCGGGTGTCTGCCGCCGGACGCCGGTGACCAGGCCGCGGATCTCGCGGCGGACCAGCATCGGATCGACGAGTTCGAGGTAGCGGTCCATTCCGTGGGGCGTGAGCAGGGCCTCGGCCAGCGAGGCCAGCCGCCTGGCCCTGCGCGGTACCAGTGCCGTCATCACTTTCTCCCAATTTCAGTGAACGCTTGTACACTGAACAGTGAAGTGGTGATGGTCGCGCTTGTCAACGCGAGAGGAGGGCGATGTGACGTGGGTGATACCGCGGCGGCGATTACGCTGTCGGGCGTGACAACTGAGCCCGTATCCAGGCAGGAGCGCAAACAGCGCACGCGGCAGGCGCTGCTGGACGCGGCGCTGGACCTGGTGGCGGAACGCGGGTTCTCCGGGCTGAGCCTGCGCGAGGTGGCGAAACAGGCCGGGATCGTCCCGACGGCGTTCTATCGTCATTTCGCATCGATGGACGAACTGGGCGTCGCGCTCGTGGAAGAGTCGATGCGCACTTTGCGCACGATGATCCGTTCCGCGCGTACCAGGCCCGCGGCGTACAACCAGATGATCCGGACTTCCGTGCGCATCCTGCGCGAGCACGTGCGGGCGCACGAGGACCACTTCCGCTTCCTGACCAGGGAGCGCTACGGCGGCACCGGCCCGGTCCGGCAGGCGATCGCCTTCGAACTCAAGCTCTTCGTCAGCGAACTCGCCGTCGATCTCGCGCGGTTCGACTTCCTCCGCGAATGGAGCACCGAGGATCTCCATCTGCTCGCGGACCTGATCGTGACGACCATGCTCACGACGGTGCTGGAGTTGCTGGAAACACCTTCGCGTGACGACGAGATCGTCCGCACGGCCGAACGGCGGCTGCGGTTGATCTTTCTGGGCGTGCCGGACTGGCGCAGCGTTCCGTGACGGGCGAAACCGTTGCTCCATAAGGAGGGCTGAAAGCGTCCTTCGCCGCATGTCACGCGGTGAAGGACGCTTTCGTCACGTCAGACGCGGGGAAAGTCACGCCGAGGTCCTTGGTCGACACCCAGAGGCGAGCATGTCGCGAAAGCCACTTTCGGGACACCAGACGTCCCGAAAGTGGCTTTCGCGACATGCTCGCCGGCCGCTCCGCACCCCCTTATGACGTCGCCCACCTGGATCGATGGCTGGATCGATCGTGATGAGCGATGTCACGGAAAGATGCCGTCCGGATACGTTCAGCCAGGAAAGTTGTCGGTCGGACGTGGTAAACAGTGCGGGTTCGTGTGGTCCTCTCCAGCGAGGAGGTCGCCTGTGGCGGCAGAAAACGAGCAGCTCACGGTCGGTGTTGTCCGGGAAACCGGACAAGGCGAACGCCGCATCGCGCTGGTACCGAAACTCATCGAGCGCGTCCGCGGACGCGGACTGCGGGTGGTGGTCGAGCCCGGCGCGGGCGCCGGCGCGCTGCTCGCCGACGAGACCTTCGAGCAAGCGGGCGCGGTGCTCGGCGATCCGTGGGATGCCGACATCGTGGTGAAGGTGGCGCCTCCGAGCGCGGCCGAGGTCGCGAAGCTCAAACAGGGCACCATTCTCATCGGCTTCCTGAATCCACGGGGTGACCCCGAGGGGATCGCGGCCCTCGAATCGGCGGGCGTCCGCGCCTTCGCCGTCGAGGCGATCCCGCGGATCTCCCGCGCGCAGGCGATGGACGCGTTGTCGTCACAGAGCAGCGTCGCGGGTTATCGCGCGGTACTGCTGGCCGCGGAGAAACTCACCCGCTTCTTCCCGATGCTCACCACCGCCGCCGGAACAGTGCCACCGGCGAAGGTGCTCGTGCTCGGCGCGGGTGTCGCCGGCCTGCAGGCGTTGGCGACGGCGAAACGGCTCGGCGCGCAGACCACCGGGTACGACGTCCGGCCCGAGGTCGGCGAGCAGGTCAAATCGCTCGGCGCGAAATTCCTCGAACTCGGCATCGAGGCGGTCGGCGAGGGCGGGTACGCCCGAGAGCTGACAGCGGAGGAAAAAGCGGAGCAGCAACGCAGGCTCACCGAGGCGATCACGAGGTTCGACGTCGTGATCACCACCGCGCTCGTCCCCGGCCGCAAGGCGCCGACCCTCGTCACCGCCGACGCGGTGAAGGGGATGCCCGCCGGTGGTGTCGTGGTCGACCTCGCCGGTGAGTCCGGCGGCAACTGCGAACTCACGAAACCGGGCGAGGAGGTCGTCGAGTACGACGTCACCATCTGCTCGCCGCTCAACCTCGCCGCGGAGATGCCCGCGCATTCCAGCGAGCTGTACGCGCGCAACGTCACCGAATTGCTGGAGCTGCTCGTCGACAAGGAAGGCAAGCTCGCGCTCGACTTCTCCGACGAGATCGTCGCCGGGGCCTGCGTGGCCGGCGCCGACGTTTCCGAAAAGCAAGGAGGCGAGTGATGCTCGTAGGCAGCCTGGCGATCCTCGTACTCGCCGGATTCGTGGGATTCACCGTCATCTCCAAGGTGCCCAACACCCTGCACACCCCGCTCATGTCGGGTACCAACGCCATCCACGGCATCGTCCTGCTCGGCGGGCTGATCGTGCTCGGCCTCGGGGTGGACGGCGTACTGAACAAGATCCTGCTGGTGATCGCGATCGCCTTCGGCACGATCAACGTGGTCGGCGGCTTCCTCGTCACCGACAGGATGCTTTCGATGTTCAAGGCGAAGAAGCCGGAAGACGGTGGTGACAAGTGACGACCTTCATCGCCGTCCTCTACATCATTTCCTTCGCACTGTTCATCTACGGCCTGATGGGCCTGACCGGTCCGCGCACCGCGGTCCGCGGCAACTGGATCGCCGCGGTCGGCATGGGCATCGCGGTGATCGCGACGCTGCTGACACCGGGTATGGGCAACGGGCTGCTGATCGCCCTCGGCGTCGGTATCGGTGTCGCCGTCGGCGTGCCGTCCGCGCGCAAGGTGAAGATGACCGCGATGCCGCAGATGGTGGCGCTGTTCAACGGCGTCGGTGGCGGGGCGGTGGCCTTGATCGCCTGGGTCGAGTTCCGCACCACCGAGGGCTACGCGCACGAGCCGGCGTACGTCGCGATCGCGTCACTGTTCGCCGCGATCGTCGGTTCGGTGTCCTTCTGGGGCTCGAACATCGCGTTCGGGAAACTGCAGGAACTCATCTCCGGCCGCCCGATCACCCTCGGCAAACTGCAGCAGCCGGTGAACGCGCTGGTGCTGATCGCCGCGATCGTCTTCGCGGTCGTCATCGCCACCGGCGGAGACGCCGAGCTGCTGATGATCGGCCTGCTGGTCGCGGCAGGCGTGCTCGGCGTGGTGGTCGTGCTGCCGATCGGCGGGGCGGACATGCCGGTCGTCATCTCGTTGCTGAACGCGCTCACCGGATTGTCGGCCGCGGCCATGGGGCTCGCGCTCGACAACACCGCGCTGATCGTGGCGGGCATGATCGTCGGCGCGTCGGGTTCGATCCTGACGAACCTGATGGCGAAGGCGATGAACCGGTCGATCCCGGCCATCGTCGCCGGCGGGTTCGGCGGCGGCACGGCGGTCGCGAGCAGCGGGTCCGGCGAGGTCCGGCCGGTCCGCAGCACCAGCGCGTCCGACACCGCGATCCAGATGGCGTACGCGAACAAGGTCGTGGTCGTCCCCGGTTACGGCATGGCCGTCGCACAGGCGCAGCACGTGGTCCGCGAGATGGCGAAGCTGCTGGAGGCCAAGGGGATCACGGTCGCGTACGCGATCCACCCGGTCGCAGGCCGGATGCCGGGACATATGAACGTGCTCCTCGCCGAGGCGGACGTCCCGTACGAGCAGCTCAAGGAAATGGACGAGATCAACTCCGAGTTCGCCCAGACCGACGTCGCGCTGGTGATCGGCGCGAACGACGTCACGAACCCGGCCGCGGAGACCGATCCGGGCTCGCCCATCTACGGGATGCCGATCCTCAAGGTGAACCACAGCCGGTCGGTGATCGTGCTCAAACGCTCGATGAGCTCGGGCTTCGCCGGCATCGACAACGAGCTCTTCTACGATGCGAAGACAAGCATGCTCTTCGGCGACGCCAAATCGTCGGTGGGCGAGATCGTGGAGGAACTCAAAGCACTGTGACAGGCCCCTCGGAAGTCGTCGCCGCGTTCGACGACCCGGCCGACAACCTCGCGTTCGACGAAGCCCTCCTGCGTGCCGCACCGGAGGCGCCGGTCCTGTGGATCTGGCGCAACACCGACAGTGTGGTCGTGGGGCGGGGGCAGAAGATCGAACGCGAGGTCAAGGCCGACGTCTGCGAGAGCGACGGCGTCCCCGTGCTGCGCCGGGCCAGTGGCGGCGGCACGGTGTTCCACGATCCCGGCAATCTCAACATCACCCTCGTCCTGCCGGGACTCGGCCTGTCCGGGGAACCTGTCAAACCGCTCGAAGCGCTCGGGGAACTGATGACCGCGACGGTGGCCGAACTCGGGCTGCCGTCGCGGCTCGGTGATCGAGGACTGTTCGTCGGTGATTCGAAGCTGTGCGGTTTCGCCGTGTTCCGGACGAGAACGGGCTTGCTCGCGCATTCCACCCTGCTCGTTTCGACCGCGGCTGAACGCGTCGGCCGGTATCTCACTTCGGCGCCTGCCGATCCCCGTCCGCTCGACTCCCACCGGAGCCAGGTCGCGTCGCTCGCCGAGCATGGCCTGCGCAAAGGTGTTGCCGAAGTCACGGCCGCGGTCCGTGTGGCGGCGGCCGGGCAACTGGGTGAACTCACCACCCGGAAGCCCTCGGCGGCGGAGCGGGAGTGGCATCGCTCGCTCCAGCACACGAGGTACCACTACCCGGAATGGCATTCCGGGGGTGCCCAGCGCAAATGACCGAAAACGAAAAAGGCCCTTTCGCGAAGATCGCGAAAGGGCCTTTTTCGGTGAATTACTTTTCGGTGGCCGAGAAAGTGACAGCGGGCACCTTGCGGGAGCCACGCGTGGTCTTCTTCGGCTCAGCCGCCTTCTTCACCGGCGCCTTGGCGGCGGCCTTCGGCGCTGCCTTGGTGGCGGTGGTCTTCGCGGCCGCGGCCTTCGGAGCGGCCTTCGCGGACGTCGTCTTGGCGGCGGTCTTCGGTGCCGCCTTCGCCGGGGTCTTCGCCGCGGCGGCGGCCTTGGAACGGCCGGCCGGAGCCTTGGCCGTGGTCGTCTTCGCCGCCGCGCCGCGGGTCGACTTCGCCTTGGCCGCGGTGGCTTTCGCCGTGGTCTTGGCGGGAGCCTTGGCTTCGGCCTTGGGGGCGGCGGCCGTCTTGGCGGCGGCGGGCTTGCGGCCGGCGACACCCTTCGCGGCGGGCTTGCGGCCCGGCTTCGCGGCCGTCTTCGCCTCGGCCTTCGCGGCGGTGGCCGCGGTCTTCGGGGTCGACTTCGACACCCGCGCGCCCTTGGGCCGCTGCACGACCCGCGGCCGCAGTTTCCGTCCACCGATCCGGCGGCCGTTCTCCACATAGGCACTCAGGATCTCCCGGAGTGCGGTGGCGTTGTCGGCCGAAAGGTCGATGTCGTAAGCGATTCCGTCCAAACCGAAAGCGACCGTTTCTTCGGCCGCCTCGCCGGTCAGATCGTCCAGCAAATGCACAGCAGTGTTCCTGGCCATGAAAAAACCTCCCGCGCTCGATCGTTCTACTGCGTAACCGGCACGGTGAACCCTGAACCCGCGGCTGATGACTCACGCAGCGACACGAGGATAGCGGCAGGTTGCGCGAAGCTGCGCGGTGGTGTGCGCTGAATGCATGTCAGCACAGACTTTTGACGTGATCGTGATCGGAGGCGGCCCGGTCGGCGAGGTCGCCGCCGAACGGGCAGCGCGTGGCGGACTGCGGGTCGCCCTCGTCGAACACGAGCGCTTCGGCGGCGAATGTTCTTACTGGGCCTGCATTCCGAGCAAGGCGCTGCTGCGGCCGGGGAACCTCCTCGCCGCCGCCAAGCGGGTCCCCGGTGTCCCGGTGGGCGACGCGGTGGACCCGGCCAAGGTGTTCGCGCGCCGGGACTGGTTCACCGGCAAGGGAGACGACACCGGACAGGTCAAGTGGGCCGAAGGCGTCGGGATCGCCCCGATCCGCGGCCACGGCCGGATCACCGGTGAGCGGGAGGTCACGGTCGACGGCGGTGACGTGCTGACCGCGCGGCACGCCGTGATCGTCGCCACCGGCAGCGTCCCGCGGACACCGTCGATCCCCGGACTGGACACCATTTCCCCGTGGGGCTCGCGGGAGGCGACTTCGGCGGAAGCGGTCCCGCGCCGGCTCGGCGTACTCGGCGGCGGTGTCGTCGGCGTCGAAATGGCACAGGCCTTCGCGACACTCGGCGCCGAAGTCCACTTGATCATCTCGGGGGCGCGTCCCTTGCCGAGGCTGCCGGACTTCGCGGGCGACGCCGTCGTCGCGGGACTCCGCGAAGCCGGAGTGATCGTGCACACGGGCTCGGGTCTCGACTCCGTGTCCGCTGTGGACGGTGGTAAGGAATTGGCCCTGAAGGGTGGCGACCGGTTGATCGTCGACGAGCTGCTCGTCGCCACCGGTCGCGGCCCGGCGACCGGCGGGCTCGGCGTGGAGACGCTCGGGCTCGAAGCGGGCGCGCCGCTCAAGACGGACGACAACGGCCGCGTGTCCGCTGTGGACGGTGACTGGCTGTTCGCCGTCGGGGACGTCACCGGCCGGGCGCCGCTGACCCATCAGGGCAAGTACGCCGCCAGGACCACCGGTGACGCGGTGGCGGCGCAGGCGGCGGGCAAGTCCGTCGACTCCGCCGCGTGGAGCGCGCACAGCGCCACGGCCGACCACCACGCCATCCCGCAGGTCGTCTTCACCGATCCGGAAGTCGCCTCGGTCGGGCTCGCCGGACCCGAGGAAGGCAAGCCGCACCGCGTCGTCGACATCGACATCGCTGTCGCCGGTTCGTCACTGCACGCGGACGGTTACGCGGGCAAGGCCCGGATCGTCGTCGACACCGAACGCGGTGTCCTCGTCGGCGCGACTTTCGTCGGGCAGGACGTGTCCGAACTGCTGCACTCGGCGACCATCGCGATCGTGGGGGAGGTCCCGCTGTCGCGGCTGTGGCACGCGGTCCCGTCGTTCCCCACGATCAGTGAGGTGTGGCTGCGGCTGCTGGAGGCGTACGGCCTTTAGCCGTTGACGGGGAGTTCGAGGGCGGCCTTCGCGCCACGAACCAGGCCGGGATCGTCCGGAGTGGACGGTCCCGGCACCCACACCACCTGGATCAGCCGGACCGAGTTCCCGTCCAGGTGGCTTTGGTAGGCGGCGCTCTCGAACACCGGGACCTCGCCCTGCCACTGGCTGGTCTCGGTGGCGACGTCGAGGATGCCGCCACCGCCGGGGGTGTCGGCCGCCGCTTTGAACGCGGCCGCCTGTTCGGCGTCCGCGAATTCCACGACGGCGATCGTCACCGCGGCGGCCCGGCCGTCGATGGAACTGGCGAAGCTCGCCCGTTTCACCCCTGCGCAACTGGTCCGCTGAAGGCTCGACTGGACATCGCCGTACGCGTGCGACGCGCATTTCTGATCCGAGGCCGAAGCCCGCGAAGTGAATTGGATGTTCTCCACCGCGCTGCTGCTCGGTGGCGGAGGACTGGTCGCCGGGGTCGGCGGCGGAGGAGACTGCGTGGACGCGGTGTCGTCACCGCCGGAAGCGACACTGATGGCCGCGACCAGCAGCACGATCAGCAGGCCGATGGCGGCGAGCGGAAGCCACTTCACCGTCTTGGACTGATGCGGGCCCTTGGGCGCGGGCTCGGCGGGAGCGGGAGCGGGGGCGGCCGCCGGTGGCGGGGCCTGCCGGACCGGGGGAACGGGTTTCGCGGCGACGGCCTGCCGGGCGGGCTGGACCGGCGGGGCCTGCCGGACGGGCGGGGCGGCCTGCGCGGGCTTGACCGTCGGGGCGGGAGGAACGGCCGGTTTCGCCGGTCTCTTCAGCTTCCCCGGATGCTGCACCGGAACCGTCGGGGCGATCGCGACGAGCGGGTTCTCGCGGACCACGGTGGGCTCGTCGTCGGAGTAGGCGCTGAACCCTTCCCCGAGCAACATCTCCTCGGGCATCGGCGGCGCGTCCGGGGCGAGCGCGGCGATCAGCTCCCGCGCCTGCTGGACCGAGCGGGGGCGGGCGGCGGTGGCCAGCGAGACCGTCGCGGCGAGCATCGTCGTCGCCGTCGGGTAGAGGACGCGGACCGAGCCCGCGAGGTCCGCGGCGGGCTGATCGACCGTCTCGACATAGGGGCCGACGGCGATGATCGTGCCGATCGGCCCGGCGCCGGGGGCGACGTCCGCGATCTTGTGCGTGCACGCGGCGGACAGCGAGAGCGCGTCGGTGGCCGGGTTGATCGAGGTGTCGCCGTGGACGAGTGGCCAGCCATCGGCCTTCCACGGCCCGCCGAGCGGGGCTTCGAGTTTCAGCGCCGGGTCCGGCAGGTCGACACCGATGACGATCAGGACGCCCTTCGGCATGACGACGACGGCTTCCACCGGCCGTCCCGCGACCGGGCTGGCGCCGACCAGGGCGACCCCGCCCACGACGTTGCTGCCCCGGCCGAGTGAAGCCAGCGCGGCGCGGACGTCCTCGGCCACGCGGGACGGCTGCTGAGCGAGGCGAACGAGTCGCACCGAACCCCTCCCCATCTCGTCGGTCTCGGTGCACAAAGTAGCGCCTCCAACCGGACTAACGGAGAGACACGTCGCAGGTAGGCGCGGTGATGTTGGTCCGAGAAGTTGTCATGGACGTGAGCGCCGTCACTCGAACGGGTATTACTCGTTGGTAGGTCACTGCTCCTTTGTCCCCTGTCACCAGGAGAAACGTCATGGCCGTATCTCGCCCCTGGCGTCGACGCGCCGCGCTCGTCGTCGCCCTGCTCGCCGTCCCGGCCGCGGGGATGGTCCCCGCGCAGGCCGCGGGACCGCTCGCACCCGTCGCCCCCGGACTCGCCCGGCTGCTCTCGGCCGTCACCGGCGCCACGGGGGTGACGGCGCTCGTGCACGCCGACGACGTCGCCACCGCCGAACGAGCCGCCCGCGGGGCCGGGCTCGCGAAGATCACCTCGTTCGGGAAGATCGGCGTCGTCGCCGTGCGGGGAACCGCGGACCAGGTGCGCGCAGTCCGGGGCGCGGCCGGGGTCACCTACGTCGAAGGCAACGAGAAGCTCAAGGCACACGGCAGCGCCGGCACCACGGCGACCCGCAGCCTGCAGACGCAGGCGCAGCTCAAGGACGCCGGTGGCGCCCCGGTGGACGGCAGGGGTGTCTCCGTCGCGATCATCGACACCGGCGTCGACCCGACGCATCCCGCGTTCAAAGGCGCCGACGGCAAGACACGGGTGGTGCGCAGCCTCAAGAGCCTCTGTCTCGACGGGACCGCGACGAACTGCATCGTGGACGTGCCGACCGCCGTCGACACCGACACCCTTTCCCTCGGCGGTCACGGCACGCACGTCACCGGCATCGCCGCCGGGAACCAGCTGACGCTGCCCGACGGCACCAAGGTCGGCGGCTCGGCGCCGGGCTCGAAGATCGTCTCGGTCTCGACCGGCGCGGCGCTGCTCGTGCTCGGGACGGACGCGGCGCTGAACTGGGTGCTGGAGAACCACAAGGCGCCTTGCGGCGCGGGCGTCGCGGCGTCGGTGTGCCCGCCGATCAAGGTGACCAACAACTCCTACGGTCCCAGCGGTGGCGGCGGCTTCGACCCGAACTCGGCGACGGTGAAGCTGCAACGCGCGCTCGCCGCGGAAGGCGTCGTCACGGTGTGGGCGAACGGGAACGACGGCGGCGACGGCTCGGCGAACCTCTCCAACCCGCCGGGGCAGGACCAGACGCCGGGCGTGCTCTCAGTGGCGTCGTCCAACGACCAGGGGACCGGCACCCGCGACGGCACGGTCTCCGACTTCTCCTCGCGCGGCCTCAAGACCGACCAGGCCAGCTGGCCGGACGTTTCCGCGCCGGGGGAGAACATCCTCTCGTCCTGCCGTCCCACGCAGCCGATCTGCACGCAGGGCCTCCAGTCCAAGAACGGCCCTGGGCCGCTGGATCTCGCGACCTACAACGTGATCAGCGGGACCTCGATGGCGGCGCCGCAGATCACCGGGATCGTCGCGCAGCTGTTCCAGGTCGCGCCGAACGCGAGCCCCGGTGACATCGAGGCGGCGATCAAGGGCACGGCGTACAAGTTCACGAACGGCTCGCCGTACGTGGCGGCCGGGCCGTACACGTCGAGCTTCGACAAGGGCACCGGCCTGGTGGACACCTTCGCCGCGGCGACGTCCCTCGGCGCCCAGGGCTGAGGTCGGCAAGGGTCCGGGACGGAAAGCGGGACTCGCGTGATCAGGCGGCGAACTCGCGTGATCAGACACGTGACTCGTCTGATCACGTGAGTCCCGCTTCCGATCACGTGAGTTCCGGGTCTGATCACGCGAGTGCGGTGTCTTGTCACCCAGGTCACCGCGCTCGCTCGGCAGGGCGGCACAATTGCCGTCCCTGGGGTAACCCCCGTGACGGGATCTTTTCCCCGGCCCTGCCGAAAGAAGGGGGCCAGTGCAGGAGTCCCGCGTCCCAATCAGGTGCGACTTGTGGTGTTCATGTGGCCAAACAGCACAGTTGGGGTGCACAATGTGCTCACGCGTACCGGGAGGCGGCACGAGCCACCTGACCAGCACAACTCGCGAGGTCGTAGGGGAAGACGCCCCTCGTCGAGTAGCGGAGGTCAGCAGTGAGCACCCGTGGCAACACCCGTGGCGTGGTGTACGTCCACTCGTCGCCGTCTGCGGTCTGTCCGCACGTCGAGTGGGCTATTTCGGGCACCCTCGGGGCCCGAGTCGAGTTGAAGTGGACGGCGCAGCCCGCCAGTCCAGGACAGCTCCGCGCCGAATGTGGTTGGCGTGCGCCTTCGGGCACCGGCGGAAAGCTGGCGTCCGCGCTCAAGGCGTGGCCGATGATCCGGTTCGAAGTCACCGAAGAGCCCAGTGCGGGGGTCGACGGTGAGAGGTTCTGTTTCGCTCCGGGCCTCGGCCTGTGGCACGGCAGGACCAGTGCCAACGGCGACATCGTCGTGGGCGAGGACCAGTTGCGAGCCCTCGTGAGCAAGGTCCGCGCCGGTGAATCCCTGGCGCACAAGCTCGACGAGCTCCTCGCCGCCAACTGGGACGAAGCGCTCGAACCGTACCGGCACGCCGGTGACGGCGCCCCGGTCACCTGGCTGCACCAAGTCGGGTAGACGCCGGTGAGGACGGAAGAGGCGGGCGGCTAACCTTTCAGGGTGACCGCCCAGCCTCGCCCCCTCTCTCGCCAGCGGTGGCTGATCCCCGTCCTCGTGGTCGTGATCTCCTTGACCGTCGGCGTCGGGCTGCTGGCACGTGACCTCTACCTCCGCCCGGAGGCAGCGCCCACCGAGCCGCTCGTCAGCGACTTGCCGACGTCCGTCGCGCCGGGGGAACAGCCGGGCTCGCCCGCCGTCGAGGTGACCCCCGACGTCTTCGCGCATCCGCAGTACCAGAGTGTCCGGCAGGTACTGCAGGGATATTTCGACTCCATCAACGGTCGCGACTATCCGAAGTGGACTTCGGTGGTCAGCCGCGAACGGGCGAAGACCAAGACCCCGGCGGAGTGGAAAAAGGACTATCAGTCCACTCGGGACGGCACCATCCTCGTCTACCGCATCGAGCCGGGCGCGCCGAACACGCTCCGGGTACTGGTGGCCTTCACCAGCACACAGGACGTCGAGGACGCGCCCGTGTACCTGCCGGAGGGGTGCATCCGCTGGCGGCTGGTGCTGCCGCTGCGGCTGGAGAACGGGTCTTGGCGCGTCGACACCACCGATGGCGGTACGAACCCCGAACACGAAAGATGCTGAAGTAAGGGTCGACATGGTCCCCCAGGCTGACGCGGGCGTGAGCCGGGGCCGAATAGAGTCGCGGGCATGGCAATTGACCAGCCGTCCGTGCTGACCGACGCCTCGAGGGGGCTCAGCAGCGAAGAGGTCGCCCAACGGGTGGCCGCGGGCCAGACGAACACGGTCTCGACGAAGACCAGCCGGACCACCGGCGAGATCATCCGCGCGAATGTCTTCACCCGGATCAACGCGATCTACGGCGTGCTGTTCGTCCTCATCCTGTCGACGGGGTACTTCATCGACGGGTTGTTCGGCGGACTGATCATCGTCAACAGCGCGGTCGGCATCATCCAGGAACTCCGGGCGAAGCGGACTTTGGAACGGCTCGCCATCGTCGGGCAGGCGAAGCCGACGGTCCGCCGGGACGGGCAGAGCGCCGAGATCGCCCCGGAAGACGTCGTCCTCGGGGACCTCGTCGAACTGGGACCCGGCGACAAGATCGTCGTCGACGGCCCGGCGCTGACGGCCGACGCGCTGGAGGTCGACGAGTCGCTGCTGACCGGGGAATCCGACCCGGTGGTCAAGCAGCCCGGCGACAAGGTGCTGTCCGGCAGCTTCGTCGTCGCGGGCAGCGGCACCTACCGCGCGGACGTCATCGGCGACGAGTCCTACGCGGCGAAACTGGCCGCGGAGGCCAGCAAGTTCACGCTGGTGAAGTCGGAACTGCGGCAGGGCATCGACAAGATTCTCAAGTTCATCACCTACCTGCTCGTCCCGGCGGGCGCGCTGACCATCTACAACCAGCTCGCGGGCGACCAGGCGTGGCCGGACGCGCTGCGCGGCATGGTCGCGGCGCTCGTGCCGATGGTGCCCGAAGGCCTGGTGCTGATGACCAGTGTCGCGCTGGCGGTCGGCGTCATCCGGCTCGGCAAGCGCCAGTGCCTGGTGCAGGAACTCCCGGCGATCGAGGGACTCGCCAGGGTCGACGTGGTGTGCGCGGACAAGACCGGCACGCTCACCGAGAACGCGATGCGGCTTTCCGAGGTCCGGGAGATCACGCCGGGCCATCCGGTGGACGACGTGCTGGCCGCGCTCGCCGCCGCCGATCCCCGTCCCAACGCGAGCCTGCAGGCGATCGCCGAGGCGCACGGGACCGATCCGGGCTGGCGGGTCACCACGACCATGCCGTTCTCTTCGGCGCGCAAGTGGAGCGGTGCGTCGTTCGGCGCCGACGGCGACTGGGTCCTCGGCGCGGCCGACGTCCTGCTGCCGGAGGGGGAGCACCGGGCAGAGGCCGAGAAGATCGGCTCGCGCGGTCTGCGCGTCCTGCTGCTGGGCCGTGCCGAGCGGGCCGTCGACGCGGCCGAGGGCCCCGGAAACATCGAACCGGTCGCGCTCGTGGTGCTGGAGCAGAAGGTCCGCCCCGACGCGAAGGACACTTTGGACTTCTTCGCGCATCAGAACGTCGCGGTCAAGGTCATCTCCGGAGACAACGCCATCTCGGTGGGCGCGGTCGCGGGCACCCTCGACCTGCCGGGCGCGGACAAGCCCGTCGACGCGCGGAAACTGCCGGAGGACGCCGAAAAGCTGGCCGACACCGTGGAGGAGCGCGCCGTCTTCGGCCGCGTGACGCCGCTGCAGAAACGCGCGATGGTCGGTGCGCTGCAGTCCAAGGGGCACACCGTCGCGATGACCGGCGACGGCGTGAACGACGTCCTCGCGCTGAAGGACGCGGACATCGGTGTCGCCATGGGCGCCGGCAGCCCGGCCACCCGCGCGGTCGCGCAGATCGTGCTGCTGGACGACAAGTTCGCCACCCTGCCGCACGTCGTCGCCGAGGGCCGGCGGGTGATCGGCAACATCGAGCGCGTCTCGAACCTGTTCCTCACCAAGACGGTCTACTCGGTGCTGCTGGCGCTGATGGTCGGCATCGCGCAGGTGCCGTTCCCGTTCCTGCCGCGGCACATCACGATCACCGCGTGGTTCACGATCGGCCTGCCCGCCTTCGTGCTTTCGCTGGCGCCGAACAACGAACGCGCCCGCAGCGGCTTCGTCGGCCGGGTGATGCGGATGGCCGTGCCCGCGGGCCTGGTCATCGCCGCGGCGACGTTCGTCAGTTACCTGCTGGTCTACAAGGGATCCGGACAGTCCGAACTGGACAAGATCCAGGCTGGGACCACGGCGCTGATCACGCTCATCACGATCGCCCTGTGGGTGCTCGGGATCGTCGCACGGCCGTACCGGTGGTGGAAGATCCTGCTGATCGGCGGGATGGTCGTGCTGACGCTCGCGCTGTTCCTGATCCCGTTCACGCAGAAGTTCTTCGCGCTGGACCCGAGCGTGAGCGCGTACACGCTTTCGGCGTTCGCGTGCGCCGGGGTGGGGATCGTGCTGGTGGAGGCCGCCTGGTGGATCGGGCGGCATCTGGTGAAGCGCTCCGAGGCCTGACCCGGAAGTACGTGAAGCCCCCCTTCACGTACTGGCTGTCGCGCTTTGACCTTGGGTGTCGCGAAAGCCACTCTCGGGACACCAGACGTCTCGAAAGTGGCTTTCGCGACACCTCTCGGCTCAGCGCCAGACCGCGAAAGCGATGTCCGTGAAGGCCTCCTTGCCTACCCTCAAGGTAGCGAAGGAGGCCTTCACGTACTGAAATCAGGCCGCCGGAGTGAACAGCAGAGCCGTGTTGTGCCCGCCGAAACCGAACGAGTTGCTGATCGCCGCGCCCAGTTCGACCTTGCGCGCCTCACCGGAGACGACGTCGAGCTGCACCTTCGGGTCCAGGTCCTCGAGGTTCAGCGTCGCCGGGATCAGGCCGTGGTAGATCGCCAGGATCGTGGCGATGCCCTCGACCGCGCCCGCACCGCCGACCAGGTGGCCGAGCGCGCCCTTGGGGGCGGTCACCACGGCGTGCTCGCCGACGGCGTTACGGATCGCCGCGGCCTCGCCGACGTCACCGACGACCGTCGAGGTCGCGTGCGCGTTGACGTGGCCGACGTCGGCAGGGGAGACCCCGGCCATCGTCATCGCCTGCCGCATGGCGGTGATCTGGCCGATGCCCTCCGGGTGGTTGCCCGTGATGTGATAGGCGTCCGAAGTGATCCCGTACCCGCTCAGCTGCGCGTAGATCCGCGCGTTGCGGGCCTTGGCGCGGTCCGCCCGCTCCAGGATCACGACACCGGAGCCCTCGCCGAGGACGAAACCGTCACGGTTCACGTCGAACGGCCTGGACGCCTTCGTCGGGTCGTCGTTGCGGGTGGAGACCGTCCGCGCCTGGGCGAAGCCCGCCAGGGTGATCGGGTGGATGCACGATTCGGCCCCACCGGCGACCACGACGTCGGCGCGGCCCGAGCGGATCATCTCGTAGCCGGCGGCGATGCCTTCCGCGCCCGACGCGCAGGCCGACGCGGGCGAGTGCACACCGGCACGCGCCTTCAGGTCGATCCCGACGTGCGCGGCGGGGCCGTTCGGCATCAGCATCGGCACGGTCAGCGGGGAGACCTTGCGGAGTCCCTGCTTGTGCAGAAGGTCGTTCTGGGAGATCAGGGTGACCGGACCGCCGACACCGGTACCGATGGTCACCCCGAGGCGCTCGGGTTCCACATCCTGATGCTCATCGGTCGGCTGCTCGAAACCCGCGTCCGCCCAAGCCTGGCGGGCGGCGATGATCGCCACCTGCTCACAGCGGTCCAGCCGCCGGGCCTGGACCCGAGGCAGGACTTCGGACGGGTCGACGGCGAGCATGGCGCCGATCTTCACCGGCAGCTCGAGTTCGTCGACCCAGTCGGCTTCGATGCGGCGGATCCCGCTCGCCCCGGCGAGCAGTCCGTCCCACGTGGACGCGACGTCCCCGCCGAGCGGCGTGGTCGCGCCCATCCCGGTGATCACGACGTCGATGTTGCTCATTGGAGTCTCCCCAAGGTCGGCGCCATTCAAGAAGTCGGACTTACTTGGAGTTGGCCGACACGTAGTTCACCGCGTCGCCAACGGTCTTCAGGTTCGCCAGCTCGTCGTCCGGGATCTTGACGCCGAACTTGTCCTCGGCCTGAACAGCGATCTCCACCATGGACAGCGAGTCGATGTCGAGGTCGTCCACGAAGGACTTCTCGGCGGTCACGTCGTCCTGCGCCACACCGGCGACCTCTTCGACGATCTCGGCGAGGCCGGCGAGGATCTCTGCGTTGTCTGCCACTGGTTGTTCCCTTCTCGGTGATGCTTTCGGCTGCCCTGCGGACACGGTGCCCGCGGGGGAAGTATTCATCACGGGCAGATGAAGGCCTGGCCCGCGTAGGAGAGTCCGGCCCCGAAGCCGACGGCGAGTACGACGTCGCCCTGCTTCGCGGTGCCCGCCTTGCGCATGTGGTCCAGCGCGAGGGGGATGGACGCGGACGAGGTGTTGCCCGAGTACCTGATGTCGTCGGCCACGACCATGTCCTCGCGGGCGCCCTTGGCCCGCAGCTTCTTGGCGATGGCTTCGACGATCCGCAGGTTGGCCTGGTGCGGGATCAGGACGTCCACATCGGACGGTTCGAGCCCGGCCAGTTCCAGCGCCCGCAAGGCGATCGGCGCGATCTGCGTGGTCGCCCACCGGAAGACCGACTGGCCCTCCTGGTAGATCCACCGGTCGTCGCGCATGTAGATCAGGTCGACGTGCTCGCCGGCGCTGCCCCAGGAGACCGGGCCGATCTGCGCCGTGTCGGCCGCGCCGACCACCGCCGCGCCCGCTCCGTCGGCGAAGATGATCGCGTTCCCGCGGTCGACCGGGTCGACGTGGTCGGTGAGCTTCTCGGCACCGATGACGAGCGCCTTCTTCGCGCTGCCCGCCCGGATGAGGTCGGACGCGACACCGAGGCCGTAGCAGAAACCGGCACAAGCGGCGTTGAGGTCGAAAGCGGCCGGATGCGTGATGCCGATCCGGTCCGCGACCTGGGCGGCGGCGTTCGGGATCTGGGTGGGCATCGTGCAGTTCGGCAGGATGACCGTGTCCACTTCGGACGGATCCACGCCGGCGTCGGCCAGTGCGGCGGTGCCCGCTTTGACCGCCATGTCGACCAGCGACTCGTCCTTTTCGGCGAACCGGCGCTCGACGATGCCGACCCGCTCGCGGATCCACTGGTCGTTGGTGTCCATGATCTTCGAGAGATCGTCGTTGGTCACGATCTTCTCGGGCTGGAAGCTTCCGACACCGAGGATGCGGGTCCCGGCGGCGCCCTGCGCCTGCAGCAAGGTGGATCGGTCGGTCACGAAGCGTCCTCCTGCCCCTGAAGTTTCGCCAGCTCGGCGGGTGTCTTCAGTGCGATGGTGGTGGTCACGGTTCCCTTGAGCTGCCGCTTGACCAGCCCGGTCAGCGTGCCCGCCGGCGGCAGTTCGAGCGTCGAGGTGACGCCCGCGGAGACCAGACCGTCCATGGTCAGATCCCAGCGCACCGGGCTTGTGACCTGCTTGACCAGCCGGTCGAGGTATTCGGCCCCGCTGGTGACGACCTGGCCGTCGGCGTTCGACAGCAGCGGACGCGTCGGGTCCGCCGGGGTGATCTTCGCAGCGTGGGCGGCCAGCGCTTCACGCGCGGGTGCCATGTAGGAGGTGTGGAAGGCGCCCGCGACCTTGAGCGCGCGGACCTTGGTGCCCTCCAGCGGCTCGGCCACGATCCTCTCGATCGCGTCGGCGGCACCGGAGGCGACGATCTGGCCTGCGCCGTTGCGGTTCGCCGCGGCGAGGCCGTGGCCGTCGAGCCAGGCGACGACCTGCTCCGGGTCGCCGAGCATGACCGCGGCCATGCTCGTGGGCTCCAGTGCGCACGCCTTCGCCATCTCCGCGCCGCGGACGGCGGCCAGCGCGACGGCGTCTTCGGGGCTCAGCACCCCGGCGATGGCGGCGGCGGCCAGCTCGCCGACGGAGTGCCCGGCGACCGGCGCGTCCGCGGCGACCGGGGCCGCACGCTGAAGGTGCTCGAAGGCCAGCAGTGACAGCGCCACGATCAGCGGCTGCGTGATCGCGGTGTCCTGGATCTCTTCGGCGTCCGCTTCGGTGCCGAGGCGGACGAGATCGAGACCGGCCCGCTCGGACCAGGCTTCGACGCGCGCGCGGGCGCCGTCGAGCTCGAGCCAAGGGGAGAGCATGCCTGGGGCTTGGGAACCCTGACCGGGGGCGAGGACTGCTGCTGTCACCCCACTAGGGAACACTCTCGGCCACCATGGTCGTGATGCCGACGCTCACCAAGTCCGGCCTACGTAATTGTCGGAACCCTCCAAAAGTGCCAAGCTGATCTCCGCGCTTAACCCAAAAGCCTTGTCGGGTTCAACCAGCTTTCCCTATGAGGTCCATCACTGCGCAGAGTTACCATCGGGTTTACCGGAGACCGCGAAGGCCGACTAAGTCCGCCGTGTCGCTTCATGTGCCCGAGTGCGCTTTTTGCCTGTTTCAGGTTTGGGCGGTCGTGAGTGGTAAGTGTCGTTAGAACGACCCAAAGCACTCACGACAGCCGCTGACCCCACCCCTGCCCGCGGCCTTCAGTGACCCGGATCGCGTGTCCGTGAAGGCCTCCTTGCCTACCCTGAAGGTAGTGAAGGAGGCCTTCACGGACTTCGGGACCGCCACGTGCGCCCCAGACGCACCAGCAGTCACAGGGGCGTCGCATGAAGGCCCTCTTCACGCGGCTCAGCCGAGGGAACTCGACCTTCGCAACTCGGCAGGCGGGCAAGCGCTGGTACCGGGTGGTCGTGAGTGGTAAGTCGCGTTCTAACGACCCAAATCACTCACGAGTCCGTCACCAGAGGCCGCGGGCTCGGGCCAGCCGCCCCACGGTCAGCGCCACCTTCAGCACCCAGGCGTCGCGCGATTCGGCGGCGTGGCGGCCGGTGAGTTCGGCCGCCTTCCGCAGGCGGTACCGGACGGTGTTCGGATGCACGAACAGCGTCCGCGCGCAGGTTTCCAGGACACCGCCGCTGTCGAGATAGGTCTCCACCGTCCGCAGCAGCGCCGGGCCCGCCTCCTCCAGCGGCCGGGCGATCTGTTCCACGAGCAGGCGTTCCGCTTCGGGGTCGCCGGACAACGCGCGTTCCGGCAGCAGGTCGATCGATCTCGCCGGCCGCGGCGCGCCGGGCCAGCCGACGACGGCACGCAGTCCGGAGAGCGCTTCGGTCGCGCTGTGGTGTGCTTCGGCGAGCGTCGGCACTGTCGGCCCGGCGACGACCGGGCCCTCGGCGAAGGCGACGGACAGCTTGGTGAGGATCTCGCGGTCCTTGACGCTCCCGTCGGTGGGCCCGGCGACGACCACGACCAGCCGGGATCCCTGCACCGAAAGCAGCACGGGACGGCCCACCCTGGCGGCGCGGCTGCGCACCTCGAACACGACGGCGGGCGGGTCGTCCGACGTCGGGGTGCCGACCAGCGCGGTGGCGGGCGCGGCCGGATCCCAGCCGAGCGCGGCGGCACGGGAGAGCACCGCTTCCTCGGCGTCACCGCGGACGATGCCGTCGACGACCAGCGCCTCCAGCCGCGCGTCCCAGGCGCCGCGCGCCTCGGCGGCGGCGGCGTAGGAGTTGGCGGCGGCGAACGCGATCTCCCTGCCGTAGCGCAGGATCCCCTCGATCAGCGCGGCGCGTTCCGCCTCGTTGGCGGCGAACTCGGGCAGCTGCTCCTCGAACACCTCGATCGCCAGCCGCACCATGCCGACCGCCTGACGCAGGCTCACCCAGCGGGAGAGTTCGGCGGGAGCCTCGCGGAACGCCTCGGTGGTGAGGGAGAGCGCCTCCTTCGCGTCGCGGAGCCAGTCGACGAAACCGGCGGCACCCGCTTGGGTGATCAACAGGACGCTCGCGCGCTGGTCGGCGGGAAGGCGGGCGAACCAGCTCAGCCGCTCCTCCATCACCGCCACGCTCGCGCTCGCGAGCCGGCCGGAGGCGTGCTCGAGCCTCCGGAGGGTCTTGGCGGACAGCCCGTGGTGCTTGGGCACATGCCGTCCGGAAGTCGCATCAGCCATGGTCAGCCGATCCTAGTCCGGTGGGCAAAGGAGGCCCTCGTCCTGCGGCCCTACGCTGCCCGCGTCCGAAGTGGACAGTCGGAGCGTGAATTGTGAAAAGTATTTGCATAATACTCGAGGCCGCCCGGCGCTCGCGTTTTTCGCTGCGCCGGACGGCCTCGTCTCCCCGGTCCCCACCGGTAGAACAAGTATGCGACTTGTGGATCTTTTCCCGCTAGCTCACTCACTCGATCGTGGGTCGCCGAGTTGCCGGTGCGGTGCCCGTGATCAACGATCCCTCGCAAGCCGCACCGGGTAGGTCGCGGATGCGCAGAGGAGGGAGTTCGCCGTGGGCGAGCAGCTGAAAGACGGTCTGGGACAAGCATGGAACCTTGTCGCCACCTTCGTGCCGAAACTGGTCGGATTCCTGATCATCCTGCTCATCGGCTGGTTGATCGCGAAGGCCGTGTCAAAGGCATTGGGGCTGGTTCTGTCGAAGATCGGTTTCGGCAAGCTCATCGAGAAGACCGGACTCACCGGAACGCTCAAACAAGCGAATGTCGACGCGGGCGGGATCCTCGTCAAACTCGTGTACTACTTCATTCTCCTGATCGCGCTGCAACTCGCGTTCGGCGTATTCGGGGAGAGCAATCCGGTCAGTGCCCTGCTCAACGACATCATCGCGTTCCTGCCGCGGATCCTGGTGGCGCTGGTACTGGTGATCGTCGCGGCCGCCGTCGCGAAGGTCGTCCGGGACCTGGTGACCGGTGCGCTGTCCGCGCGGCCCGCCGGACGGCTTCTGGGGACCATCGCCTACTGGCTGATCATGGCGTTCGGCATCATCGCCGCGCTCGGCCAGGTGAACATCGCGACGGCGGTGACGGGACCGGTCCTGATCACCGTGCTCGCCACCATCGGCGGCGTGATCGTCGTCGGCTTCGGCGGTGGCCTGATCAAGCCGGCGCAGGACCGCTGGCAGGGCTGGCTGGCCAACCTGCAGGGCCAGCTTGAGCCGGGTGGCGGAAAGCAAGAGGTCCGTTCGGAGCCGCCGACTTCGCCTGTGGGCATCGGTCGCGTAGATTCCTGAGCATCCCGCGGGCCCGGTGATCGAGGAAGGCACCGGGCCCGCGTGGAGTCGAAGGGCCCATCGCCGCGGTGCACGCGGTGGAGGGCCCTTTTCGCGTCCTTAGCGACTCTTGAGCCGTCTCCCTGTTCCGCACCTCACACTCTCTAGGGAATGGCCTCGGAACGGAGCATGTTGGAGCGGTAGACGGAGAGGGGTGCGGACGTGGACTTCCTGCTGCACAACGGTGTCACGGTGCTCGGACAGTGGATCTCCTTCGCCGAGCTGGCGGGGCAGGTCTTCGCGCTCGCCGTGGTCTTCCTGGCGCAACGCCGCACGCTGTGGACCTGGCCGGTCCAGGTCGGCGCCACCGTGCTGCTGTTCTCGGTGTACATCTCCGCGCACCTCGGCGGACTCGCGACCAGGCAGGTAGCGATCCTCGCCATCTCGATCTACGGCTGGTGGGCGTGGTCCCGCCGCAGCGACCCGGTCTACGGCGTCGTCGTCCGCAAGGGCCGTCTCGGGGAGCGTCTGGCGATGCTCGGCGCCTTCGCGATCGGCACCACCGCGATGGCGCTGGTCCTCGACGCGCTAGGCGCCTCGTGGGCGCCATGGCCGGACGCCGCGATCTTCGTCGGCACCCTGGTCGCCTTCGCCGCTCAGGGTGCGGGTCTCGTCGAGTTCTGGCTGGTGTGGCTGGTCGTCGACGCGATCGGCGTACCGCTGCAGCTCTCCTCGGGCCTGTACTTCTCCGCCGCGGTCTACATCGTGTTCGCCGGGCTGGTCGTCCACGGCTGGTGGAGCTGGAACCGCACCGCGAAGCAGGTGCGGACCGCTCCATCCGAGGTCTCCGCCGCGGCCTAGCGCATGGTGGCGTGCGACGGCTTGAGGTCGGCGAGCGTGCGGACGCCCAGCAGCTGCATCGTCCGGGTCATCTCGGCGCGCAGGATGTCCACGCACCGCTGAACGCCGCGCTCGCCCCCGGCCATCAGGCCGTAGAGGAACGCGCGCCCGATGAGCACCGCGTCGGCGCCGCGCGCGATCGCGGCCACGATGTCGCCGCCGGAGAGGATGCCGGTGTCGACCCAGACCTCCGCGTCGCCCTGGATCTCGTCGAGCACCGCGGGCAGCAGCTCGATCGGGGTCGGCGCGCGGTCGAGCTGACGCCCGCCGTGGTTGGACAGCAGCACCGCGTCGGCGCCGTGCTTGACCACGTCACGCGCGTCGTCGACGTTCTGGATCCCCTTGACCACGAGCTTGCCCGGCCAGGTCTGGCGGACCCAGTCGAGGTCGTCGAAGTTCAGGGTCGGGTCGAAGAGCTGGTTGAGCAGTTCGGCGACCGTGCCGTCGAACTGGCTCAGCGACGCGAAGGTCAGCGGCTCGGTGGTCAGCAGGTTGAACCACCACGACGGATGCATCGCGCCGTCGACGAAGGTCTTGAGGGTGAGCGCGGGCGGGATGGTCAGCCCGTTGCGGACGTCACGCAGCCGCGCGCCCGCGACCGGGGTGTCCACCGTCAGCATGAGGGTGTCGAATCCAGCGGCCCACGCGCGATTCATCAGATCTTCGCCCGCTTTGTGGTCGCGCCAGACGTAGAGCTGGAACCACTTGCGGGCTTCCGGGGCGGCCGCGGCGAGGTCTTCGATCGACGTCGTCGCCATGGTCGAGAGCCCCATCGGGATGCCGTTGCGCTGCGCGACGCGGGCCACCGCGGACTCGCCCTCGTGGTTCATCATCCGGGTGAACCCGGTCGGCGCGAACGCGAACGGCAGTGCCGAACGCTTGCCGAGGATCTCTTTGCTCGTGTCCACATCGGACACGCCGCGCAGGACGTTCGGGTGGAATTCCACGCTGCGGAAGGCCTGCCGGGCGCGCCGTAGGCTGTCTTCCAGCTCGGCGGCGCCGTCGGTGTAGTCGAACGCCGCCCGCGGCGTCCGTTTGCGGGCGAGCATGCGCAGGTCGGCGATGGTGTGCGCGCCCGCCAGCCGCCGTTCGGTCGGGTTGAGCACGATCGGCTTCGGCCGCAGGATCTGCTTCAGCTCACTCGGCTTCGGCAGTCGACGCTTGGTCACACTCGCTCACCCTTCCCGCTCATCCGGAAACATCCGATGTCTTACCCTAGCTCGTCCGGTCCCGGACGCAATGAACGGTCCGTTCCTTGCGAAATTCGCGAGGAACGGACCGTTCATGGCCTTGCTACGCGCTACCGGAGTCCGACAACTGCGGACCCGCGGCGGCGACGTCGTCGAGGCGGTACTTCCGCGCCGCCTCCGCCGCCTTCGAGCGGTCGATCTCGCCGCGCTTGGCGAGCGCGCTCAGCGTGCCGACCACGATCGACTGCGCGTCGACCAGGAACTTCCGCCGGGCGGCGGGGCGGGTGTCGGAGAACCCGAACCCGTCGGTGCCCAGCGTCAGCATGTCCGTCGGCACCCACGGGCGGATGAGGTCCGGCACGGCCCGCATCCAGTCCGAAACCGCGACGACCGGTCCGTTCACGCCGGACAGCTTCTGCGTGATGTACGGCACACGCGGGGAGTCGCCGGGGTGGAGGAGGTTGTCGTGGTCGATCTCGACGGCCTCGCGCCGCAGCTCGGTCCACGACGTCGCCGACCAGACGGCCGCGCGCACACCCCACTCCTCGGCGAGCATCTTCTGCGCCCGCAGCGCGTCCGGCATGGTGACGCCGGACACCAGGATCTGGGCCTCCGGACCGTCGCCCGACGGGGCGTCCGCGTACTTGTAGAGACCCTTGAGCAGGCCGTCGACGTCGAGGTTCTCCGGCTCGGCGGGATGCTGGTAGGGCTCGTTGTAGATCGTCATGTAGTAGAAGATGTTTTCGCCGTTGCCGTCCGGCCCGGTGTCGCCGTACATCCGGCGAAGACCGTCCCGCACGATGTGGGCGATCTCGAACGACCACGCCGCGTCGTAGGCCACGACGGCCGGGTTGGTCGCCGCCAGCAGCAGCGAGTGCCCGTCCGCGTGCTGCAGGCCCTCACCGGTCAGCGTGGTGCGGCCGGCGGTGGCGCCGAGCACGAACCCGCGGGCCATCTGGTCCGCCGCCGCGTAGAGGCCGTCACCGGTCCGCTGGAACCCGAACATCGAGTAGAAGATGTAGATCGGGATCATCGGCTCGCCGTGCGTGGCGTACGAGGTGCCGACGGCGGTGAACGACGCGGTGGACCCCGCCTCGTTGATGCCCTCGTGCAGGATGACGCCCTTTTCGGACTCCTTGTAGGCCAGCATCAGGCTCGCGTCGACCGACGTGTACGTCTGGCCGTGCGGGTTGTAGATCTTGGCCGTCGGGAACATCGAGTCGAGGCCGAAGGTGCGCGCCTCGTCCGGGATGATCGGGACGATCCGCTTGCCGATCTCGGAGTCCTTCGCCAGCTCGCGGACGAGCCGGACGAACGCCATCGTGGTGGCGACCTCCTGCTTGCCCGAGCCCTTGCGGATGCCTTCGTAGACCTTGTCACCCGGCAGCACGAGCGCCTTCGAGGCCTTCGGTCGGCGCTCCGGCAGGAAACCGCCCAGCGCCTTGCGGCGGCCGAGCATGTACTCGATCTCCGCCGAGTCCTTGCCAGGGTGGTAGTACGGCGGCAGCTTCGGATCGCGCTCGAGTTCCTCGTCGCTGATCGGGATGCGCTGAGCGTCCCGGAACAGCTTCAGGTCGTCGAGGGTGAGCTTCTTCATCTGGTGCGTGGCGTTGCGGCCCTCGAAGGACGGGCCGAGGCCGTACCCCTTGATGGTGTGCGCCAGGATCACCGTCGGCTGGCCGTGGTGCTCCAGCGACGACTTGTAGGCCGCGTAGACCTTGCGGTAGTCGTGCCCGCCGCGCTTGAGGTTCCAGACGTCGGCGTCGGTCAGGTCCTTGACCAGTTCCTTGGTCCGCGGGTCGCGGCCGAAGAAGTGCTCGCGGACGAAGGCGCCGTCGTTGGCCTTGTACGTCTGGAAGTCGCCGTCCGGCGTGGTGTTCATGAGGTTGACCAGGGCGCCGTCACGGTCCGCGTGCAGCAGCGAGTCCCACTCGCGGCCCCAGATGACCTTGATGACGTTCCAGCCGGCGCCGCGGAAGTACGACTCCAGCTCCTGGATGATCTTGCCGTTGCCGCGCACCGGGCCGTCGAGCCGCTGCAGGTTGCAGTTGATCACGAAGGTCAGGTTGTCGAGGCCCTCGCCCGCGGCGACGTGGATGAGGCCGCGCGATTCCGCCTCGTCCATCTCGCCGTCGCCGAGGAACGCCCAGACGTGCTGGTCGCTGGTGTCCTTGATGCCGCGATCGCGCAGGTACCGGTTGAACCGGGCCTGGTAGATCGCGTTCATCGGGCCGAGGCCCATGGACACGGTCGGGTTCTCCCAGAACTCCGGCATCAGCCGCGGGTGCGGGTACGACGGCAGGCCGCCGCCCTCGCCCGCGTGCGAGAACTCCTGGCGGAACCCGTCCATCTGGCTCTCGCTCAGCCTGCCCTCGAGGAAGGCACGGGCGTAGATGCCGGGGGAGGCGTGCCCCTGGATGAAGATCTGGTCGCCGCCGCCGGAGTGGTCCTTGCCGCGGAAGAAGTGGTTGAAGCCCACTTCGTACAGCGCCGCGGACGAGCCGTAGGTCGAGATGTGCCCGCCGACGCCGACGCCGGGCCGCTGGGCGCGGTGCACCATGATCGCGGCGTTCCACCGGATGTAGGCGCGGTAGCGCCGCTCGATCTCCTCGTCACCGGGGAACCAGGGTTCGTTCTCGGTGGGGATGGTGTTGACGTAATCCGTCGACGTCAGCGCCGGAACGCCGACGTGGCGTTCCCTGGCCCGCTCGAGGATGCGCAGCATCAGGTAGCGGGCGCGCTGCTGACCACCCCTGGCCAGCGCCTCGTCGAAGGAGTCCAGCCATTCGGCGGTCTCCTCCGGGTCGATGTCGGGCAGGTGCGCCGCCAATCCGTCACGGATGACGCGGACGCGTGCCGGGGTCTCCTTGCCGGAGGCGCCGTCGTTCTGCGGGGCCAAGGGGTCTCCTTGCGAAAGGTGGTAGCTGGTTGTGCTCGTACTCGGGCGTGTTCGCGATCCATCGTCGTCCTCCGGTTCCGTTCGCGTCACCGCTACTGATCGGTAACGTCCATGGACCCGATTGCGACACACCTCGCACGCGCCTGTACTCGCGCGCGCGTTTTCTCTCCCACCCTAAAGCAGGGCGTTCGGGGGTGCCCAAGCGCGCCCGGATTGACCCTTCGAGAGTGGGCTGAATGTCCGTACGCCGCGACACGAGTTGTTCAAGATCCGGTGTGGACGGTTGCGCGGATCGCTTCACCAGTGTTCGCTAACGGGCATCGTGTACCCGAGTGTGGTGCCCGCCCGGTCGAATCCGGCCGAGCGACACCACGCTCCGTCGTAGTTGGAGGAGTGACAGCAGTGGTCGCCGCGGGAGACGCTGATCAGAGCAGCGTCGCCGAAAGGCTCGGGATCAAGCCGGACATGGTGGTCCAGGAGATCGGCTGGGACGAGGACGTCGACGACGACCTTCGTGCGGCGATCGAGGAACAGATCGGCGGCGACATCCTCGACGAGGACGCCGACGAGGTCATCGACGTGGTGCTGCTGTGGTGGCGCGAGGACGACGGTGATCTCGGTGACACGCTGATCGAGGTCCGGACCCCCTTGAACGAAAACGGCGTGATCTGGGTGCTGACCCCGAAGACGGGGCAGCCAGGGCACGTCGAACCGAGCGAGATCGCCGAAGCGGTACCGCAGGTCGGACTGGCCCAGACGGCCAATATCAGTGCCGGCCCCAAGTGGGCGGGCACCCGGCTGGTGTCGCCGAAGTCGAAGACCAAGCGGTGACCTGGGGAGTCGCGAGATCGACACGATAGGGTTGTCCTCGCAGGCCCCTGTTCGCTCTTGAGAGGAAACCGCCGGTATGACCGTCGAGGTCGGATCGCAAGCCCCGGACTTCACGCTCAACGACTACAACAAGCAGGCCGTGAAGCTGTCGTCCTTCCAGGGCGAGAAGCCGGTCTTGCTGGTGTTCTACCCGTTCGCGTTCAGCGGTATCTGCACCGGCGAGCTGTGCCAGCTCCGCGACGAGTTCGCGGACTACGACGGCAACGGCGTCCAGGTCATCGGTGTGTCCGTGGACACCCCGTTCTCGCTCAAGGCGTGGGCCGAGCAGGAGGGCTACCAGTTCCCGCTGCTTTCGGACTTCTGGCCGCACGGTGAGGTCGCGAAGGCCTACGGCGTCTTCAACGAGACGGCAGGCCTGGCCACTCGTGGCACCTTCCTGATCGACAAGGACGGCGTCGTGCGGTTCGCCGAGATCAACCAGCCCGGCGAGGCGCGTGACCAGCAGGCGTGGAAGAAGGCCGTGGCCGCCCTGGCCTGAGTCTTCACCGGTGGCACCCGTGCGCGGGTGCCACCTCACGGGCGCATAGCTCAGCGGGAGAGCACTCGGTTTACACCCGAGCGGTCGTAGGTTCGATCCCTACTGCGCCCACCGAAAACCCGGCGACAGCCCGCCCGCGCGGCGCTACCTTCAGCCGCATGCACGACCTGACGTGGCGGCCGCTCACCCGCGAGGACGCCGAGGCGTCAGCGGACCTCCTCAACGCCATGGAGACCGTTGACGGGATCGGCGAGAACTACACGGCGGAGGACACCCTCCAGGAGCTGATCGACCCGTACGCGGACCTGGAGCGGGCCAGCCTCGCCGCGTTCGACGGTGACGTGATGGCCGGTTACATGAAGATCCGCTTCAAGCCGTCCGCCGAAGAGGTGCATCGGGTCTTCCTCGACGGCGGGGTCCATCCCGACTATCGCCGCCGGGGCGTCGGCGGCGCGCTCGTCGACGCGGGGGTGGCGGCGGCCAAGGTGGTGCACGCGCTGCACCACCCGGCCTCGAAACTCGTGGTGGACGTCAACCGGCCCGAGCGCATCGCGGGCCTGGCCGAACTCGTGCGGTCCCGTGGCTTCACTCCGGTGCGCTACTTCCAGCGGATGGAGCACGCGCTCGGTGTCGTCGGGGCTCCGGCGATTCCCGAGGGCTTCTCGGTCGAGCCGTGGTCGGAGCGCAACGACGAGGACTTCCGGTCGGTCCGGAACGAGGCGTACCGGGACTACTGGGGCGCGGTGCCGATGCCCGCCGATCTCTGGCGGAACAAGATCACCAACCAGACCTTCCGGCCCGAAGTGAGTTTCCTGCTCCGGGAAGCGGCGGGCGCCCCGGTCGGAATGCTGGTGACGATGTTCTGGGAGGCCGACACGGAGGCCACCGGCGTCCGCGACGCGCACTTCATGCTCATCGGAACGCTTCGGGAGTACCGGCGGCGAGGTGTCGCCAGTGCGCTGATGCGGCAGGCGCTGCGGACCGCCGCCGAGCAGGGTTACGACCGTGCCAGCTTGAACGTGGACTCGGCGGACCCGTCGGGGGCGTTCGGGGTCTTCGAGAAGGCGGGCTTCGCGCCGACGATGCGCTACGTGCGGTGGGCTCTGGAGGTCTGACCCCTCCCGCAAGCAGACGCCGGTCCGTGAAGGCCTCCTTGAGGGACTCTGAGTCCCTCAAGGAGTCCTTCACGGACTTCAAGCAAGGCGTAGGCCCCCGCAACTGCGCTCAAGACACGTGAAGGCCCCCTTCACTCGGCTGAACCGAGGGAAGGAGGCCTTCGCGTACCCCCACACCTGTGGAACGTTCTGCTTTTGGCGGTCTGGTCTGCCCCCTCGGCAGGCCAGACCGCCGGTGCGCCGCGCCGCGGGTGGCGAACTTTCGGCTGCACAAGACAGGAGACGGCCGGGACTGCCCAGATACATCAAGATCGGCGGCCATTGGAGTGACTTCAGGCCGCGAGGGGCGATCACGCAAAGCGACTGGGATACGGCGCTACGCGCGGGTGAGCCTGTTCGCCAGGGTCGACATCGTGTAGGTCCCGATGCCCATGACGACTTCGAGGGCGTTCCGCTCGGTGAATCCGTGCCCGAAGAAGGTCCGCAGGGTCTCGTCATCGACGCCGCCGGCGGTCTCGAGCACCGCAAGGGTGAACTGCCGGACGGCTTCCAAGCGTGAATCGGGCACGGGCTCCTGCGAGCGAAGCGCCGCGATGACGTCGTCGTCCGCGTGAAGGGCCTTCAGCTTGCCGGTGTGCATCTCGACACAGACCTCGCAGCCGTTGCGCGTGGCCACGGTCATCACGATCGTTTCCCTGGCGAGCGGTTCGAGCGTGGTCTTCTCAAAGCTCGCGCTGAGCTTCAGGAACCCGTCGAGCAGTTCCGGCGACGACGCCAGCCGGGCGACGGCGGTGGGGAGGTGGCCCAGATGCCGGATCGTCGCTTCCATGGAGCGGCGTGCGGCTTCGGGCGCGGTTTCGAGGGTGTGATCGGTGAACAAGACAGCCCCTTAAGATGGTCAACGTGGTTGACGAAAAGGTAAACCAGGTTGTCGAACAAGGCAAGCGAGTTCCCGACGCGCCAGGGTTCGAGTTGCCGCTCCTGCTGTTCGCGGGCTTCCGTTCGATCATCGACCGGCTGCACGCCGAGCTGGCCGAGCAGGGGCATCCCGACGTCCGCCCGGCGTACGGCTTCGCGCTGCAGGCGATCGGCCTCGGCGGCGCGACGGCGAGCGAGATCGGGCGGCGGCTCGGGGTCAGCAAGCAGGCGGCGGGCAAGACCGTCGACAGGCTGGAGCAGCTCGGCTACGTCGAGCGCGCCGACGACCCGGCCGACGCGCGACGCAAGGTCGTGCGGCTCACCGGCCGCGGGATCGACTCACTCCGCCGGTCCGCGGCGATCTTCGACGAGCTGCGCAAGGACTGGGTCGGCGCGCTGGGCGCGGACAGGGTCCGCGCGCTCGAAAACGACCTTCGCGTGATGGCGCCATCGGACGGCTTCCGTCTCGACGTCGTGGGCTGGTTCGGAGCCTAGGCGCAACCAGGGTTCGGCGCGTCCTCGGACAGCGGGCTTCCGTGTGGCAGCACGTAAAGCACCTCCAGCACCACCGGCGTCGTCCCGAGGTTCCGTCCGATGTGGACGGTGTCGCTCGGCTCGGTGAAGACATCGCCCTTCCGGTACAGGCCATCGAGCCCGCAGTCGGCCGAGTTGTGCGTCAGCGTGCCGTTCTTGACGTACGCGTACAGCTTCCCGTCGTGGTAGTGCCAGCCGGTGTACCCGCCGGGCTGGATGACGACCTCGCGCAGCACGTAGTCGGTGTCCCCGACCGTCTTCTGCTTGAAGATCGTCCCGGTCACCCCGGAACCAGGGGTCGCCTCGGCCGTCGCGGGGACGGCGAGCGCGAGAGCGAGCGTGGCGAGCAGTGTGGTCACGGACCGCGGGCGCATCCGGAAACCGTACCGCGATTCAGGGTTCCCGAAGCGTCCGTCGCAGCATCTTCCCGCTCTCCGTGCGCGGCAGCCGCTCCCGGAAATCGAACCGGCGCGGTGTCTTGAACCCGGCGAGCTCCGCCCGGCAATGCTCTTCGAGCCGCTTCGCCAGCTCGGAGTCCCAGGCGATCCCTTCGACCGGTTGCACGACGGCGACGACCCGTTGTCCCCACTCGGGATCCGGCTCCCCGATCACCGCGACATCGGCGACGTCGGGATGGCTCAGCAGCCGCGCTTCGACCTCGGCCGGGTAGATGTTCACGCCGCCGGAAAGGATGAGATCCGTCCGGCGGTCGCACAGGAAGACCCGGCTCGCGGTGTCGAGGTAGCCGACGTCCCCGACGGTGACGAACTCGCCGGAGCGCGCCGCGGCCGTCTTGTCCGGATCGTCGTGGTAGTCGAATTTCGTGTGCGCGGAACTGAAGTAGAGCGTCCCGGTCTCGTCGGCAGGGAGTTCCCGGCCGTCGTCGTCGAGGACCTTGACCCGCACGCCGTCCAGCGGCTCGCCGACGGTGCCCGGCTCGGCGAGCCAGTCACGCGCGTGCACCGCCGTGATCAGGCCCTCGGAGGCGCCGTAGTACTCGTGGACCACCGGCCCGAGCCAGGCGAGCATCCGGTCCTTGACCTCCCGCGGGCACGGCGCGGCGCCGTGGATCACCGAGACCAGGCTCGACAGGTCGTGGCGCGCGCGGACGTCCTCGGGCAGCCGCAGCATGCGGTGGAACATCGTCGGCACCAGATGCGTGCTCGTCACACGGTGCTTTTCGGTGAGCCGCAACGTTTCCTCGGCGTCGAACCGGTCCATCAGCACGAGCGTGTAACCGAGATGCAGGATCGCGGTCGAGAACATGCCGGGCGCCGCGTGGTAGAGCGGGCAGGCGACGAGGTGCACGCCGTGCCCCGGCAGGACGTCCAGCCGTTCGAGGACGTGCGCGTGGATCGGGTGCAGCGCCGGCGGACGTCCGGACAGTGCGCGCCGGACGCCTTTGGGTCGTCCCGTGGTCCCGGAGGTGTAGAGCATCGTCTGCCCGGCGGTCCGGTGCGCCGGCGTGGTGGTGGGCAGGTCCGTGCCCCAGGACGGGTAGTCCGCCCAACCCGGCGTCTCGCCGCGCGAAAACCGGTGCAGGCCTTGCAGTTCCGCGGTGCAAGTGGCCGCGATGTCCGCGTCCGCGACGGCCACCTTGGCGCCGCTGTTGGCCGCGATGTAGGCGATCTCGCCCGGTGAGGACCGGTGGTTGACCGGGGTGAAGTACATCCCCGCCTGCAGGGTCGCCAGCAGCAGTTCGTAGTAGGTGAGTCCATTGTGGATGATCGCGACGACGCCGTCGCCTTCGTCGAGGCCGAGCGCCCGCAAGGCGTGGGTCAGCTGATTCGCGCGCGCCGACAGCTCGCCGAAGGTGGTCGCTCGCCCGTCGACGTCGATCACCGCGACGCGGCCGGGGTCCTGGGCGGCGATCTCGTAGAACGTACTCATTCCATCACCTGTTCGGGGCGTCGCAGGGTTTCCAGATGCCGCCGGAGCACCGCTCGCATCAGCTCCGGCGAGGTTCGGCCCGTCGCCCACGCGAGGCCGTCCAGTAGCGCGGCCAGCCGCTCGGTCTCGACGGCCAGGTCGAGGTCGTCGAGCAGGCCGCCCGCCTCGTTCGCGCCGTCGAGCACCCGCCGGACCAGGGCGCGGACCCCCTCGTACATGCGGGCGGCCTCCTCGGCGAGGTCCGTGCGGTTCTTCGCCGCGGACGAGAACGCCAGCCAGACGTCGGTTTCGGCGCGGGTCTGCTCGGTGAGCGGGAGCAGTTCGCTGAGCAGCGCTTCGGTGATCTTCTGCCGCCGCGAGCGCGGTGTCGCGGGGTCGAGCAGGTCGGGGAGGTGACTCAGCAGTCTCGCTTCGAGCCGGTCGCCGAGCGCGCGCATGGCGAACACGATCAGCTCGTCGTGGCCATTGAAGTAGTGCCGCACCGAACCGATCGCGAGACCGGCCTCCTCGGCAACGCTCCTGAGCGACGCCTGCGCGAGACCGTCTCGCTGGATCACGCGGAAGACGGCCTCGGCTATCTCCAGGCGGCGGGCGCCGGGGTCGACGATCTTGGGCATGTTGCCTTTATAGCACGCTCTTGCTAACTTATTTGGCATAGTCATGCTACAAAGGGGGAGTTCATGAGGACCTGGTTGCTGATCGCGCTGGTGGTCGCCGTGGTGATCGCGATCGTCGTGCGCAGGCTGCGCGGCGAACCGCTGGTCGCCCGCGAGGTGTTCGGCGCGCCGGTGATCCTGCTCGGGATCGGCGTCTACGGCCTGACCAAGCTGGAGACCTTCACCTTCACGGACGGCCTCTGGCTCGTGCTGGGCTCCGCGGTCGGCTGCGGGCTGGGAGCGGTACGCGCCATCACCACGAAGCTGTTCGAGCGCGACGGCGTGCTTTGGCTGCGCTACACCGGCTGGACGTTCGGCGTCTGGGTGCTGTCACTGGCGGTGAACTTCGGGATCGGTTTCCTGGCCACGACGGCCGGGGCGCATTCCGACGCGAGGCCGGTGACGCTGTCGATCGGCGTCAGCCTGCTGGGCGAGGCGTTGGTGATCGGCAAGCGCGCGAAGACGACGGGGCTGCCGTACGCCCCGCCGTCCGATTCGCTGCTTTCCCGCCGTTAAGCCAGCTTCCCGACCTCGCTGGCGAGGAGGGCGATGTCGTCTTCGGTGTTGAAGTAGTGCACCGAAGAACGGACCATCGAAGGCAGCCCGCGCGCGGCGAAGTCGAACTGGGCGGACGTCGCTTCCACGACACTGACGTTGATCTTCGCCGCCGCCAGGCGCTGCTTCACTTCCGGCGAGGGCGTTTTCGCCACGCTGAACGTGACGATCCCGCACTGCCGCGCCCCCTGGTCGTGCACCTGGACGCCGGAGACCTCGCGGAGCGCGTCGCGCAGTTTCGCCGCGAGCGAGGTGACGCGGGCTTCGATGGCGGGCATGCCCCATTCGAGGGCGTAGTCGATCGCCGCGCCGAGGCCGTGCACGGCGGCGTGATCGCGTTCCCAGACCTCGAACATCTTCGCCGTCGAATCGACTTCGTAGCTCTCCGGTGCTGTCCACGACGCCGAATGGAGGTCGAGCATCGCGGGCTCCACGCGCTCGCGCAGCCGCGGGTGCGCGTAGAGGAATCCGGTGCCACGCGGCCCGCGCAGGTACTTGCGGCCGGTCACGCTGAGCGCGTCGCAGTTCAGGCGCGCGACGTCGAGGTCGATCTGGCCGGCGCTCTGGCACGCGTCCAGCAGGAACGGGATCCCGGCCTCCCTCGCGACCGCGCCGATCTCCTCGGCGGGGTTCACCAGTCCGCCCTGGGTCGGCACGTGGGAGACGGCGATCAGCTTGACGTCGCCGTCGACGCGGCGTTTCAGGTCCTCGACGTTCAGTTGCCCGGACTCGTCGTTCTCGACCACTTCGACGACGGCGCCGGTGCGTTTCGCGATCTGCAAGAAGGAGATGACGTTGCTCGCGTACTCGGACTTCGCGGTCAGGATCCGGTCTCCCGCCGCGAACGGCAGCGCGTAGAAGATCGCCTGCCAGGACCGGGTCGCGTTGTCGGTCAGTGCGATGTCGCCGGGTTCGGCGCCGACGAGCCGCGCGGCCGAGGCGTAGACGCCGTCCATCCGCTCCGCGGTCGCCGCGGCTTGCTCGTATCCGCCGATCAGGGCTTCTTCGCGCAGGTAGCCGACGACGGTGTCGGTCACCCTCGAAGGCGGCAGCGACGATCCGGCGTTGTTGAGGTGGACCACTTCCGCGCAGCCCGGCGTCTCGGCACGAGCGCGGTTTACATCGAAGTCCGTCATGCCTAACTGAATACAGTATGGCTGAAGTGCATGCAATACTGTCCGGATGACGAGGAACCTGCTGCGGCGTGACCTCGCGGAGGAGATCACCGCCCGCGTGCTCGACGGCCGGATCGCCGCGGACAGCCGGATCAACGAGGTGCACCTCGCCCGCGAGCTGGGCGTCAGCCGGACACCGTTGCGCGAGGCGCTGATCGGGCTGGCCGATCGCGGCCTGCTCGTCTCGGCGCCCGGTCGCGGTTTCCTCGTGCCGCCGTTCGATCCCGATGAGGCCCGGCAGCTGTACCCGCTCGTCGCGGAGCTGGAGTCGCTCGCGTTGCGCTGGAGCTCGCCGCAGGACCTCGCCGGGCTCACCGGCGGCCTGGACCGGATCACCGCCGAGATGGCCGCGGAGCTCGATCGACAGGGCGATCTGTCCACTTTGGACGACCGCTGGCACGCGCTGCTGGTCTCGCGCTGCACGAATCCGCATCTGCTGCGCCTGATCGAGCAGACGAAGCCGCTGTTGAAGCGCTATGACGCCCGGTATTTCGGTGGCATCGAACGCTCTCGGGAGAGTATCGATGAACACCTCCGGATCGCCGAGGCGATCCGCGTCTCCGATCTCGCGACGGCCGTGGAGCTGCTCGTGCGGAACTGGGTGAAAACGTTGGCATATCTGGACGACATGGGGTGACACGATGTTCGTGACGGCACATCTGAGCGACAACCATCTCGACGGCGGGGAACGCGCCGACGAACGCACCGAGCGGGTCATGCGGTATCTAGCGGGCTTGGTGACGCCGGTCGACGCGATCCTGGTGACCGGCGACATCGCCGACCACGGCACGATCGAGGAGTACCGGCGCGCGGCCGAGCTGTTCAAGACCGACGTCCCGCTCTTCACCTGCCCCGGCAACCACGACAAGCGCGGCCCGTTCCGCGAAGGGCTGCTCGGCCAGTCGCCGAACGACGGCCCGGTCAACGTGGCGCACGCCGTCGGCGACGTCACGTTCGTGATGGCCGATTCGAGCATCCCCGGCAAGCCGGACGGGCACTTCGACGACGAGACCATGGCCTGGCTGGACGGTGTTCTCGCCGACGGCGACGGCCCCGCCTTCATCGCCTTCCACCACCCGCCGGTCGCGCTCGGCCTGCCGTTGGTGGACGCGATGCGCCAGTACGGCGAAGACAGGCTGGCCGAGGTCCTCGCCCGCCACCCGCGAGTGGTGGCCCTGCTCTGCGGGCACGTCCACGCCGCGGCGTCGACGACGTTCGCCGGCGTGCCGCTGCGGTCGGCTCCCTCGGTCGGGTCGAGCATCCTGCTCCCGTGGGAGGAGAACGGTCTCCGGCCGTGGGGAGAAGGCGGGCCGATCGACTACGACCTGCCGCCGTCGCTGCTGTTCCACGTGCTGCACGACGACGGCAGGCTGACCACCCACCAGCGGGTGGTCCCGGACTAAGCCGAGAACACCGGCAGCGTGATCCGGGACGGGTGCGCGGGGTCGTGGAAGATCTCGAACCGCGCGGGTTTCCCGTCCACCGCGCTGTGAACCGGTTCCCCGGTGCCGTGGTTGCGGGCGAAGCGCGGGAACGCGCCGCCCGCGACCTGCAGCCGCAGCCGGTGCCCGCGCCGGAACCGGTACGCGGTCGGGTCGAGCCGGATCTCGGCCGCGACCACACCGTCCACATCGGATCCTGGGTTGCCGGGGCGCAGCCGGAGGACGCCGTCGGTGACGTTGCGGGACACTCCGCGACCGTCCACATCGCACAGCCGGACGAAGACGTCGCCGTGCCCGAGGTCGGTCCGCACGTGCACCAGCGCGGAGATCTCGCCGATCACGTCGAGGTCCCGCTTCAGCACGTCACCGGTGAAGAGCAGCACGTCCCGGCGCTCCTCGACGTCCTTGTTGTCCTGTTGTTTCTGCACACCCGACAGCAGGGGACCGCCGACGGTCGGCGTCGGATCCGCCGGGTCGAAGGTGAACGTGCCGGGTTTCGACTCGACGGGCTCGTCGGCGGAAAGCCCGCCCGGACGCAGGAAATACGGGGTGGCGGCGGACTCCGGCGGCCAGCTTTCGAAGTCCAGCCACCGCCCCGTTCCTTGGAGGTACAGGCGTACGGGTGCCTGCCGCAGCGGCGCGCGATCGCCGAGCAGATGAGCGGAAAGGAAGCCGATCTGGTCGGTGATCAGCGTTTTCAGGCTGGCGGGCTCGCCATGCGCCCACGGTCCGATGGTGATCCGCGGTTCGCGTCCGGCCGCCGCGAGTTCCTTGAAGTCGCGCAGCTGGGCGGCGATGAACAGGTCGTACCAGCCGGTCACCATGGACACCGGCGTGGTCAGCCCGGCGACTTCGGCGCTGTGATCCGACGGCGCCCAGAAGTCGTCGCCCGGTTCGGCGTGCCCGGAGACGTCCTGCAGGAACCGCACCTGCTTGCCGATGGCCGCGACGTCCGCGCCGGAAACCGGCAGATGCGCCATGGCCTGGCGGGTCTTCTTCGTCTGCCAGGGGTTCGGCAGCCCGGCGAACCGGCCTTCCTGACGGCCGATCAGCGCCGACCACGAGACCATGTTGTCGACCGCGAGGATCCCGCCGGGATAGAAGGTCGAGACGAACTCCGAAGCGGTGACGCCGAGGCAGATCGCTTCGAGCGGCTCGTCGAGGTACGGCGCGACGGCCCATTGCGTGTGGCCGAGGTAGCTCGCGCCCGCCATCGCGACCCGGCCGTCGCACCACGGCTGCTCGCGCAGCCAGGCGACGGTGGCGAGGCCGTCCTCCTTCTCCAGGTGGAACGGCCGGAACTCGCCGCCGGAGCCGAAGGTCCCGCGAGTGCTCTGGAGGACCACCTGCAGTCCGTGCCGCGCGAAAGTCTCACCGAAGATCTTGCCCATCACGCCCTTGCGGCCGTACGGCGTGCGGATCAGCACCACCGGCCGCGGCTCGTCGCCGGGGACGGCGTAGCGGTCCGCCAGCAGCCGGACGCCGTCGGGCATCGGGACGGGGATCGCCTTGGTCACCGAGGGAGCGGGCCCCTCGGCCGGTGGCAGGCCGAGGTATCGGTCGAGAAGTCGGTCGAGCACGCCTTGGCCGCCTTTCGTGCGGATGATCACCTTCCACTTACGACGGTACTCGCGTGGGACCCCGCCCGCCTGAAATGAAAGCGTCCTTCATCGCGAGTTTCGCGATGAAGGACGCCTTCGTGGCGCGGGGCGGACCGCCCGGTACCGCCCCGCGGGTCTCAGGAAAGCCGCGCGAGTGTCTCCGGCTTCAGCAGCTTCGCCAGCTCCTCGGCGGGAAGAAGGCCCTTCTCGACGACGAGTTCCGCCACGCCACGCCCGGTTTCGAGCGCTTCCTTGGCGATCTCGGTCGCCGCCGCGTAGCCGATGCTCGGGTTCAGCGCGGTCACCAGCCCGATCGAGTTCTCGACGTAACCCCGCATCACGTCGGCGTTCGCGGTGATCCCGGAGACGCACCGCTCCGCCAGCACCACACAGGCCGACCGCAGATGCGTGATGCTCTCCGAAAGCGAGTGCAGGATCAGCGGTTCGAACGCGTTGAGCTGCAGCTGGCCCGCCTCGGCCGCCATCGTGACGGCGACGTCGTTGCCGATGACCTCGAACGCGACCTGGTTGACCACCTCGGGGATCACCGGGTTGATCTTGCCGGGCATGATCGACGACCCCGCTTGCACCGGCGGCAGGTTGATCTCGTTGAGTCCCGCGCGCGGACCGGACGAAAGCAGCCGCAGATCGTTGCAGCTCTTGGAGAGTTTCACCGCGATCCGCTTGAGCACACCGGAAAGGTGCACGAACGCGCCGCAGTCCTGCGTCGCCTCGACGAGGTCCGCGGCGGACACGACGGGCAGCCCGGTGATCTCGCGCAGGTGCGCGACGGCGGCTTCGGCGTATCCGGGCGCGGCGTTGAGGCCGGTGCCGATCGCGGTCGCGCCGAGGTTGATTTCGTGCAGCAGCGTCACCGCTTCGGTGAGCCGCAGCCGGTCTTCGCCGAGCATGACCGCGTAGGTGCCGAACTCCTGCCCCAGCGTCATCGGGACGGCGTCCTGCAACTGCGTGCGGCCCATCTTCAGCAGGGCGTGGAACTCGACGGCCTTGGCCGCGAAAGCCTGCTCCAGCACGACCATCGCCTCGGCCAGCTCCCGGACGGCGATGATCGTGGCGACGTTGACCGCGGTCGGGTACGCGTCGTTGGTCGACTGCCCGAGGTTCACGTGCTCGTTCGGGTGCACGCGGGCGTAGTCGCCCTTCTCGTGCCCGAGCAGTTCGAGCGCGCGGTTCGCGATCACCTCGTTGGCGTTCATGTTCGTCGACGTGCCCGCGCCGCCCTGGATGACGTCGACGACGAACTCCTCGTGCAGCGCGCCGTCCCGGATCTCGCCGCATGCCCGGCGGATCGCGTCGGCGACGTCCGGTTCCAGCAGGCCGAGGTCGGCGTTGGCGCGGGCGGCCGCCTCCTTGACCGAGGCGAGCGCCTCGATCAGATGCGGGTACGCGGAGATCGCGGTGCCGGTGATGGGGAAGTTCTCCCTGGCACGGGCGGTGTGCACACCCCAGTAGGCGTCGGCCGGGACTTCCTTGTCTCCCAGCAGATCGTGTTCCACGCGGTGCATCGAAGGCTCCTCAGGCGGCAAGGTGGTGTCCGGCGAGCGCGCCCGTCACGCGCAAACCGGGGAACGGCTCCAGTACGTCTTGCTCGACGCCGCACAGCGCGAGCGCGGCGGCGAGCACCGGCTTCCGCGCGCGGTCGCCGCCGTCGGCGATCTTGATCGCGATCGCCGTCCCGTCCGGCAGGGCGGCGACCTGGACGGCTTCGAAACCGTCCTTGGCGATCAGGCCGGGCACCGCGCGCATCAGCGCGGTGACGTCGCGACGCGTACCGGCGACCAGCTCCGGATGCTTCCGGATCCCTTCGGCCACAAGACCCTCCGGGGTTCCGGACGCCGCCGCGGCGATCTTCCCGACAGCCGTGGCGAGTCCGCGCAGCGAGACCGCGAACAGGGGAGCGCCACAGCCGTCGACGGCGACCTTCGGGATCCGCTGCCCGGTCAGGTCCTCGACGCAGTCCGCGATCGCGCGCTGCAACGGGTGTCCCGGATCCAGGTAGTCCTTTGTGGACCAGCCGTGCAGGCGGCAGGTCGCGAGCATCGCCGCGTGCTTGCCGGAACAGTTGTGCGCCAGCCTCGAAGCCTTCCGCCCCGACGCGATCCAGGCGTCGCGCTCGACAGGGTCGAACGGCAGGTCTTCCGGCGTCCGCAGGTCTTCCTCGGTGAGCCCGGCGCCGTCGAGGGTGTTGAGCACCTCGGCGAGATGGATCTCCTCGCCGGAGTGGCTGGCCGCGCCGACGGCGAATCCGGCAGGGCTCAGCTCGACGCCGAGCCGCGCCATCGCCGTGGCCTGCAAGGGTTTCGCCGCCGAACGCGGATAGAAGGCCGCCTCGATGTCACCGGCGGAGAACAGCACCCGGCCTTCCGGGGCGAGCACCACGGCCGAACCGTGGTGCACCCCCTCGACCATTCCGTCGCGGAGGAGGTGCACCAGCGGTTCGTGGGCGGGCACGCGGATCTCGGGGATCACAGCTTCGTCTTTTCGAAGACGTCCATGTTGATCCGCTTGCGGACCCCGAACCAGCCGCCGACCAGCGCGAGCGCGATGACGGGCAGGCAGTACAGGGTGATCCGGCCGACCTCGTCGAAGCCCATCAGCACCACGACGGCGACGAGGAAGACCAGCGTCGCGATCTCGGTGTAGGGGGAGAACGGCAGGCGGTACGACGGACGTTCCACCTCGCCGAGCTTGGCCTTGCGCACGAACAGCAGATGCGAAAGCACGATGATCGCCCAGGTGCCCAGGATGCCGACGGCGGCGAAGTTCAGCACGATCTCGAAGGCCTGGCTCGGCACGACGGCGTTCAGGCCGACACCGATCACGCAGACCGCGGAGGTGAGCAGGATCCCGCCGTAGGGCACGTGGTTCTTGTTCATCACGCCGGTGAACTTCGGCGCCGACCCGGCCAGCGACATCGACCGCAGGATGCGCCCGGTGGAGTAGAGCCCCGAGTTCAGGCTGGACAGCGCCGCGGTCAGCACCACCAGGTTCATCACGTTGCCCGCCTGCGGCACCCCGACGTGCGAGAGCACGGTGACGAACGGGCTCTCGCTCTTCGAGTAGGAGCTCCACGGCATCAGCATCGCCAGCAGGACCACCGAACCGACGTAGAAGATCCCGATCCGCCACATGATCGAGTTGATCGCCTTCGGCATGATCTTGCGCGGGTTCTCCGTCTCGCCGGCGGCGACGCCGACCAGCTCGACCGAGGCGTAGGCGAACACGACTCCCTGGACGATCAGCACCATCGGCAGCACCCCGGCCGGGAAGATCCCGCCGTGGTCGGACAGCAGCGAGAAGCCGGGGACCTGGCCGTCGATCGGCTGCTGCGTGACCAGCAGGAAGATCCCGATCCCCATGAAGGTCACCAGCGCGGCGACCTTGATGATGGCGAACCAGAACTCCATCTCGCCGAACAGCTTCACCGAGACCATGTTCAGCGCCAGCACCACCGCTAGCGCGATGAGCGCCAGCACCCACTGCGGGATCGGCGTGAAGAAGGACCAGAAATGCGCGTACAGCGCGATCGCGGTGATGTCCGCGATACCGGTCGTCGACCAGTTCAGGAAGTGCATCCAGCCCGCGACGAACGCGCCCTTCTCACCCATGAATTCGCGGGCGTAGGAGACGAAGGCGCCGGAGGAGGGGCGGTACAGGATGAGTTCGCCGAGCGAGCGCACCACGAAGAACGCGAAGAGGCCGCAGACCGCGTACACGATCGCCAGCGCCGGGCCCGCCTGCGCGAGCCGTCCGCCCGCGCCGAGAAACAGGCCGGTGCCGATGGCGCCGCCGATCGCGATCATGTTGACGTGGCGGGGCTTCAGCGCCTTGTCGTAGCCGGCGTCACCGGCGTCGGCCGGCACCGGTGCGGATTTGCCGTCCGCGCTGAGGGTCTGTTCGGTCACGGTGTCAGCCGTCCTTGTTCTGGTGCGTCGTGTGGCCGGGCCGCACGATGGTGGTCAGCGCGTTCTCGACGTGCTCGAGATGAGAGGTCATCGCCGCGATGGCGTCCGCCTCGGATCCGGAGGCGATGGCGGTGACGATCTCACGGTGCTCGGTGTTCGAGCGGGTCCGACGGTCCCCCAATTGGTTGAGAAAGGAGGACTGCCGGGCGAGTGCGTCCCGGATCTCTTCGATGACCTTGCCGAACACCGGGTTGCCCGAGGCCTGGGCGATGGTGATGTGGAACAGTGAGTCCAGCGCCACCCAGGCGGTGTTGTCGGTTTCGAGGTCCATGCGCTCGACGAGGTGGCCGAGCAGGTCGAGGTCGTCGGTGCTGCGGCGCACGGCCGCGTAGCCGGCGACGGGGATCTCGACGTGGCGCCGGACCTCGAACAGGTCACGGGCCGAGTAGGTCCCGAAGGTGGGGTTCTCGACCGGCCCGGTGGCGGTCACGAAGGTCCCTTTGCCCGTTTTGGACACGGTGAGCCCGAGCGCCTGCAGTCCCCGCAACGCTTCGCGGACGACCGAACGGCTGACCTCGAACTCCTTGCCGAGCGCGGATTCCGACGGCAGCTTGTGGCCGACGGGGTACTCGCCGCGCTCGATGGCACCGCGGAGGTGGGCCAGAACGGCCTCCATCGCGCTGATGCGTCGTGGACCACCGTGTCCGGCTGTCTGGCTGTCAGACAGGTTCATGAGACGAGATCGTGCGGTCGGTCCAACGCTTTGTCAAGCAATCAGCCGAGGGCCACGATCCACGCTGCGAGGTCCGCGTCGACGCGGTATCCACACGGGAATTCGAACCCGTGCTGGGCGTTTTCGCAGGCGCGGAGTTCCGTGCTGACACCGGATTTCCACGCCGAGGTGGCCAGGGTCACAACGCTGTCATGCTGCGTCCGTGAAGTCCGTGAAGGCCTCCTTGAGGGACTCTGAGTCCCTCAAGGAGGCCTTCACGGACCGGACCCGCGAACGTCACACGCGCTTGAGCGCGATCACCGGGAACGGCCTGCTGGTCTTCGACTGGTGTTCGGCCAGCCGCGGAAACGTCTTCGCTTGTTTCGCGAACAGGCGGTCCCTCGCTGCTCCGGTGACTTCGCTCGCGTGCGCGGGGAAGGCCTCTCCATCCGCTTCGACGTCGACGGACGGCTCCGCGACCAGGTTGCGATACCAGTCCGGATGGCCGGGAGCGCCCCCGTTCGCGGCGAACACGACATAGCGGTCGTCGTCGGCCAGGAACAGCATCGGCGTCACATGCCGCCGTCCGGTGCGGGCGCCGGTGGTGGTGAGCAGCAACGTCGGGAGACCGTCGCCGTGGCGGCCGTTCGCGCGGAACTCCGCGATCACGCGTTCGTTCATGGCCTGCAGGTCGATCATCAACTCTCCGGGCGGTTCGGTGATCTTGGCGGCTGGTCAGTCTGCCCATCCGCGCCCAGGTCGGCAAGCACTTTCGGATCATGGCTGCTCACGACGCCGAAACTGTCGGTGCCCCTGGCGATACTGATCCCGTGTCCCCCGTCAGCCGCGGCCGCAAGCCCGCCAAAAGACCCAAGCACCAGCGCTCCCACCGGACGCGTCCGCCCTTGGACGTGACCAGGGTGGAGCGCTGGCCGAAGCTGCTCCACGGACCGATCGAGCTGTCGGACTGTGTGGCCCAAGGACAGGTGGATCAGGACCTCGTGGTCCTGGCCGCCACGCTGACCGCCGGTAAACGCTCGGTCGGTGTCGAGGTGGTGCTCAACGATCGCGAGGTCGACGTGATCGAGCTCCACCCCGACCCCGCGGACGCCCTGGCTGTGCTTCGCCGCGGCTTCGAGGTGACAGAGGCACCGCTGACCCCCGAGGAGTTCCGGAGCCAGGTCGAAGCCGCGCTGATCGCCAGGGCGGATCGCGACGCCTGGCTTCGGGAGAAGGTCCCCAAGCTCCGGGAACTGGGCACCGATCCGAGGCCCGATCTGCCCGAGCGCGCGGCCCAGCTGCGCCGATGGCTCGGTCTTCCCGCCTACGAACCGGTGCCCCGCCTGCCGTCGGCCGATCAGCTGCCACTGGTCCTGCCCTCGCCCGTGCCGGTCACCGGACTCCGGGTGGCGGTCGCCCTGTCCGAGCCGGACGACGCGATCTGGCGACGGCTCGAAGTCCGCTCCGACGTCACCCTCGCCGGACTGCACCGGATCCTCGCGGCCGCGTTCGACCGCGACGAGCGGCAGTATCACCGGTTCGAGACCGCGTACGGCGGTTTCAGTGCCGATGCCCAGAGCTGTGAGGGTGACCGCCTGGACGACGAAGTGACACTCGGCCAGGTCGTCGCCTCGCCCGGCCACCGGCTCGTGTACGAGGCCGAGGGCTGGGCGCACTGGATCCGCGTCGAGCGCCTGGTCACCCTGCCCGGAGCGCCGAGCTGCCTCGACGGCGAACGCGCCGCGCCCCCGGCGGAATGCGAAGACCAGAGCAGCTACGAGATGTTGCTGTACGCACTGCGCGATCCGGACGGTGAAGAGAACGAGGCACTGCTCGAAGAGCTCGGCGGCCACGGGTTCGATCCGGAGTGGTTCGACAAGGAGGTGGTCGACGAGCGGCTGGCCCGGCTGAGCTGACCCCGTTCGGGCGTACCCGCGTCCGTGCCGCGCGCCTAGTTGTTCCGAACCGATCGCGAGAGCAGACTGCCCTCTGTCGGCGCGTCAGCCCCCTCGGGCGCCGAGATCACTCGGCGCATAAGGTGGGAGGACCGGCCCGCGTCAAGCAGCCAGGGATCCGTCTGCCTAGGGGAGGTTTTCGCTGGTGTCGAACGATTCCTTCGTCCACCTGCATGTGCACACCGAGTACTCGATGCTCGACGGTGCGGCGAAGATCGCCCCCTTGTTCAAGGAGGCGGCGCGCCTGGGCATGCCCGCGGTCGGCATGACCGACCACGGCAACATGTACGGCGCGGACGAGTTCTACCAGCAGGCGGTCAAGCACGAGCTCAAGCCGATCATCGGCATCGAGGCCTACATCGCGCCGGAGAGCCGGTTCCACAAGAAGCCGGTCTTCTGGGGACAGGCCAACCAGCGTGGCTCGGACGAGTTCGGTGAAGGCGGTGACGTCTCCGGTAGCGGTTCCTACACCCACATGACGATGCTCGCCGAGAACTCCACCGGCCTGCGCAACCTCTTCAAGCTCTCCTCGCTCGCGAGCATGCAGGGCTACTACCGCAAGCCCCGGATGGACCGCGAGCTGATCGCGGAGAACCACCACGGCATCATCGCGACCACCGGCTGCCCATCCGGCGAGGTGCAGACCCGGCTGCGGCTGGGGCAGCGCACCGAAGCGATCCAGGCCGCGTCGGACTACAAGGACATCTTCGGCGGGGACAACTTCTTCCTCGAACTGATGGACCACGGCCTGCCGATCGAGCGGTCGGTCCGTGAGGGCCTGCTCGAGATCGGCAAGCTGCTCGATCTCCGGCCGCTGGCCACCAACGACTCGCACTACGTCACCAAGGACCAGGCCGACACCCACTCCGCGCTGCTGTGCGTGCAGGCGGGCAAGACGCTGAACGACCCGAACCGGTTCAAGTTCGACGGTGACGGTTACTACCTGAAGTCGGCCGCCGACATGCGGGAGTACTGGGACAAGGAGGTCCCCGGCGCCGCCGACTCGACGCTGCTGATCGCCGAGCGCGTCGAGTCCTACAAGGACGTCTACACGCACAAGGACCGGCTGCCGTTCTTCGAGGTCCCCGACGGCTACGACCAGGGCACCTGGCTGCGGGAGGAGGTCGCGCGCGGCCTCAAGTGGCGTTACCCGGAAGGCGTCCCGGACGAGTACTACAACGAGCGCATCGAGATCGAGCTCGACGTCATCATCGGGAAGGGCTTCCCCGCCTACTTCCTCATCGTCGCCGACCTCATCAACTACGCCCGCAAGGTCGGCATCCGGGTCGGCCCCGGCCGTGGTTCCGCCGCCGGTTCGCTGGTCGCGTACGTGCTCGGTATCACCAACCTGGACCCGATCCCGCAGAAGCTGCTGTTCGAGCGGTTCCTGAACCCCGAGCGCGTCTCCATGCCCGATATCGACATCGACTTCGACGACCGCCGCCGCGGCGAAATGATCCGCTACGCCACCGACAAGTACGGCGTCGACAAGGTCGCGCAGGTCATCACCTTCGGCACCATTAAGACCAAGGCGGCCATCAAGGACTCCGCCCGCGTCCACTTCGGGCAGCCTGGGTACGCGATCGCGGACCGGATCTCGAAGGCGCTGCCGCCGCCGATCATGGCGAAGGACATCCCGCTGTCGGGCATCGTCGACTCGAAGCACGAGCGCTACGGCGAGGCCGCCGAGGTCCGCGCGCTCGTCGAGACCGACGAAGAGTGCAAGACGATCTTCGAGACCGCTCGCGGTCTCGAAGGGCTGATCCGCAACGCCGGTGTCCACGCCTGCGCGGTCATCATGTCCTGCGACCCGCTGACCGACGCCATCCCGCTGTGGCAGCGTGACGACGGCTCGATCATCACCGGCTGGGACTACCCGTCGTGCGAGAACATCGGCCTGCTGAAGATGGACTTCCTGGGCCTGCGGAACCTCACCGTCATCGGTGACGCGATCGACAACATCAAGACCAACCGCGGGGTCGACATCGACCTCGACACCCTCGGCGTCGAAGACCCGGAGACGTACAAGCTGCTCTCCCGCGGTGACACGCTCGGCGTGTTCCAGCTGGACGGCGGGCCCATGCGTGACCTGCTGCGCCGCATGCAGCCGACCGTGTTCGACGACATCGTGGCGGTGGGCGCGCTGTACCGCCCCGGCCCGATGGGCATGAACGCGCACAACGACTACGCCGACCGCAAAAACAACCGGCAAAAGGTCAAACCGATCCACCCCGAGCTCGAAGAGCCCCTGAAGGAGATCCTGGCCGACACCTACGGCCTGATCGTCTATCAGGAGCAGATCATGCACATCGGCCAGAAGGTGGCCGGGTACTCGATGGGCCGCGCGGACGTGCTCCGCCGCGCCATGGGCAAGAAGAAGGCGGAAGTCCTCGAGAAGGAGTTCGTCGGCTTCGAAGAGGGCATGAAGTCGAGCGACCTGCTCGAAGGCGGTTTCTCCTCCGAGTCGATCAAGGCGCTCTGGGACACGATCCTCCCGTTCGCCGGCTACGCGTTCAACAAGAGCCACGCGGCCGCGTACGGCCTGATCTCCTACTGGACCGCGTACCTGAAGGCGAACTTCACGCCGGAGTACATGGCCGCGCTGCTCACCTCGGTCGGTGACAACAAGGACAAGTCCGCGGTCTACCTCTCGGAATGCCGCCGCCTCGGGATCAAGGTGCTCCCGCCGGACGTCAACGAGTCGGCGCTGAGGTTCGCGGCCGTCGGGGAGGACATCCGCTTCGGCATGGGCGCCGTCCGCAACGTCGGCGCGAACGTCGTCGAGTCGATCATCAAGACCCGCGCGGAGAAGGGGAAGTACTCCTCCTTCACCGACTTCCTCGACAAGTCCGAACTGGTGGCCTGCAACAAGCGGGTCATCGAATCGCTGATCAAGGCGGGCGGGTTCGACTCGCTCGGCAACTCCCGGCTTTCGATGATCCAGGTGCACGAGGACGCGGTCGAGGCCGTGGTCCCGCTCAAGCGCCAGGAGGCGATGGGCCAGTTCGACCTCTTCGGTTTCGGCGGGGACGACGACGCGGAAGCCGCCGTGTCCTCTTCGCCGCTCGCGCACCTGAAGTTCGGCGAAGAGGAGTATCCGCGCAAGCAGCTCCTCGCCTACGAACGGGAGATGCTCGGCCTGTACGTCTCGGCGCACCCGCTGGACGGCGCCGAGCGCATCCTGCGCAAACACGCGCCGAGGCCGATCGCCGCGATCATCGCCGACCCGCCCAAGGAAGGCGAGCTGATCATCTCCGGGCTGATCACCTCGCTGGAACGCCGGGTCAACAAGAAGGGCGAGCCCTGGGCGATCTGCACCGTCGAGGACATGGACGCCTCGCTGGAGGTCCTGTACTTCCCGAAGTCGTACGCGATGTTCTCCGCCGACCTCATCGAGGACAACGCGGTCCTGGTCAAGGGCCGGGTGAACTGGCGCGAGGACAAGATGTCCATCTTCGGCGGCGGGCTCGTACCGCTCGACCTGTCCGAGGTCGGCAACGGCGACGACGACCTGCCCCTCGTCTTGCTGGCCGCGGCGGAGAAGATCGACCAGTCGGTGGTCAGCGAACTGAAACAGACACTGCTGGCGCACAAGGGCGAAACCCCGGTGCACCTCAAACTGGTCGGCAAGAACCAGACCGTCTTCGCGCTCTACGACTACCCGGTCAAGGTGACGTCGATGCTGATCGGTGAGCTCAAGGGCATCCCCGGAATCGCCGCCAGCACCTGATGAGCACCTACGAACCCGATCCACGGCGCTGGAAGGCGCTCGCCGTCTCCCTCGCCGCCGGGTTCATGGGGCTGCTCGACGTCAGCATCGTCAACACGGCGCTGCCCTCGATCCAGAAGGATCTCGGCGCGTCGAGCGGCGGGATCCAGTGGGTCGTTTCCGGCTACGCGCTGGCCTTCGGGCTGGTGCTGGTGACCGGCGGCAGGCTCGGCGACGCGCTCGGCCGCCGCCGCATGTTCCTGTTCGCGCTCGCCGCGTTCGTGCTGACCAGCGCGTTCGCCGGCGCGGCGCAGGACGAGACGATGCTGGTCGTCGCACGGCTTCTGCAGGGTGTCGCCTCGGGCATGATGACGCCGCAGAACAGCGGCATGATCCAGGACCTGTTCCGCGGCGCGGAACGAGGCCGCGCGTTCGGCATGTTCGGTGCCACCGTCGGGATCTCGACCGCCGTCGGGCCGGTGCTCGGCGGCGTGATCCTCGCCGTCTTCGGTGACCCGGAAGGCTGGCGCTGGGTCTTCTACGTGAACGTGCCCATCGGGATCCTGGCGTTCGCCCTGGCCTTGAGATGGCTTCCGAAGGCGGAGAGACCGGCGAAGGGCCTTCGAGGTGAGATCGACTTCGTCGGCATCATGCTGCTGGGGGTCGCCGTCCTCGGTGTCCTGCTCCCGCTGATCGAATCCGAGCAGGGCGGGCTCAGCGGGCTGTGGTGGCTGTTCGTCGTCGCGGTGCTCTTCGGCTTCGCGTTCGTGCGCTGGGAACGTTCGATGGTGCGGCGCGGCCGTCCGCCGCTGCTGGACACGCGTCTGTTCACCGGCACTCCCGGCTACGCGACGGGCGCGGCCGTCGGCGCGCTGTACTTCAGCGGGTTCACCGGCATGTGGCTGGTCTTCGCGATCTTCTTCCAGCAGGGCCTCGGCTACACGCCACTGCAGTCCGGACTCGCCGTCACCTCCTTCGCCCTCGGCTCGGCCGTGTCGGCGGCGATCGCGGGACGGCTGGTGGCGAAGTGGGGCCGCAGGCTCACCGTCACCGGTCTGGTCATGGTGATCACCGGGATGGTCACGGTCGCCGTTCTCGCCGGTCAGGACCCCGGCGACGCGGCGGGCTGGTGGTTCGCCCTGCCGTTGCTCGTCGCCGGTGTCGGCGGCGGCATGGTCATCTCGCCCAACACCACGCTGACCCTGGAATGCGTCCCGACGTCGATGGCGGGGGTCGCCGGCGGTGCGTTGCAGACCGGGCAGCGGATCGGCACCGCGATCGGCACGGTCGTGCTGGCCTCGGTCTTCCACGCGGTACTCGGCGCGAACGGCGGCTACCCGTCCGCGCTGACCGCGGCGATGCTGTGCGCCGCCGTCCTGACGAGCTCGGCGCTCTCACTCGCCGTGATCGAGCTCCGGGCGCGCCGAAAACGGCGTTCGCTCACTGAGCGGGAGGAAGCCGACCGGGCTGCCGCCGACAGTCAACGCGGCTGAGTCGTCCGCGCGCATCGGCGACTACGTTCGGCAAGACTCGATGCTCCATCCGAGTGACTGAGGCTGTCATCCTCTGGTGCTACTCAGAGCAACCGGGTAGACCTTACGGAGCCTTCACTGCTGTGTCATGGCTACCGACAGTGGTATTTCTGTCGATCGATCGGGGATGGATCGATCGGCGAAGCGATCGTGGCGAGTCCGGAGTTCTCAGGAATGGACACCCACGGTCACGAACCGGTGGACAGCCGTCGGCGTCCGCGGGGGACCGTTCGGCGGCAGCCGGCTCACCACCACTGACGAGCCGAGTCCCGGTGAGGCATTCGCGCGGGTGGGTCCGTGCGGGGTCGCCTGGGGAGGTGCACCCGGCCCGGACCCACCCGCCGCGCGTCTCTCCGAATGTGTGAACCGCTTCAGGCTGCGAAGATCTCCGCAGAGCGAGAGTGCGGGGAGCGAAGATGGCGGAGAGTTCGGCGCAGCGGAATCGGCTGCGGGTCTGGTACCGGCCGATGAAGATGCGCGATTCGGGTGAGGGACATCGGGTCGCGACCCCGTTGGAGCTGTTGTTCGACCTGTGTTTCGTGGTGGCCGTCGCGCAGGCCGCCGCCGGTCTGCACCACGCGATCGCCGAGAACCACATCGGGCACGGGGTGCTCAGCTTCGGCATGGTGTTCTTCGCGATCTGGTGGGGCTGGCTGAACTTCAGCTGGTTCGCGTCGTCGTTCGACACCGACGACGTCCTGTACCGGCTGGTGACGCTGGTGCAGATCGCCGGCGGGCTGACCGTCGCCGCCGGTGTCTCGTCGGCCTTCGAAGGCGACTTCGAGATCATGGTGGCCGGTTACGTCCTGATGCGGCTGGCGATGGTCGTGCAGTGGCTGCGCGCCGCGCGGACCGACCCGCAGTGCCGTCCGGCCGCGCTGCGGTACGCCGTCGGCATCACGATCGTCCAGATCCTGTGGGTCGTCCGGCTCGGCCTGCCCGATTCGCTGGGACTGCCGTCGTTCTTCGTGCTCCTGGTGGCCGAGCTCGCGGTCCCGGTGATCGCCGAACGCAAGCGCTGGACCGGCTGGCATCCGCATCATATCGCCGAGCGATACGGCCTGTTCACGATCATCGTGCTGGGTGAATCCATCCTCGGCGCGACCACCGCGGTCAAGGAAGGGCTGGACGAGGGCAAGCACACCGGCAGCCTGATCTCGCTCGCCGCCGCGGGGCTCGTGCTGGTCTTCTCGCTGTGGTGGCTGTACTTCGACCAGCCTGGCCACGCCCGGCTGGAGAAGGCGAAGAACCTGTTCACCGTCGCGAGCTGGGGCTACGGGCACTACCTGATCTTCGCTTCGGCGGCCGCGCTCGGCGCCGGTCTCGAAGTCGCCGTCGACTACGACACCCACACCGGGCACGTCGCCTCGCTGCCCGCCGCCATGGCGACGACCGTCCCCGTCGCGATCTATCTGCTGAGTGTCTGGCTGATGCACATCGGGCCCACCAACGAATGCCGTCCGATCGCGATCGGCTTCCCGGTGACCGCGGTGCTCGTACTGGCCGCATCGTTCACGCCCGTGCCCATCCACCTCACCGCCGGCCTCGCCGCCGCGCTCGTCGTGCTGACGGTGGTCGCCACGCACGGGGAGCCGATTCCGGGTGAACGCCGGATCGACGCAGGTCAGAGCGTCGGCGCGAAAAAAGGGACCCCCCTGTAAACGCCGGTTTCGGGCCGTGTAATGTTCTCTTCGTCGCCAGGGAAACCGAGCGGCCGCCGGGAACACGAACCAAGCTCCCACCGGATGGTGGTAGAGTGGGTGGTCCCGAACCGGAGAGGTAACCTTACCCCCGCTGAAACGGCAGTTTCGAGCAGGTGCTAGGGTGTGCTTCGGACAAAAGCCAAGAAATAACTGCTTCGGATAAGGCCGGGTTTTGCTCGGTGCGATTCGGGGTGTGTTGCTTGAGAACTCAACAGTGTGCTAGTGAACTAAGCCAGTAGAGCTTATGTATATGTAACCTCGTATGAGGTTCCTTTGAGAGCAAGTATTATTTGCCTCGATCAAATTTGACATTGTTGGAGAGTTTGATCCTGGCTCAGGACGAACGCTGGCGGCGTGCTTAACACATGCAAGTCGAACGATGAAGCCTTCGGGTGGATTAGTGGCGAACGGGTGAGTAACACGTGGGCAATCTGCCCTGTACTTTGGGATAAGCCTGGGAAACTGGGTCTAATACCGGATATCACCGACCTTCGCATGGGGGTTGGTTGAAAGTTCTGGCGGTACAGGATGAGCCCGCGGCCTATCAGCTTGTTGGTGGGGTAATGGCCTACCAAGGCGACGACGGGTAGCCGGCCTGAGAGGGTGACCGGCCACACTGGGACTGAGACACGGCCCAGACTCCTACGGGAGGCAGCAGTGGGGAATATTGCACAATGGGCGAAAGCCTGATGCAGCGACGCCGCGTGAGGGATGACGGCCTTCGGGTTGTAAACCTCTTTCGCCAGGGACGAAGCGCAAGTGACGGTACCTGGATAAGAAGCACCGGCTAACTACGTGCCAGCAGCCGCGGTAATACGTAGGGTGCGAGCGTTGTCCGGAATTATTGGGCGTAAAGAGCTCGTAGGCGGTTTGTCGCGTCGTTCGTGAAAACTCCACGCTTAACGTGGAGCGTGCGGGCGATACGGGCAGACTTGAGTTCGGTAGGGGAGACTGGAATTCCTGGTGTAGCGGTGAAATGCGCAGATATCAGGAGGAACACCGGTGGCGAAGGCGGGTCTCTGGGCCGATACTGACGCTGAGGAGCGAAAGCGTGGGGAGCGAACAGGATTAGATACCCTGGTAGTCCACGCTGTAAACGTTGGGCGCTAGGTGTGGGCGACATCCACGTTGTCCGTGCCGTAGCTAACGCATTAAGCGCCCCGCCTGGGGAGTACGGCCGCAAGGCTAAAACTCAAAGGAATTGACGGGGGCCCGCACAAGCGGCGGAGCATGTGGATTAATTCGATGCAACGCGAAGAACCTTACCTGGGCTTGACATGCGCCAGACATCCCCAGAGATGGGGCTTCCCTTGTGGTTGGTGTACAGGTGGTGCATGGCTGTCGTCAGCTCGTGTCGTGAGATGTTGGGTTAAGTCCCGCAACGAGCGCAACCCTTATCCTACGTTGCCAGCGCGTCATGGCGGGGACTCGTGGGAGACTGCCGGGGTCAACTCGGAGGAAGGTGGGGATGACGTCAAGTCATCATGCCCCTTATGTCCAGGGCTTCACACATGCTACAATGGCTGGTACAGAGGGCTGCGATACCGCGAGGTGGAGCGAATCCCTTAAAGCCGGTCTCAGTTCGGATCGCAGTCTGCAACTCGACTGCGTGAAGTCGGAGTCGCTAGTAATCGCAGATCAGCAACGCTGCGGTGAATACGTTCCCGGGCCTTGTACACACCGCCCGTCACGTCATGAAAGTCGGTAACACCCGAAGCCCATGGCCCAACCCGTAAGGGGGGGAGTGGTCGAAGGTGGGACTGGCGATTGGGACGAAGTCGTAACAAGGTAGCCGTACCGGAAGGTGCGGCTGGATCACCTCCTTTCTAAGGAGCAACACATCCACAGTCCTCGGGATACCCGAGACCAAGACTGTGGAGTGGCTCGGGCCTAGAAACCGAATGTGTTTCTGCCTGGGTTGCTCAAGGAATTGTGGAACTACTGGTCATGGTGTCGCCGGCTTTTGCCGGGACGCTCTAGTACTGCACTTTCGGGTGCGTGGAACGGGTGCTCCTGGGAGGTTGGAAGCATTGTTCGCTGGCATGCTGTTGGGTCCTGAGGCAACACGCCGAGGGGTTCACACCCTGGTTGTTTGTTTCTGGTGTGGTGTTTGAGAACTGTAGAGTGGATGCGAGCATCTTTGTGGTCAAGTTATTAAGGGCACATGGTGGATGTCTTGGCTTCAGGAGCCGATGAAGGACGTGGGAGGCTGCGATATGCCTCGGGGAGCTGTCAACCGAGCTGTGATCCGAGGATTTCCGAATGGGGAAACCCAGCACCAGTTATGTGGTGTTACCCGCATCTGAATATATAGGGTGTGTGGAGGGAACGCGGGGAAGTGAAACATCTCAGTACCCGTAGGAAGAGAAAACAACCGTGATTCCGTGAGTAGTGGCGAGCGAAAGCGGAAGAGGCTAAACCATGCACATGTCAAGCTGTCAGGCGTTGTGTGTGTGGTGTTGTGGGACCCAGCGTCGAGGATCTGACAGTCCTCGGAATGATTGCGCGTGTTAGTGGAACGCCTTGGGATGGGCGACCGGAGTGGGTGAGAGTCCCGTACGCGAAAACACGTTGTGGATTGTTTGTCTGGTGTTCCCGAGTAGCAGCGAGCTCGTGGAATTTGCTGTGAATCTGCCGGGACCACCCGGTAAGCCTAAATACTTCCTGAAGACCGATAGCGGACTAGTACCGTGAGGGAAAGATGAAAAGTACCCCGGGAGGGGAGTGAAAGAGTACCTGAAACCGTGTGCCTACAAGCCGTCAGAGCCCGAGCACATCCTTGTGATGTTGAGGTGATGGCGTGCCTTTTGAAGAATGAGCCTGCGAGTTAGTGCTGCGTGGCGAGGTTAACCCGTGTGGGGTAGCCGTAGCGAAAGCGAGTCTGAATAGGGCGAATATAGTCGCGTGGTCTAGACCCGAAGCGGAGTGATCTACCCATGGCCAGGCTGAAGCGTCGGTAAGACGACGTGGAGGGCCGAACCCACTTAGGTTGAAAACTGAGGGGATGAGCTGTGGGTAGGGGTGAAAGGCCAATCAAACTCCGTGATAGCTGGTTCTCCCCGAAATGCATTTAGGTGCAGCGTCACATGTTTCACCGCGGGGGTAGAGCTACTGGATGGTCTAGGGGCCTTACCGGGTTACCGAAATCAACCAAACTCCGAATACCGTGGTGTGAGAGTGTGGCAGTGAGACGGCGGGGGATAAGCTTCGTCGTCGAGAGGGAAACAGCCCAGAACACCAGCTAAGGCCCCTAAGTGTGTGCTCAGTGGGAAAGGATGTGGGATTGCCCAGACAACCAGGAGGTTGGCTTAGAAGCAGCCACCCTTGAAAGAGTGCGTAATAGCTCACTGGTCAAGTGGTCCTGCGCCGACAATGTAGCGGGGCTTAAGCACACCGCCGAAGCTGTGTCATTCACACATACAGATCGATGCTTCCCTTGAGGGAGTGTCCAGTCGTGTGGATGGGTAGGGGAGCGTCCTGCATCCAGGGAAGCGGCGGCGGAAGCCAGTCGTGGAGGGTGCGGGAGTGAGAATGCAGGCATGAGTAGCGAATGCAGAGTGAGAAACTCTGCCGCCGGATGACCAAGGGTTCCTGGGCCAGGCTAATCCGCCCAGGGTAAGTCGGGACCTAAGGCGAGGCCGACAGGCGTAGTCGATGGATAACGGGTTGATATTCCCGTACCCGAGCACGTGCGCCCAGGATGAGGCGGTTGATACTAACCACCCAAAGCCTCGTGTTGAAGCCTTCGGGTGAATGCGCGAGTGTGGAGCGTGGGATCTGATTCCGTAGTAGTCGAGTGATGGGGTGACGCAGGAAGGTAGCTCCGCCAGTGAGTGGTAGTACTGGTGTAAGCGTGTAGGCCGAATGGTAGGCAAATCCGCCATTCATTAAGGCTGAGACGTGATGCGTAGCCGATTGAGGTGAAGTAGAGTGATCCTATGCTGCCGAGAAAAGCCTCTAGCGAGTGCGTGCACGGCCCGTACCCCAAACCAACACAGGTGGTCAGGTAGAGAATACTAAGGCGATCGGGTGAACTGTGGTTAAGGAACTCGGCAAAATGCCCCCGTAACTTCGGGAGAAGGGGGGCCAAACACTCTGAAGCCCTTCGCGGGCTAGGGGTGGGTGGCCGCAGAGACCAGCGGAAAGCGACTGTTTACTAAAAACACAGGTCCATGCGAAGTCGCAAGACGATGTATATGGACTGACGCCTGCCCGGTGCTGGAACGTTAAGAGGACCGGTTAACCCTTCGGGGTGAAGCTGAGAATTTAAGCGCCAGTAAACGGCGGTGGTAACTATAACCATCCTAAGGTAGCGAAATTCCTTGTCGGGTAAGTTCCGACCTGCACGAATGGCGTAACGACTTTCCGGCTGTCTCAACCACAGGCCCGGCGAAATTGCACTACGAGTAAAGATGCTCGTTACGCGCGGCAGGACGGAAAGACCCCGGGACCTTTACTATAGTTTGGTATTGGTTTTCGGTTCGGCTTGTGTAGGATAGGTGGGAGACTGTGAAGCTGGCACGCTAGTGTTGGTGGAGTCGTTGTTGAAATACCACTCTGGTCGGATTGGGAATCTGAACCTCGGACCATGATCTGGTTCAGGGACAGTGCCTGATGGGTAGTTTAACTGGGGCGGTTGCCTCCTAAAGAGTAACGGAGGCGCCCAAAGGTTCCCTCAGCCTGGTTGGCAATCAGGTGTTGAGTGCAAGTGCACAAGGGAGCTTGACTGTGAGACAGACATGTCGAGCAGGGACGAAAGTCGGGACTAGTGATCCGGCACCACCTGGTGGAAGGGGTGTCGCTCAACGGATAAAAGGTACCCCGGGGATAACAGGCTGATCTTGCCCAAGAGTCCATATCGACGGCATGGTTTGGCACCTCGATGTCGGCTCGTCGCATCCTGGGGCCGGAGTAGGTCCCAAGGGTTGGGCTGTTCGCCCATTAAAGCGGCACGCGAGCTGGGTTTAGAACGTCGTGAGACAGTTCGGTCCCTATCCGCCGCGCGCGTAGGATACTTGAGGAAGGCTGTCCCTAGTACGAGAGGACCGGGACGGACGAACCTCTGGTATGCCAGTTGTCACGCCAGTGGCATGGCTGGTTGGCCACGTTCGGAAGGGATAACCGCTGAAGGCATCTAAGCGGGAAGCCTGTTCCAAGATGAGGTATCCCACCCCATGTGGGTTAAGGCCCCCAACAGACCATTGGGTTGATAGGCCAGAAATGGAAGCACAGTAATGTGTTGTCGAGTTGACTGGTACTAATAGGCCGAGGACTTGCCCACAAAGATGTTACGCATCCACTCTACAGCTCTGAAACACCACACAACCACCAATTTGTATTGGTGGAAGTGGTTGTTTCACAGTGTTTCGGTGGTTATAGCGTCAGGGAAACGCCCGGTCCCATTCCGAACCCGGAAGCTAAGCCTGACAGCGCCGATGGTACTGCAACCGAAGGGTTGTGGGAGAGTAGGACACCGCCGGACTAACATTGAAGAAGGCCCAGATCGGTCGAGAACCCCCGAGGTTCTCCCGATCTGGGCCTTTTTTCTATACCCCGCACCCCGTCACACACGTGACCAGAGCCCGAACACGCAAGTGACGCGCTTGGGCGGGACAGGCGGAGCGACGAGCAAGCCAGAGGACCGGCCGGCCCCGCATTCAGAGGACTAAATGCGGGGAGCGGTGAGGGTCGGGAGGGTTTCGCTGAGAGGACCGCGGACCACGGCGGTCGCCATGGAGTCGTAGGGCGTTTCGGTGCCGTTGCAGATCACCACGGCGGCCCCGGCCCGCGAGGCCACGCTCACCAGTGAGGCGGCAGGCTGCACGCTCAGCGAGGAACCGGCCACCAGCAGGAGATCGCTCGCGGCGACGGCTGCCCGTGCGGCCCGGAGCAGGTTCTGGTCCAGGTGCTGGCCGAACGAGACCGTGGCCGACTTCAGGATGCCGCCGCACAGCAGACAGGGCGGATCGGTCTCGCCCGCCCGGACGCGTTCCAGCGTCGAGCGCATGTCCCGGTGGTCGTCACAGGACAGGCAGACAGACTCGAACATCGTCCCGTGCAGTTCCAAGACCTGCTCCGGCGGAGAACCTGCTTTTTGATGCAGGCGGTCGATGTTCTGGGTGACGATGTGCGTCGGCGACAGGCGTTCGAGCGCGTAGTGCGCGGCATTCGGCGTTGCGTCCCAGCCGGGGTGCACCAGCCGAGCTTGCCAAGTCCGTTCCCGGACCTCGCGACTGCTTCGGTACGCCTGGAGGTTCGACATCTTTTCCGCTGTCGGATCGCGGGTCCACAGGCCCTGCGGGCCGCGGAAGTCGGGGATCCCCGAATCGGTGGAGATCCCGGCGCCGGTCAGTGCGACGATCCGGCCGGCGCCGGTGACGAGTGAACGGGCCTCGCCCAGTCCGGGAACGGTGGTCACCGTCCCATGATGACCGCTACTTGACCGCGCTGCCCGCCTGCCAGTCGGCCCACGACTTCGACCAGTCGCCGTAGAGGTCCCAGACCGGCAGCTGCGGGCCACCGGAGTTGGTCACCTCGACGACGTCGCCGAGCCCCATGTTCTGGTAGAACCACTGCGCGTTGGCGGCGTTCAGGTTGATGCAGCCGTGTGAAACGTTCGCACTGCCCTGCGAGCCGACGCTGTTCGGGTTCTCGTGGACGAACTCGCCGTCGTTGGAGATCCGCAGCGACCACTTCTCGTTCGACTTGTAGTACCCCGGCTGACCCTGGCAGACGCCGTAGGTACACGAGTCCATCGTGTAATTCTCGTGTTTGTCCGAAATGACGTGGGCGCCCAGATGTGTCGGCGTGGCGTCCTTGCCCATGGAAATCGGCATCGATTTCACCATCTGGCCGTTGTGGAAGATCTGCATCTGCTCGGTGTTGCCGTCGGCCTTCGCGACCCAGGAATCATGCACCTTGTACGTTTCGGTGCGGTCGGTCGCGCCGTAGACGCCATTGCCGAAATCGACGCCGTAGATCATCGCCGACACCTTGAGCGTCGTCCCGGCCTGCCAGTACGCCTTGGGGCGGTAATGGACGTTCTTGTCGTCGATCCAGTACCAGGAACCCTCTTGCTTCGGCGTGGACTCCACCGACAGCTTCTTCTCCACGTCGGCCTTGTTCTTCACCGGCTGGCCGAAGGAGAACACGATCGGCTGCCCGACGCCGACACCGCCGGCAGCGGCGGCCGACGGGGCGGGGATCAGGTTCGGGTTCGCCTGCTGCTTGGGGCTCAGGGTGGAGACCCTGCTCTGCTGTTCGACAGGTTTCCCGTTGGTGCCCTGGGCGTGCGCCACGATCTTGTACGTGCTGCCGTAACCGAGCGGCTCGGTGGTCTTCCAGCTGAGGCCGTCGCTCGCCAGCTCGCCCTTGACCTGGTTGCCCTTGTCGGCGTTGCTGACGGTGACGTCGGTCAGCTTGCCGTGCTCGGCCTTGACCACCACCGGGATCGCCGGATTGACGTTCGTCCCGCCCGCCGGATCAATGGTCACCGAAACCGGGGTCTCCTCCGATCCGGTGTTGCCGCCGGTCGAATTCGCGGGGTTGTTCTCGCCCGTGGACGAGCACGCCGAGATCAACAGTGCCGCGGCGAGTATTCCGGCCGTCGAAAGTAATGTCTTCTTGGGAAACATATAGTTCTCTTTTTACGTCGCTCGATCAGCGGAAAGTTCTCTTTCAAAAGTACGCGACCAAGAAGACGTGAACGATGTCGGATGGTTGCTTGTCACGCCACGACGAGACCGGGGGCACCGTAAAGACCAGGGCCATTGACGCTCAATTCACCCAAATAGGTCTTTGCGGCGTCGTAGGCCTCGGCGGTCAGTGCCGTGGTGTGGCTGAAGTCCAGCGGGCTGACCCGCACCGGCTTCGGTCCCGGCACGTAGACCACGGGCACCTCCGACGCGGCGATCGGCGCCTCCAGGACGGCCTGGTTCCGCATGCTGATCATCGCGGTGAACATCATCACCTCGGCGAAGGTCTGCGGCGTGCCGGGCATCTTGCCGGGAAAAGCACAGTCGAGGACGACGAGCGACTTCGCGCCCATCGCGAGTGCTTGGCGCATCGGCACGTTGGCGACCAGGCCGCCGTCGTAGAGCATCCGCTCCCCGAACGGCACCGGCGGATAGATCCCCGGAATCGCGCAGCTGGCCAGCAGGGGCGCCAGAACGGGTCCGGAGCGGATCAGCAGCGGCTCGGCGGTGTCGACGTCCGTCGCGACGACACCCAGCGGCAGCGCGAGATCCTCGAACCGGACGCCCTCGCCGATGTGCTCGTCGACGATCGCGGCGAGTCCCGTGTTGGGGAACAGGTTGGTCTTGCTGTGCCGCAGGGTCCGCACCTGGCTGAGCACGCCGCCGGGAAACGCCTCGTGCCGCGTCATCCGCGACCAGATCCGGTTCAGCCGGTCACCCGATTCGCCCCCGAGCGCGAGGACGGCCGCGTTGAGCGAACCCACCGACGTGCCGACGACGAGGTCGGGCCGGATCCCGGCTTCGGTGAGGGCTTGCAGCATCCCGACCTGCATGGCGCCGAGACTGCCGCCACCGCCGAGGACGAAACCGATCGGCTGGGGCAGGTTCAGGGCGGCCATGCCCGGAATCTAGTCGTCCGCGCCGATCTTCGCCGGGGTGGCTTCTTCGGCTGTGACGGCGAGCGCTTTCTTCTTCTTGTAGCGCAGCAGGAAGAACACCGCGACGCCGACGAGCACGCCGACGATGGCCAGGCCGCCGGTGTTCAGCACGCCTTCGACCTTCTTCGCGGCCTCACCGAGGGCCGCGCCGATACCGATGTGGATGGCCGACCAGCAGGCAGCGCCCGCCGCGGCGGCGGGAAGGAACTTGCGGAACGGCAGGCCCGAGGTCCCGGACGCCGCCGGGGTCAGCGTGCGGATCACCGGCAGGAATCGCGCGAAGAACACCGCCCACGCGCCTCGCCGTTCGAGGACGCCGGTCGCCTTGTCCCAGGCGTCGAGGCCGTACTTGCGGATCAGTTTCGTTTCGCGCAGCCGCGGGCCGAAGCGTTTGCCGATCGCGTAGCCGAGCGAGTCGCCCAGCGCGGCGCAGACCGTCACGACGGCCCACAGGGTCAGGAAACGGGAGACCGACGTCGCCGTCGTGGCCGCGATCAGCAGCCCCGATTCGCCGGGCGCGATGAAACCGAGCCCGATGGTGCATTCGGCGAACACCAGTCCGCCGGTCGCCGCGACCAGTCCCGGTTCCGGGAGTCCCTGCAGCCAAGTGAGTAGATCCGTTACCAACGCCACCAGGTCACTTTACTGATTCGTGACCTGGTGGGTGGCGATGTCGCGGTCAGGGTGACCGGTGTCACCGGGCCAGCAGCGAGCTGGCTTCCTGTGCCGCGGTTCCTTCGGCGGCGAGGTGTGCCAGGTTCTCCGACAGTGCTTCGCCGCGGCGGGCCTTCGTCTGCGCGAAGAGACGCCCGGCGCGGTACGACGAGCGTACGAGCGGTCCGGCCATCACTCCGGCGAAGCCCATGGCCTCGGCGGCGTTCGAGTGCTCGACGAACTCTTCGGGCTTGACCCAGCGGTCCACCGGATGGTGCCGCGGCGAAGGACGCAGGTACTGGGTGATCGTCAGGATCTCGCAGCCCGCGTCGACCAGGTCCTTCATCGCGGGCGCGACCTCGTCGGGGGTCTCGCCCATGCCGAGGATCAGGTTCGACTTCGTCACCAGACCAGCCTCACGAGCCTTCGTGATGACCTCCAGCGATCGCGCGTACCGGAAACCGGGGCGGATCCGCTTGAAGATCCGCGGCACCGTCTCGACGTTGTGCGCGAGCACCTCCGGCCTCGAACCGAAGACTTCGGCCAGCTGGTCGGGATCCGCGTTGAAGTCCGGGATCAGCAGCTCGACACCGGTACCGGGGTTCAGCGCGTGGATCTGACGGACAGTCTCCGCGTACAGCCACGCGCCACCGTCTTCGAGATCGTCACGCGCGACACCGGTCACCGTCGAGTAGCGCAGGCCCATCGCCTGGACGCTTTCGGCGACCTTGCGCGGCTCGGTGCGGTCCAGCTCGGCGGGTTTGCCGGTATCGATCTGGCAGAAGTCACAGCGCCGGGTGCACTGGTCGCCACCGATCAGGAAGGTGGCTTCACGGTCTTCCCAGCATTCATAGATGTTGGGACAGCCGGCTTCTTCACACACGGTGTGGAGGCCTTCGCGGCGCACCAGGCCTTTGAGTTCGGTGAACTCCGGACCCATCCGGGCGCGCGTCTTGATCCACGACGGCTTCTTTTCGATGGGAGTCTGGGAATTCCGGACCTCGAGCCGCAACAGCTTGCGGCCATCTGGGGCAGCACTCACACCGTCACCCTACGCCCGCCGGAGTAGTGGTCGCCGCTCACGCGGGGTCGGGGGTGACGCCCGTCAACTTGGTGGTCACGTCCCACAACGCGACGCCGAGCGATTCGCTCGTCGCGGGGGTCAGCGGCCGCACCTTGACAGGGGTGCCGCGAAGTCCGCCGAGTCCTCGAGGGCCGATGTAGTCGCCGCCATCGACCTCGGGGGACGTCGCCGCGAACAGCTGCGGAAGCGTGCCCTGGCGGGCGTTCTGCGCGATGAAGATCTCGCCGATCCGGTTGCCCCCGGCGACGAGCGCGCGCACCACCGGGTTGCGGTAGGAACGGGCCATCCCCGAACCGAGTCCGGTCCACGTGTAGCCGGGATGCGCCGCCACGCTGATGACGTCCTCGCCCGCGGCGCGCAGCCGACGGTCGAGTTCGAGCGCGAACACCTGGTTGGCGAGTTTCGACTGGCCGTAGGCCGAACCAGGGTTGTACATCCGGCGTTCGAAGTTCGGGTCGGCAATGTCGATGCGTGCGCCTGTCGCCGCGACGCTCGACAAGGTCACGACACGCGCTTTCGAGCCGCCACGCAGAGACGGCATCAGCAGCCAGGTCAGCACCGCGTGCCCGAGATGGTTCGTGCCGAACTGGGTCTCGAAGCCGTCCTTGGTGTGACCGCGCGGCGTCGCCATCACCCCCGCGTTGTTGACCAGGACGTCGAGCTTGCCGTCCGACAGCTCCTGGACCTTCTTCGCGGCTTCGCGCACCGACTCGAGGTCGGCGAGATCCAGCCGGACGAGTCCGGGCGGTTCCCCGGTCGCGGCCGCGCGCACCTGCTCAAGCGCCTCGGCGCCGCGCTCCGGTGACCGGCAGCCGAGAAGCACGCGGGCCCCCTTGCCCGCGAGTACCTCGGACATGCGCAGCCCGAGCCCCGAGTTCGCGCCGGTGACGAATACGGTCCGGCCGGTCTGATCCGGGATGTCGGCCTCGGTCCAGCGCGCGTGAGCAGCCATGCCGGTCACCTAACTACATCGTCGGCCGTGTCGCCATGGCAGGTCAGGCGCTCGGCGCGAGCAACCGGAGCAGGTGACCCATGGGACTGCGGCGGCGGGCGGGCTTCGCGTGACGGCCGTGCCGGAGCAGCGTGGCGAACGCGCTGCCGACCTTGGTGATCTCTTCGCTCGGCTCCTCACCGTCGGCCAGTCCCGCCGTCAGCGCGAGGGTACGCAGTTCGGCTTCGTGCGACGGGATCAGCGCCGGGCACCGCTCAAGGGCCGCGTCGAGAACGGCGCGGAGGGTCTCGTGTTCGGCCGTGGCGCTGTTCCAGGCGCGGGTGACGGCTTCGACGCGGTCGAGCGCGAGATCCTGGTCGGCGTAATCCGGATCGGTCATCTCGGCGCGGAGGCGACCGGCGAAAACCTGGTTCCACTTGTACCGGAGCGCGAGCAGAAGCTCGTCTTCGGTCGTGAAGTACTTGGTGGCGCCAGGGATGTCTTCGAGTGAGATCGCGTCGGACGGGTGGTGACCCGCCTGGCGCAGTGCGGCTTCGAGGATGTCGCGCCGCTGGTAGAAGTCGTTCCAGCTCATGATGTGGGCTCCCCTCCGTGACCCGGTTCATACCGCAGGTTTGCGGCATACTCCCGGTACGGACCTGACAGCAGTCAACATACCATGGGTATGGAGCGGGACCGGCGGCGTAAAGTTGTGAAGGTGGCGACAATGAGGTCAAGGCGGCTGGATTATTCCGAGTCCACCCGGTCGGCACTCGTCGAGAGTGCCGTGGAGCTGTTCACCAAACGCGGATACGCCGGCACGTCTCTCGACGAGATCGCCAAGCGGGCCAGGGTGACGAAAGGCGCGCTCTACCACCATTTCAGTGGGAAGCAGGCGCTCTTCGAAGCTGCCTTCGACACGGTCGAGAGCCAGGTGTTCGACAGGCTCGAAAAGATCATGAACGGCCCGGACTCGCCGTGGGAACGGGCGCTCGCCGGGCTGCGCGGGTTCCTGCAGAGCTGCCTCGACCCGGCGTACCAGCGGATCGCGATCCACGAGGCCCCGGTGGTGATGGGCTGGGAGCGCTGGCGCGAGGCGGAGGAACGGTGCAGCTTCGGCCTGGTCCGCACCGGGATCCAGTCGCTCATCGAGGTCGGCGAGGTCGACGACGTCCCGGTGGACGTCACCGCGCGGCTGCTGTTCGGCGCGCTGTCGAGCGCCGCGATCGAGATCGCTTCGTCTCCTGAGCCGAAGAAGGTCAGTGCCCAGGTCGAGGAGGTCCTGGTGCGGCTGCTCGTCGGCTTCCGCCGTGTTCCGGCTGCTGAGCACGGGAAAGCGAGCTGAACGCTCCGTCTATAGGGTGACGGCGTGGACCTCAGGATCTTTACCGAGCCCCAGCAGGGGGCCAGCTACGAAGACCTGCTCCGGGTGGCCAAGGCCACCGAGGACGCGGGTTACGACGCCTTCTTCCGCAGCGATCACTATCTGAAGATGGGGTCGGCGACCGGGCTGCCGGGACCGACCGACGCGTGGATCACCCTCGCGGGTCTCGCCCGTGAGACCAGCCGGGTGCGGCTGGGCACGCTCGTCACCGCCGCCACCTTCCGGCATCCGTCGGTGCTCGCGATCTCGGTCGCGCAGGTGGACCAGATGTCCGGCGGCCGCGTCGAACTCGGCCTCGGTTCGGGCTGGTACGACGACGAGCACACCGCCTACGGCCTCGACCTGCCGCCGCTCAAGGAGCGTTTCGACCGCTACGCCGAGCAACTCGCGGTGGTCACCGGGCTGTGGGAGACGCCGGAAGGGGAGACGTTCTCCTTCGACGGCGAGCACTACAAGCTGGTCGACTCGCCCGGCCTGCCCAAACCGGCGCAGCGGCCCCGGCCGCCGGTGATCATCGGCGGTGGCGGCAAGAAGCGCACCCCGGCGCTCGCCGCCCGCTACGCGGACGAGTTCAACCTGCCGTTCGCTTCGCCGGAGGCCGCCGCCGAGCAGTTCGGCCGCGTCGACGACGCTGCGCGCGAGATCGGCCGCGACCCCAAGGAGATCCTCCGCTCGGTCGCGCTCGTCGTCGCCGTGGGCCGTGATGACGCCGAGATCGCGAAGCGCGCTTCGGTGATCGGGCGCGAGGTGTCCGAGCTGCGGGAGAACGGGCTCGCGGGGACGCCGTCGGAGGTCGTCGAGAAGATCGGGCAGTGGCGGGAGAAGACCGGGATCACCCGGCTCTACCTGCAGCTGCTGGACCTCTCGGATCTGGACCAGGTCGAGCTGATCGCCTCCGAGGTCGCTCCTCAGCTGGACTGAAGTACGTGAAGGCCCCCTTCACGTACTGCGAGCTGTCGCGCTTTGAGGTGCAGGCGTTGCGAAAGCCACTTTCACAACCTTGAAGGTTGCGAAAGTGGCTTTCGCAACACCTCGGCTCAGCGCCGGACCAAGCGTCACGGCGGCAGCACCAACCACAGCGGAAATATGTGAAGGCCCTCTTCACGTACGAACTGTCGCGCTTTGACCTTGGGTGTCGCGAAAGCCACTTTCGGGACATCAGACGTCCCGAAAGTGGCTTTCGCGACACCTCTCGGCTCAGTGCCGGACCGCGAAAGCGTACTGGGTCACTGGATTTCGACGCCGATGTCCAGGATCTTCGCCGGCCAGGAGATGGTCAGGTGGGACTCCGCCCCGTTGGCGGCCCATTCGCCGAGGGCATTGCCGCAGACCGGGCTGCAGTTGTACGCGGTCACCCGGTACGGGTGGGTGCCGTACGCGGTGCAGCTCGCCCAGGCGTACTTCGCCCCGTCGTGGCCGCCGGTGCAGCCGGGCGGCGGCGTGGCCGACGCCGCCGCGGGCAGGCTCACCGAAGCGGCGACCGCGATACCGGCCGCCGCGAGAACACGCGAAAACTTGCGCATGACTTCCTCCCAGTACGGCCACCGGCGTTTCCGGCGGCCGTACTGGTGATCTTCGCAGGTCTCAGTACGTCTAGACGTACTCGACGTCCACGCTGGCGATGGAGCCGCCGGGGGTGAACGAGATTCCCGAGGGATTGCCGTTGACCGCCGGATAGCCCTCTTCCCGGTGGCAGTTCGGACGGCAGTACTGGACGACGACCTTGTAGGTGCCGCTCGGGCAGAAGCCGGCGGCCCAGGTCGAGCCGTTGGTCTCGGTCCAGCAGCTCGGGGGCACCGCCGAAGCGACGCCGGGTGCGGCCAGCAGTCCGCCCGCGGCGGCCGCGACCGCCAGGACGCGCGCGAATGTGCGCATGGATTCCTCCCAGTGGGGCCGTCGGTGTTTCCGTGGCCCTACTGGAAAGCGTGGCACAAAAACTAGTTCTGCAAAGCGAAAGTGACACCGGGGGCGGCAGGTGCCTCGGGCCGCGGCAGCCAGCGCTCGTCGCTCACCGGGAGTTCGCCTTCCAGCGCGGCGAGGACGGCTTCGCGCGCCATCGGCAGCACTGACGCGACGGTGACTTCGCGGTCCAGTTCGTAGGAGAGCGACGTGACGCCCGCGTCCCGGATGCCGCACGGGACGATCTTGTCGAAGGCGTCGAGGTCGGGGTCGCAGTTCAGCTCGAAACCGTGCATGGTCACGCCACGCTGCACGCGGATGCCGATCGCGGCGATCTTCCGCTCCACGCCGCGGTCGTCGGCGGGGATCCAGACGCCGCTGCGGCCCTCGACCCGGCCGGTGTGCACGCCGAGCTGGTCGCAGACGGTGATCAGGGCCTCTTCGAGACGCCGCACGTAGTGCACGACGTCGATCGGGTCGGCGAGTTTGATGATCGGGTAGCCGACCAGCTGGCCGGGCCCGTGCCAGGTGATCTTGCCGCCGCGGTCGACGTCGATCACCGTGGTGCCGTCGGTCGGCCTGTCCTCGGCTTCGGTGCGCTTGCCCGCGGTGTACACCGACGGGTGCTCCAGCAGGAGCATGGTGTCGGGGCCTTCGCCGTCGGCACGGGCTGTCACGTGCCGGCGCTGGAGTTCCCAGGCTTCGGTGTAGTCGATCGTCCCGATCTCGCGGACGTCGACGGGCTCGGTGGCGGCACGGCATGACGTGGTCGAAGAGCTCACCTGAGCGACACTACGCCGGGTCTTCCGGCCTGGGCAGCAGCCCCAGCCCGGCCGCCGAAATCAGGCCGACACCCCCCACCGCGAGTACGGATCCCGCGGTGTCGGTCAGCCAGTGCACACCCAGCACGATGCGGCAGAGCGCGGCCACGAGCGTCGCCGCGACGGCGATCGTGATCGCGAGACGCGCCAGACGCGGGCGTGTCCAAGCACACAGCAAGACCGCGACGAATCCGGTGCAGGCGACGGCGACGACGTGCCCGCTCGGGTAGCTCGGGTCGGGGAACTCGCGAGGCCGGTCCCGGTAGAACAGCGGTTTGGCGATCAGGCTGGTCAGGCGGCACAGCACCAGCACGACGGCCAGTTTGACGCACAACGCGGTCAGCTCCCGGCGGCGCAGGGCGATCACCACCAGCACCGTGCCCAGCACGAACGGCAGGACCGGGCCGAGGACGTTCGTGACCAGGTCGGCCACCTGGCCGGCGGGCCGGGTGTACTGCCCTCGGAACGTGTCGGCGAGGGCGACGTCCACCGGCGGAGGCCGCTTGTCCACGGACAGCCCGAGGATGACGAAGCCGATCAGCAGAAGGGTTCCGGCGAGGGTGTACAGACCGCGCCGCGCGGTCATGTCGCGGCGGCCAGCGCGTCCTCAAGGGTCGGGTGGCGGAACTCGTACCCCGCTTCCTCCAGTGCTTTGGGCATGGCGCGCTGCCCGAACAGCGCCATCTCCTCGGCCGCCTGGCCGAGGGCGATCTTCATGGCGAATCCGGGGACCTGCCAGATCGCCGGCCGGTGCACCGCCCGGCCCAAGGCCTTGGTGAAGGCCGTGTTCGTGGCGGGCTGCGGTCCGGAGAGGTTCACCGCGCCCGACAGCGAGTCGTTCTCCAGCGCGAAGACGATCGCGCCGACCTCGTCGTCGAGCGAGATCCACGGCATGTACTGCTTGCCGTCACCGAGTTTCCCGCCGAGTCCCAACCGGAACAGCGGCCGCAGGACGTCGAGGAGCCCGCCCTTGCGCGCGAGCACCAGCCCGGTGCGGATGCGCACGACACGGGCTCCCGAGGTGGCCGCGGTCTCGGTGGCGCCTTCCCACGCGCCACAGAGTTCGGCGAGGAAACCGCGCCCCACGGGACTTGTCTCGTCCACCAGTGACGGACCGGGGTCGCCGTAGTAGCCGACGGCGGAAGCGTTGACCAGTACGGGGATCCCGTGCTCGGCGACGGCTTCCGCGAGCACCTCCGTCGGCTCGACCCGGCTGTCGAGCAGGACCTGTTTGCGGGCCGCGCTCCAGCGTCCCGGCAGCAGCGGCGCCCCCGCGAGGTTCACCACGGCGTCGATCCCGTCGAGCGCGCCATCGGCGATCTCCCCGGCGGGGGGATCCCAGCGGCGCTCGTCGGCGGCCCGCTCCTCCCGGCGTACCAGGCGGACCACTTCGTGTCCGGACCCGCGCAACCGCTTCGTCAGGGAGGTGCCGATCAGTCCGCTCGCGCCCGCGATCAGAACTCGCATGAACCGATCGTTGCCTATCCACGGTCCGGTCGCACACTCAGGTTCCGAGGGAAAGGCGAAGGCCCCCGCCCCGCCGAAGCGGGACGAGGGCCTTCACGGACCACTGGGAGGATCAGAGACCGAGCTCGTCCTCGAAGTTGCCCTCTTCCAGACGCTGCTTGATCGTCGTGACGAAGCGGCCCGCGTCGGCCCCGTCCACCAGGCGGTGGTCGTAGGTCAGCGGCAGGAACGCCATCGACCGGACGGCGATCGTGTCGTTGCCGTCGGCGTCCGCGATCACGACCGGACGCTTCACGACCGCGCCGGTACCGAGCATGCCGGACTGCGGCTGCACGATGATCGGCGTGTCGAACAGGGCGCCGTTGGAGCCGATGTTCGTGATCGTGAAGGTGCCGCCCGAAAGCTCGTCCGGCTTGATCTGACCCGCCCGCGCGCGGCCCGCCAGGTCGGCGATGCGGTGCGCGAGACCGGCGAGGCTGAGCTCACCCGCGTCGTGGATGACCACCGACAGCAGACCCTTTTCGGTGTCCACCGCGATCCCCAGGTGCACCGCACCGTGGTAGGTGATCTCCTTCGTGTCCTCGTTGTAGGACGCGTTGACGTTCGGGTGCTGCTTGAGCGCCTCGACGGTGGCCTTCGCGAAGAACGGCAGGAACGTCAGGTTGACGCCCTCGCGCTCCTTGAAGGCCGCCTTCGCCCGCTGGCGGAGCTTGGCGATCTTCGTGACGTCCACCTCGTGGACCTGCGTGAGCTGCGCGGAAAGCTGCAGCGACTCGCGGGTCTTCACGGCGGTGATCTGACGGATCCGGCTGGCCTTCTGCACGGTGCCGCGCAGGGCCGCGAGCTCCGGCGAAACCGCGGCCTTGCGCGGAGCCGACGGGGCGGCGGCGGCCGGGGCGGCGGCAGCGGGCTGCGCGGCGGGAGCCGGGGCGGCCTTCTGCTTGGCCTCGGCGGCCGCGAGCACGTCCTGCTTGCGGATGCGGCCACCGACACCGCTGCCGGTCAGCGACGACAGGTCGATGCCGTGCTCCGAAGCGAGCTTGCGGACCAGCGGCGTCACGTACGGCGCGTTGTCCGAACCGTTGTCGCTGCTCGCCGCGGCGGGCTTCGGCGCGGGCTGAGCGACCGGCTTCGGCGCCTCGACGGGCTTCGGCGCGGGAGCGGCCTCGACCTTGGGCTCGGGCTTCGGTTCCGGCTTGGGCTCCGGCTTCGGCTCGGGCTTGGGTTCCGGCTTCGGCTCGGCCTTCGGGGCCGGGGCGGAACCGGCGGCACCGATCACCGCGAGGACGCCGCCGACCTCGACGGTCTCGTCCTCACCGGCGCGGATCTCCAGCACGGTGCCGGCGACCGGGGATGGGACCTCGGTGTCGACCTTGTCCGTGGAGATCTCGAGCAGCGGCTCGTCGACCTCGACGCTGTCGCCGACCTGCTTGAGCCACCGGGTGACGGTGCCCTCGGTGACGCTCTCGCCCAGTTCGGGCAGCTTCACCTCGGTGCCTTCACCGCCCGAAGCCGGCGCGGCGGCCGGCTGGGACGGCGCGGAAGCCTGTTCCTGCACGGGCTCCGGTTCCGGCTCGGGCTGCGCCTCTTCGGCGGCGGGCGCGGCGGAACCGGAGGACTCCGGCACCCCGCCGGTCCCGTCGTCGATGACGGCGAGCTCGCCGCCGACCTCGACGGTCTCGTCTTCCTGGGCGCTGATCTTCACGACCTTGCCGGCGACCGGGGACGGGACCTCGGTGTCGACCTTGTCCGTGGAGATCTCGAGCAACGGCTCGTCGACCTCGACGGTGTCGCCCTCCTGCTTCAACCACCGGGTGACGGTGCCCTCGGTGACGCTCTCACCGAGCTCCGGCAACGTGACGGAGTAGGCCATCGTTCGCTGACTCCCTTGATATGTCTTGCTTGGTCTTCTGGTTCTTCGACGGTGAGACGTCAGCTGTGGACGTGCAGCGGCTTGCCCGCCAGGGCGAGGAACGCTTCACCGAGGGCCTCGGTCTGCGTGGGGTGCGCGTGGATGAGCGGGGCCACGTCCTCGGGGAACGCCTCCCAGCTGTAGATCAGCTGCGCTTCGCCGATCAGCTCGCCGACGCGGTCGCCCACCATGTGCACGCCCACGACCGGCCCTTCCGGGGCCTTGATCAGCTTGACCCCGCCGGAGGTCTTGAGGATCTGGCTCTTGCCGTTGCCGCCGAGGTCGTAAGTGAAGGTGGTGACGTCGGAGCCGTACTTCTCCTTCGCCTGCGACTCGGTCAGACCGACCGAAGCGACCTCGGGGTGCGAGTAGGTGACGCGCGGGATGCCGCTCTCGTCGATCACGCGCGGCTCCTGGCCCGCGATCTCCTCCGCGACGAAGATGCCCTGCTGGAAGCCGCGGTGCGCGAGCTGCAGACCGGGGACGATGTCACCGACGGCGAACACGTTCGGCAGGTTGGTGCGCAGGCGGTCGTCGGTGAGGACGAAGCCGCGCTCCATCTTGACGCCGGCCTCCTCGTACCCGTGCCCGGCCGAGTTCGGGCCGCGGCCGACGGCGACCAGCAGCAGGTCGGCTTCGAGCGTCTCGCCGGACTCCAGCGAAACGCTGACGCCGTTGTCGTCCTGCTTGGCGCCGGTGAACCGGACGCCGGTCTTGAAGGCGATCTTGCGACGGCGGAAAGCGCGCTCGAGCTGCTTGGACGCGTACTCGTCCTCGTTCGGGACCAGGCGGGGCAGCGCCTCCACGATGGTGACGTCGACGCCGAAGGACGCCCAGACGGACGCGAATTCGACACCGATGACACCACCGCCGAGGACGATGACCTTCTTCGGGATGTAGTCCAGCGAAAGCGCCTGCTCGCTCGCGATGATGCGCCCGCCCAGCTCCAGGCCGGGCAGCGTCTTCGAGTACGAGCCGGTGGCGAGGATGACGTTCTTGCCGGTGTAGCGGGTGCCGTCGACCTCGACGGTGGTGCCGCCGACGAACGTTCCGGTGCCCTCGACGAGGTTCACCTTGTGCGCCTTGGCCAGGCCCTGGAGGCCCTTGTACAGGCGGGAGACGATCCCGTCCTTGTACTTGTTGACCCCGGCGATGTCGATGCCTTCCAGCACGGCCTTGACGCCGAAGGTCTCGGCGTCGCGGGTCTCGTCGGCGACCTCCGCCGCGTGCAGGAGGGCCTTGGTCGGGATGCAGCCTCGGTGGAGGCACGTCCCGCCAAGCTTGTCCTTTTCGATCAGGGTGACGGAAAGGCCCAGCTCGGCCGCGCGGAACGCGGCGGCGTAGCCGCCCGATCCGCCACCCAGGATCACAAGGTCGGCGGAGGTGTCGGTCACTTCAATAACTCCTCGGCAAGCGGTAGGGGTGGTGCTCTGGCGCCGCTTCGCGCGGTATACGCGCGCGCGGACACTTGCCATCTTGTCACTACGTGTGGAGAGCCTGCGACCTAGGCCGCGTCGTGTGACCCACGGGACACGCCCTACCAGGGTCACCACGGTGAGCACACGCCCGCGTCGGGATAATGGACATCGGACGCGAGTGGGAAGTGAGGTGGTCGGAGTGGGTCTGTTCGACTCGCTGCGCCGGCGCTCTAAAGGCGGGCAAAAGCCCGGTACGCTGCGGAAAGCCTCTTCAAACGACTTCAAGCATCTCGAAGAGTGGGCCTCTTCACGGACCGGTGTCGAGGCCTATGTGGAGCCGAAGACCAACGTCACGGAGACCACGGTCGTCCTCATCGCCCATGACGGTGAGTGGACACGGCGCCGGATCGAGAGCCTGGACGCGGCTCAGCAGTTCGGTCACAAACGGTCGATCCCCGTGTACGAGGTGGCGCGGGTCGGCTACCCGAAGCGGATGCGGGAGTACACCGAGCGGAAGAAGCGCGGCGAAGCCTGAGGGCTCGTGAGTGGCAAGGACGGTTCTGGTGGACCCGTGTTTGCGTACCCGCTGGTGCGACGGGCGGTCGAGTGTGGAGGATTTGGGACGTTGAACGTCCTGATTCCTCCACACTCGTGGACCTGCTTCGTCGAAAGCCCCAGCTGGGGCTTTCGTGTGATTGAGCGGACGGCACGTGTGATCAGATGGACGACACGCGTGACTGGCGGGACGACGTGGTCGCCGCCGGGTCCCGTCACGCGGACTGCGCAAGCAACAGCAGGTGCCGCTCCAGCAGCGAACGGAACGTCGGATGCACCGTCGTGCCCAGCGCCGGGTCGATCTCGACCGTCCGCCACCGCTCGCCCGCCGCGGTGAGCAGCACCACGGCCGGATCGGCGATCACGACGACCCCGCCTTCCGCGCGCAGTTCCGCCGTCCCGAGCAGCCGGGGGAAGACGACGTCGGCGGGCAGGCCGTCGCAGGTCTGGAGGAACTCGCGGTAGTCGTCGGGCAGCCGGAGCCCGAGCCGAGCCTCGGCCGCGCCGATGGTGCGCGGCGACGCCGCCGGGGGTGCGGTGCCGCCGCCGCGAAGCCGGAGGACGCCCGCGACCAGCTCGCGCCAGGAACCGGTGTCGGGCGGGTAGCGCTCGTACAGCGCCGCGACGAGCGCTCCGGCGCACAGCCCCGGCCATCCGCCGAGCCCGAGCGGGTCGGCTCCGGCGACGAGACGGGGCGCGAGCCGCCGTGTCGCGGCGAGGACGGCGACGTCCGGGCCGGCCTGCCGCGACGCGATCTCGGCCCAGGCGTCGAGGTCGCCTCGCGCGACGGCCTCGCGCAACCGATCCGGCCGCGACGGCCCGAGATGCGAGACGGCTTCGCCGATCGGTGAGCCGCTCAGCAGACCGTCGAGATCGGACACTCGCCGGCCGAGGTACTCGTCGTGGGCGCGTTCCTCGGCGTCGAGGTCGAGCGGGGTCATCGCCGCGGCCCATTCCGGCCACGTCCCCCGCGCTTCGAAGAGCATCGCCCACGCGCGGGCCCGCACGGTACCGGGGATCAGCGCCGTGACGGGACGTTCGGTGAGCGCGTGCCAATGTGTGATCAGCCTGTCGGCTTCCGCCATCGCTCCGGAAACGGCGAACAGCAGCGCCGCGTGCCCGATCCGGTCGTCGAGCGTCGCGTCGTCACCGCTGAGCACGTCCCTGATCGCGCCTTCGAGATACGCGTCCCTGTCCACGGAACCGACCTTGCCACACCGGGTTCCCCTCCGGCGCGCTGCCTCATGGGGCAGTTCATCGGGCCATGCGTTGACGGCTGATCCATTCGGCCGCCACGCTTGAGCACATCCGCATCGAATACGAATTCACCGGCCCGCACCGCTGTGCCGGTGGTTGTCCACGCGTGAAGGACAAAGGGGTGGGGAATGGCCGTCACGACCGTCGGCATGGTTCTTTTTCCGCACGGCGATCTGCACGTCGCGCGTACCGGGACACCGCCGCTCAAGGTTTCCTTCCACGCTCAGGAATTCGACGACACCAAACCCGATCGCTATCAGCTCAAGGAAGTCACCAAGGATTGCGTGTTCGACTTCTTCGCGCCGCACAAACCGGTCGGGCATCGCTTCGACGGATTGCCCTCGATCAACCCGGCAACGGGAATCGTCACGCCGGGAGATCCCGGCGTCTTCCTGTTCCAGGTCCGCTGGGGAGAGGTTTATCTGGTCGGCCGTCTCCAAGTCCACGAAGGAATCACCGCGTGGTGGTTCGGGAACGATTCGATCACGACGGTGCTCGACAGCGAATTCGGCCACGCCCAGCCGTCCCTCTACGCGAAATTCACCGACGACGCCACGGGCGCCGACCGGATCGGCGACATCACCGGACACGGGTACGTGACCTTGACGCCGGACGATCCGGCGAAGCTCAAGATCACGCCGCAGGGCAGGGTCCAGGGACTGGCCGAGACGACCGACTCCGCCCTGCCCACCGGGATCAAGGGAAACTTCCTCGGCGTCACCAATCCGCTGCCGGTCAGGGTGGTCGACTACGGGAAGGCCCGCCAGAACCTGGAGCCCGTACAGACTCCTGACGTCGCGCACGCCGACGACATGGCCAATATCCTGTTCATCCCGGAAGGGTTTCAGGACACCGACACGGACCGGAAGGCCTTCGACCTCATCGTCGCCAACACCGTCCGTGAGCTTTTCGACAAACCGAGGCACCAGCCGTACGCGATGCTGGAAGCCGGGTTCAACATCTTCAAGGCCTACCTGCCCTCGCGTGACCACTACCTCACGTGTGGGTTCAGGATCACCGACGACGACTTCAACAAAGCGAAACCCATTCCGTTCAACGGGCGGCTGGGCAGTGAGAAGACCAGCTACACCATGCAGGAACTCGTCGCCATCGTCGGTCTGCCGATGCACAACGAGAGCCGGTTCGACCTGGTGACGATCTGGCAGGGGCAGAGCCTCAAGGGCTTCGACCCGTCGCGTGTGGACCCGAAGCTGATCGCCGAGTGGCGGGCGCACGACGCCGTCGGGATCCTGCACGCGCGGGACACGGCGTTCGGGATGTACCTGGGACAGCGGCCCGGCGACCGTCCGTTCGGGAACTCGAAGCCGCCGGTGAAGCCGCCGGCGCTGGGAGACACGACGCATGTCGATCTGAGCGCTTTCATCGCGCGGTTGTACGAGTTCTACAGCCCGGACGCGACCAGGACCCTCGCGCCCGATCCTCGCCGGAATCCGCCGGAACGGTACTCGCCGCAACGGGAGAACCCTGGCGCGGCATTGCCGAGGTTCTTCAACGGATCGCAGTACGCCTTCGCCCCGTTCCACCCGATCGGCAAGAACTGGGTGCCCGACACGACGAAATTCAAACCGAGCCGGGGCCTGGTCGCGATGATCTGTTACGAGGACGTCGACGGCGGTACCACCTTCGACGGGACAGCCACCGCGCAGACCATGGCCGCCAAGCGCACGGTGGCCTTCACCTATGCCGACGTGGTCGACAAACGGGAAATGCGACGGCGTGATCCGCTGACCGGGGTCCCGCCCACCGCCGCCGCCCTGCTCGAGATCGCCAACACGGTGGCCCACGAGTTCGGGCACAGTTTCAACCTCGGCGACGAGTACGAGGACGCGAGTGGAGACGGTGACGCGGCCACCGCGACCGCGGATCTCACGGACGACAACCTTTCGGTACTGGGGTTCCTGCGCGATCCCGGCTCCCCGGCGCCGGGGAGGCTGATCGATCCGGGGAAGGTCAAGTGGCTCGATCTGCACCGGATGATCCTTTCCGCGAAGATCACGGCGCCCGCCCGGCCAGCCGGTGGCGCCATCACCGTGACGATCGATCCCCGCTACACCGGGAAATGGGTCCAGGCGCAGAAGGACGGCACCGAGGTCTGGTTGCGCAATTTCTCGATCACCAAGGACGGTGTCCAGCTGCCGCTGGCCAAGGGGCCGGGCGAACTGCTCACCGGGCTCAAGATCGGGACGATCGACGCGACGGCTGGCAAGATCACCCTGTCCGGAGTCGTGGCACCGCTGGCGGAATACCGGGCGGGCTCCTTCCTCTACATTCCGTTCAAGACCCCGGACGGGAGTCTCGTTTCCGTGGTGGACAAGAAGGTCAAGGAATTCCTTTTCCTCACGAAGACCCCGTTGAACCGGGACCTCGTCAACGACAAGGTGCGGAAAGAGGACGACGAACCGGTGGACATCGCCGGCTTCGCGCCGCCGTGCAACGCCAGTAAGACGGTCGGCGTGTTCGAGGGCGGCAATGCCTTCTCCGGCGGTCATTATCGCCCCGCCGGATCCTGCAAAATGCGGAATCACTACGGCACGGCGAACGTGTGGACCGAGATCAGCCAGGACGCCGGCGCCTTCTGCTACGTCTGCAAATGGTTGATCGTCAACCGGGTCGATCCGAGTTATCACGCGATTCTCAGCGCCGCTTTCTACCCAGGGGAGCTGTGAGATGGCCGGGACGGGTGCGTTCGAAAAGGTGCTCGCCGGGATCGGGCAGGCGGCGCTCCCGCTTCGTGAGGCGGTGCGTTCCCCCGGCGCCTGTGTCGCCCTCCTGCAGAAGATGGGCTGGCGGGTGGACGCTGTCCCGCCCGCCCTGTCGGCGTTGGGCGGCGCGCTGGAGACGTTGACCGAGTCCCTTCGCCGGTTGCTCGGGGACGGCGGCTTGACCGTGGGCGGGGGTTCTTCCGGCGGTGTCGACGTCGAGTTCTCCGCCGACGACGTGGCCCGCGTGCTCAGCGCGGTGCAAGCCTTCGTCGACGGCGTCAAAGGCATCGCCGCCGCACCGGACTCCGCCATCCCGGAAGCCCTGCGGGTGGACGGCTTCCGCGAGAAGTTCCCTCGCCAGCTGCTCGACTTCCTGATCGTCACCTACCTCCAGCGGCACCATCCCGCCGTCGGCTTCGGGTTGCGCAGCCTCGGTGTCGTCAAAGGGAAGTACACGCCGCGCTCCGGGAACCGCCCGTCGTACCTGCATCTCACGCTCGACCTCACGGACATCCCGCGGTTGATCGGTGATCCGGGTGAGGTGCTCAAGAAGGCCTTCGGCTGGGGCGGGCCGGACTTCGACTTCGCGTCGCTGGCGTCCCAGCTCGACAACCTGCTGATGAGCGTGGGGGTCGACGTCGACCTGCGATCGCTGCCGTCCCAGGCCGCGGCGGCCGTGCAGGGGACACCCGAAGACCTGACGGGTCCGTTGGTGAAAGCGATCCGGGGAACCGTGTTCGAACGATTCCTGCCGCAGGGCAAGCGGTTGGCTGCCGAAATCCGGCTGGTCGAACTGCCGTCGGTGGACGGCGCGCCGCCAGGGCTGGCGCTGCTGCCGTACTTCACCGGCTCGCTGGGCGCCAACCTGCCCTTGACCGACGACCTCACCCTCCTCATCCGCAGCGACCTCGACTTCGAAGGCGGCGTCGCGCTCAGGATCCGGCCCGGCCGGGGCATCGAAACCGTCGTCGGCTTCGAGAAAGGCTCACCCGGCAAGATCGACGGCGCCATCGAAGTGGTCGTCGAGCGGGGGAAGAAGGCGGCCGGGCCCACCGTGCTGATCGGCTCGAAAGACGGCACCAGGCTGCAGTTCCGCAAGATCGCCGCGACCGGCGGCGTGCGGATCGCCGACGGCGTGGACGTGTTCGCCGAGTTCGAGATCAAGGGGCTCGAATTCGTCTTCACCGGGGGTGGCGCCGACGGCTTCATCGGGAAGCTGCTCCCCGGCGGCGGGTTCACTGTCGGCGGCGACCTCGTCGTCGGGATCTCGCACGCGCACGGGATCTACTTCCGCGGTTCGGCCAACCTTGAAGCGAACATCGCGGCGCACGTCGAGCTGGGGCCGCTCGAAATCCAGGGGCTGACGATCTCCGCGTCGCCGTCGGGGGACGGGATCCCGATCGGGCTCGGGACGACGTTCAAGGCGGAGCTCGGGCCGATCACCGCGGTGGTGGAGCAGATCGGGCTCACCGCGGACCTCACGTTCAAGGACGGCAACCTCGGGCCCGCCGACCTGTCACTGGGGTTCAAACCGCCCAAGGGGGTCGGGCTGTCGGTCGACGCGGGGATCGTCTCCGGCGGCGGATACCTGTACTTCGACCCGGATCGCGGCGAGTACGCGGGTGCGCTGGAGCTGGAGTTCGCCGGGCTGGTCGAGCTCAAGGCCATCGGGCTGATCACCACGCGGATGCCGGACGGTTCCGAGGGATTCTCGCTGCTGATCGTGATCGCCACCGAATTCGGGGGCGGCGGCTTCCAGCTCGGGTTCGGGTTCACGCTGCTGGGGGTCGGCGGCGTCCTCGGGCTGAACCGGCGGATGGATTTCGCCGCGCTGCTCGACGGCGTGATCAACGGTGGCGTCGAATCGGTGATGTTCCCCAAGGACGTCATCGCGAACGCGCCGCGGATCATCAGCGACCTCAGGCGGTTCTTCCCGCCGGAGGACGGCCGGTTCCTGATCGGGCCGATGGCGAAGATCGGCTGGGGCACCCCGGCGCTGGTCACCGTCTCGCTCGGGGTGATCGTGGAGATCCCGCCCGGCAATGTCGCGATTCTCGGCGTGCTGAAATGCGTGCTGCCCAGCGAGGACGTCGCGCTGCTGAAACTGCAGGTCAACTTCATCGGCGCGCTCCAAGTCGACAAATCGAGACTGTGGTTCTACGCCCAGCTCTTCGACTCCCGGATCCTGACGATGACCATCGAGGGCGGGATGGGCCTGCTCGTCGACTGGAGCGACAACCCGGACTTCGTGCTCAGCGTCGGCGGCTTCCACCCGTCCTTCACACCGCCGCCCCTGCCGTTCCCCGTGCCGCCGCGGCTGTCCATCGACATCCTGAACTCGCCGGGACGGCTGATCCGCGTGTCCGGCTATTTCGCGGTCACCAGCAACACCGCCCAGTTCGGCGCCAAGGCCGAACTCCGGCTGGGTTTCGGCGGGTTCGGCGTCGAAGGACATCTCGCCTTCGACGCGCTGTTCCGGTTCTCGCCGTTCTCGTTCATCATCCAGATCTCCGCGGGTGTCTCGTTGAAGGCGTTCGGGGTCGGCGTGTTCGGCATCGATCTCGACTTCCAGCTGGAGGGGCCGACGCCGTGGCGCGCGCACGGCCGCGGGTCGATCTCCTTGCTGTTCTTCGAGATCTCGGCGGATTTCGACATCACCTGGGGCGAGGAACGCGACACGGCGCTGCCGCCGGTGGAGGTGCTCGGGCTGCTGGAGACCGAGGTCCGCAAGACCGAGGGCTGGCGCACCCGGCTGCCGGCCGGAGGGTTCAACCCGCTGGTCACCCTGCGGCAGCTGCCGGGCACCGGCGACCCGGTGCTGCACCCGCTCGGTTCGCTGTTCGTCCACCAGCGCGCCATCCCGCTCGATGTCCGGATCGACCGCGTCGGCGCGCAACGGCCCAGCGACGGCAAGCGGTTCGGTGTCGTCCCCATTCCCGGCGGCGGGATGGAACGGGCGTCGATCACCGGTGACAAATTCGCCATGGGCCAGTTCCAGGATTCCGACGACGCGGCGAAACTTTCCCGCGCCGCCTACGAGGATCAGAACGCCGGGCTGGAGCTGGTCGCGGAAAAGGGTGCCATCGCCTCGCCGAGGGCGGTGCGGCGCAGCGCGCGCTACGAACTGTACATAGTGGACAACGAGCCGCCGGAAACGGTGACCACGCTCGGCATGCGCCGTCGCCGGGTCCGGATGGCGGTCAAGGCGCCCGCCGTGCCGAAGCTGTACAGCCCGCCGCCCGCGGTGTTCGGCGCGTTGCTCAACGGCAGCAGTACCGCGCGTTCGCCGTTGTCCCAGCACGAAACCCGGTTGCGCCAGCCGTTCACCCCGGACGAGACGGTGCGCGTCACCGGTGACAGTTTCGTCGTCGCGTACCGCCGCAACAACCGGCAGGCGTTCCCGCCGTCGAAGGCCGGATCGACGCTGGCGAACTTCCGGAGCGAAGCGAGCGCGGCCGACGCGATGGCGGACTGGATCTCCGCCGACGGCAGCCTGGCCGGGCAGCTGCACATCCTGCGCCGCACCGAGGCCGGGGGCGCGGGGGTGGCCGAGCCGGGTACGTGGTCGCCCGCGGGGACGCCGCCGTCGGCGGTTTCCGGCACGGACGCGGTCCGGCTCGTCGCGGGCAAGGTGCTCGTCGCCGGCGGTGCCGACGCCTCCGGGAAGCCGGTGAACACCGCGACGCTGTTCGATCCGGTCTCGGTCACCTGGGAAGCAGGCGTCCTGCCGCTGAAGACCGCGAGACTGCGGCACAGCACGGCGAGGCTCGCCGACGGCAGGGTCGTGGCGGCGGGTGGTCTCGGCGCGGACGGCAAACCGCTGGCCTCGGCCGAGGTGTTCGACCCGGCCACCAAGGCCTGGGCGGACGCGGGGAATCTGGCCACCGCCCGGTCCGGGCACACCGCGACACCGGTCGGCGCGCAGCTGCTCGTCGCGGGTGGGGTTTCGGAGAGGGGTGCGGCACTGGCTTCGGCCGAGCTGCTGGATCCCCGGACGCTGCAATGGACTCCGCTCTCGCCGATGACCGACGCCCGCACCGGGCACCGGGCCGTCCTCCTCACCGACCAGAAGACCAAGAAGGTCACGGGGGTGCTGGTCGTCGGCGGCGCGGTGCCGACCGGGCGGGGCGAGCGGGCACTTGCCACCTGCGAGATCTACGACCTCGCGACGAAGACCTGGCTTCCGACCGGCGGTCTCGCCGTCCCCCGCAAGGGGCACCAGGCGACCGTGCTGCCGGACGGACGCGTGCTCGTCACCGGCGGCGACGCCGTCGGAGTGCTCCCGTACCGGCCGGAAAGTGTTGCCACGGCGGAGATCTACGACCCGGTCAAGGGAACGTGGACCCGCGTCGCCGATCTGCCCGGCGGTGGCCGGAGCGGGCACCGCTGCGTCGCCACGCCGATCGGCGCCGTCGTCGTCGGAGGGGTCGGCCGCCCCGGTGCGACCGCGGGCTACCGGGCCACGGTGGCCTTCGACCCCGGCTCCGGCACCTGGCGGGCGACCGGCGCGCCCGCCGACGGTCGCTGGGACTTCCCGGCCGTCGACCTGGCGGACGGCCGCGTGTTCGTCGTCGGCGGCCTGGTGCGCGCCGGGGCCTCCGCACCGGGGCCGGAGCCCGTCGAGCTCTCCGCGACGGCCGAGATCTACCTGTCATGACCAGCGAAGGGACCGCTTCCATGACCACACCGACGCTCGCGGCCGAACCGACCGCGCCCGACTATCTGACGGCCGTGACCTGGGCAGGCCAGCACGACGCCGCCGTCCTGCTCGAAGGCGGCAAGAAGGCACTCGTCGCCGGAGGCGCGGATGCGGTGTCCGTGAGTGTCAAGCAGAGCGCGGTCTTCGACTTCGACACGGCGAAGTGGTCGGACCCCATTCCTCTCGGCACCGCGCGGCAATTGCACACGCTGACCCTGTTGCCCGGCGGGAAAGTGCTCGCCACCGGCGGGATCGGCGCCGCGGGCGGTCCCGCGCTGGCCACGGCCGAGCTGTTCGATCCGGGTACGGGCAAGTGGACGCCGGTTGCGGCACCGATGAAGACGGCCCGCTGGGGTCACAGCGCGGTGCTCGTCGGTGGCAAGGTGCTGGTGGCCGGGGGCAGCGCGCTCCGGCCGGACGGGCGGGCCGTGGCGCTGCGGTCGGCCGAGCTGTTCGACCCGGCGGGCGCCGGGTCCTGGGCGGCGGCGGGGGAGATGACCGACGCGCGCACCGGGCACGCCGCCGTCGTCCTCGGCAAGAAAGTGCTGGTGTGCGGGGGAAGCGTGCCGGTCGGCACGATCGAAGACCCGGCGCTGGCCTTCTGCGAGCTCTACGATTCCGAAGCCGCGGCGGGAGCGTCGCCGTGGACACCCGCGGCGACCATGCGCCATCCCCGCAGCGGCCATACGGCGACGGCGTTGTCCGCCACCTCCGTGCTGGTCACCGGCGGCAAGGCGCCGGGGGTGACCGAAGACGGCGCGTTCGACCCGTTCGCCCGCTCCACCGCTGAGATCTTCGACCTGATCGGGGCGGCGGGAACGTGGAAGGACGCCAAACCCCTGCCGGGCGGCCGGGCCTTCCACCGGGCCGTCGCCGTCGACGCGGGGGCCGTCGTCGTCATCGGCGGCGCCGACGACGTCGTCAACGAGGCCGGGTACCGCAGCGCGTTGCGCTACGCGGCAGGCGAGTGGAAATCGTTGCCGGGACTGGTCGAAGGACGGTGGGGCTTCGCGGCCGTGGCCGCCGGGAACACCGTGCTCGTCGCCGGTGGCGTCGCGCGGACCGGGCAGGCGGCGGGCGGGCAGAAGACCGAGCTGACGAAGACCGCCGAGAAGGTCGGAGGCGGTGCGTGAGCGCGAACGCCTACTCCTTCCTCCCGTGGCTGCGCACCGGGCTGACCACCCGGATCAAGGGCGACGTCGCCGGGCCGCGCGCGACCATCCCGATCGGGCTGAGGCTGACCGGCGACGCGATCGAAGACGGAAAGCCCGCGCTGAACCGCGAATTCACCCAGCCGGTGCAGCTCTACGGCCCCGGTGACGTCGTCGGCGTCGACCCGCGCGCCGTCTCCCGGACCGAGCCGAAACCGGGCATCACCAATTTCGAACCGAACTACCTGGCCCACATCGAGTTCTACGACGAGGACTTCCCCTGGCGGTACAGCCCCGCGAAACCGGACGAGACGAAGAAACGGCTGGCTCCGTGGCTGGCGCTCGTCGTATTGTCCGAGACCCCGGTGGAGTTCGAGGACGGCCGCGTCCCGGAGAAGCCGTTGCCGTTCATCACCGTGAAGAACCCGCAGGCGCTCCAGCCGCCGGGCGAACTCGGGGCGTGGGCGCACGTCCACGTCAACGGGGAGCTCGACGGCAGGATCGCCGTCGACGGCGAGGACATGGCGCGAACGCTGGAAAACCTGAACCGGGTGCTGCGCGAGGCCCCGGACAGCGCCTGCTCGCGGGTGCTCTGCCCACGGCACCTGAAGCCCAGCACGACCTACCACGCCTTCCTGGTGCCCGCGTTCGAGGCCGGCAGGCTGGCGGGACTCGGTGAAGCGGTCCCCGAAACCCTCTCCGCGACGAAACCGAGCTGGGGCAGCGGAACCGGCGACGTCGTGCTCCCGTACTACCACCGCTGGTCCTTCACCACGAGCACGGTCGGCGACTTCGAATTCCTCGTGCGGCTGCTGAAACCCTACGAGGCGGACAACCCGGTCGGCAGGCGCGACATGGACGCGCACCGCAGGATCTACGGCCTGCCTCCGCTCACCACGCCGACCACCCCGGACGGGGTGCTGAAACTCGGCGGCGCGCTCCAGCTCCCCGACACCGACGATCACCCCGACGCCTACGAGAACTGGGACGGCTACCACACGAAACCGGTCTCGCCGTATCCGAACCAGTGGCAGCGGGCGATGGCGGGATTCGTCAACCTGGCAGGAGCGTACCGGCAGAAGCCCCCGCAGGCCGCGAACGCGGAAGCCGCCGGGGCCGGGGTCTCCGCGATGGAAGAAGAGCCCGATCCGGTGATCACGCCGCCGCTGTACGGCTGCTGGCCCGCGCTGACCCAGACCCTCCTGACCGAGAACGGGCAGCCGGTGCCGCCGGAGCAGCTGCGCAACTGGGTGCACCGGCTGAACCTCGACCCGCGCCACCGTGTCGCCGCCCAGTTCGGCACCAAGGTCGTCCAGGCGCGTCAAGAGGAGTTCATGGCGGCCGCGTGGAACCAGCTCGGGGACATCCAGCGGGCGAACGCGCTCATCCGGGCCGCGCAGCTGGGCCGTCAGGTCGGGAACGCCTTGCACGGCAAGCATGTCGAACCGTACGCCCCCAAGACGGCGGCCGTCGGCGACCAGCCGGTGCCCTCGAAGGCTCTGACGCTGACGGCGCCCGCGCACGGGCGGGTGCTCGAACGCGCCACGACCGCGTTCGCGCGCACCGCCGCCGGAGCCGGTGATCCGGAGCTGCTCGCCGTCGGGTACAAAGTGGACAGAAGCCGGGTGGCCGCCGCGCCGATGTCCGCGCCGATGCGCCGGATCACGCGGCCGGGTTCGCGGCTGCGCAAACGCCTGCTGAGCGACGGGAACCAGTTCGACCTGCTGGTCGACCGGATCGATCGCAAGGAGGTCTTCGCCGCCCGGCCCAAGGTCGCGCCGCCCGTCACCACCGCTTCGCTGGGCCTGGCGCCGCGCGCAGCTGCCGCCGATCCTGTCGACGAGACGCTCGGCGTGATCGAGACCATCGACGACATGCTCGACGGCCTGCGCGCGGAGAAGACCGTGCTGGAGAATCTGGCGGCGTCGATGGACCTGCCGGAGCGGCTGCGGCTCGCGATCGGGAAGAACCTGGTCGAGATCCTCGCCTATCCGGTGTTCGACATGCCGATGTACGAGGAGCTGCTGAAGTTCTCCGTCGAGACCTTCGTGCCGAACATCGGGCTCCTGCCGGAGAATTCGATCACCCTGCTGGAGAACAACCGCCAGTTCATCGAGTCCTATCTGATCGGGCTCAACCACGAGATGGCGCGCGAGATGCTCTGGCGCGAGTTCCCGACCGATCAGCGCGGGACCCCGTTCCGCCAGTTCTGGGACCCGCGTCCGGTGCCGCTGGAGCCGGGCGAGTCGCGGGAAGCCTGGCGGGAAAGGCTTTACGACATCCCGCCACTGCATCGCTGGGCCAAGACCGCGAAGCTCGGCGAGAACAACCATCGCCGTCTTCCGCCGGAGCCGGGTAAGAACCAGAAGAAGGATCTCGTCCTGGTGATCCGGGGTGAGCTGCTCAAGAAATATCCGAACGTGTCGATCTACGCGCACAAGGCGGTCTGGCCGCGGAAGAAGGACGGCACCCCGGACACCAGCGGCGAGCGCACCATCGCCCCCATCCCGGCGAACGTCCCGCTGAGCGACGAACTGGTACGGCTTCCGGTCTACGAAGCCAAGGTCTCCCCGGACCTCTATCTGCTCGGCTTCCCGCTGAGCGAGGACGAAGCCCGATCCGGCGGGGCGGACAAGCTCGGCTGGTTCTTCGTGCTCAAGGAACGGCCCGGCGATCCGCGGTTCGGCCTGGACGAACCGCCGCCCGGCCCGCTGCCCGAAGTCGAGGTGTGGAACGACGCCACCTGGGGACACCTCGACCCAGGGAACCCCGGCAGCGGATTCGTCCGGTTCGACCGCGGTGTCGTGGTCCACCTCGACGAGTTCCTCGAAAAGGAAGACCAGGAAAAGATCAGGCAGCGCCAGGACGACGAGTTCATCACCGAGTGGGCGCCCGGCGTCAGCGCCGCGGACGTCGCCTACATCCTTTTCCAGGCACCGGTCCTGGTGGCCGTGCACGCACAGGAGATGTTGCGGGATGCCTGATCTCAAACTGGATTTCCCCGTGCTGCTCGGGCCGGTGCGGGTCGAAACCCGCTATGTCGGGCGGGAACTGCTCGTGCGGGTGTTCCCCGACGAATGGTCGGTGGACAAGTTCGAAGCCAAACCGACCAAGGCCGAGATCGCCGCACTGGACGCGTACTGGACCACCCTGTGGGCCTCCGGGGGTGCTCCGGCCGGTGAGCAGGCCGCGTGGCGGCAGCTCGTCGCGCGGGTCCCCGGCGGACGGGCCGCCTGGCTGCTGCGGACGTACAAGCCCGCCAATCCGGCGGACCGGCCGACCGGAGTTCCCGCTGGTACTGCGGTTCTGGTGGTCGTCACGCCCCAGCCCGTCGCTGCGCCGGACCGCGGTCCGACGGTGACCTACTGGACCGCGGTCTGGCGCGCGCACGGCGACCAGGAGAAGCTGCGGGACGCCGACATCGCGTTGCTCGCCGCCGTCGGGGCCGTGCGGGCGAAAGCGATCCGCGACCGCCGTCCGTCCGGTGTGGACCGTGCGCCGTCGACGCCGGGCACCGCGGTGGTGGTGGCGTTCCTGCAGCTCACGCCGTTGCCTCCGGGTGAGATCGCGACGGAGTCGTGGACCGTGGCCGCGACGGCGAAGCTGCTGCCGGACAAGTTCACCGCCTACGGCTACGTCGGCGGCACCCGCGTGTTCGCGAAGAGCGGCGGGCCGGTCAAACCCGAACTCGCGGTCAGCCCCGACCCAGGCACGGAGAAGGACAAACAGCTCAAGGTCACCGAGGAGACCGGCGCGCTGCGGGTCCCGGACGCCCTGAAGTGGCTGACCGAGTTCAAGGCGGCCGAGGACGTCGGGATGGGCATCCGGATCGGCCTGGAAACAGCCTTCGAGGGAGGTCTCGACAGGCTCGTCGTGCTCGGCCTCCGGGAGCAGGCGACACCGGAGAAGTCGGCGGCAGACTGGAGCGGGCTGCTCGCCGACCAGATCCGCACGCCCGCCGGATTCGCCTTCCTGCCCCAGGGCACACCGACCAACAACTCCGAGCAGGCGCCCGCCGGCCAGGATCCGAAGGCCGAGGCCGCCTCCGTGCTCGCCACCGCGGCCGGGTTCACGGCGGCCGCAGGCGACAAGAACGACGGCGAGTGGTTCGCCGAACTGCTGGGCATCGATCCGGCGGTACTGGCCGGGGTCCCGAACGCCGACGGCTTCGACCGTCGCGACGCCCGTGCGGCGCACACCGCGCTGTGGCCCGCCACCTGGGGCTACTACCTTCCGGCGTTGCTCAACGGGGTGCTGACCGAGGACCAGATCGCGCAGACGCGGCAGTTCTTCCTGGAGCACGTCTCCGGACGCGGCCCGCTGCCGGTGGTCAAGATCGGCAGGCAGCCTTACGGGATCCTGCCGACGACGGTGTTCACCAAACTCGCCTTCCCCGCCACCGCTCCGCACCGGACGGCGCTGAACGAACTGCTGAAGCAGGCGGCGACGCACTGGCAGGCCGCGCTCGCGCGGGTCCAGTACCTCGATTCGGCCGGTGGGGACCCGCACCAGAAGCTGCTGGACATCCTCGCGCTGCACCCGACGTCGGCCGAGTACCACGTCCGCGAAGCCCAGAGCGTCGAAGAGCTGTTCGCCGAGCGGCTCGAAGCCGAGCTGAGCACGCCGCTGCGGGAGACGCTGGCGGCGTTCGGTCATCACGCCGAGGATCCAGGCCTGCTGCGGCAGGTGTTCGCCGAGGAGGCCCAGGCGCTGCGCCGGCCGGTCGTCGACGACCGGCCACTGTCCGAAGTGGACAAGATCCGGCCGTACGCGCCCGAAGGCAACTACCTGGCCTGGCTGGCGCACTACGGGAGGACCGGCCTGGAGACGGTCCGCAAGGAGGACGGCTTCACCGACAACGTCCTGCCGACGGCGCTGCTGTACCTGCTGGCGCGGCAGGCCGTGCTGCTCGGCGTCACCGGGGCGGGCCGGTCCGAGCAGCTCGACGCGGTCGAACTGCTCGCGGGCCTGCCGACGGCCCGGCTGGAGCGGGTGTTCGCCGAGCATCTCGACTGCGCCACCTACCGGCTCGACGCCTGGCGGCTCGGGCTGGTCAACGAACGCCTGGCGGAACTGCGGCGCGCCCCGGCGGGCGGCACCCCGAAACGAGGGCTGCACCTCGGCGCGTACGGCTGGCTGGAGAACATCTCCCGCGGTCCGGCTCCGGCCACGAAGAACCTGCCCGCGGGGCTGCCCGCGATCTTCGGCACCGAGCCGTTGCCGTACGACGAGAACAACGGCGGCTACGTCCACGCGCCGTCACCCGCGCACGCGCGCACGGCGGCGGTGCTGCGGGCGGGTTTTCTCGCCAACGGCAAGCAGCGGAAGGACAGCACGTTCGCGGTGAACCTGAGCTCGGACCGCGTCCGCGTCGCGGTGTCCCTTTTGGACGGTATGCGGCAGGGGCAATCCCCCGGCGCGCTGCTGGGGTACCGCTTCGAACGCGGGCTGCATGACCGGCGGATCGGGCTCGACAAGGTCATCGCCGGGCTCCGGCTGAAGTTCCCCTTGATGGCGAACAAGATCGCCGACACGGCGCCGCCGTCGAAAGGGGAGGGAGCGCCGACGAGCATCGAACAGATCGAAGCGGGCAACGTCATCGACGGGCTCGCCCTGATCCGTCACGTGGAGAAGCTGGGCAAGGACGACCGGGTCTACCCCTACAAACTCGACGGTGTCGAGAAGGTGACCGATCCTGGCGAGCTGAAGGACATCGGCATCGAGGTCGACGCCCTGCGGAACGCCTACGACGCGCTGGCCGACCTCGTCGTCGCCGAGGGCGCGCACCAGGTGCTGCAGGGCAACACCGAACGCGCGGCGGCCACGCTGGACTCCTACGCGAAGGGCGGTGTCCTGCCCGAGCCCGCGGTGGTCGAGACCCCGCGCAGCGGGACCACGCTCACCCACCGGCTGGGCCTGCAGTTCACCCCGGCCCTCGGCCCCGATCACGGCGCGCCGCTGCTGGGCCGGAACAACCCGAGGGCCAGGGCCGAACCGGCGGTGAACCACTGGCTCGGTGACGTGCTGCCACTGCCGTCCGAGGTGGCCGCGCTGGTCACCTGGAAAGACCCGGCCCATCCGGACGAGGTCGAGCCGCGCAGCCGCGTCGTGACCCAGGAGGAAGCGGGACTGCAGCGGATCGACCTGCTGTGGGCGGTGCCCCCGGCGGAGAACGCCGAGGCGACCAACCTCGACGACCGGATCCTCGGCGTGGTCATCGAGAAGTCGCGGCCCCGGCCGGACGCCAAGCTCGAGATCCATTACACGCGAAGGGTTCCGCGCAAGGTCAGCTTCTTCGAGCTGTCGCCGCTCATCGGTGCCCTGCGGTCGTTGCTGACCACAGCCCGGCCGCTGCGGCCGACCGATCTGATCCCCGCGTCCGGTGCCGCCAAGGTCGAGCAGGTGGCCGACGAGGCCGTGTCGCTGAGCCGGGAACGGCAGGTCGCCGTCCTGGAATCCCTGACGGATCTCGGCAACGGCGTCACCGGGTTCCTGGCAGACCTCGGCGCGCACTATCCCACGACCGGCGAACCGGCCCGCGCCGAAATCCTCGCCGAGATCGACGATTTCCTCGCCCGGTACGCGAAACTGGCCAAGGCCGCGGGTGATTTCGGTGTCGTGGTCAGCGGCTGGGGCGAGCTTTCGCTGTGGCGGGGCGGGGTTTTCGGCGCGGTCCTCGCCGCTGTCGCCGAGGTGGCGGGCCGGATGGGACGCGCGCTCGCCGCCGCGAACGTCCTGCTCGATCGGTACGAGGCGCTGCCTACGTCCACATCGGACGGTGAGCGGTTCAGGATACTGGACCAGGCGGAGCTTTTGCTCATCACCAAACCCGCTCCCCGTGAATCGACACCGTTCGCGATGCGCTCGCGGGTGCGTCAGGAGCGCACCCGGTTCAAGAACCGGCTCGACCGCTTGACCGAGTTCAAGGGAACGTCGGAACCGACCTTGGGCGAACTGCTCGCCGCCGTGGCGCGGCAACTGCCGTTGACCGACATCGACCCGGCAGGCCTTTCGCTGAAGCCGTTCGAGGACCAGGTCGTCGCCTACGGCCGGGAACTCCTGGCACGAGCGGGCAAGCTCAAGGCCGAACTCGTCGGCGAAGGCGGCCGGAAACAGTCGGCCGAGAAGCTGCTGGCACTGCGCGACAAGGCCGTGACCGGGCCGGACCGGGTGCGGACCGGGATCGACGTCCTCAAGGCCCTGCTCGGCGAGGACGTCCTGGTCGTCCCCGAATTCTCGCCGTCCGAAGACGTTCTCGACCGCTGGCGGGACGCGCGTGCCGACAGCCGGGAGCTCGTCGCCCATCTGAAACCCCGTGACCTCGACGACCCCCAGGGCCGCGACTTCCCGGTGGACGACTGGCTGCACGGAATGGCGCGGGTACGCGAAAAGCCCCGGCTGTGGGAGAAGACGGTGCAGCTGGCGGGCGCGCTGCTGGCTCCCGGCGGACTGCTCGGCACCGACATCCTCGGCTGGCAGGAACCGGAACTGACCCCGGTCCAGCTGCCGTACGTCGAGGACGACCATTGGCTGGCCATGGAGTTCTTCGATCCGGCCAAGGTGGACGACCAGCTCGACCAGGACAGGCTGCTGTACACCGCGCACTACAAGGCCTCGCTGAGCGGCGACAGCCAGTGCGGGCTCCTGCTCGACGAATGGACCGAGGTGATCCCCGCCGTCCGCGAGACCACCGGGATCGCGCTGCACTACGACGGACCGGATTCCGAACCGCCGCAGACCATGCTGCTCGTCGTCCCGCCGGTGCTGGAGCCGAACGGGAACTGGACGCCGGAACTGCTCGTCGAGGCGATCACGGAAACCTTCGGCCTGGCGAAGACCCGCGCTGTCGAACCCGATCACCTGGCGGGAACCGAGCTGGGGCACCTGCTCCCGGCGACGGTGCTGCCCGATGCTCCGAGCTGGAAGGCCACGTCATGACCGGAACGCCGTCGTTCACCAGGCTGGAGGGCAGGCCCCGCACCGTCGGCTTCGACCGGGCGCTGCGCGCGGAGCTCCGGGATCCACTGTGGATGCTCACGCGGCAGTGGCAGCTTGGCGAGTTCCACGGCGCGAACGCGGGGAGCCCGGTCACGGTGACCTACGCCGTCTCACCGTCGCGTCCCACCCGGTTCAAGCCGCCGCGAGGGCTGCCACAGGACCTGCCGCCCGACCGTCCACTTGAGACGCTCGCGGAACGGAGGCCGGTGCCGCTGGCGTACGGAACCCCCGGCAGTGAGACGGTCGCTTTCGACCTGAGGCTGGCGATCGGGCGCCAGTGGCTGAAACTGCTGGACAGCGCCGGCGGTCTGCTCGGGCAGGTGCTGGGGTTCAAGAAGTTCTACATCGAGCGGTACCCCATCGCGCTGCCCGATCCCGCGAAGGCCGACGACGTCGCCAAACTGGCGCATCCCGAGGTCTGGGCCACGATGCAGGCGATCTCCGGGCGCCGGATGGACGGCTACCTGTTCTACCGGCATCTCAAGGCCGGACGTGACGCCGACGAAGGACTCGGCCTCGGCGCGATCCTGCACCGCCAGACGCTGCGGAAACTGGGAAAGCGCCTGGTCGCCTGGTACGAAAGGCTCATCGACCAGCCGGCGCCCGCCGACGCGACCTGGGATCCGGGCAGGCTGGAGCACCGGTTCTCGGTGGCCGCGTCGGCACCGGGCGGCGAGAAGAAACTGACCGCTCCCGAGTACCCCGGCGGCACCCTGGAGTGGCACGCGTTCTCGGTGGACCCGAAGGAGCCGCTCGGCGGGACCAAACCGCCGGAGCCGACGCTCACGCGGACCGTCTTCCCCGCGCCGGTCCGCTATTCGGGCATGCCGTTGCCGCGCTGGTGGGCGCAGGAGGACGGGAAGACCAACTTCGCCGCCGTCCGCCCGGACAGCACCGACCTCGCCCGCCTGGTCTTCCTCGAATTCGCCCTGGTCTTCTCCAACGACTGGTACCAGGTGCCGTGCGATCTGCCCGCGGGCACGCTGTCGAAGATCCAGGGACTGGTCGTCACCGACGTGTTCGGGGAGAAGCAGTGGATCACCCCGGCCGGCGACGGGCGTGACGAGGAGTGGCGGCGGTGGGCGATGTTCACCCTGGACACCCTCGGCACCGAAGACGTCCGCGCGGACACGGATCTCTTCCTGCCGCCGAGCGTGCCGAAGGTGGCCGAGGGACCGGCGCTGGAAGAGGTCCTGCTGATCCGGGACGAAAACGCGAACCTCGTCTGGGGGATCGAGCAGACCGTGAGCACCCCGGTCGGCGAACCGCGCCGCGGGAGCGAGGCGGCCGCGGAGGTCACGACGTTCCGGCAACGGCTGCACGGCACGCCGCCCGACGAGGACCCGCCGCGCGCGCCGATCTCGTACTTCGCGATGAACTCCGTGCCAGGACACTGGATCCCGTTCATCGCGGTGCACGAACCGGGGGACAACCGCGAGATCCGGTTGCAGCGGGCGGCGATGCCGAGCGTGGTCGACGGGACCCCGGTGCGGCCGCGGACGAGCCTGCTCCGGGTGGGGCTCGACGAACGCCCGGCTGGCGAGAAGCCGCAGTACTTCGTCCACGAGGAGGAAGTGCCCCGCGCGGGCACACGGGTCACCGTCGCCTACAACCGGACGCGCTGGCACGACGGTCGCGCTGTCGTCTGGCTCAGCGCGCGGCGCGGGGTCGGCAGGGGAGAGGGTTCCAGCGGGCTGGCCTTCGACCTGCTGGTGGACACTCCGGTGCCGCCGAAGCCGTGATGTCCGTGAAGGCCTCCTTCCCTACCCTCAAGGTAGGGAAGGAGGCCTTCACGGACCGTTCTATTGAGGGGTAAGGCAAACGTGGCGGGTCTGTGGCTCTGTGCGACGCCGGGCTTGTGGCACTGACTGTGTGGATTTTGGTGCGTTGGATGCACAGAAATCCACACGGTCCCGCGTGACAGGTCCTGTCATGACGGGGTGTGGGAATAGGGACGTTCAATGTCCCTATTTCCACACACCCTTCACTTTCAGTGACCCTCGCGCCCCGTCCACGTGCAGTCTGTGAAGGAGGCCTTCACAGACTCGCCACCCGGCAGGACACGTTTGCCCTACCCCTCAATAACCACTCACGAGGTACGCGCACCTTCACGCGCCGGCGGGCGATCGACCCCGGTCAGAACGCGGTAGGTCCCGACCGGACGTCAGCCGTTGGCGGCGATGTCCGCGAGGACCGCGGCGATGGTGCGGACCGGGACACCGGTGCCGCCCTTGCCGGTGTAGCCCCACGGCCCGGCGGTGTTGAACGACGGGCCCGCGATGTCGATGTGCGCCCAGGGCAGGCCCTCGGTGACGAACTCGCGCAGGAAGATGCCCGCGGCGAGCATGCCGCCCCAGCGGTGCCCGGTGACGTTGGCCAGGTCGGCGAGGCGCGAGTCGAGGTCGGCGCGCAGCTCCTCCGGCAGCGGCATGGCCCAGCCGCCCTCACCGGTCGCCTGCGCGATCGACGCGATGCGGTCGCGGAACTCGTCCGAGCCCATGACGCCCGCGGTGCGGTTGCCGAGCGCGACGACCTGCGCGCCGGTCAGCGTCGAGGTCTCGATCAGGTAGTCGGGGTTCTCCTCGCCCGCGCGCACGATCGCGTCGGCCAGCACCAGACGGCCTTCGGCGTCGGTGTTGAGCACCTCGACGGTCTTGCCGCCGTACATGCTGAGCACGTCGCCCGGCCGGTACGAGGTGGCCGAGGGCAGGTTCTCTGCCAGCGGGATGTGCGCGACGACCTCGAGCGGGTACTTCAGCTTCGCGGCCAGCACCACGGAGGCGAGCACGGCGGCCGCGCCCGACATGTCCGAGGTCATGTGGTCCATGTTCGCGGCGGGCTTGATCGAGATACCGCCCGAGTCGAAGGTGATGCCCTTGCCGACCAGCGCGACCTTCTTCGACGCCTTCGCGGGCTTGTAGGCGACGCGCAGCAGGCGCGGCTGCCGCGACGAGCCGCCGCCGACACCGAGGATGCCGCCGAAGCCCTTGCGCTTGAGGGCCTTCTCGTCGAGGACCTCGAACTCGAGGTTGTTCGCCTCGGCCAGCGTCTTCGCGCGGTCGGCGAAGGAGGCCGGGAACAGGTCGTTCGGCGGGGTGTTGATCAGGTCGCGGGCGATGATGACCGACTCCGCGATGAGGGTGGCGGCCTTCAGCGTCGCCTTGTGGTCCTTGGCGGTGCCCTCTTCGGGGCTCACGAAGTCGACCTTGGCGACCGGGCCGTCGCCCTTCTCGGAGCGGTACTCGGTGAAGGAGTAGGCGCCGAGCGCGGTGCCCTCGACGGCGGCCTGCAGGTCGATCGCCGACAGCGTGACGAACGCGCGGTCGGTGCCGCTCAGCGCCCGCGCGGCGGCACCGGCGCCCCGGCGGACCTGCTCGGCGGTGATGCCGTCCGCGCCTGCCTTGCCGAGGCCGACGGCCAGGACGACACCTGCGGACAGCTTGCCCAGCGTCGGCACCTTGACGACCTCGTCGGCCTTGCCGGACGCGCCGAGCGTGCCGAGGACGTCGGCGAGCTTGCCGTCGAAGGCGGTGTCGGCAACGGAGGAGCCGGCGGCGAGCGCCAGGCCGTCCTCGCCCTGGATGGTGCCGATGACGACGACGTCGGCGCGCGTCTTGGCAAGCGCTGCTTCGGCGTTCTCGGTCAGGGCAAGCTTCGGCACGGTCACTTCTGGCTCCTCGCGCGTTCGCGGTGGTACCGGGCGTCCGCCCGGTTGGATCGTGAGCCATGCTAATGACAGCGGGACCTGGGGGAACAGCGGGGCCGACCGGGTCACTCGGTGTACAGGAAGGGAGACGGCGTGCGGCTGGCTGGCGGTCTGCTCATCGCACTGGCGGTGGGCACCTCCGGAGCGGACTACTGGGTACTTCTCGCCGCCGTGGTCGCGGCCGTGCTCGCCGTCGTGGCCGAGGCATTCCTGCCGCCGGTGGGGGACACCCGGCCTGAGCGGATCGCGAGCTCCGTTTCGCGGCTGGGCCTGGTCCTGGTCTTCGCGACGACGTTCGGGCAGTACCTCTTCCCGTCCGCGCCGGGCGTCGCCGCCGCGCTGTTCACCGTGGTGGTGGCCGTCGCGGATCTGGCGGGTGTCCGTCTCGGCGACTACGCCGCGCGCTGGATCACCGGCCTGCTCCTGGCCGCGGCCGCCGCCCTGATCGCGATCTGCGTCGGCATCCCGCCACTGGCGCAGTTCATCGCGCCGGATCCGCCGTCCGTGCCCGGTCTCGGCCTCGCCGTGCTGGTCCTGCTGCCGTTCCTGCTGCCCCGGCGCCCCGGCGCGGGCCGCGCGGCGGCGGTGGGTGCGGTGGCCGTGGCGATCATCGCCGTCGCCCTCTACCAGCTGGGACCGCTCCGGCTGGGACTTTCGGCGACGTCGTTCCGCGAACTCCTCGCCGCGGCCGACGGGGTCTCGCTGATTCCGGTGCTGACCGTGGTGGCCGCCGTGGCGACCGTGCCCGTCGCGGTGGACGCCTTCACCGACGGCCGGGAACGGCTTTCCCCGGAACGTCCGAAGACGACACTCGCTTGTGGACTGATCGTGGCCGTCGCGGCCGCCTTCGCTGGGCCGGTCGTGGCCCTCGGGCTCGCGGGAGTGGGAACGCTCGCCGAACTGGTTCTGCGGGTCCGCGCCCGTGGGTACCGTTCAGGGCGTGCGTGATCCTCTCTGGGCCCCTGGCGACACGGTCGTCGAGCGGTTCCTGCGACCGGACGGCTCGATCGGCCAGCATCACCCGCTGCGGGTCATCGCCGACGACGGCACCGTGCTGCTCGGCTGGCTTCCCGCGGACACCCCGATCGTCGGCAGCAGGCTCGCCGACGGGCGGCTCTTCCGCGAGGCGCCGCTCGAGGAGCGGTTCCGGGTGCCGCGGGTGCGCGTGGCCGACTTCTGGCGCGACACCTCGACACTGCGCCGGATCGCTGACGACGAATGGTCGTCGGTCTGGTGGTTCTTCGACGCCGGCGGGCACTTCCTGAACTGGTACGTCAACCTCGAGGTCCCGCTGGGGCGCACGCCGTCCGGGCCGGATCGGATCGACGGCATCCTCGACGTCGCCGTCGAGCCGGGCGGGCGCTGGCAGTGGAAGGACGAGGACGAGGCCGAAGAGGCCGTCCTGGCGGGACGTATCACCGCCGGTCAGCTGGAGCGGCTGCGCGCCGAGGGCGAGCGGATCGGGGCGCTCGCGACGGCCGGGCGGTTCCCCTTCGACGGGACGTGGACCGACTTCCGGCCGGAGCCGGACTGGGCGGCGCCCGGCCTGCCCGACGGGCTGCTCTAGCCCGCGACGAGGAACAGCAGCAGCGCGAGCGCGATGTTGATCACCGCGAGGATGACCACCGACTTGGTGGACAGCTCGCGCGGGAACACCTTGCCGTGGATGTGCCGCCACCAGAAGACGCCGAAGCCGCCGCCGACCAGGCCGAGGAACGCGCCGAAGCCACTGTCCAGCAGGGCCCAGCCGTCCATCATGAGCAGGCCGACGCCGAAGGTGAGCAGCACGGCCGTCACGAAGGTCTTGACGTCGGCCCCCGCGCCGGGGGTGGCGGGCTGGGCCGGGCTGGCGGGCTGCATCTGGTTGTACGTCACGCCGCCATCCTAGGGGCGCGAGCCCTCTCGTGTTCGTCCTAGCGGACAGTTCGACGGGGGTAAAGATATGCGGACGTCCGACTAACGTGGGTCCGACCAAGCGTTATCGTCTTAGGCATGACGACCACGACGCAGTTCGCCCACCTCCCGCACTCGAGCCCCGCGAGCCCGGAACGCGTCGCGGACGTATTGGCCGCACCCGGTTTCGGGCTGCACTTCACCGATCACATGGTGACCGTGAAGTGGAGCGCCGAGAAGGGCTGGCACGACGCGACCGTCGGGCCGTACGCGCCCTTGACGCTCGACCCGGCGACTTCCGTGCTGCACTACGGCCAGGCGATCTTCGAAGGACTCAAAGCCTACCGCCAGCCCGACGGCACGATCGCGGCGTTCCGGCCCGACGCGAACGCGATCCGGTTCCGCAACTCGGCCGAACGCCTCGCCATGCCGCAGCTGCCGGTCGAGATCTTCCTCGACTCGATCCGCGAGCTCCTCGCGGTCGACAGCCGCTGGGTCCCGACGAAACCGGGCGAGTCGCTGTACCTGCGGCCGTTCATGATCTCCACCGAAGCCGGGCTCGGCGTCAACCGGCCCGCGAACGAGTACCTCTACGCGCTGATCGGCTCGCCCGCGGGCTCGTATTTCTCGGGCGGCGTCAAGCCGGTCAAGGTGTGGCTCTCGACCGAGTACGTGCGGGCGGTCCCCGGCGGCACCGGCGAGGCGAAGTGCGCCGGCAACTACGCGGCGTCGTTCCTGGCACAGGCGCAGGCCGTGGAAAAGGGCTGCGACCAGGTCGTGTGGCTCGACGCGGTCGAGCGGCGCTGGATCGAGGAGATGGGCGGGATGAACCTGTTCTTCGTCTTCGGTTCCGGTGACGAGGCCAGGGTCGTGACCCCGGAACTGACCGGCTCGCTGCTGCCGGGCGTGACCCGCAAGTCGCTGCTGGAGCTGGCGAAGTCGTTCGGACACCAGGTCGAGGAGCGGCGCATCTCCACCGACGAGTGGGAGAAGTCGGCGGCTTCGGGTGAGCTGACCGAGGTGTTCGCCTGCGGGACCGCGGCGGTCATCACGCCGGTCGGGCACGTGAAGCACGCGGGCGGCGAGTTCTCCGTCGCCGGCGGGCAGCCGGGTGAGCTGACGATGAAGCTGCGCGGCGCGCTGACCGGCATCCAGGAGGGCACCCGGCCCGCTCCGGAAGGCTGGATGTACCCGCTGGGCTGAGGCTCACGCTCAAAGTCCGTGAAGGCCTCCTTCCCTACTCTCAAGGTAGGGAAGGAGGCCTTCACGGACTTTCGCATCCAGAGGACTAAATGCGGGATGTCAGGAGGCGGGGGCCTCGATCAGCGGCCCGCTCACCCCGGCCTGCTCGTGCGTCGCCATCTCCGCGAGCACCCGCGTCGCCATGAACACCAGCGGCAGCGCCGCGACCGCACCCGTTCCCTCCCCGAGGCGCACGTCCAGATCCAGGATCGGCTCCAGGTCGAGGTGCTCCAGCGCCAGCGAGTGCGCGGGTTCGCCGCCGCGCTGACCCGCTGTCCACCACTGCCGCGCGCCGGGGACGAGTTCCTCGGCGACCAGCGCGGCCGCGGCGGCGACCAGGCCGTCCAGGATCACCGGCGTCTTCCGGAGCGCGGCCTGCGCGAGGAAGCCCGCCATCGCGGCGATGTCGGCGCCCGCGGCGGTGCGCAGCAGTGCGACCGGGTCGGCCAGCACGGTCCTCGCCCGCCGCAGCGCGTCGCGGACCACCGCGGCCTTGCGCATCCAGGCGTTGTCGTCGATCCCTGAACCGCGTCCGACGACGGCCACCGGTTCGCTGCCGGTCAGTGCCGCGACCAGTACCGAGGCCGGGGTGCTGTTCCCGATCCCGAGGTCGCCCGCGATGAGCAGGTCGGCCCCGCCGTCGACCTCGGCGTCGGCGATCGCACGGCCCGCGCGGACGGCGGCCCGCGCCTCGTCGTCGGTCAGCGCGTCCTCGACGTCGATCGAGCCGGACCCGCGCCGCACCTTGAACTCGCCGATGGACTTCGTCGCGGGGGCGTCGCTGTCGACCGCCATGTCGACGACCCGGACGCTCGCGCCCGCCGAGGCCGCCAGCACGTTGATGGCCGCGCCTCCGGTCAGCATGCTGCCGACGAGCTGCGCGGTGACCTCGCCCGGATACGCCGAGACACCCTTCGCGGCGACGCCGTGGTCTCCGGCGAACACCACGACACGGGGCCGGGTGAACGGACGCGGTGGCGACTGGCCCTGACAGGCCGCGACCCATACGCCCAGCTCTTCGAGCCTGCCCAGTGAGCCCGCGGGTTTGATCAGTTTCGCGTGCAGCGCGATCGCCGCCGACCGCGCGTGTTCATCAGGCTGCTCGACTTCGGCGAACTCGAGGATTTCGTCGTCCAACGCCCTGCCCCTTCGGATCGCTTCGGTGGCCGGGCCCAACCTACCCACCCGCCTGTGCCAGAGTTGCCTGTGGCTCAGACGAAGGCCGCCGGGGTGGTGCTCGCGAGCGGAGCGGGCACCCGTGTCGGCGCGAAGCTCAACAAGGTCTACCTGCCGGTGGCGGGCAAACGGGTCGTCGCGTGGTCGCTCGACGCGTTCGCTCACGTGCCGGGGATCGACGTGCTTGTGCTGGTCATCCGGCCGCAGGACACCGGACTCGCGCACGAGGTGCTCGCCGCGCATCCGGGTGAGGTCGAACTCGTCCACGGCGGCGCGACACGTCAGGGTTCGGAGCTGAACGCCTTGCGCCACTTGGCTTCCCGCATCGAAAGCGGCGAGATCGACGCGGTCCTGCTGCACGACGCGGCCCGTCCGCTCGTCACCCCGCAACTGATCGCGGATGTCCTCGCCGACACGCGGCGGTACGGGGGAGCGGTGCCGGGGGTCGCGGCCGACGACATCGTGCGCGTGGACGGCGACGCTGTTTCCGGCGCGCTGCCCGGCGCGATCCGGGTGCAGACGCCGCAGGGTTTCCGCGCCGCCCCGTTGCTGGAGGCGTACGAAACGGCGGAACGTGAGGGTTTCGTCGGCACGGACACGTCTTCGTGCATGGAAAGGTTCTCCGCGCTGCCGGTGCGGTGGGTTCCTGGCAGCGCGGAGAACCTCAAGATCACCTACCCGCACGACCTCGTTGTCGCCGAGCAGGTGATCGGCCGAGGTTAGGGATCTCCCTGGTCGGCCTTGGTCCCGTTGGCGGGCAGGATGGTGACCGGCTGGCGCGCCTCCATCGGGATCACGCAGTCTGGATGTGGTTGCAGCAACTGGATCGGCGCGGCGGGGTCGCCGGGCGGCGGGATGGTGAGCACCGCGCGCAGGGTCCAGTCGGCCGTCGAGTGGTACTGCCACGAGACGAGTGCCGGCCGGAAGACGTCCGTGTCGGCGAGGGTGGTGACCCGGAAGGCGCTCGCCCGTTCCTCACCGCGGAGGATGAGGACGTCGGCGCAGGTGTCCCACTGGAACACCGCGGCGCAGACCTCCGGCTCCTCCCGCGGGCCGAAGATGTAGACGACCCACCGGCGTCTTCGAAGCTCTTCGAGCAGTTCGTCGATGCTCAGATGGTTCATCGAGCCCCCCAACGGGTTTCGGGAACTCTGCGGAGAGTAACAGGTGTACTAGAGCACCGTCCAGAATGTGTACTAGTACGTAATAATGGGGTGTGAGCAGGATCCTTGGTGCTCGCCCATTGGTGTGCTAGAACGCTTGTGCGCACCGCGCGACCTTGTGAGGAGTCACCTTGCCCGCCGTCGACCGACCCGAACCGCCGTATCTCCAGATCGCGGGAAACATTCGCGACGACATCGTTTCGGGCAGGCTCAAGGAAGGTGACACGGTCCCGTCCGCGCGGGAGATCGCCAGGAACTGGAACGTCGCGATGGCGACGGCGATGAAGGTGCTCTCCACGCTCCGGGCGGAAGGTCTGGTCCGCGCGGTCCGCGGGATCGGGACAGTGGTGCAGACCAGGGCACTGCACCGCTCCGCGCACGATCGGACGATCTCGATCGCGCGAACCGGCAAGGTCTATCCGCCGGGCCATTACGCGAAAATCCGTGAGGCCGGGCTCGTCCCGGCGCCGGAGCGGGTGGCGGGCGCCCTCGGCATCGACCAGGGCTCTCCCGCGATCAGGCGGCGGCGGACGACGTACGCCGGCCAGGACGTGCCGGTGTCGACGTCCGTCTCGTGGTTCGACGGCGCTGTCGCGTCGAAGGCGCCGTTGCTGTTCGAGCCGGTGCGGATCGTCGAAGGCACGGTCAAATATGTTGCAGACCGGACAGACCGGGTTCTGAAGTCGACCCATTCTCAGCACGCCGCGGGGCTGGCGGGTGCCGAGGAGGCGAAGGAACTCGGTGTGGCCGTAGGTTCGGCGCTTTTGTTGAGCCGTAACAGGTTCTTGTCCGCCGAGGGAGACGTACTCGAGTACGGCGAATCGGCGGCTTTGCCGGATCACTGGATTTTCTACGAATACGACATCGAGGACGGGGCATGAAGCACATTCACGCGGGTAAGGTCCGCGACCTTTACGAAATCGACGGCGACATTCTGCTCGTCGCGTCGGATCGCGTTTCGGTCTACGACGTCTCGCTGCCGACCCGTATCCCGGACAAGGGCGCGCTGCTGAACCAGCTTTCCGCGTGGTGGTTCGAAAAGATGGCCGACGTGGTGCCGAACCACGTCATTTCCACGACCGACGTCCCGGCGGAATTCGCCGGCCGCGCCACCCGCTGCAAGCCGCTGAAGATGATCCAGGTCGAATGCATCGCGCGCGGCTACCTCACCGGTCTCGGCATGCGCGAATACCAGCGTGACGGCAAGGTTTCCGGCGTCGAACTGCCCGGCGGCCTGGTCGAGGCGGACAAGCTGCCCGAGCCGATCTTCACGCCCACCACGAAGCTCTCCGACACCGGTCACGACGAGTTCATGACCTTCGCCGACGTCGTGAACGAGATCGGCCAGGAGACCGCGGACCGCATCCGCGACCTGACGCTCGAGGTCTACACCAAGGGTGCCGAGCACGCGGCGAAGAACGGCATCATCATCGCCGACACCAAGATCGAATTCGGTTTCGACGCCGACGGTGTGCTGACGCTCGGGGACGAGGTCCTCACGTCGGACTCGTCACGCTTCTGGCCCGCGGACGAGTACGAGCCGGGCCGGACGCAGCACGCGTTCGACAAGCAGTTCGTCCGCGATTGGTCCACGACCACCGGCTGGGACAAGACGCCACCCGGCCCCGCCATCCCGGACGACATCGTCGAAGCGACCCGCAAGCGCTACACCGAGGTCTACGAAAGGATCACCGGGAAGACCTGGGTATCCGGCGGTGGCCATGCCTGAACAGCAGGTCTACGACCCGTACCGGTTGATAGACGACGTCGAGGGCCTGCTGATCCAGCGGGGCCACCGGCCGGAGCGGCTCGACGGCCGGACGGGTGACCGCGTCGCCGGCGCGAGCAGATTGTTGCGGGGCCTGGGAATCGACCCCTTGCGTGCTCCTGGTGACGCCCTCGACCTCGACGGTCAGATCGCGTACCAGTCCCGCGTGCACGGCGACTGATGCATTCGGTCGACTGATTGCGGGAAAAGCGTCCGCGATCAGTCGACTGCTTGCGGAGTCGTGCGGCAACGCCTGTCCGGATGGTCGCTGCCGCCGCTGGGCACGGTGTCTCGCCAGGAGGCGTTGTGAAAGCCACTTTCGCAACCTTCAACGTTGCGAAAGTGGCTTTCACACCACCGCGTCTCACCAAACCGCACCAGGCCGGGGCTCCGAGGGTGACGATGCCCGGACTTCTCGGCTTCAGAGGGCGACAACCGAGCGGAGCCGGCTTCCCTCAGGTTGAGCACGGCACGGTCGCTTCGGTCCCCAACAGGGGAATGCGTGCAAGGGGATCAGGGCGAGCGGGTGAGGGTGGGGTCGGTCTCGGTGACGCCGTCGAGGGCCTCGTCGATCGCGGCGAGCAGATCCGCGTCCAGCTTCACGCCTGCCGCCTTCACGTTCTCGTGCACCTGCTCCGGCCGCGAAGCGCCGATGATCGCCGAGGCGACGTTCGGGTTCTGCAACACCCACGCCACGGCGAGCTGGGCCATCGTCAGGCCCGCCTTGTCCGCGAGCGGCTCAAGCCGCTGGACGCGCTCGAGGACGTCGTCGTTGAGGAAGCGGGCGACCATGTTGGCGCCGCCCTTCTCGTCCGTCGCGCGGGAGCCCTCGGGCAAGGCCTGACCGGGCTTGTACTTGCCGGTGAGCACACCCTGCGCGATCGGCGACCAGACGATCTGGCTGAGCCCTTCGCGTTCGGAAGCCGGGACGACCTGCGCCTCGATGACCCGCCACAGCGCGCTGTACTGCGGCTGGTTCGAGACCAGGGGCACCTTCAGTTCGCGCGCGATCGCCGCGCCCTGGGTGATCTGCTCGGCGGTCCACTCCGAGACACCGACGTAGAGAACCTTGCCCTGGCGGACGAGATCGGCGAAGGCGAGGAACGTCTCTTCGAGCGGGACGGTCCGGTCGAACCGGTGCGCCTGGTAGAGGTCGACGTAGTCGGTGCCGAGCCGCTTCAGCGAAGCGTGCGCCGACTCCATGATGTGCTTGCGGCCGAGGCCCTGGTCGTTGGGGCCCTTGGGGCCGGTCGGCCAGTAGACCTTGGTGAAGATCTCCAGGCTCTCGCGGCGCAGGCCCTTCAGCCCGCGGCCGAGCACCGATTCGGCGGCCGTGTTCGCGTACACGTCGGCGGTGTCGAACGTGGTGATGCCGACGTCGAGCGCCGCCTTGATGCAGGCCTGGGCCTGGTCCTCTTCCACCTGGGACCCGTGGGTGAGCCAGTTGCCGTACGAGATCTCACTGACATTGAGGCCGCTGCGGCCGAGGCGTCGAAACTCCATGGGCACGACTGTACCTCAGGCCGTTAGCCACGCTAACGACCTGGGTTTCGCCTGGTGAGGGCTCAGACCTTGTCGCCGGGGCTGACCCGCGGCTTCGGGACGCGCAGCTTGCGGATCTGGCTCGCGCGGATGAAGGAGTACCAGCCGACGGAGGTGCCCTTGACCGCCTCGTCCGGGAACTTCAGCCGGACCATCTTCGCGATCCGGCGTCCGCTGAGCACGCCTTCGACGATCATGCCGAGCAGCATCACGGTGCACAGCAGCGTCGCGTACCGCTGGACCTCCGGGTACGGGAGGATCAGCGCGACGAACACCAGGATCGCGAGTGGCATGAAGAGACCGAGCAGGTTGCGCCGCGAGTCGACCAGGTCGCGGATGTACGCCTTGACCGGGCCGCGGTCACGGGGGAGCAGGTACTTGTCCTCGCCCGCCATCATCCGCTCGCGGCGTTCCTTGGCGGCGTTGCGCTGCTTCGCCTTGTACTCCGGGTCGGACTTCGCGGACTTGCGGAGTTCCTTGTTGCGCTTCATCGCCTCGCGCATGGTGGTCGGCGGCGGCGCCACCGGGCCGCGGCGCTTGGCCTCGGCCTCACGCCGCTTGGGCGTGGCCTTGCCCTTTCCGGGCGTATACGCCTTGGCCTGGACCTCGATGCCCTCGTTGTCGGGCGTCTCGGTGTCCGTCGTGGCGGAGTCTGTGGTGCTACGGCGCAGGAACCTCACCTCACCAGGGTAGTTGCAGCCGTCACGGTGCCACGCACCAGGCCGAGCGATATGTCACCATGGAGGGGAACAGATCGGGACTCCGACGTGTTGGACCATGTGCAAGACGAGTACCCGCAGCGAGTTCGACCAGAGGGAGAACCATGACGACCGCTGAGCAGGCAGCCGCAGCTCAGGCCGAAACCGCCGAGGAGACGCACGGCGTCACCTTGACCGACGCCGCCGCCGTCAAGGCGAAGGCCCTGCTCGAGCAGGAGGGCCGTGACGACATGCACCTGCGCATCGCCGTCCAGCCCGGTGGGTGCGCGGGCCTGCGCTACCAGCTGTTCTTCGACGAGCGCACGCTCGACGGTGACCTGTTCCGTGACTTCGACGGGCTTCGCGTGGCCGTCGACCGGATGAGCGCGCCGTACGTGTCGAGCGCCGTGATCGACTTCGTCGACTCGATCGAGAAGCAGGGCTTCACGATCGACAACCCCAACGCGACCGGCAGCTGCGCCTGCGGCGACAGCTTCCACTGACGCCCGTCGAGCATGAAGAAGGGCCGCGAACCTCACCCAGGTCGCGGCCCTTCTTCATGCCCGCAGCTCTTGAATACCCTCAGCGGGATCAGACGTAGGCGTCCAGATCGGCGACCTGGGCGAGGCAGCGCTCGTCCACGGTCCAGGGCGGGGCGATCTGCCGGGGCAGGGGCAGGTTCTCGGCCTGGAGGGACGACGGGATCCCGGCACAGTCGGCGATGAGTTCGCCGATCGATTCCGGTTCGAGGTGATACGCAGGAGTGGTCACGAACGACAAAGTTAATGACTCGTGTTCGAGTAGGACACCACTACCAACCGGTAGTGTTGATGGCCGTGCCTGAAGCAACCCGTATGGGGCATGACCTGCGGGTAACTTAGCCGTCCTCGCTTCCGCGGGGCCGACCGATCAAGGAGAACCGGTGGCAGACAGCGCCAGGATCGCAGTATCCGGCAGTATCGCAACCGATCACCTCATGCACTTTCCGGGCAGGTTCGCCGAGCAGCTCATCGCCGAGCAGCTGCACCGCGTGTCCCTGAGCTTCCTGGCCGACGACCTGGTGGTCCGGCGGGGCGGGATCGGCGCGAACATCGCGTTCGGCCTCGGCGTACTCGGCAAAAGCCCGATCCTCGTCGGCGCGGTGGGCGCCGACTTCGCCGACTACCGCTCGTGGCTCGAGCGGCACGGCGTCGACACCGCCGGTGTACTGGTCTCCGAGGTCGCGCACACCGCCCGCTTCGTCTGCACCACCGATGAAGACCTCTGCCAGATCGCGACCTTCTACGCCGGGGCGATGGCCGAATCCCGCAACATCGAGCTGGAACCGGTCGCCGCGCACGCCGGCGAACTGTCGCTCGTGCTGATCAGCCCGGACGACCCCGAAGGCATGGTCCGGCACGCGGAGGAGTGCCGTCAGCGCGGTTACACCTTCGCCGTCGACCCCTCGCAGCAGCTGGCCCGGATGGACGGTGAGCAGGTGCGCGCCTTCGTCGAGGGCGCGAAGTACCTGTTCAGCAACGACTACGAATGGGAACTGCTGCTCCAGAAGACCGGCTGGACCGAGGCCGACGTCCTCGACCGCGTCGGCATGCGGATCACCACGCTCGGGGAGAAGGGCGTCGAGATCATCGGCAAGGACGGCCTCGCGCTGCAGATCGGCGCCGTCCCGGAGCGCGGCAAGGTCGACCCGACCGGTGTCGGGGACGGTTTCCGCGCCGGGTTCATCGCCGGGATCGACGGCGGGCTCAGCCTGGAGCGTTCGGCGCAGCTGGGGTCGCTCATCGCCGTGCTGGTGCTGGAGACCGTGGGCACGCAGGAGTGGGCCTTCGACCGCGCGGACGTCCTGGGGCGTCTGAAGGAGGCCTTCGGACCGGAGTCCGCCGAGGAGATCGCGGCGATCCTGCCCGCTTGAGCTTGAAGTCCGTGAAGGCCTCCTTCCCTACCTTGAGAGTAGGGAAGGAGGCCTTCACGGACTTGGGCAGCAAGGGGGCTTTACGCGCGGCGGGTCAGGATGGCGGCGACCTCGGCGGGGCGTGACATGTGGGGGCAGTGCCCGGCGTCGATCTCGATCGCGCCGACGCCGAGCCGGTCCCTGGCCGCCTGGCGCATCCACCCCGGCTTCAGCGTGCGATCACGCGTGGGGACGATCACCGTCGACGGGATTTCCGGCGCGGGTCCGGCGCGGTGTGCCGCGAGGACCGCGGGATTGAACAACCGCAAGCTGTCCAGTGCCAGGTGTTCGGTCTCGGGATCGCAGTCGTGGAACAGGAATTCCGACGCCTTCGCGGGATCCGAGGTCGGGTCCACGCCGATCCACTCGGGAGCGAACAAGGTCAGGACCTCGTCGCGCAGGCTCCGGCCCCCGGCGAAGTCGGGGATGTAGGCGGCGACCCACACCATCGCCCGCGCGTCGAGCGCCTCGGCGATCGAGGGGAGCAGGACCCCGGCCCCGGAATGGGCCACCACGACCGGCCGCTCGCCGTCGTACTGGTCCCGCGCGTGCTGCGCGTAACCCTCGACCTGCAGTTCGGCCGGGGTCAGCAGGTCCACCGCGATCGCGCGGTGCCCGGCGGCCCTGAGCAACTTGGCCATGCGGTCCCAGCCCGCCGGGCTCTGCGTCGTGCCGTGCACGAGGACGAAGTCCATCGCTCCATGCTGGCCTCCACCGGGTGAACGGTGAAGGCCGGCGTGTCGAGTCGTGACTAGAGTTTCACCGGGTAGACGGGTTCCGGGATCTCGGGCTTGATGCGGTTCTCGACGAAGATCCCGTGCCACAGCATGAACACCAGCAGCGCCCACAGCTGGCGGCTGCGGTCGAGCTGCCCGGCCTTGTGCTCTTCGAGCAGCGCCAGGACGGCCTTCTTGTCGAGCAGCGCGTCGGTCTGCGAGTCCGAGATGATGCCCTTGGCCCAGTCGTACATCTCGTTGCGCAGCCAGAGCCGGATCGGCACCGGGAAGCCGAGCTTGCGCCGGTTCAGCACGTGTCCGGGGATGATCTTCGCCAGCGCCTGGCGCAGCGCGTACTTCGTGGTGCCGTGCGCGAGCTTCTGGTCCAGCGGGATGGTCGAGGCGACCTTGAACACCTCGGCGTCGAGGAACGGCACGCGCAGTTCCAGCGAGTTCGCCATGGTCACCTTGTCGGCCTTGACCAGGATGTCGCCGCGCAGCCAGGTGTAGAGGTCGACGTGCTGCATCCGCGCGACCGGGTCCCAGTCACGGGAGATCTCGTACCAAGGAGCGGTGACGTCCTTGAAGCCGATGCCTTCCTCGTACGTGCGCAGCACCTTGCGGAGCTGGTCGTCGCGGAAGTTGCGGGCGTTGCCGTAGTAGCGGTCCTCCAGCGGCAGGGCGCCGCGACGCAGCAGGTCCTTGCCGCGGGTGCCTTCCGGGATCTTCGTGGAGACCTTGCCGATGATCTTCCGCATCCCGCCGGGGATCTTCTCGAACGGCGCCAGCGAGATCGGCTCGTTGTAGATCGTGTACCCGCAGAAGAGCTCGTCGGCGCCTTCGCCGGACAGCACCGCCTTGACGTGCTTACGTGCTTCGCGGGCGATGAACCACAGCGGCACGAGCGCCGGGTCGGCCACCGGGTCGTCGAGGTACCAGACGATGAGCGGCAGCGCTTCCATCATCTCGTCCGCGGAAACCGTGCGGACCACGTGCTTCACACCGATCGCGGCGGCCGATTCGGCGGCGACGTCGACCTCGGAGTAGCCCTCGCGCTCGAACCCGGTGGTGAACGCGATCAGGTTCGGGTTGTGCTCCTTGGCCAGCGTCGCGGTCGCGGTCGAGTCGATGCCGCCGGAGAGGAACGCGCCGACCGTGACGTCCGGGTCGGAGATCATGTGCTTGCCGACCGAGTCGCGCATCACATCGGCGATCCGCTCGTACAGCTCGTCGGCCTCGGCCTGGTTGTTGACCGGCTTCGCGTTGAACTGCGGGTGGAAGTAGCGGGTGAACTCGACGTCACCGCCGGGGACCACCCGGAACGACGTGCCGGACTCGACGCGGCGGACCCCGGTGTGCATCGACTCGGGCTCCGGCACGTACTGCAGCACCAGGTAGTGCTGCAGGGCGGTCTTGTCCAGCTTGTCCTCGACGCCGAGCACGCTCGAAAGCTCCAGCAGGCTCTTCTTCTCGCTGGAGAAGGCGATCTTGCCGGGGCCCGCCGAGTAGAACAGCGGCTTGATGCCGAACGGGTCGCGCGCGCCGAAGACGACCTTCTCCTGGGAGTCCCAGATCATGAAGGCGAACATGCCGCGCAGCTTCTTCACCGCGTCGTCGCCGAGGTAGTGGTACGCCGCGACGATCGCCTCGCCGTCACCCTCCGTGGCGAATTTCGCGCCGTGCTCGGCGGCCAGCTCGTCACGCAGCTCTTTGTAGTTGTAGATCTCGCCGTTGAAGTTCAGCGTGTAACGCTCGGGAGCCTCCGGCGGGCCCCAGATCAGCGGCTGATGGGCGTGGTCGACGTCGATGAAGGCGAGCCGGTTGAAGCCGTAGACGACCTCGGCGTCGGCCCAGGTGTCGTGCTCGTCGGGGCCGCGGTGGCGCTGGCAGCGCATGGCCGCGTCGACGGCGTCACGGGCGCTCGCAGCGTCGGCTTCGGTCGAACAGATCAGTCCAAGCAGGCCGCACACGTCTAGTTCACACACCTCTTGTTGGCCGAGCGGGGGAGAAGGGCCCAGTATGCCGGTGGGCCGGTACACCCGGATGTGGTGGGGGATACGCGTGTTGTGGTCACCCCTTAGTCAGCGCGGTGCCGTAACTCGGCTAGGCTCCGCCCTGTCACAAAGATCGGTCGAGGAGGCTCTGGGTGAAAGGGCAAGGCGCAGTGGGAAATCCAGAGCGCACCCCGGTTAAGCGGGCTGGTCGTATCGCAGCGCTCGCCGCGCTGGTGATGCTGACCGCGACGGGCTGTTCCGGGGACGAGATCCTCCGCTTCGGCTGGCCGGTCGGGGTGACCCCGCAGGCGCACGACATGCGCACCCTGTGGACGTGGACCGTCGTGGCCGCGCTGACCGTCGGTGTCATCGTCTGGGCGCTGATCTTCTGGACCGCGATCTTCCACCGCAAGAAGAAGACCGCCGACGGCGCGGAAGAGGAACTGCCCCGTCAGTTCCAGTACAACATCCCGCTGGAGCTCTTCACGGTCGTCGTCCCGACGATCATGGTCTGCGTGCTGTTCTTCTTCACCGCGACCACCGAGAACCGCGTGCTCGCCGAGACGGAGAACCCGGACGTCACGGTCGACATCGTCGCGTTCCAGTGGAACTGGGAGTTCAAGTACAAGAGCGACTCCAAGAACCACGAAGACCCCGAGATCACCACGGTCGGCAGCTCGACCGAGATCCCGCTGCTCGTCCTGCCGACGAACAAGACGATCCAGTACAACCTGCGGTCGGCCGACGTCATCCACTCGTTCTGGGTGCCGGAGTTCCACTTCAAGCGGGACGTCATGCCGGACCCGGAGAAGAACAACCAGGACTTCACCTTCCAGAACTCGATCGACAAGGAAGGTTCGTTCGTCGGCCGCTGCGCCGAACTGTGCGGCACCTACCACTCGGGGATGAACTTCGAGGTCAGGGCCCTGTCGCCGGACAAGTACGCGCAGTACATCCAGCTCCGCGGCACGGTGAACCCGAAGAGCGGCAAGCCCAACACGGCTTCCGAGGCGCTGACGGCGATGAACTGTGGCGACCTGTGCGCGCCCTACGCCGTCACCACCACCCCGTTCAACACCGACCGCACCGCGCGGGTCGCGTCCAACTGACCCGGCTGTTCGAGCCCGAAACAGGAGTGAGGCAACGTCCATGAAGGTCGAAGGACGGATTTTCTTCCTCGTCGCGGTCTTCTCCGTCATCGTGGCGGGTATCTACGCGTACATGACCGGAACGATGACCCGCGACGGCGTCGAGCCGGTCGGTGTGGTGGCCCTGATCCTCACCGGTGGCCTGGCCTTCCTGGCCGGGAGCTACCTGCAGTTCGTGGCGCGGCGCATCGAGCCGCGGCCGGAGGACCGGGAAGACGCCGAGATCAGTGACGGTGCCGGTGAGCTGGGCTTCTTCAGCCCCGGCAGCTACTGGCCGATCGCTCTCGCGGCGGCCGCCGCGCTGACCGGTGTCGCGCTCGCGTTCTTCCACGTCTGGCTGCTGATCATCGCGCTGGGCCTGGTGATCGTCGCCATCGGCGGGCTGGTGTTCGAGTACCACACCGGCCCCAACCACGACTGACGTTCCGACGTCGAAAGCGGCGCCTTGGTCTTCGGACCGGGGCGCCGCTTTTCGCGTTCGAGCGAGCTGGGCGACTGCCACCTTCCTCACTTCGGGCTTGGCCACGCGCGGTCGGTGTGGCTGGTGGTGTGTCCGGGGCGAACGCACGGACCGGACTCACGACCACCTCGGCCGAGTGGGTGCTTTGCGTGACTGGGTGGACGACACGTGTGTTCAGGTGGACGACACGCGTGATTGGACGGAGCGACCGGCCGCCGCCGGCTTGGCCGTGCGTTTCGGGGCGAGGGCGGCCGCCAGGACGGCCAGCATCCCCAAGCCTTCCGGCCAGGTCGGCCGGTGCCCGTAGGCGAGGACGTCCACCACCACCGCGACCACGGGATAGACGTAGGACAGCAGCGCCACCGTCGTGGTCGGCAGCTTCCCGATGCTCGCGTACATCAGGACGTACATCAGCGCGGTGTGCACCGTTCCCAGCAGGACCAGCCACAGCAGCCCCGAAGTGTCCGTGGGCAGCGGTGTGACCAGCAGCGCGGGTGCGAGCACGATCGTGCCGGTCACGAGCTGGACGGCCGCCAGGACGTGCGGGCGCAGGTGTTTGAGCTGCTTCGCGACGAACGAAGCACCGGCGTAGAGCGCGGCCGCGCCCAGGGCGAGCGCGATGCCTTCGAGCCGCACGGGTTTGCCGTCGGCACCGTGCGCGGACAGCGAGATGAGCGTCACCCCGCCGAACGCGATCAGCGCCCGGATCAGCTGGCTCTTCGCCATTTTCTCGCCGAGGAACGCCGCCGCGAGACCGACCAGCATCAGCGGCTGCGTGTGGTACACGACCGTGCTGACCGAGATCGACGACAGCGCGTACGAAGCGAACAGCAGTACCCAGTTCCCGACCAGGAACAGCCCGCCGAGGATGGCGAGCAGCAGGTCGCGGCGGGTGAGTGTCCAGGGGCGGAGCCACCCGCGAGCGGCGCTCCACACCACGAGCAGCAGACCGCCGACGAGACTCCTCGCGAACGCCACGGCGGGCGCGTCGGCGCCGCTTTCCAGGACGACGGCGCCGATCGTGCCGGACAGCGCCATCGCGGCCGTCCACTGGAGCAGGGGGTTGTTCTTGTTCATGGGCACCACTTTCGCCTTCGCGCCCACACTCGACCAGTGTCAGAGATGACATCGACCGCAAAACTTGTGACACACTGCCGGAATGGATGTGAAGAAGGTCGCGGTGGTGCTCGCCGATCACGTCTCGCCGTTCGAACTCGGCGTCGCGTGTGAGGTCTTCGGCACCGATCGCAGTGCCGACGGCATCGAGGGCTGGGACTTCGCGGTCTGTTCGCCCGGCGGCGAGAACGTCCTGAGCTGGTCCGGTTTCGGGCTCGACGGGCTGGAGAGCCTGGACTTCGCGGCGTCCGCGGACCTGCTGATCGTCCCGACCTGCGCGCCGCGCAGCGCGAGCCCGCCGGAACCGGTCATCGAGGTCCTGCGCGACGCGGCGGGCCGGGGTGCCTGGGTCGCGGGCTTCTGCGCGGGTGTCTTCTCGCTCGGCTACGCGGGACTTCTCGACGGGCGCAACTGCACCGTGCACTGGGTCTACGAACAGGAGTTCCGATCGCGTTTCCCGACGGCGAAGGTCGACCCGAAGGCGTTGTACGTCGACGACGGGGGCGTCCTCACCAGCGCGGGGACCGTCGCCGCCGTCGACTTGTGCCTGCATCTGGTGCGCGAACTCCGCGGTGTCGCCGCGGCCACCGCGCTGGCGAGGCGGATGGTCGCGGCGCCGCACCGGGTCGGCGGGCAGGCGCAGTTCGTGCAGGCGCCTGTTCCGGAGACCGCCGCGCCGGACGACACCGTGCTCGCCGAAGCGCTCGAATGGATCGAGCGTCGGCTCGATCAGCCGTTCACCGTCGCGGAACTGGCTCGCCGCAGCGGACTGGGGGAGCGCACGTTCCTGCGCCGGTTCTCGGCGGCCACCGGGACGACCCCGCACCGATGGCTCACCGAACGCCGTCTCGATCGCGCGCAGTCGCTGCTCGAAGAAGGCCGGATGTCCATTGAGGACATCGCGGTCGCGTGCGGATACGCCTCCGCCGCGGCGCTGCGGCATCAGTTCGGCAAACTCCGCGGGACCAGTCCGAGCGCCTACCGTCGGACGTTTTCCGTTGGCTAGAAGGACATCTCCTGTCCGACGGTGACCTGGACATGGTCCGGGACCTCGTCGTGCTCGTCGCCGACGGAGAGCGTCCCGGTCGGCTCGAACAGCAGCAATGACGCACCGTCCACCGAGGACGGTTTGTGGAAGGTCCCGCGCGGCACGACGAACACCGAGCTCCGTGGCAGCGTGACGACCCGTTCGCCCACCTCTTCGCGCAACGCGATGTCCAAGGTGCCGTCGAGGACGAGGAAGAACTCGTCGGTGTTCTCGTGGACGTGCCAGACGTGCTCGCCGGCGACCTTGGCGAGGCGGACGTCGTAGTCGTTGACATGGGCGACGATCCGCGGGCTCCAGATCTCGTCGAACCCGGCCAGCGCGGTCTCCAGATCGATCGGTTTCTTGCTCATGCCCCGATCCTGGCCACTGGACCGCCCGAGCGGTGAGTGCTAGGAATCGCATATGCCGCATGATTCCTCGCATGAGGTCGCCGTCCTGGTCGACGAGGGGTCCAATCCCTTCGAAATGGGTGTCGCGGCCGAGCTTTTCGGCCTGCGACGGCCGGAACTGGACCGGCCTTGGTACGGCTTCACGCTGTGCGCCGCCGAACCGTCCGTGCGCATGCACCTGGGGATGTTCACCGTCACCGGAATCGCCGGGCTCGAAGCCGTGGAGGCCGCCGACACGGTGATCGTGCCCAACCGGCCCGATCCGGAGACCCCGGTCAGGGAATCGGTGCTGGCGGCCATCCGCGCCGCGGCCGCGCGGGGTGCCCGGCTGGTCAGCTTCTGCACCGGCGCCTTCACCCTCGCGCAGGCGGGCGTCCTGGACGGGCGGCGCGCGACCACCCATTGGAAATGGGCCGGGCAGTTCCGGACGCTGTTCCCCGAGGTGGTGCTGGAACCCGACGTGCTGTTCGTCGACGACGGCGACGTCCTGACCGCGGCGGGCAGCGCGGCCGCGCTCGATCTGGGGCTGCACCTGATCAGCCGTGATCACGGCGCCGAGATCGCCAACGCGGTGAGCAGGAGGCTGGTGTTCGCCGGCCATCGCGACGGTGGCCAGCGGCAGTTCGTCGAACGCCCGCTGCCGCCGTCGCCGGACACCTCGCTGGCGCCGGTGCTCGAATGGGCCCGCGAGCGGCTGGACCGGCCGCTCACCGTCGCCGGCCTCGCCGCCAGGGCGGCGGCCAGCCAGGCGACGCTGCACCGGCGGTTCCGCGCCGAACTGGGGACGACACCGCTGGCGTGGCTCACCACGGAACGGATCGCGCTGGCGTGCCGGCTGATCGAGCGCGGGGAGCCGCTGGACCGGGTGGCGCGGGCATCGGGTTTCGGTACCGCGGCGAACCTGCGGACCCAGCTCCGGCGGGCCACGGGACTGACGCCCACGGCTTACCGGGCGCGGTTCAGCACCGCTTCGTGACCGGTCGGGTGGTCGTGCCTGGCCGCCCTGTCCCGGCGATCATGTCGCGAAAGCCACTTTCGGGACATCAGACGTCGCGAAAGTGGCTTTCGCGACGCCTGCTTTGCCCAGGAGCCGCGGCGCCCTCGACCCAGGGCGGTCTGGTGGGAAACCGTGTTGTGAAAGCCACTTTCGCAACGCTGAAGGTTGTGAAAGCCACTTTCGCAACGCTGAAGGTTGTGAAAGTGGCTTTCGCAACCCCGAAGCCAGCGCGCCGCCGTCGGTAGGACGAAACGCGCGCCCGCGGGTCAGGCGAAGGCGATCCACCGGTTCAGCAGATCGGCCGCCGCACCCGAATCGATGGCCGAGGCCGCCCGCGCGAGCCCGGCCGCCAGATCGTCTTCCAACGATCCCGAGAACCCGGCGAAAGCCGCGAGCGCGGCCGCCGAGTTGAGCAGTACCGCGTCCCGCACCGGCCCGGCCTTCCCGGCCATCACCTGGCGGAACACCTCGGCGTTGTGCGCCGCGTCGCCGCCGCGCAGGTCTTCCGCGGTCGCTCGCGCGATGCCCAGCGACGAAGGGTCGAAGCTGCGCTCGGTGATCTCGCCGCCGGAGACCACCCACACCGAACTGGTGGTCGTGGTGGTGATCTCGTCGAGCCCGTCGTCGCCGCGGACGAGCAGCACGGTCATCCCGCGCCGCGCGAACACTTCGGCCAGCACACGCGTCTTGTCCGGGTACGCGCAGCCGATCAGCGAACTGCGCGGTTGCGCGGGGTTGGTCAGCGGGCCCAGCAGGTTGAACGTCGTCGGCACGCCGAGTTCGCCGCGCGTCGGGCCGGCGTGGCGCAGGGCGGGGTGGAACTTCGGCGCGAAGCAGAAGCCGATGCCCAGTTCGTTCACGCTGCGCTGGACCGTCTCGGGCGGCAGGTCGATGATGACGCCCAGCTCCTCCAGCACGTCGGCCGCGCCGGATTTCGACGACGCGCTCCGGTTGCCGTGCTTGGCCACCGGGGCACCGGCCGCGGCCGTCACCACCGTGGCCATGGTGGAGATGTTGACCGAATTGGACCGGTCGCCGCCGGTGCCGACGATGTCCACCGACGGTCTGTCGATCGTCACCCGTTTGGCGTGCGCCAGCATGGCGTCGGCCATCCCGGAGATCTCCGCCGGTGTCTCACCCTTCGCACGCAGCGCGACGGCGAATCCGGCGATCTGGGAGGGCGTCGCCGCCCCGCTCATGATCTGGTCCATCGCCCACGCGGTGTCCTCTTCGGACAGGTCCGCGCGCGCGATGAGCTGATTGAGCAGGGACGGCCAGGTCTTGTTGACGGCCGCGCTCATCGGCTCAGCCGTGCACGACCGGCACCCGGCGGGCGCGCAGCACGTCGGCGACCGTCTCGGCGGCGGTCAGCGGGTCGAGCGGGTGGACCAGCACCGCGTCGGCCTGCGACCAGGTCGCCAGCCAGCGGTCGTCCTTGCGCCGCACCGAGACCACGATCGGGGGACAATCCTCGATCTCGTTCTTCAGCTGACGGGTCAGCCCGATGCCGCCGGTCGGCTGCGCCTCGCCGTCGAGGATGGCCAGGTCCACGTTGCCCGCGTCCATCTCGACGAGTACCTCGGAGATGCCGGACGCCTCGGTGTAGTCCACCCGGCCGAGGTCGGCGGCGGGCCTGCGGCCGATGGCGTTGATGATCGCCTCGCGCACCTCCGCCTTGTGGCTGAACACCAGGATCCGCATCGCCTGCTCGCCCATGAGCGCGCCTCCGCCTCGTCTAGTCATGTCGACCCCGCGATGTTATCCGCCATGACCGACGTCACGTGGACGCACCCGACGGCTGGAGCGCGTCCCAGCCCGCCGAATCCCCGCCGAGCCGCTGCGCGAGCCCCGCCATCCGCGACCGTTCCTGCGCGCAGTGCAGCGCGTCGAGGGTCTGGACGCGCAGGGCGTGCGCCAGCGTCAGGTCGCCGTCCGGTCCCTGTTCTCGCAGCTCCCAGCCGTCCTGGGCGAGGATCGAGGCCGCCTCCGCCACCTTTTCGGGCGGAAGTTTCAAGTGATGGCGCAGGATCGCCGGTGCTTCGGCGACCCAAGCGGGTGATCTCGCGAGCACCGAAGAATCCGCCTCGGCCGGATCGAAAGCCTCCGCGACGATCTCCACGCCGGGCGTGTCGATCGTCAGACCAGGGATCTTCGGCTTCTTGACCAGGTCACGAAGCCGATCTAGTAAACCCATGAGTAGCCCGGTTCCCACTTTCGTTCAGATGTGACCCGACACGCACGCGACTTGCCGTGGACCCACCCGGCGGGCCCCATGCGTGAGAGGACATAATGCGACGCGTGACAACGGCAGCTCCCACCATCAGCCAGCGGGTCCACTCGCTGAACCGGCCGAACATGGTCAGTGTCGGCACCATCGTGTGGCTGTCCAGCGAACTGATGTTCTTCGCCGGACTGTTCGCCATGTTCTTCACCGTGAAGGCGCAGAACGCGACCGGCCAGTGGCCGCCGCCGCTGCACGGTGAGCCCTTCGAGTTGAACGTCGGCCTCGCGATCCCGTTCACGGTGATCCTCGTGGCGTCCTCGTTCACTTGCCAGTTCGGCGTGTTCGCCGCCGAAAAGGGTGACGTCTTCGGCTTGCGCCGCTGGTACATCATCACGTTGATCATGGGCGCGATCTTCGTCGGCGGCCAGGGTTACGAGTACCTCCACCTGATCGACGAGGGGATGACGATCCCGTCCGGCCCGTTCGGCACGGTCTTCTTCCTCGCGACCGGGTTCCACGGCCTGCACGTCATCGGCGGGCTCATCGCGTTCGTGTACCTGCTCATCCGCACCAAGCTGAGCAAGTTCACCCCGGCCCAGGCCACCTCGGCGATCGTCGTGTCGTACTACTGGCACTTCGTCGACATCGTGTGGGTGGGTCTGTTCGCGGTGATCTACATCCTTCCGTGAACGAAGCCGCCACCACGACCTATCGGCCTGAACTGACAGCAAGGGTTGCCGCAAGATGACCTCCAGCAAGAACGACACGGAGCGCCGCTTCCGCAAGCGGTCGAAGGCACGCAGGCGGTTCGCCGGCGCGCTGGCGCTCGGGATCGCGCTCCTGAGCGTGGGCGGGCTGTACGCCGTTTTCGCGCCGGAGCCGCAGACCGCGCAGGCGCAGGGCGAGTCCGCCCTCCTGCGTGAGGGCGAGAAGCTCTACAACAACACGTGTATCGAATGTCACGGGCCGAAGCTCGAAGGTGTCACCGACCGTGGCCCGAGCCTCATCGGCATCGGCGACGCGGCCGTGTACTTCCAGACCTCGACCGGCCGCATGCCCGCGGTGCGCCAGGAAGCCCAGGCGCAGCGGAAGCCGCCGAAGCTGTCCGAGGCTGAGATCAACGCCCTGGGCGCCTACATCCAGGCCAACGGTGGCGGCGCGCAGCGTCCCACCGAGAAGGGCGACGCGCTGCGCGGCGACGACGTCGCGCGCGGCAGCGAGCTCTTCCGCCTCAACTGCGCCTCCTGCCACGGCTTCACCGGCCGCGGCGGCGCGCTCTCGTCGGGCAAGTTCGCCCCGAACCTGGACCCGGCCACGGAAGAGCAGATCTACACCGCGATGCTCACCGGGCCGCAGAACATGCCCAAGTTCTCCGACCGGCAGCTGTCGCCGGAGGAGAAGAAGGACATCATCGCGTTCGTGAAGTCCGTGAGTCACGGGAACAACTCACCCGGCGGTAGCTCGCTCGGCGGTATTGGCCCGGCCTCGGAGGGCGCGATCGCGTGGATCGTCGGGATCGCCGCGCTGATCGGCGTGACGTTGTGGATTGGATCGAAGGCATGAGCGCCGAAGGGCCGAAGCCGCCGACAGAGGCGGAGTTGGCGGACATGGATCGCGACCAGCTGGTGAAGCTGGGTACCGCGCTCGACGGTGTCGAGATCGTGGAGTACCCGACGCCGTGGCCGGTCGAGGGGACGAAGGCGGAGAAGCGCGCTGAGCGCTCCGTCGCACTCTGGTTCGTGCTGGCCGCGCTGTCCGGCCTCGCGTTCGTCGTGATCGTCGCCTGGCCGAAGTGGTTCGAGTACACGGAGCCGGGTACGCACGGTTACACGCTGTACACGCTCTACACGCCGCTGCTCGGGATCACGCTCGGGCTCGCCGTGCTCAGTCTCGGCATCGGAGCGGTCCTCTACACCAAGAAGTTCATCCCGGCCGAGGTCGCGGTGCAGGAGCGCGGGGACGGCGGGTCGAAAGAGGTCGACAAGGCCACCATCCTCGCCCAGCTGGCCCACTCGGGCAGCCACAGCACCATCGCGCGCCGGTCGCTGATCAAGCGGTCCGCGGGCGCCGGTGCCGGTGTGCTCGGTCTCGCCGTGGCCGCCCTGCCGGTGGCGTCCTTCATCAAGGACCCCTGGAAGGACACCGAAGGCCGCGACTCGCTGTGGCACTCGGGCTGGAAGAAGAACTTCCCGGAGGAAGAGGTCTTCCTGCGGCGCAACACCGGCCGTCCGAAAGAGATCTCCCTGGTCAGGGTCGAGGATCTCGACGCGGGCGCGATGGAGACGGTGTTCCCGTTCCGCGAGTCGGAGCGGGAGGACGAGCACGCGCTGTCCGCCGCCTTCAAACGGGTCGACAACCCCGTCATGCTGATCCGCCTCCGCCCGACCGACGCCGCCAAGGTCGTCAAGCGGGCGAACCAGGAGGATTACAACTTCGGCGACTACTACGCGTACACGAAGATCTGCAGCCACGTCGGCTGCCCGACCTCCCTGTACGAGCAGCGGACCAACCGCATCCTCTGCCCCTGCCACCAGTCGCAGTTCGACGCGCTCCACTACGCCAAGCCGATTTTCGGACCGGCCACGCGGCCGTTGGCCCAGCTTCCGATTACAGTGAACAAGGATGGCTTCCTGGTCGCGCGCGGAGACTTCAACGAGGCTGTCGGACCGGCCTTTTGGGAGCGTAAGTCATGAGTTCACTCACCACCCCGACGAAGGGGACGAACCCGGTCGAGAAGGCCGCGGGTGCGGGTGCCAAGTGGGCCGACGACCGGTATCACCTGGCCAAGGGCATGCGGCACCAGATCAACAAGGTGTTCCCGACCCACTGGTCCTTCCTCCTCGGCGAGATCGCGCTCTACAGCTTCATCATCCTGTTGCTGTCGGGTGTGTACCTCACGCTGTTCTTCGACCCCTCCATGGAGGAGGTCGTCTACAACGGCAGCTTCACCGGTCTGCAGGGCGTCGAGATGTCGCGGGCCTTCGCGACCACGCTCGACATCTCGTTCGACGTCCGCGGCGGTCTGTTCGTCCGCCAGCTGCACCACTGGGCCGCGCTGATCTTCGTCGCCTCGATGATGGTCCACATGTTCCGGATCTTCTTCACCGGCGCGTTCCGGCGCCCGCGTGAGGCGAACTGGGTCATCGGCGCGCTGCTCCTGGTCCTGGGCATGTTCGAAGGCTTCTTCGGCTACTCGCTCCCGGACGACCTGCTCTCCGGTACCGGTATCCGCGCGACCCTGTCGGGCATCGTGCTCTCGGTGCCGGTCATGGGCACCTGGATCCACTGGGCGCTGTTCGGCGGGGAGTTCCCCGGCAACGAGATCATCCCGCGCCTGTACACGATCCACATCCTGCTGCTGCCGGGCATCATGCTCGCCCTCGTGGGCGCGCACCTCGCGCTGGTCTGGTACCAGAAGCACACACAGTTCCCCGGCGTGCGCCGCAAGGAGACCAACGTCGTCGGCGTCCGGATCATGCCGGTCTTCGCGCTCAAGGGCGGTGCGTTCTTCGCGCTGGTCACCGGCGTCATCGCGCTGATGTCGGGGCTCTTCCAGATCAACCCGATCTGGAACATCGGCCCGTACAACGCGGCGCAGGTCTCGGCGGGTTCGCAGCCTGACTGGTACATGGCCTGGGCCGACGGCATGCTGCGGATCTGGCCCGCGTGGGAGCTCTACCTCGGGAACTACACGGTCCCGGCGGTGTTCTTCCCCGGCGCGGTCGGGATGCCGCTGCTGATCGGCTTGCTGGTGATGTATCCCTGGATCGAGCGAAAGCTGTCCAAGGACACCGCGCACCACAACCTGCTGCAGCGTCCGCGCGACGTCCCGGTCCGGACCTCGCTCGGCATCATGGCCCTGACGTTCTTCGCGGTCATCATGCTGTCGGGCTTCAACGACATCATCGCGTTCGCCTTCGACATCTCGCTGAACGCGACGACGTGGGCGGGCCGGATCGGTGTGCTGCTGCTGCCGCCGATCGCTTACTACATCACCTACCGGATCTGCCTCGGCCTCCAGCGGGCCGACCGCGAGGTGCTGGAGCACGGTGTCGAGACCGGCATCATCAAGCGCCTGCCGCACGGTGAGTTCATCGAGATCCACCAGCCGCTCGGCCCGGTGGACGACCACGGTCACCCGCTGCCGCTCGAGTACCAGGGCGCGTCGGTGCCGAAGAAGATGAACAAGCTCGGTTCGGCCGGTCACGCCGTCGCGGGTTCGACCTGGACGCCGGACCCGGTCGAGGAGACGATCGCGCTGGAGCGCGCCCGGTCCAACGGGCACGGCTCGAACGGCAACGGCAAGGTCGACGACATCGGCGGTGAGCCTTCGCAGGAGCGCAAGGAGATCACCTCCGGGCACTAAGCTCGACAGAAGTACATGAAGGCCCCCTTCCCGCGGGAAGGGGGCCTTCATGCGATCAGAGGGGAAGCTCAGGCGCCTTCGACGCCGATGTCGAACGCGGACTCGCTGTCGGCCTTCGAGTACGAGCGGAACGCGATGTGCGTGACCGTGCTCAGCACGCCGGGGACCTTGCCGATCTTCGCCGGGATCAGATCCGCGAGGTCTTCGTGGGCCTCGACGCGGACCGAAGCGATCAAGTCGACGTCACCCGCGCAGGAGTAGACCTCACGGACTCCCTCGATGTCCGCGATCGACTGCGCCGCCTCGGGAATGGCATCGGCTTCGACCTGGATCAGCACGATCGCGGTGATCACTACAGCGCCTCCTACTTAAGGGAATCCGGTGCCGCGATCCTAGCCCGCCACCTGCTCCAACGCCGTCGCGCTCGCCGCCAGGTCGAGCCACTCCTGCCAGCCACCGGCGGCGGCCGGTTCCGCCCAGGGGTGCGTGGTGCGCACCAGCCGGACGCCGGGACGGGTCAGCCAGCGCAACAGGATGCGGACCTCCTCGGAGATCGCGCCGAAGAGCGGGCCGGGGCCGGGGAGCACCGTCTCCGCCGAGGCCACCAACAGCTCGACCACCGGCATCGGTGGCACCCCGCGCCGCGCGACGCCTGCCGACGCGAGCCTGCCGTGCCGGATCACCGCCAGTTCCCAGCCGCCCTTCCCGTCCGGTCCGGCGGCGATCAGCTCCGGGATGCCCGCCAGCGCCGACAGCCGGTGCGCCCGGCCGACCGCGCGGATCAACCCGGCCAGCTGATCGCGGTGCTGGGCGGCCTGTTCGAAATGTTCCGCCGAGGAAAGCCGGGCCAGCTGATCGGCGGCGGCCCGCAGTGGCCGCCCGTCCGTCCCGGCGATGAGACCGGACACCGCCAGCACGCCGGGCCGGTACTCCTCCACCGTCTGCTGCCCGGCGCACGGCGCTCCGCAGCGGCCGAGTTCGGCGAGGACGCAGGGCTTGCCGCTCGGCGCGGTGGCCGAGATGCGCTGGGTGCACGTCCGCAGTCCCGAGGCGCCGGCGAGGGTGTCCGCGGCCGACCGGGCGTCGGTCTGGCTGCGAAAGGGCCCCAGCATCCCGTCTCGCGGCATGCGGACCACCGACAGGCGCGGGAAGGCCTCCTCGGTCAGCGCGACCCACCAGGCGTGCCGTGGGTTCTTGGAACGGCGGTTGTACATCGGACGGTGGGCGGCGATCAGCCGTAGCTCCCGGACCGCGGCCTCCAGCGCGTGCGCGCATTCGACCGCGTCGACCCGTTCGGCCAGCGCGACCATCTCCCGGATCCGCCCGCGGCTCTCCGATCCGGTGAAGTACTGCCGGACCCGGCGGCGCAGGTCGCCCGACGTCCCGACGTACAGGACCTCGTCGCTCGGGCCGCGGAACAGGTAGACGCCGGGCCGCGACGGCAGGTGTTCGGCCAGCGACCGTTTGCGGCGCTGGGCCGGGGTCACCTCGGGCAGGTAGTCCAGCAATTCTTCCAGGGTGTGGACACCGAGGTTGCCCACGCGTTCGAGCAGTGCGTGCAGCACGTCGACGGTGGCACGCGCGTCCGCGAGCGCGCGGTGGTTGGGCGTCGTGCGCGCCCCGAACAACGCGGCCAGCGCGGACAGGCGGTAGCTGGGTGTCTCGTCGCGGGAGATGACCCGGCGGGCGAGGCGGACCGTGCAGACCACGGCCGCCTTGGGCCAGTGGTAGCCGTGGCCCTCGCAGGCCGCGCGCATGAAGCCGGTGTCGAAGGGGGCGTTGTGCGCCACGAGCACGGCGCCGGAGATGAATTCGAGGAACGACGGCAGCACGCGTTCGATCCGGGGAGCGTCGTAGACCATCGCGCCGGTGATACCGGTGAGCTCGACGATCTGCGGTGGGATCGGCATCCCCGGATTGACGAAGGTGGCGAACTCGCCGACGATCTCGCCGGCGCGGATCTTGACCGCGCCGATCTCGGTGATCCCGTCCGGACCGGGTTTCGTGCCGGTGGTCTCCAGGTCGAACACGACGAAAGTGATGTCCCGCAAAGGGGTTCCCAGCTCGTCGAAGGCGAGTTGCGCCGCGCCGGGCCGCCGTCCGGTGTCCATGATCGGGCACAGTAGGGGTGGGCACCGACAATCCCGTGATCCGCGCACGCCGTCCCATCGAGCGCGCTCTGAGGGCATGGGGCCTACGCTGGTGCGATGCAACCGCAGCCCGCAGTGCCCGAATTGCCCGAGGACGCCACCGGCGGCCCCTCGGGTGTCGTGGCGTCGGCAGGTGCGGACGAGCCGTCCGAGGAGGTACCGGCCGAGGGCTGGACGTCCCTGCCGGAGACCGTGCGGGAGCGGATCGCCGAGCTCGCGGCCGCCGCCGTCGGCAAGCTGCCGGTCGCCGACGTGCCGAGGCAGCTGCGCCCCGTCGCGAAGTTCGCCCCGGCGAAACGCGCGAAACTCGGCGGGACCGCGCTGCTCGCCGCGTTGGGGGAGTCTTCGCAGTTCCGGGTCGCGGTCACCGAATGGCTGCGTGACCATCGCAAGGACGCCCTCGACCCGAACGCCCCCGATTCCGTCGCCGCCGCGGCCGCCGCCGTGCTGCTCGGCGAGGCGGGCGCGGCCGGACGGGTCCGGCTGGTGGCGAAGAACGCCGAGGAGACGGCGTTACGCGCCGAACGCGATGCCGCGCTGGCCCGCAACCAACGGCTCGAGACCGAACTGGCCCAGCTGCGCGAAGAGCTGCACCAGGCCAAGGAGCTCGCCGGTGGCGCGCGAGGCGAACGCGACGCCGAAGTCGACAAGTTGCTGAAGCGCCTGCGGGAGCAGGGTGTGCAGCTGCGCCAGGCCAAGGACGCCGTCGTCGAGGCGCACGCCCGGCTGGAAAGCGGAGGCGCCGAGAGTGCCGAGGAGATCAAGGCGCTGAAGGCCCAGCTGGACCGCGAGCGGCAGCGTGTCGCGACTGAGCGGGCGCGGGCTGAGAAGGCCGTCACGGACGCCGAGATCGCCCGTCAGTCCGCCCGCGAAGCGCGTCAAGCCGACGAGGTCAGGCTCGGCTTGCTGCTGGACACGATCGAAGGCGCCGTCGGCGGGCTGCGCCGCGAGCTTTCGGTGAGCGCGCGAGGCCAGCGCCCAGCGGACATGGTCCGCGGCGCGACGTCGGGCCTGGGCGCGGGCGGCAAGATCCAGGACGTCACGGCGCTCGACAGGCACCTCGCGCTGCCCAATGTGCACCTGATCGTCGACGGCTACAACGTCACCAAGACCGGGTACCCGGAGATGGCGCTGTCCGACCAGCGAGACCGGCTGATCCACCAGCTTTCCGCGCTCGCCGCGCGGACCTCGGCCGAGGTGACCGTGGTGTTCGACGGCGCCGGTGTGCTCTCCGTGCCCGCGGCGGTGCCGCGCGGGGTGCGGGTGCTGTTCTCCGAACGCGGCGTGCTCGCGGACGACGTCATCCGGTCCCTGGTCGCGGCCGAGCCGCCGGGGCGGCCGATGGTGGTCGCGAGCACGGACCGGGCGGTGGCGGATTCGGTACGGCGGAAAGGCGCGCACCCGGTGCCTTCGGCGGTGCTGGTGTCGCGGCTCAGCCGGGTGTGATTGGTGCTGGGCGCTTTACTGCGAACCTTGTTTCTGCGAACCCCACCGGAATGCGTTGCGAAAGCCACTTTCGCAACTTTCAACGTTGCGAAAGTGGCTTTCGCAACACCACCGTTCCGTCGGGCACTCACCTGGCCGCGGGGTCGTGAGTGGCGATTCGGGTTAGGGCCAAGCGTGTCGGGCGTTTCGCGTGACCGGTGGGACGACACACGTGATCAGATGGACGACACGGGTGACTGGACGGACGACACGCGGTGGGAGTGGGCGGTCCCGGCGCACTCGCTCACCCGAAACTGTCGGTGGTCGCTCTTAATGTGCTCCTCACCACTGAAAGTGAGGAGCCCGAGATGCACGACAAGGCCATCGCCGATATAGCGGATATCGAGACGCTCGTCATCGATTGCGACCGGTGCGCGGTCCGCGGTGACGCATGTCATGACTGTGTCGTCAGCGTCCTCCTCGGCGCGCCACCCGCGCTCGAATGGGACGCCGACGAGCGGAGAGCCGTCGACGCGCTCGCCGAAGCCGGGCTGATCCCGCGCCTCCGGATGGTCGAGATCGTCGGTCAGGAGCGCCGGAAGACGGCTTGAGACACGCCGCGACCGGGACATTCGACGAGTGGTCGATCCGATCGGGTGAACGGTAGGTAGTCGCGATCAGCCCCAGGATGTAACGCCCGTCACAACTTTCCGCTCATGCTGGTCCGAAGGTGTTTCGGCGCATCACGGAGAGTTTTTGCGCCTGCCATGGTGGACGCGGTGCCCGTGGTTTCGTAACCTGTCCGAGATCTCGTGGCCGGAAGTCGTCGCCAGACGGCGACACGGGATCGCCACCGAAGCAGCTTTGTCGGGGAGTTGCACCGGAATCAGCCATGCGCCAAACCTGTTGTGATAGCACTCGGCCAGGCGCAAGGCGGGAACGCGGGGAACCGCGCGGGCCTCACGGTCGGCGACGCGGCTCCGCGTGAAGAGGGCCCCCGACCTCTTCATCCCTGGTTTCGAGTCGGTGGCCGACAGCAAAGGAGACACGCGCGACCGTGCAGTCGCATCCAGTCAAGCGCGTGGTGTCAGGAGCTTTGGCCGCGGCCGCGGTGATCACCGCAGTAACGGTCGCCCAGCCTGCTGCCACTGCAGCCCCAGCCCCCGCCCCTCAGCAGCCCCCCTCCGGCTCGGACGCCCTCGCCAAGTACCGCGACCTCGCGGCACAGGCCGAGAAGGCGAACGAAGACCTCCTCAAGGCGAAGGACGACCTCGCCGCGAAGCAGGGTGAGCTCGACAAGGCCACCGCCGACGCCGCCTCCGCCAAGGACCTCGGTGTCAAGGCGGCCGGTGACGAAAAGACGTTCCAGGCCGAGGTGAACAAGTTCGCCGGTGCGTCGTTCACCAGCGGTGTGCAGCTGAACAAGCTGTCGTCGCTGCTGTCCGGCGCGTCGACCCAGGACTTCCTGGAGCGCTCCTCGGCGCTCGAGGTCCTCGCCGCGAACAAGAACACCGCCCTGAACAACCTGAGCGGCGCTGTCGCCCAGTCCGCGGCCGCCGCCAAGCAGGCAGCGGACGCGCAGGGCACGGCCACCGCCGCCCGTGACACCGCCGCCAAGCTGACGACGGACATCGAGGCCCGCAAGAAGACGCTGGACGACCAGCTCAAGGAGATCCAGCGGGCCAGCGGCAACCTGAGCGCCGCGGACAAGAACGCGCAGAAGGACAAGGGCGGGGCGTTCCCCAACCTGCCCGCTCCGGGTCCCGAGGCCGCGGCGGCTCTCTCGGCCGCGAAGAGCAAGCTCGGCAGCCCCTACGGCTGGGGCGACGTCGGCCCCTCGTCGTTCGACTGCTCGGGTCTGATGCTGTGGGCGTACAAGCAGGCGGGGCTCACCCTGCCGCGGTCCAGCCGTCAGCAGTCGACCTTCGGCGCCCCGGTGCAGCGGTCGCAGCTCCAGCCCGGCGACCTGGTGTTCTACAACTCACCGGTTTCGCACGTCGGCATGTACGTCGGCAACGGCATGATGGTGCACGCGCCGACCACCGGTGACGTCGTCAAGGTGTCGCCGCTGCAGAACAACTACGTCGGAGCCCGTCGCCCGACGGCCTGACGAAAAGACGAAACGGGGCGGTACCGCGCAGGCGGTGCCGCCCCTTTCGCGTGTCCGGGGCCAAGTAGCCTGCAGGGGTGCTGAGGACGCTGCTGGTGACCAACGACTTCCCGCCCCGGCCGGGCGGCATCCAGAACTACCTGAACTCGCTGGCCACCCGCCTGCCCGCGGACGACCTCGTCGTCTACGCCCCGTCCTGGGAATCGAGCACCGGCTCGCACGGCGAGTTCGACGCCGCCGCCCCGTTCGAGGTCGTGCGCCATCCGACGTCCCTGATGCTGCCGACACCGGACGTGCTCAAGCGGGCGAAGGAGATCATGCGCGCCCGCGAGTGCGAGGCCGTCTGGTTCGGCGCAGCCGCGCCGCTCGCGTTGCTGGGGCATCCGCTGCGCTCGGCGGGTGCCCACCGGGTGCTGGCGTCGACGCACGGCCACGAAGTCGGCTGGTCGATGCTCCCCGGCTCACGGCAGGCGCTGCGGCGGATCGGCGACACCGTCGATGTGATCACGTACGTCAGCAAGTACACGCGCTCCCGGTTCTCGGCCGCTTTCGGCCCGATGGCGGGTTTGGAGATGCTCCCGTGCGGTGTGGACACCGCCCTCTACCGCCCGGATGCCGCCGCGGGCAAGGAGATCCGCGAGCGGCACGGGCTCGGCGACCGTCCGACGATCGTCTGCGTTTCGCGACTGGTGCCGCGCAAGGGCCAGGACATGCTCATCAAGATCATGCCCGGACTCCGCAAACGGATCCCGGACGTGGCGCTGCTGATCGTCGGCGGCGGCCCGTACCGCAAGACGCTCACCGGGCTCGCCGGGGCGCTGGGGGTCGAAGACAGCGTCGTCATCACCGGATCGGTGCCGTGGAAGGAGTTGCCCGCGCACTACAACGCGGGTGACGTCTTCGCGATGCCCGCGCGGACACGCGGGAAGGGACTCGACGTCGAGGGCCTGGGCATCGTGTACCTGGAGGCCTCGGCGACCGGGCTGCCGGTGGTCGCGGGCAATTCCGGCGGTGCGCCGGAAACGGTGCTGGACGAGGTCACCGGGCACGTCGTCGACGGCCGCGACGAACAGCAGCTGAGGGACACCCTGGCCGCGTTGCTCGCCGATCCGGTGCGGGCGCGGCGCATGGGGGCGGCCGGTCGCGAATGGGTCGCCGAGAACTGGCGGTGGGACACCCTGGCGAGCAGGCTTTCCGGCCTGCTCGACGGCGATCCCGTCGCGGCCGTGCGGTGACGGCTCAGGGTTCGTAACGCGCCGGGTGCTTCGGGTCGTCGACGCGGATCACCACATCGGACAGTGCCGTCGGGTCGACTTCCTGTTCGTAGCGCTCGTAGGCGGGGAGCGCCCATCCGTCCGGAACCCGCCGTTCGAGCGCGGCGGGCGAGAGCCACAGGTGCACGCTCAGATCGAAAGCGAGCCCCGCGCCGAACAGGAATTCGCCGTCCAGCAGGACGACGCCGCCTTCGGGCACTTCGACGCGTTCGGCACGGGTGGCGCGATCGCGCACCGGGTCCCACAGCGAAGGAAGGACCCGGCCACTGCCGTCTTCGGCGAGCGGGTCGAGCACTTCGCGGCGCAGGGCGCCGAGATCGAGCCAGTCGCTGTAGCGCGAGTCCGGATCCTCCTTGCCGCGTTCGAAGCGCAGCGAGGCGGGGCGGAGGAAGTCGTTCGCCGAGATCCGCAGCGCCGCGTGACCGGCGACCCGCAGGGGATCGACCAGGGCGTCGGCGAGCTCTGTGGTTTCGGTCGCACCGGCCGCGCCGTCGACCGCGACCGCGATCCGGCGGCGGCCCGTGATCGCCGTGATGCGTTCGGTCAGTTCGGAGACCAGCAGAGCGGGAGAAATCGGACGGTAGCGCACAGAAAGAGATCCTCCACCCGGACCGGTGACTGTCGCACGGTACACCCGATGGGATGATGGCCTGCGTGACGAAAGCAACGACCAAAACCGCCGGAAGTGGTTGGCAGGTAGGCGTTTCCCAGACGGTGCCGTACAGCAGCACCCAGGTGTGGGACTTCCTGGTCGGTCGCGAGGGTGTGGGGATCTGGCTCGGCCCCGGCGCCGAACTCGGCGGTGAGCCGGGCGCGGGGTACGAGACGGCGAACGGGACCACCGGCGAGATCCGCGGCCGTTCCGAGGGCGAAAAGCTCCGGCTGACCTGGCGGCCGAAGGACTGGGATCACGACTCGACCCTGCAGATCACGGTGAGCGGCACCGAGCAGAAGACCACGCTCCGGTTCCATCAAGAATGGCTTGCGGGCGCCGACGAACGCGAAGAACAGCAGGCATACTGGGCTGAAGTGACCGAGCGGGTGGTGGCCGCGCTGGCCGAACGCTGACCGGCGCGCTGGGGAGGCGTACCGATGGTGGCAGACCTCAAGACCCTGGACTGGGATTTCGTCCAGGAACCGCACCGGGTCTCCGCGCTGCTGCGGGAAGACGGCCGGGTCCGGAAGGTGCGCCTGCCGCGCGGCCTGGACGTCTGGGTCGTCACCGGCTACGCCGAAGCCCGCGCCGTGCTCTCCGACCCCCGCGTCGGCAAGGACACGGCGGAGGTCAGGCGCCTCTTCGAACGCGACGGCTTCGAATCCGCGGGCGACAGCGCCGTGCGTGCGCTCAACGGGCACATGCTCAATTCGGATCCGCCGGACCACACGCGGCTGCGGAAACTGGTCAATCAGGCCTTCACCTCGCGCACGGTCTCCCGGCTGCGGCCGAGGATCGAGCAGATCACCGCGGAGCTGCTGGACGAAATCGGTGACGCCGAACGCGTCGATCTGCTGCCCGCGTTCGCCGTCCCGTTGCCGATCCGGGTGATCTGCGAACTGCTCGGCGTGCACGCGGGTGATCAGCCGGAGTTCGCGCGGTGGTCGAACACGATGCTCGCCTGGTCGACGCCGGAAGAACTCCAGGCGGCGGCGGCGAAGATGCACGGGTACCTCGTCGGCCTCGTCGAGGAAAAGCGCGCCGAACCAGCCGATGACCTGCTTTCCGGCCTGATCCAAGCCAGCGACGAGGGCGATTCGCTCTCCGGGGAAGAACTGCTGTCGATGGCGTTCCTCCTGCTGGTGGCGGGGTTCGAGACGACGGTCAACCTGATCGCGAACAGCGTGTTCGCGCTGATGCGGGAGCCGGCACAACTGGCCGCGCTCCGCGCCGATCCCGCCCTGCTGCCCGGAGCGGTCGAGGAGTTCCTGCGCTACGACGGCGCGATCCACCTGGCGACCATCCGGTTCACCAGGGAACCCGTCCAGGTCGGCGACGTCGAGATCCCGGCGGACGAGTTCGTGCTCGTCTCCCTGATCGGCGCGAACCGGGACGCCGACCGGTTCGAAGACCCGCAGCGGCTGGACGTCACACGGCAGGCGACCGGGCATCTCGCGTTCGGGCACGGGATCCACCACTGCGTCGGCGCCCCGCTGGCCCGGCTGGAGGCCGAGGTCGCGCTGCGCGGCCTCCTGGAGCGGTTCCCCGTCCTCGACCTGGACGCCGACCCGGAATCCTTGCGGTGGCGGGAAAGCACCCTCGTCCACGGTCTCGAAACCCTCCCTGTGCGCCTGCGCTGAGAAGGGCGTCGTAGGGTCGCGGGATGGACTCGGCCGAACTCCTCGCCCTCGACGCGGAACACGTCTGGCATCCGTATGGGCCGATGCCAAGCCCGGTCGACTCCCTGCTGGTCCGCGAGGCGAGCGGGGTCCGGCTCACCCTCGACGACGGCCGCGAGCTGGTCGACGGCATGTCGTCCTGGTGGGCGGCGATCCACGGCTACCGGAACCCGGTGCTGGACGCGGCGCTGGCCGAGCAGGCGGGCCGGATGAGTCACGTGATGTTCGGCGGGCTCACTCACGAACCCGCGATCAGGCTGGCGAAGACGCTGGTCGACCTCGCCCCGGACGGCCTGCGGCACGTCTTCCTGTGCGACTCCGGATCGGTGTCGGTCGAGGTCGCCGTCAAGATGTGCCTGCAGTACTGGCAGTCGGTGGGGCGCAAGGAAAAGCGGCGCCTGATGACCTGGCGCGGCGGCTACCACGGCGACACGTTCACGCCGATGAGCGTCTGCGATCCCGAGGGCGGGATGCATGCGCTGTGGCGCGGGATCCTGCCGGATCAGCTGTTCCTGCCCAAGCCACCCGGCGGCTTCGGCGACGAGCCGGACCAGGCCTACCTCGACCTGCTGGCGACCGAGATCGAACGGCACGCGGGCGAACTGGCCGCGATCATCGTCGAGCCGGTCGTGCAGGGCGCCGGCGGCATGCGGTTCCATCCGCCCGCGTACCTTCGCGCGCTGCGCGAGATCACCGAGGCCAACGACGTCCTGCTCATCTTCGACGAGATCGCCACCGGTTTCGGCCGCACCGGCAAGATGTTCGCGGCCGAGCACGCCGGGGTCACCCCGGACGTCCTGTGCCTCGGCAAGGCGCTGACCGGCGGTTATCTGACGATGGCGGCGGCACTGTGCACGCCGGAGATCGCCGACGGGATCTCGCGCGGTGAACTGCCGGTGCTGGCACACGGCCCGACCTTCATGGCGAACCCGCTGTCCTCGGCCGTCGCCAACGCCTCGCTGGGGATTCTGGCGGAAGGCGGCTGGAAGTCCGACGTCCCGCGGATCGAAGCCGTGTTGAAAGCCGGCCTCGAACCGGCCCGCGAGCTGTCTTCGGTCGCCGACGTGCGGGTGCTCGGTGCCATCGGCGTGGTGGAACTGGACCATCCGGTGGACATGGCGGCCGCGACCGAGGTGCTCACCTCGAACGGGGTCTGGTTGCGCCCGTTCCGGAACCTGATCTACACGATGCCGCCCTACGTCTCCGACGCGGAAGACCTCGCGACGATCACCTCGGCCATGGTCGCGGCAGCGCGAAAAGCCTGAAACAGGCCGAATTCAACCGAAAGAGTGTGACGGCGGCCACAGCAATCCGCAAAGGGCACGCTGGGTACAGAGCGTGGTCGCGGGGTGATCTCGTCAAGCGAACGGGCGAGTCCGATCGGGCTCCTTCTTGGGTGCTTTGTCGTGAAAAGGCGTTACGTCCTAGTTCTTCAGTGCACAAGCAAACCTGAAAAACCTTTGCGTAGCGGACTTTTCCGCTCCGATCAGGTTTCCTGCCCCCATGATCGACATCGTTGGTGACGAGCACGACACCGGGCCCCCCGGCCGCCGCAACCCCGCCTCGACCCTCCTGAAGAACCTTCGCCACGACCTCCCGGCTTCGGTCGTCGTCTTCCTCGTGGCCGTCCCGCTCTCGCTCGGCGTCGCACACGCCGCCGGAGCCCCCTTGCTCGCCGGACTCATCTCCGCCGTCGTCGGCGGACTCGTCGCGAGCCTCTTCGGCGCTTCCGCCCTCCAGGTCAGCGGCCCGTCCGCCGCGCTGACCGTCGTCCTCGCGGACACCATCGCCACCTTCGGCTGGGCCGCCACCTGCGCGATCACCGCCGCGGCCGGCGTGGTCCAGATCCTCTTCGGCGTCAGCCGCGTCGCACGGGCCACCCTGGCGATCTCGCCTGCCATCGTGCACGGCCTGCTCGCCGGGATCGGCCTGATCATCGTCCTCGGCCAGCTGCACGTCGTACTCGGCGGCGCGGCGCAGGGCTCCACGATCGCGAACATCCTCGCGCTGCCGGGCCGGATCGTCGGCCACCACAACCAGGCCGCCGTGGTCGGCGTGGTCACCGTCGGTGTCCTGCTGATGTGGACCCGGATGCCGCGTTCGGTGCGCCGCGTCCCCGGTCCGCTCGCCGCCGTCGCGCTGGCGACCGGCCTTTCCGTCGTGGCGGGGATGGACCTGCCGCGCGTCGACCTCCCGAACGGCTTGCCAGGGCTGGGTTTCGTCCCCGTGGCGCCGTCCGGGTCCTGGGCGGCGATCACCGCCGCCGTGCTCACCATCGCGCTCATCGCCAGCCTGGAGAGCCTGCTTTCCGCCGTCGCCATCGACAAACTGCGCGACGGGCCGCGTACCGACCTCAACCGCGAACTGATCGGCCAGGGCCTGGCGAACGTCGCCGCCGGGTCGCTCGGCGGGTTCCCGGTCACCGGCGTCGTCGTGCGCACCATGACCAATTTCGAGGCGGGCGCCAAGACCAGGGCGTCGGCGATCCTGCACAGCGTCTGGATCCTCGGCTGCTGTGTGTTCCTGGCGGGCGCGCTGCGGCTGATCCCGCTCGCCGCGCTCGCCGGTCTCCTCGTCTACGTCGGCGCCAAACTGGTCAACGTCACCAATCTGCGTGAGGTCCGCCGCCACGGCGACCTGCCGGTCTACCTCGCGACCCTGCTCGGCGCGGTCGCCGTCAACCTGCTCACCGGGGTCGCCGCGGGGATCGCGGTGGCGCTCGCGCTGATGCTGCGCCGGATGCTGTTTTCCGGCATCCACGTCGAACAGGACGGCTCGCGGACCCGTGTCGTCATCGAAGGTGCGCTCACTTTCCTTTCCGTACCCAGGCTGACGACGATCCTCGCCGAAGTCCCCGCGCGTTCCGAAGTGACACTGGAACTCTTCGTCGACTACCTCGACCACGCCGCTTTCGACTGCCTGCGCGGCTGGCAGCGCGCGTACGAACGCGCCGGGGGAGTCGTGATCGTCGACGAGGTCGGGCATCCGTGGTTCGAACGGGGGAAGGCCGGTGTGCCGACCGTGCGCCGCGGCGTCGCGTTGCGCGTGGTGCCGCGCTGGCTCGCACCGTGGTCGGAATGGCAGGCCGAACACGTCGAGCTGCCGAGCCAGCGCGGCGGCAGTGTCCCGTTGTGCCGTGGCGCCTCGGAATTCCAGCGCCGGACGGCACCGCTGCTGCGGAGCACCTGGGACGGGCTCGCGAACGGTCAGCAGCCGCATACGCTGTTCGTCACCTGTGGCGACGCGCGGATCGTGCCGAACCTGATCACCACCAGCGGACCGGGTGACCTGTTCACCGTGCGGAACATCGGAAACCTCGTCCCGCACGCCGGCGCCGAAGCGGATTTCTCGGTGGGGGCGGCGATCGAGTACGCCGTCGGGCTGCTGCGGGTGCGGGAAGTGGTGGTGTGCGGGCATTCCGGCTGCGGGGCGATGAAGGCGTTGCTCGGCGACGCGCCCACCGGGCTCGTGCACCTCGGCGGCTGGCTGCGTCACGGCGAAGCGACGATGCGGCGCCAGGCCGTCGAAGGGCCGGTGCTGCTCGACGGCGCTCGTCCCGGCCACGACGCCGACCGGCTCGCCCTGCACAACGTGGTGCAGCAACTGGAAAACCTGCGTTCGTACCCGGTGGTCGAGGCCGCGCTGGCCCGTGGCGAACTCCGGCTCACGGGGATGTACTTCGATGTCGGGAAGGCGAACGTGTACCTGCTCGACGCGGCGCATCGGTCGTTCACTTCGGCCGCTTCACCGGTGAAGTCCTGAGCTGTGAGTGGCGATTCGGGTTAGGGCCAAGGGTGTGTTAGGTGCCTACTGGTTCGTGGCCGCGGTTGATCACCGGGGTTCGCCGCGTGGCGTCCATCTGGACACGTGTGTCGTCCCTTCCGTCATGCGAGTTCGCGGCCGCGGGTGTCGTGAAAGCCACTTTCGCGACGCCTGATGTCCCGAGAGTGGCTTTCGCGGCGCTGCCCGGCCTCACTGGACGCGGGGTCGGCCGGGCGGGGCCGTGAACGAGCCAGAGGTGCACGGGTGTCCTGAAGGCCTCCTTTGAGACGTTCAACGTCTCAAAGGGGGCCTTCAGGACACCGCGACAACCGCCCTCGCGACGGTCGTGAGCGGTAAGGACCGCCAGGGCCGGAATCGCCACTCACGACCAGCCCAGCCTGGTCGCCGGTTGGCTCTGACGGACCCGTGTTTTCCTGCCCGCTGGTGCGAGTGTGGAGGTTTTGGGACGTTCAACGTCCTGAATCCTCCACACTCGGGGACCTGCTTCGTCTCGGTGCGGGGTGAAGCTTGTGCTGGGTGGCGGTGCGGTCGAGCGGGGAAGATTCCGGCCGTTGAACGTCCGGAAACTTCCCCGTCGAGCCGGCAGCCGTGAAACCGCCACCTTCGCGCAGGTCAGGCGCGGGTAGACAAACGCGGGTCCGCGTTCACCCGAATCGCCACTCACGACCGGCTGGAGTTGGCCGGGCGGCCGACCGATACTTCCCAGGGTTCGGGAGCCCGCAAGGCCTTTCGCAACACCGGAGACATCTCCAGGCAACAAAACGGCCCAGAAGTGGGCTACGCCACCCGCCCAGGGGGCGATGTTCACTCGATCAGGTGGTGCATAGCGGACAAATCACCAGTTTCCTGGTGATCATGTTGGTGTCCACGAAGAAGCCTCTCGCCGTGCTCCGTCACGACCTGCCCGCCTCGCTGGTGGTGTTCCTCGTCGCCGTCCCGCTGTCACTCGGGATCGCTCTCGCGTCAGGGGCGCCGATCGTCGCGGGGCTGATCGCGGCCGTGATCGGCGGTGTGGTCGCCGGGGCCCTCGGCGGCTCCCCGCTTCAGGTGAGTGGCCCGGCCGCCGGTCTGACGGTGATCATGGCCGAGACGATCGCGACCTTCGGCTGGGCGACCACCTGCGCCATCACCGTCGCCGCGGGCGCGCTCCAGATCCTGCTCGGGCTGAGCCGCATCGCCCGCGCGGCACTCGCGATCTCGCCCGCCATCGTGCACGGCATGCTCGCCGGTATCGGCGTCACGATCGTCCTCGGCCAGCTCCACGTCGTACTGGGCGGAACGGCGCAGAGCTCGGCGCTCAAGAACATCGCCGAACTGCCCGCGCAGATCGTCGGCCACCACGACACCGCCGCACTGATCGGCGTGCTCACCATCGGTGTCCTGCTGCTGTGGCCGCGGCTGCCCAAGTCCGTCCGCAAGGTGCCCGGCCCGCTGGCCGCGATCGCGCTGGTGACCGTGCTGTCCGTCGTCGCCGGGATGACCCTGCCCCGCGTCAACCTGCCCGGTGACCTGCTCAACATCCGCTTCGCCCCCGAGTTCCCCGACACCGGCTGGGGCGCGTTCGCCCTCGCGGTCATCACCATCGCCCTGATCGCCAGCGTGGAAAGCCTGCTGTCGGCCGTCGCGGTCGACAAGATGCACACCGGGCCGCGGTCGAACCTCGACCGCGAACTGATCGGCCAGGGTGCCGCGAACATGGCTTCCGGCTCGCTCGGCGGCCTTCCGGTCACCGGCGTGATCGTCCGCAGCTCGACCAACGTCGCCGCCGGCGCCCGCACCCGCGCTTCGGCGATCCTGCACGGGGTCTGGATCCTGGTCTTCGTCGCCGCGTTCGCCGGGCTGATCCAGAACATCCCGCTCGCCGCGCTGGCCGGTCTGCTCGTGCACGTCGGCGCGAAGCTGGTGAACCCCGGCCACATCAAGCAGGTCCTCAAACACGGCGACCTGGGGCTGTACCTGGTGACGCTCGCCGGTGTCGTCGTCTTCGACCTGCTCACCGGCGTCCTGCTCGGCATCGGGCTTTCGGTACTGCTGATGCTGCGGCGCACCGTGTGGTCCGGGATCCACGCCGAACGCGACGGTGACGAATGGCGCGTCGTCGTCGAAGGGGTCCTGACGTTCCTTTCGGTGCCGAGGCTCAGCCGGGTGCTCGCGACCGTGCCCGATGGCGCGAAGGTGACTCTGGAGCTCGTCGTCGACTACCTCGACCATGCCGCCTTCGAGAGTCTTTCGAACTGGCAGCAGGGGCACGAACGCGCCGGCGGCGAGGTGACCGTCGACGAGGTCGGGCATCCGTGGTTCGCCAACGGCAAATCCGGCGACCCCACCCTGTCCAGGACGGCCGCGGTGCGTTCGGTGCCGAGGTTCCTCGCGCCGTGGTCCGACTGGCAGGCCAAGGACGTCGAGGTGCCCGGCCAGCGCGGCGGGCCGACGCTGCGCGGGGCGACCGAGTTCCAGCGGCGCACGGCCGCGCTCATGCAGCCCGCGCTCAGCAAGCTGGCGGGCGGGCAGTCACCGCACACTCTGTTCATCACCTGCGGTGACGCGCGGATCGTGCCGAACATGATCACCACCAGCGGTCCCGGCGACCTGTTCACCGTCCGCAACATCGGGAACCTGGTGCCCGCCCGCCGGGCCGACCCGTCGATGGGCGCCACCGTCGAGTTCGCCGTCGGCGTGCTGAAGGTGCGCGAGATCGTGGTCTGCGGGCACTCCGGCTGCGGCGCGATGCAGGCGCTGGCCACCGGCGCCCCCGACGGCACACCGATGCTGGCTTCCTGGCTGGAACACGCCGAGCCGAGCGCCAAGCGCACGGTGTCGGTGACCCTCGACGGCGAGCGCCCGGACGCCGAGGTCAACCGGCTGGCGCTGCACAACGTGCTGCAGCAGCTGGAGCACCTGCGCCACTATCCGCTGATCGCCGAGGCGGAGGCACGCGGCGAGCTGCACTTGACCGGGATGTACTTCGACGTCGGGGCGGCCCAGGTGTACCTGTCGGACGACGGGAGCCCGTCGTTCACGCCGGTCGGCGCCGTCACCACTTCCGGGAGCTAAGGGACGCCGTTCAGCACGGTTCGATTCCGACCCACTAGCCCGGACCCCGCCCCGCCACCACCCTCAACGGAGGGGCTGCGCCCCGCAGACTAGATTCAACGCACGTGAGCATGCTGGTCATAACCGGCACCGGGACAGGTGTCGGCAAGACGATCACGACCGCCGCCATCGCCGCGCTGGCCGCCGGGCAGGGCCAACGCGTCGCCGTGCTGAAACCGGCGCAGACCGGGGTCGGCCCGGACGAGCCGGGTGATCTCGCCGACGTCCTGCGCCTCGCCGGTCCGGTCACCACTCGTGAGCTGCGGCGGTACCCGGATCCGCTGTCACCGGAGGCGGCGGCCAGGCTTTCGGGCCTGCCGACGCTGCCGCCGAGCGAGATCGCCGCGGCCGCGAGCGACCTCGACGGCGAGCACGACCTCACGCTCATCGAGGGCGCGGGCGGCCTGCTGGTCCGGTTCGACGCCGACGGCGCCTCGCTCGCCGACGTCGCCTGGTCGCTCGGCGCCCTGGTGATCATCGTGGCCGAGGCCGGGCTGGGCACGCTCAACGCGACCGCCCTGACCGCCGAGGTCGCGACCAAACGCGGGCTCACCGTGGCCGGGGTGATCATCGGCTCGTGGCCGGAGGACCCGGACCTGGCCTCGGTGTCGAACCTGCAGGATCTGCCGGTCGCCGCCGGTGCCCCGCTGCTGGGCGTGCTGCCCGCCGGTCTCGGGGACGCCGAACCCGAGGAGTTCGCCGCGCGGGCCAGGGCGGGTCTCTCACCGTGGTTCGGCGGCGAGTTCGACCCGGAATGCTTCGTCGGCAGGGCCTCGGCGCAGAAGTGATGTGCGTCGCTGTGTGCGAGGCGCCCGGTCATGCACGATGATGTGCCTTCGCTTTGATGCCCCACCCCGAACAGGAGCCGCCTCGTGACCACAGCCCCGGAGACCGTCGACATCCTCGCCGTGGCGCGTGACCAGGTCCTCGAGCGTGGTGTCGGGCTCACCGAAGAGCAGCTCGTCGAGGTCCTGCGGCTCGACGACGAACACCTGACCGACCTGCTGGCGCTGGCTCACGAGGTCCGGATGCGCTGGTGCGGCCCCGAGGTCGAGGTCGAGGGCATCATCAGCCTCAAGACCGGCGGCTGCCCCGAGGACTGCCACTTCTGCTCGCAGTCCGGCCGGTTCCCGACGCCGGTGCGGTCGGCGTGGCTGGACATCCCCGGCCTGGTCAAGGCCGCCCGTCAGACCGCCGAGACCGGCGCGACCGAGTTCTGCATCGTCGCCGCCGTCCGCGGCCCCGACAAACGGCTGCTCTCACAGGTCCGCGAGGGGATCAAGGCCATCCGCGAGGACGGCAACGACATCCAGATCGCCTGCTCGCTCGGCATGCTCACCCAGGAACAGGTCGACGAGCTCGTCGAGATGGGCGTGCACCGCTACAACCACAACCTGGAGACCGCGCGCTCGCATTTCGCGAACGTCGTCACCACGCACACGTGGGAAGAGCGCTGGGAGACGCTGCGCATGATCCGCGAGGCGGGCATGGAGGTCTGCTGCGGCGGCATCATCGGCATGGGGGAGAGCGTCGAACAGCGCGCCGAGTTCGCCGCGCAGCTGGCCGAGCTGAACCCGGACGAGTGCACGATGAACTTCCTCATCCCGCAGCCGGGGACGCCGTACGAGGGCTACGAGATCGTCGAGGGCAAGGACGCGCTGCGCACCGTGGCCGCGTTCCGGCTGGCGATGCCCCGCCCGCTGCTCCGGTTCTCCGGCGGCCGTGAGCTGACCTTCGGCGACCTGGGCACCAAGCAGGGCATGCTCGGCGGTATCAACGCGATCATCGTCGGCAACTACCTGACCAACCTCGGCCGCCCGGCCACCGCGGACCTGGAGATGCTCGACGAGCTGAAGATGCCGGTGAAGGCGATCAGTGACGTCCTCTGACCGACCGTCGTTCTGCGTCCACTGTGGACAGACATCCGACGGTGGCGCGGAACATCCCGCCTGTCACAACCCGAGAACGGCACTCGAACCGCCGCGCTACTGCACGTTCTGCGCGCGGCGGATGGTCGTCCAGATCACCCCGGCCGGCTGGACGGCCCGGTGCAGCCGTCACGGTGAACTCGCCGGCTGACTCCCGCGATTCGGTGCCGGGTTGCGTGCGCTGGGAGCGTCATTGGTTACGCTCTGCACAAGCAGCGTGAGGGAGGAGTCCGGCTTGGGCGAGACGACGGGCAAACCGGCACACCTGTCTTCCAGCGTGCCCGACCCCTGGTCGGTGCCCGTGCTGCCGAGGCCGCGCCGCCCGCACCCGAAGGTCGTCGTCAAGGCCGATCTGCTGCCGGCGGTCAGCGTGCTGTCCACGGCGGGGCTGCTCGGCTTCCCGCTGGCCTGGCTGTGGTCACGGCTCGCGCCGCCGCAGCGGATGCGGGTCATCAACGACCGCGGCGGCCTCGCGCCGCTGGAACTCGAGAGCTGGCACCGCTTCGACGACCTCGCCATCTACGGCTTCCTCGCGCTCGGCGCCGGGCTGCTGATCGGCATCGTGACCTGGCTGCTGCGGGAGCGCCGCGGCCCGGTCGTGCTGATCGCCGCGACCGGCGGCGCGGCCCTCGCGGGCTGGCTGGGCACGACGATGGGCGTCTCGTTCGCCAACGGCCGCTACGAGATCGCCTCCGCGCCGGCCGTCGGCGACGTCATCGCGAAGGCCCCGCAGATCGAATCGCCGTGGATCATGCTCGCCGCGCCGTTGATGACCGCGCTGGCGTACACGCTGCTGACCGCGTGGAACGGGCGAGAAGACCTGGGCCGCCGCCTCGGCTGACGAATTTCCTCTAGGGTGGGCGGCAACTTCTCTAGGGGGCTTTCTCTTGACTGACGACATCGAGGTTTCCCGGCACAACGCCGTCCGCTTCCCAGGCATCAGCCCGCGCGCCTACGAACACCCCGTGGACCGCGGCGCACTGGCCACCCTGCGCGCGGTCCCCGGATTCGCACAGGTCGTGAAGGCGGTTTCGGGCTTCTACGCCGAACGCGGTGAGCGGCTCATGGCGCTCGCTTCCGGGATCCGGGTGGGCCCGAAGCAGTACCCGGAACTGGACAAGCTGCGCAACGAATGCGCCGAGGCCCTCGACCTCGAGCGGGTGCCGAACCTGTTCGTCGCCCGCAGCCCCGAGGTCAACGCGCAGACGATCGGGATGGACGAGCCGTTCATCGTGCTCAACACCGCGGCCGTCGAGGCGATGGACCTCGCGTCGCTGCGGTTCGTGATCGGGCACGAGATGGGGCACGTGCTGTCCGGGCACGCGGTGTACCGCACGATCATGATCCGGCTGATCGGCCTGCAGATGTCGATGTCGTGGACGCCGGTGAGCGCCATCGGCATCCGCGTCGTCATCGCCGCGCTGCGCGAGTGGTACCGCAAGGCCGAACTGTCCTGCGACCGCGCCGGGCTGCTGTGCTCGCAGGACCCGACCGCGGCGCTGCGGTCGCAGATCCTGGTCGCGGGCGGCATCGACCCGTCGAAGATCGACATCCCCGCCTTCCTGCAGCAGGCGGCGGAGTACGAATCGGTCGACGACATCCGCGACAGCTACCTGAAGCTCCGCTACGTCGAGACGATGTCGCATCCGCTGGCCGTCGTGCGCGCCGCGCAGCTGCAGAAGTGGGCGGCTTCGGAGGAGTACCGGGGCATCCTGGCGGGCGAGTACCCGCGCCGCGACGCGGACGCGCCGTCCTCCACCTGGACCGACGACCTGAAGTCGGCCGCGAAGTCGTACAAGGACTCCTGGAACAGCTCCGCGGACCCGCTGACGAAGGTGTTCAGCGACGTCGGCGAGGCGGTGTCCGGGGCGGCGGGCAAGGTGTGGAGCAAGTTCGGCAACGGTTCCGGCGAAGGTGCTTCGGAGTCCGGCAAATAGGGCTCAGTTCAGGTTCGAGGGGCGCGTGAACTCGCCGAGTTCCTCCAGCGGCATCGGTACCGCGCCGAGGGTGCTGAGGAACCCGGCCTCCCGCGTCAGCAGACGGCACGCGATCCGCAGCCGTCGCAGCGGGTTGGTCTCCTCCAGCAGGCGCTGCCGGTCTTCCAGCGGGAGCAGGCAGTCCGCGGTGAGCCGGTACGCGAGCGCCGCGATGTCACCGTCGTCGGGCGGGGTGGTCCAGTCGTCGGCGTTCCAGGCGGACTCGCAGTAGCGCCGGTGCGCGGCCTTGGCGACGTCGGCGAGCCTGGCCACGGTGTCTCCGTGCACCGAGGCGACCCTGTCGTCGGGCACCCACTCGACCGAGCCGATCAGGTACGGCGCGGAAACGCGGTCGATCTCCAGCAGCCGGAACCGGCGCCGCGCGGTGGTGACGACGTCGAATCTGCCGTCCGGCAGCCGTTTCGCCTCGCGCAGCACCGTGCTGCAGCCGACCTCGTGGACGTGCTCGGGCCCGCTCACCTCCCTGATCATCGCCGAACGCAGCGCGACGACGCCGAACTCGCGGTCCGGGACGACGTCGCCGACGAGGTCGGCCATCAGCTGCCGGTACCGCGGCTCGAAGATGTGCAACGGGAGATGCGTTCCGGGCAGAAGCACGGTCTGTAGCGGGAACAGCGGCAAGATCGCCTTCCCGGTGGACTCATCGCTCGGCTCGGTCACCCGTTCAAGGTACGGGGACCGCGAGGACTTCGCAGGACGGTCACTTTCCGGCGGGCGGCCGGAACACGGCGAACGGGTCGGTGATCTGCATCCCCTTGCCCGCGAAGGAGAAGAGTGCCGCCGGACGGCCGCCGCTGCGCCCTGGCGGAGCGGTGTGCCCGGTGGGGAGGAGCAGTCCGCGCCGGGACAGCACACGCTGCAGGTTCGTCGCGGACACCCGGTAACCCAGCGCAGCCGAATACAGTCCCCGCAACGCCGAAACGGTGAACTCTTCCGGGGCGAGCGCGAACCCGAGATTCGTGTAGCAGAGCTTCGAGCGGAGCCGGTCCCGCGCGCGCAGCACGATGGACTCGTGGTCGAACGCCGTCCGCGGCAGTTCGGAAACGTCGTGCCACTCGGTGTCTTCGGGAATCTCGGGGTCCACATCGGACGGTACGAGGCCGAGGAACGCCGTCGCGACGACACGCGGGCCCGGTACCCGGTCCGGTGCGCTGAACACGGCCAGCTGCTCCACATGCTTCAACTGGCGTACGTCGACCTTCTCCGCGAGCTGCCGCCGAATGGACGCCTCGACGTCTTCATCCGGGCGAAGCCTGCCGCCGGGAAGGGACCAGCGGCCCAGATGCGGATCGAGCGCGCGGCGCCACAGCAGGACCCGGAGTGTGTCCGAGCGCACTTGCAGTACCGCTCCCAAAACCTCGTGGGCCAGGGGGGTCTGGGTGTTAAGATGACTTCGCACGGTTTTCGATTGTAAGGCGAAAACCGACAGTGGACAAATCGGTCCGGAGGGCCAGAACGATGACGATCACGTTTGAGAACGACCTGACTCCCTACGGTGGCGTCGTCGCCGACGCGGCTTGGGCCGAGGAGGTGCGGAGCCTCGCTCGCAAGCGTGACGCCGTCCTGCTCGCGCACAACTACCAGGTTCCCGAGATCCAGGACATCGCCGACTTCACCGGCGATTCCCTCGCGCTCAGCCGGATCGCGGCGAGCAGCGACGCGTCCACCATCGTCTTCTGCGGCGTGCACTTCATGGCCGAGACGGCGAAGATTCTCGCGCCCGAGAAGACGGTCCTGATCCCGGACGCGCGGGCAGGCTGTTCGCTCGCGGACTCGATCACCGGCGCCCAGCTGCGCGCCTGGAAGGCCGAGCACCCCGGCGCGGTCGTCGTGTCGTACGTGAACACCACGGCCGAGGTCAAAGCGGAGACCGACATCTGCTGCACCTCGTCGAACGCCGTCGACGTCGTCGCCTCCATCCCCGCTGACCAGGAGGTTCTGTTCCTGCCGGACCAGTTCCTCGGCGCGCACGTCAAACGCGTGACCGGCCGGGAGAACATGCACATCTGGGCTGGGGAATGCCACGTGCACGCCGGGATCAACGGTGCCGAACTGGCCGAGCGCGCCTCGGAGAACCCGGACGCGGACCTGTTCATCCACCCGGAATGCGGCTGCGCGACTTCGGCGCTGTACCTCGCCGGAGAGGGTGCCGTGGCCCCCGAGCGGGTCAAGATCCTCTCGACCGGCGACATGGTCCACGCCGCCCGCGACACCAAGGCGAAGTCGGTCCTCGTGGCCACCGAGATCGGGATGATCCACCAGTTGCGCAAGGCCGCGCCGGAGATCGACTTCCGCGCGGTGAACGATCGGGCGTCCTGCCGGTACATGAAGATGATCACCCCCGCCGCCCTGCTGCGGTCGCTGCGCGAGGGCGCCGACGAGGTCCACGTCGACATCGAGACCGCCGCCCGAGCCCGCGCTTCCGTGCAGCGCATGATCGAGATCGGGCAGCCTGGCGGCGGAGAATGACCGGCCCGGTTAGCGCCCTTCAGGCGAAAACCCATCCCGTTTGGGAGGCCGCCGCCGATCTCGTGGTGATCGGCAGTGGAGTGGCCGGGCTCACCGCCGCACTGCGCGCCCAGGAACTCGGACTGCACGTCCTGGTGGTCACCAAGGCGACGGTCTCCGACGGGAACACCCGCTGGGCCCAAGGCGGCATCGCGGTCGTGCTGGAAGGTGAGCACGAGGAGGGCGACTCGGTCGGCAAGCACGCCGAGGACACGCTCACCGCCGGTGCCGGGCTCTGCGAAGAGGGCGCCGTCCGCTCGATCATCGTGGGCGGCCCGGCCGCGGTGGCCAGGCTGCGCGCCGCGGGCGCCCGTTTCGACCCGGCGGCCGAAGGGCGGACAGAGCTCGCCCGCACGCGGGAAGGCGGGCACAGCGCGTTCCGCGTCATTCACGCCGGTGGCGACGCGACCGGCGCGGAGGTCGAGCGGACGCTGGTCGCGGAGACCGGTGGCCGCCGGATCCCGGTGCTGGAGCACCACATCGCCGTCGACGCGATCCGCACGCCCTCGGGCGAGGTCGTCGGCGTGACCGTCCTGGACCATGACGGTGTGCCAGGGGTCGTCAGGGCGGCGGCGGTGCTGCTGGCCAGCGGCGGACTGGGGCAGCTCTACCAGGCGACGTCGAATCCGGCGCTCGCCACAGGGGACGGGCTGGCGCTCGCGTTGCGGGCGGGAGCGCAGGTCGCGGACATCGAATTCGTCCAGTTCCACCCGACCGTCCTGTTCACCCCCGGCGCGCGCGGCCGCCTCCCGCTGGTCACCGAGGCAGTGCGCGGCGAGGGCGCGACCCTGCACGACGCGACGGGCGCTTCGGTGATGCGCGGGGTGCACCCGCTCGGTGATCTCGCGCCCCGTGACGTCGTTTCGGCGGCGATCACCCGCCGGATGGCACAGGCGCCCGGCGGGGTCGACGATCACGTCTTCCTCGACGCCACAGGGATATCCGGGTTCGCGAAGCGGTTCCCGACCGTGCACGCGGCGTGCGCGGTGCTCGGGCTCGACCCGGCGAAGGAACCGATCCCGGTCACGCCCGCTGCGCATTTCGCCTGTGGCGGCGTGGTGACCACTGTGGACGGACGGTCCGCTGTCCGTGGGCTCTACGCGGCGGGAGAGGTCGCGAGGACCGGCCTGCACGGCGCGAATCGCCTGGCCTCCAACAGTTTGCTCGAAGGTCTGGTCGTCGGGCGGCGGGTGGCCGAGGCGGTCGCCGCGGACCTCGCCACCGGACAGCTCGGCGACCCCAGGCGTGGCGTGCTCGCGTCGAGGGCGACCGTCCCGGTGGCCGACCGCGACTCGATGCAGCGGGCGATGAGCCGTTACGCCGCGATCGGCCGGGACGCGGAAGGCCTTTCGGTGGTCGGCTCGGTGCTGGATCTCTCGATGACCGAGAGTCCTTTGTGGACTCCTCGGACCGTCGAGGACGCGGCGCTCACGCTGGTCGCGGAGGCCCTGGTCGCGGCGGCCGCGCGCCGGACGGAATCCCGTGGCTGTCACGTGCGGACCGACTTCCCCGAACGTGACGACAATGCCTGGCAACGCGGTCAGCTCATCCGGCTCAGCCCGTCGGGGCAGCCGGTGCTGGCCGATCCGATCGCTTTGGAGGGTGTGGCATGACCGAATTCTCCCCGTGGGTCACCAAGGCGCTGGCCGAGCACGGTCTCGACGTCGACGATGTGCGGCGCGTCGTCACCACGGCGCTGGCCGAAGACCTGCGCTACGGGCCCGACGCGACGACGAACGCCACCGTGCCCGAGTCCGCGAACGCGCTCGCCGAACTCACACCGAGGACGGCCGGTGTGGTCGCCGGGATCCCGGTGGCGCTGGCGGTGTTCGACGTCGTGCTCGGTTCGGGCCTGGAGATCCTGGCCGCCCGTGACGACGGTGACCGGCTGACCGCCGGCGAGCCCGCGCTGGTCGTCCGCGGTCCGGTGCGTGGCCTGCTCACCGCCGAACGCACCGCGCTGAACCTGCTGTGTCACCTGTCCGGTATCGCCACCGCGACCGCCGCCTGGGTGGCCGCGATGGAGGGAACCGGTTGCCGGGTCAGGGATTCCCGCAAGACCCTGCCCGGACTGCGGTTGCTGGAGAAGTACGCCGTCCGCGCGGGCGGCGGGGTGAACCACCGGCTCGGGCTCGGCGACGCGGTGCTGATCAAGGACAACCACGTGGTCGCCGCGGGTTCGGTGACCGCCGCGCTCGCCGCCGCTCGCGAACACGCGCCCGAACTGCACTGCGAGGTCGAGGTCGACGACCTGGATCAACTGGAAGAGGCGCTCGCCGCGGGAGCCGACGAGGTACTGCTGGACAACTTCACGCCGGACGAGTGCGCGAAAGCCGTCGACAGGCGCGACGAGGTTTCGCCGAAGACCCGGCTGGAATCCTCCGGTGGGTTACGGCTGGACGCGGCGCGGGCGTACGCGGCGTCCGGTGTGGACTTCCTCGCCGTCGGGGCGCTCACCCATTCCTCACCCGCGCTCGACCTCGGGATGGACCTGCGCTGACCTTCGGCACTAGAATTTCCTTGTGTGACAAGGGAATTCTGGAGGAATGGTGGGCTTTGCCGGTAAAAGTGCCGTTGTGGGGAGTGCGGCGGTCGTGGCTCTGCTCGGCGCTCCCGTCCCGTCGGCGGCGGTCGCCGAGCAGTGCGCGAACCCGACCGGCACCTACACCGCGGCCGTCCCGTGGGGACAGCGGCTGATCGATCCCGCCCGGATCTGGCCGCTGTCGCGCGGCACCGGCCAGCTGATCGCGGTGATCGGCACCGGAGTCGACGGGAGCAACGGCCAGTTCGCGTCCGGTCAGCTCGTCGGTGGCCAGGGCACGCAGTCCGACGACTGCGACGGCCGGGGCACGATCGCCGCCGGGATCGTCGGCGCGCAGCCGGATCCGTCCACGACATTCGTCGGGATCGCGCCCGGCGCCAAGATCCTGCCGATCCGCTACACCCAGGTGAACGGCGGAGGCGATCCCGCGCAGCTCGCGGGCGCCATCGAAACCGCGCTGAACCGCGGCGCCGGGATCATCCTGATCGCCGTCCCGGCCGCTTCCGACAGCCCCGCGCTCGGCGGCGCCGTTTCGCGCGCCAAGGAGAAAGGCGCGCTGATCGTCTCTCCCGCCGCGGGGACGCAGCAGGGGCAGACGTCCTACCCGACCGCGACACCCGGCGTGCTCGCCGTGGGTTCGACCAATCAGGCGGGCGAAGCGGTACAGACGGAATCCGGTTCCTACGTGGGGATTTCCGCGCCCGGAGCCGAACTGGTCAGCACGTCCGCGGGCGCGGGCGGCACCGTGGCGCACCGGTGGCCGGTGAGCGATCCCAGCCTGGCCGCCGCGCATGTGGCGGGCGTCGCGGCGCTCGTGCGCGCGTATCACCCCGAGTTGTCGCCCGAGCAGATCGTCGCCCGGCTGACGCTGACCGCGCGGCGCGGCCCGAGCGGCGGGCACGATCCCCGGCGGGGCTGGGGCGCGATCGACGCCTACGCCGCCGTTTCCGCCGCGATCCCGGCCGGGACGCCCGGTCCGGGAGGACCGCCGAGCGTCGGCCCGGACACCTTCGTCGTCCCCGCGGCGGCACCCGCCCGCGCGGGATCCGACAAGGTTTCCGGCGTGCTCGCCATCGTCGGGGTGGCCGTCGCCATCGCGGCGGGAGTGGTGGTGGCCACGGTCCGGCGCGGCAAGCGCCGAGGCTGGCGGCCTTCGCGATTTCGCGCCTCGTGAGCGGCAGCGGTGTACTGGGGGACACCACTGCCACTCACGAGGTCTTTTGCGACCCCCGGAGTTCTAGGGGACGGATACGCAGGCCGTCGAGCCCACGATGGCCACGCCGTCGCCGGCGCGGGAGACATGCACGTTGAAGTCGGCGCCGTCACGGCTGAACTGCGCGATCAGCTCGCGCGGGTTGCTGCGGTCGCGTGCCCGCCAGCCCTGGCTTTCCAGCAGTGGCAGCACGACGTCGACGAGTTTGCGGACCGCGTCGGACGCGTCGTCCACCCGGAGGCCGTACTGCCAGCAGAGCAATCGGCCCGGCTGGGTCGGGTCGCAGTCCAGTTCGCCTTCGACGGTGCGCTCCGCGGTGCTGCCGAAGGTGCCCGCGACGCCGTCGATGACCGCTGTCAGATCCTCGGCCCGCGAGTCGAGCTCGGTGTTCCTGGTGATCATCTGGTGCTCCTCACAAACCCCGGCCGACGCCCTCGACGACCATCTCGCCCAGCGAGCCGCTCGTGAAGCCTTCGTGCGTGAGCGGTCCGCCCGTGATCACACCGTAGATGTTGTTCCACGAATCCGAACCCGGCTTGAGCACGCCGCTGTGGGAATCGAAGCCCCACTGCAGATCGCCGTTCGCGTCGCGACCGGTTTCCAGTTCGACGACGCCGGGGAAGCGGTCGGGGTCCGCTCCGTGCCCGGCGCCGAGCCATTCGAAGAGGCCCGCGTTGCCCTGCGCGACCACGATCGGGTCGAAGGGGGCCGTCATGGAGTAGCGCTGCACACCGGCCTGGCTGGCAGGCAGATCGCTCGGGCTCCAGATCCCGTGCCCCATGCCCGCGGACTCGACGTGCAGCACCTGGTCGGCCTTGAGCCCGAGCTGCTCCGCGAGTCCCACGGTCGCGCCGCCGTAGCTGTGCCCGACGGCGGTGACCACGACGCCCGGACCGGCGTGGCTGTCGATCTGGCCGCGCAGCTCGTCGCCGAACGCCTTGAGATCGGGCGCCATCGTCTGCGCGTAGTGCGCGGCCGGTCCTTCGATGACGACGTTCTGGGGGAAGACCCCGTCGGCCCAGACGACCATCGCGGTCCGCCCGGTGGCGTCCGCGGCGACCAGGCTCTTGCCGAGGTCGGCGTAGCTCTGGAAATTCTGGAACGAGGTGTTGACGCCGGGGACGAAAAGGCCGACGTTGCGGGTGCCCGGCTCGATCCGGCCGACGAGTTCGGCGATGCGCCCGTTGCCGGACGGATCGAACCGCAGGATCTGCCGGTCGTTGGCGAGGATGTCCTCGTACAGCGCGATCCTGGTGCGCGCGTTCGCGATGTCGTCGGCTTTGCCGCCGTTCGCCAGGAGGTTCGCGAGCCGCTCGCGTTCCGACGTCAGCGCGTCGGAGACCTTCGTGCGGTTCTCCGCGATCGCGGTCGCCCACTGCCCGGTGTCGGCCGCGCCGCCGACGCCCGCCGGGTTCCCGGCCTTGGGCAACGGGTTCTCCGGCATCAGCGCCCGGTATGACGCGGCGACCTGGACGTCGGCGCGCCGGTAGCCGCCGCCCGCCGCCGTCAGGCCCTGGTGGATCACGGTCGCTTTGGTGATCTGGCCGTCGAGTTTGCCCGCGACGTCCTTGATCGTCTTCGTGTACGTCGCCGAAGCCGCGCTGGACGCGGAAACCTGGCCGAACGCGGTGGCGGGGACGTTCTCACCCGCCAGCGCGGTCTGCGCGATTTTGAGTACGCCGGCCCGCTGTTCGAGTTCCGCCGCCGCCGCTTCGAGCCTGGCGGGGGCGACTCGGTAACCGCCCGCACTGGATGCCATCACCGAGCCGCCTCTCCGATTTCAGGGGGAATCAGTACTGTTCGGGTTCTTCGCCGAGCACGGCCGGAGCGACCGGGGACGACTGACCCCAGACGTTCTCGGTCTCCACGAGCCACGGCGGGATCCGTCGTCCGGAGCCCATGTCGCCGCCCGCGCCCATGCCCATCGGCATCATGGGCATCATCGGCATCGCGCCCTTGGCCGCCGCCGCGCCCGCGGCACCGGCCGCGCCGCCCGCCAGCCCGCTCATCGCGCTGCCCGAGCCGCCGTCGCCTGCCAGACCGGAGAACGCGGCGGGCACTTCGCCGGGCCCGGAGACCCCGCCGCCGCCGATCGCGCCGCCGTCCAGCGACGGAGCCCCGCCACCGCCGATCGGGATGCCGCCGCCCGCGCCACCCGCGGTCGCGCCTGCCGCACCGGCACCGCCGCCGACGGGCTCGCCGTTCTTGTCCTTGCCTTCGTTCGGGTTCTTGCCGTTGGCCCACCCCGGAACGCGCGGCATGATCGAGCCGAACCGGCCGAACGCGGCGGCCGAAGCCGCCGCGAGACCGGCGGTGAACATGTCGCCGAACAACGGGTTCGACTTCGGAGGCTGGCCGGGCTGCCCGGTGGTGGGCGGGGTGGAGCCGTCAGACGGCAACGGGTGCGTGTTGTCGCCCGGCAGCACGCCGACACCCGGCGTTCCGCCGATGTTGTTGCCGACGGAGCCGCCACCCGGAGCCGAGCCGCCGCCGGTGACCGGCGGCGGGGTGACGGCGTTCGGCGATGCCGGAATGGACTCCTCCGCCGTCGAGTACTCGCCCGCGAGCTGGGTCATCACCACGATCGCCTTGCTGTGCGCCGCGCTGGCCGCACCCGCGGCCTGCTGCTGCGCTTCGACGTTCGCGATGGCCTGCTGCCGCTGCTGGGCGGCGTTGATGATCGTCGCAGGCGACGAGTCCGGGGGCAGCAGAGGCGGGTTGACCGCCAGGGCGACGTCGGCGGGAGAACAGTCCGGCACCGCGACCGGCGGCGGCATCTCCTTCTTGGCTTTCACCAGCGCGTCCGCCGCGTCCTCGAGGAGGTGGTTCATCGCGTTCGCGGTCTGGGCGACCTTGCGGATTCCGCCGACCAGGTCGGTGATCATCGTGTGGTACTTGTCGGCGGCGCCACCGGTCCAGCTGCCGGAGAAGTCCTTCAGCTCGCCGGTCAGGTTCTCGGCCTGTTCGAACAGGCCGGAGCCGGTGGACTGCCACTTGTGGGCCGCGTGGCGTGCCGTGTTGGGGTCGCCCGCCTGCAGCATCGCGTAGAGCTGCTGGTGGGAGTACGCGGCGAAGTTCGTGTGCGCGGTGTCGGTCATCCCTTGTTCCCCCCGCCGTTCGAGCCGCTGTTGCCACCCAGCACGCCGCCGAGGACGTTGAGCAGCGGATCGAGCAGCCCGGTCTGCTGGCTGGAGTGGTTCATGTCGCCCGCGACCGAGTCATCGGCCGCGGCATAGCCGTCCGCGACGGTCGTGGTGACGTCCTGCGCGAAGGTGATCGCGCCCTTGACCTGGTCCAGCAGCCCCTGCATCTCGGCGACGGCCGCCTGGTGCGCCTTGTTCAAGGAACCCGCCTCCCCGAACTCGCCGAACAACAGCGGGTGCTCGCTCAGGGTCAGCAGGAAGTCGTTCGGCTTGGACATCGCATGGATCTGGGTCTCCAGTTCCCGCACGAAGTCCTTCAGTGATTCCAGATGGACGTAGTACGACTGGTCTTGCATTGATCCCGGCTCTCTCGTGATCGGCCATGCCAACAAAGGACGACTACGCGCAAAGCCGGCCGGCCGGTGCCGAGGGGGGTGAAAGCACCGGCCGGCCGACGGATGGGGATCAGCCGGCGAACAGGCCCTGGTTGCGGTTCTCCAGGCTGTGCTGGAGATCGTGGGCGTCGCCGACCTTGCCACCGAACTGCGCGACGATCGCCACGATGTCCGCGGTGGCCTGGCGCAGGCGGGTTTCAGACGCACGAGCGGCCTCACCGGCGGAGCTGCCGGAGGCGTACCAGGTCTGGGTGATCGGCTGCAGGTTGGTGTGCAGCTGTTCGAGCTGAGAAGTGAGCGCCTTGGCCTTGGCGGCCAGCGAGGCCGAGCTGTGCTGCAGCGCGGCGAAGTTGATTTCGACGACGTCAGCCATGATTGGTGGTCCTCTCGCGGATCAGGGGTTCAGCCGGTGGATCACGGTCTGGTCGACGGTTCCGGCTACCCCGGTCAGGCTTTCCCGGACCTGCTCGTCACCGGAGTTGTAGTTCCGGTTGCTCTCGTGAACGAGGCGGGACATCGTGTTGAGCTCGTTCACGGCGACGGTCATCTTCTCCTGCAGACGGCGCTGCAGGTCCCAGAACGCGACCGCCTGGTCACCCTTGTAGTTGTGCAGGGTCTGGGTCAGCTCGCTCTCCAAGCTGGCCATCGTGGTCTTGGCGTTCGACGCGGTTTCCTCGAACCCCTGGACGGCGCGCGCCATCGCAGCTGCGTCTGCCTGATATCCCGTACCGGTCATTGATGGGCCACCTCCTCTCATCTCGCTGGAAATCCCGGTGAGCACCAGGGGACGCCCTGTCTGCTCTTGTGAAGGACACGCTAGAAAAGACAGGAGTGCGGTCAAACGGCACAACTGCCGGTCACGGTGACGGCACTATTACCCACAGGTCGGAGGTAGGGCCTTCCCTACCGTCGATCCGGGGGAGTACGCCAGTGTCCGATGAGGAGCTCACCGGCACCCTCAAATCCATGGTGGACAAGGGATCCAGGACAGTACTGCATCGCCCGCTGATGATCTTGGCGGCGGCGATGGCGGCTCTCGGGGTGATCGCGCTCGGCGGCCTCGTTTTCGACGATCGCAGCCTTGTGAACGCGCCCATTTGGCTCAAGCCCCTCAAGTTCACGATTTCCGTGGGGCTCTACGCGGTGACACTGGCCTGGCTGATCGGACAGCTGACCAGGGGCAAGCGGCTCGGCTGGTGGCTCGGGACGGTGTTCGCGGTCGGCCTGGGCATGGACATGGCGCTGCTGTTCTGGCAGATCGCCGTCCGCGGCCGGACCCTCCACTTCAACCAGGAGACCCCGGCCGACCAGTGGATCAACAACATGGTCGCGAACGGCGCCTTCACCGGCTGGGCCGCGACCGCTGCGATCGCCGTTCTCCTGCTGTTCCAGCGTCTTCCTGACCGGGCGATGAACTCTGCGTTACGAGCGGGCGCCGCGCTGTCGGTCGCGGGCATCGGGATCGCGCTGATGATGTTCGGGCCGAACGAACAGCAGAGCGCCCAGTTCCGCTCCGGCGAACGGCCGTCGATCGTCGGAGCCCACGCCGTAGGGGTGCCCGACGGTGGCCCTGGGCTGCCGGTGGTGGGCTGGAGCACGGTGGGCGGGGACATGCGGATCCCGCATTTCTTCGGGATCCACGCGATCCAGGTGCTGCCCCTGGTCGCTTTCGGTCTGCTCAAGCTCGCCCGGCGATATCCCGTGCTCGAATCGGAATTAGTGCGGCGGAATCTGGTGAGGACCGCTTCGGCAGGCTTCGCGGGGTTGCTGGCGCTGCTCACCTGGCAGGCACAGCGGGGGCAGTCCATCGTGCACCCCGACTTCTGGACGCTGGTCGCGGGCGCCGGGATCCTCGCCGTCGTGGCCGCCGGTTCGGCGCTTTCGCTCAGGGTGCCGCGGCCGATGCATCAGCTGACGTGATCTTCACCGTATCCCCGCGAAATCCACTCGGGACCCCCTCGGGAATCGGATAGCTTTCGGTTCGATGAAGGGGGTAAGCGTGAATGAAACGCGGACTTATCGGCGGTTTTCGGGCAGACACACGGGAGTGGTGCTTACCGCCGCGGTGGTGCTGATCGGCGGGGTGGCGTGTTCGTCATCTGGGTCGCAGGGGTCGTCGGGGCCATCGGGGGCGTCCGAAGCGGACAAGCCGGCGGCACCGGAGACGTTCGGCCCGGCGGGATATCGCGGGCTGACCCTGGGGATGGCCAAGGACGCGGCGCTGGCGGGCGGCAAGCTCGCTTCGGCGCCGACGTCCAATTTGGATGGTTGTACTGACTTCTCCTACACCGGGGGCCCTGCACCCGACCCGGCGAGGATGAAGGCGGAGGCCGACATCGAGGCCAAGGCCAAGGACCTGAACAAGAAGGCCGACGAGCTCCAGGCGGATCCGGAGCCGAAACCGGGCGCGTCCGCGGAGGAAAGCGCCAAATCGGCGGAGAAGTCCGCCAAGGACGCGCAACTGCTCGCTGACGCCGCTCTCGCGTCCGCCGACCTGGCGGGTAAGCGGGAGGAACGCGACAAGGCCTTCGTGGCCGCGGGTGGTGCCTCGTTCGGCAAGGACGGGCTGCGTGAACTCGCCGCTCCTTCGGACGCGAAGACGGTCGAGGGGATCGGAGCAGGCTCGCCGCTTGCAGACCTCAAGACGGCCTACGACGCCAAGGGGATGAAGGTCGGCGGCAACGGCCGGTTCCAGGTGCCTGTCGACGGGAAACCGGACTGGGTCTACGAGTTCACCGTGAACGGAGACAAGGTCGGCTCGGTGTCGATGGTCAACCCGAAGTCGAAGTGCTCTTGAGGTTCTTGAGCGATGGCTGACGAGGGGTACGAGTACTGCAAGATCTTCTTCCGAGCGGGAACCCGCGCGGTCGTCGATCTCTTGACCGCGCCGCTGGGGGTTCACGCTGATCGCGGGCTCTTTGCCTTGTCCGATATGGACGTAGAAGTCCTGCAGAACCCCGACAGGGGGTTGGCGGAGGGCTTCATCGGCTGGCCTGTCTTCGTTGAGGTCGTGCCAGGGAAGGACACCGAAAACGCCTCGGTCGTCGGGATCGTCTCCCGAATCTTGACCGCGGCGCAAAGTTCCGGGATCCCGGCGGTGGCGGCGTGCGACTACGAAGATGAATTGCCTTGGCTGGGCAAGGTAGGCCTCGCGTAGGTTTCGAGCGGGAATGGGGCTGTTTGGTGTTCGAACAGCCCCATTCCCTTTCGCGGACGGACTCCGCGGTCAGACTCCTGCGGTGGTGCGGATCCAGCTGCGGCTCGCCGCGACGCTGGCGTAGTTCTGGGTGCCCTGCGGGTTCGTGCCGGAGTTGCTGCCGGTCGAGCAGACGCCGACCTGGACGCCGCCCGAGAGCTGCGGGCCGCCAGAGTCGCCGTGCCACGCCGAACCGTTGACGCCGACACTGGCGATGGCCTGGCCGCCGTAAGCGTCGCTGCTGGTCCCGGTGATCCGGACGTTGGCCGTCTTCAGGACGCTCGACGGCGGGTTGTTGCCCTGCGTGCGGCCCCAGCCGTAGATCTGGTTGGTGGTACCGCTGGTCGGGTTCGCGGTGCCGAGCTTCATGTAGGTCGTGCTGACCGAGGTCTTGAGGTGCAGCAGCGCGATGTCCCCACTGGGGGCCGCCTTCTGCTGGTCCACCTCGGCATTCGTGCCCTGGTTGAGGTTGACGTTCCCTACCTTCACGTGCATGCCGGGGGCGTTGAGGCAGTGCTTCGCGGTGAGGACCCACTGCGGGGCGATGATCGTGCCGGAGCAGTTGAAGCCGCCGAACGCGGTGGCGTCGTTCCAGTAGATCTGGGCGCCCCATGGAGCGGAACTCACGGTGCCGCCGCCGATGATGTCCTGGCCCGCGTTCGCTGCGGGGGTTGCGGCAAGGGTCAGCGCCGCGGCGGCGCCGGCCACCGTTGCGACGATCTTGGACATACGCATGAATACGCCCTTCGGCCTGCGTCGGGGAGATCGTTTCGACTTGAAACGGTTTCACCAAGTTATGCGGCGGTAAGGGCTTTTGTAACCTACCGAAGTCGGTAAGCGATGCGAGGAAAGTATTGGGCCGTCCGGGTGGGATAGTCGGGCGTGGACATCGATGACCGCCTGGCCGACGTCAGGTTCCGGCCTTCCGCGTATGGGATCGCGACGCTTCGCGAAGCATGTGTGTTCTTGTGCGGGTTCGACGTTGCTTCGGAAAACCGTGTTCTGCGAGGATTTCAGGAATGGGTGGATCCGGGGCCTTTGGTATGGACGTCCGTTGTATCCGGTTTGCTGGAAAAGCGTGACCCATCGTTCCCTGACCTCGGTGACGGGGAGCAGGTGGCCGCGCTGTTCGATCTGGTCGCGGAGTTCCGCATGGAGCGAGGCGACCCACTGCCCGGACCGCCCGAACCCCGGCGTGTTCGCCGGTAGTCCAGGTGATCGTCCTCAGCGGTGGCTCCTGTTCTGGTAAGTCAGGGATCACCCGGTGTCCGCAACCGTGTTACCGGACCCTTGGCTCACCTTCGGCGTCGACACCTTGATCGACGCCATGCCTGCCGCGGTGGACGAAGGAATCGACTTCAGGGTGGATACGGGAGCGAACGATGCCTTGCCCTGCGCCGGGGATCGAGTGAAGTTCTTTGGGACGCAGGAGAGCGTGCTTCTGTGGCAGAGGATCACCGCGGGTCGCGGGTTGGTGGACAGGTGCAGGTGTTCGTCCTGCTCACGCCGCTCGCTCGTCCTCGTCCTTGCGCGGTTCAGTGCGGGGTCCGTGGAGCGGTTCGGGCGCCGTGCTGTAGGTGTGCCCGCTGGGGGTGGTGATGATCATGCCGCCGTTGCCGGTCGGCTCGGCCGACCATCCCGGTTCTTCTTTGAGCAGGTTGTGGAGCTTGCAGTACCCGTGGCCGTTGTGGTGATCGGTTCGGCCGTCGCGGGTCCAGGCGGTGATGTGGTCGATCTCGGAGAACTCGGCGGGGCGGTGGCAGCCGGGATGGGTGCATTCCCGGTCCCGTGCCTTGATCAGCCGGGCGAGTGAGGCCGGGAACCGGTAGGTCTCCGGGCTCGCTTCCAGCAACTGCCCGGTGGCGGGATCGGTGATCAAACGCGACCACGTCGAGTCGGGGCTGGAGGCGATCTCGCGGACGAGCCAGTCCGGAATGGGGCCGTATCCGGCGAGGAACGCGGGGTCGTCGCGGGCGCCGGTCAAGGTCAGCAGATCCACGTACACATGGATGTGCGGGCGGGGTTCGCCGTGGCCGTCCTCGGCAAGCAGGCGTTCGGCGAACAGGTCGGCGCGGTGCTGTTCGAGCGTGCGGGACTTGTCCGTCTTCCGGCGTGTCTGAGCCGCACGGCTCATCGAGGCGTAGATCGAGCCGGCGACCTCGGCGGGAAGATGGCCCGAGAGGGTGGACATGGTCTCGTCCTCGTGTTTCAGCGACACGCGTCGAAGGGCGCGTTTCTTCGCCGCTCGCTCCCGGTACCCATCGGGATCGAACTTCTGCACCGCGTAGTTCACCGACCCGCGGATCGCCGCGGGATCGCGCCCGGCCAGGCGTTCGGTCATGAACGCGTCCACCTGCGTCGCGACCTCGTCCGACACATCACGGGTCAACTGGGTGACCTTCGACGCTTTGAACAAGTCGATGTCGCCTTTGTCCAGCGCCGCCAACGTGTTCGGCAGCCGGGACACCAAAGCGCAGGAGATCTCCAGCAACAGGGACGCGCGATTACGGGAGACCGAGAAGCGCAAAGCGACTTCCTCGGTCATCGATCTTCGCGAGCCACCTATCGCGGCGAATTCGGCCAACGCGCGCACCTGGCGACCCTGCGTACCGCGAAGTGAAACTTCTTCGGCGAACGCAGCGTCCAGAAAACGAGCGGCTTTCAGGTTTGGAGCGAGAGTTTGGGGCATGGCCGCAACTGTACTCAAACGCAAGTTCGATCGCCACCGAATGCGCGATCGGATTTAGGTGGAGCGTGAAAGGGAATCTGTGAGCAGTATGCGCGGCAATCCTGACAGAAGCATTGGGATCGGGTTCGGTGTGGCGTGATCCATGGAAACCCAAGCGCACCAAGTGTTTTCGTCACAGTGAGATCCGATCTCCTTGTGGTGAGAGGAATCGCTTTTCTGGTTCGGGAGAATTCCGCGCCACTTTCAGTAAAGTGGGACGGAGAAGTGGAAATCCGTGCCCCATGGGGTCCATTGCCCAATGTGAAGCCGCGGCGAAGACAAGGGTCGTCACCGGTCCGGTGACGTCGAAAGACGACGGTGGAGCCCCATCGCGACGTCGAGTCAGGCTATCCTGACCGAGAATCTCGGGGCTCGGCGGTGAAATCGGTTACCTGAACGGAGCCGAATTCACCGCCGAGCCCGCAGTGAACAACCTGACTCCCTGTCGCTGACCAGGCCCCCGCATCGACATCGTCGCCGACCCGCTCGCCGTAGACCTGTATGGCCCTTATACGAACGCGGGAACCCGGTGTAGCGTCGTCACGGCACCGTGAGGTTTCGTTGCGACCTGGACCCAGTCGGCGCGAGACCTCGGACGGGTCAAGCGGATTCGAGGCGAGCGCCCCTGTCAGCGGGCACGAAATGACTTCCCTTGAGGTCACCCGGTCCCCGCGTTCGACGCGAGCCGACGACTCGACCTTGAGCCGGGCGTGGGCCTTCCCAGATTGGCTACTTCCCTTGCCGGCCACTGAACGAGAAGCGTGCATCGCCGAGGCCACCGCCGACTTGTCGAACCGTACCGCGGATTTCGATGCCCTGGATCTGCTTCACGATCTGACTCGGCACGCGAATGTCCTTTTGCGAGTACAAGGCGCCGGTACCACCGTGATCGACGACCAGGGTGTGGTGCGCTACGCCACCGCGTCCGACAAGCGATGCCAGGAACTGGAGGAAGTCCAGGTCGACATCGGTGAAGGCCCGTCCCTGGAGATCGCCCGTAACAACGCCGTCCTTCCCCCGATCGGGTTCTGGGACGGCAGTCCTGGCGCGGCACGCTGGCCCCGCTTCGCCCCCTACGCCCGCGAGGCCGGCGCCGTCGCCATCGCGGCGGTGCCGCTGCGCACCCATGAGACCACGGTCGGCGCGCTCAACCTGTTGAACACCAAGCAACCGGTGATCCCCGTGACGGACCTGCGCATCGCCCAGGCCTTCACGGACGCGGCCATGGGATGTTTCGCCCACCACGACCGCGTGAACAGCCTCGAGCAGGTCGTCGACCAGCTCGAGGGAGCACTGCACAGCCGGGTCGCGATCGAACAGGCCAAGGGAGTGCTGTCCGAACGTTTCCACATCCCGCTGGACGAAGCGTTCGCACGCCTGCGCGGGTACGCCCGCAGCCGGAGCATGAAACTCAAGGCCCTGGCGACCGACGTCGCCCACGGACACGGCCCCGCCGAGCTGAACCTCCAGCGCTGACGGCCCTCAGTCCTCCACGGGTTTCGTCCAAGCCACCTGAACCAGTCCCGTCCCGTGCCGCCGTGAGACCAGCACGCCCCGACCCGCGGGCTGAGGCCCCGGCTTGACCTCGCCGAGCAGCGCGCCCTCGTCCCGCGATCCGGACATCACGAGACCGGGGGAACCCAGCTCGCGGATCCGTTGCAGCACGGGCTCGAACAGCGAACGCCCGGCGCCGCCGCTCCCGCGCGCGACAACGAGGTGAAGCCCGATGTCCCTCGCCTGCGGCAGGAATTCCAGCAGCGGCTGCAAGGGGTTCCGGCCGACGGTCGCGACCATTTCGTAGTCGTCGACGAGCACGAACAGATCCGGGCCCCGCCACCACGACCGGTTCCGCAGCTGCTCGGGAGTGACATCCGAGCCGGGAAGCCGGTTCCGCATGGCCTGCTGGCACTGTTCGATCAGCCCGGTCAGCGCGGTCTCGGACCCGGCGTAGCCGAGCAGATGCGACTCCGGCACCGCGCCCAGCATCCCGCGCCGGTAGTCGGCGACCACGATCGCCGCCTCCTCCGGCGAGTACTTGGCGGTGATGCCCTGCGCGATCGCGCGCAGGAGCGAACTCTTGCCGGACTCGACGTCGCCGAAGGCCACGAAATGCGGCTCGGTGGCGAAATCGAGGTACACCGGCTGCAGGTTCGACTCCGCGATGCCGAGGGTGACCTGCTTGCGCGGGCCGGCCTCCAGCGAGTCCAGCGGCACCTCGGCGGGGAGCAGGCGCACGGCGGGCGCGGGGCTTCCCTTCCACGCCGCGGAAATCCGCCGGTTCAGATCGAGGCCGCCGGCACCGACCGTGTCCGGCCGCTGGTCCGAATCGATGCGGGGGAGCGCCGCGAGGAAGTGCAGTTTGTCCGCGGTCAGCCCGCGGCCCGGCCGGTCCGCCGGGACGTTCTGCGCGATCTTGCGGTCGATCAGCGAGTCCGCCGGCTCACCCAGCCGCAGCTCGAACTTGGTGCCGATGGCGTCGCGCAGCGGCGCCCGCATGCCCATCCACTGGTTGATCGAGACGACGACGTGGATGCCGAAACCGAGCCCGCGCGACGCCAGGCTGGTGATCTGTTCCTCCAGCTGCTCGTATTCCTGGCGGATCGTGGTCCAGTTGTCCACGAACAGGAAGACGTCGCCGAATTCGCGGCCTTCCGTGCTCTCTCGGAACTCCGAACGCCGCTGGCGGAACGTCGTGATCGACTCGATGCCGTTGGCGGAGAAGAACTCCTCACGTTGTTCGAGCAGGGTCGTCAGTTCCGCCACCACCCGGCGGCAGCGCTGCGCGTCGCGCCTCGTCGCGTAGCCGGACACGTGGGGCAGCCCGGCGATCGGCGCCAGCGCGCCACCGCCCATGTCCAGCACGAACAGCTGGACCTCTTCCGGGGTGTGGGTGAGCGCGAGCATCGCGGCGAGGTCGCGCATCAGCGTGCTCTTGCCGCTCTGCGGCGCCCCGACGATCAGCGCGTGCCCGGCGGCACCGGAGAAATCGGCCCACAGCATGTCGCGCCGTTGTTCGAAGGGCTTGTCCACCAGGGCGACCGGGATCATCAGCTTGCCGTTGCCGCCCCAGCCGAGCGGGCACAAACCGCGTGCAGGGTCCTCGCCGAGCGGCGGCAGCAACTGGTCGAGAGTGGGCGGTTCGGCCAGCGGCGGCAGCCAGATCTGGTGCGCCTCCGGGCCCTTGCCTTCGATCCGGGAGATCATCGCGCCGATGATCGTCTCGCCGGTCCCCTTTTCGACTGGCTCCTCCGCCTCGACGGTCACCGGGATCTCCACCGGAGCCAGCGTGAACGGCATCAGCCCGAGGCTCTGCCCGTCCTTGCGCACGATCTTGCTGCGCGGCGGCAGCTCCCCCGAGACATACGCGGCCTTGAGCCTGATGAGGGTGTCGTTGTCGGACTTCAGGTACGCCGAACCCGGCACGGGCGGAAGCTGGTAGGCGTCCGCGACGCCGAGCACCGCGCGGCTCTCCGACGCGGAGAAGGTCCGCAGGCCGATCCGGTACGACAGATGCGAGTCCAGCCCGCGCAGCCGTCCCTCCTCCAGGCGCTGCGAAGCCAGCAGCAGGTGGATCCCGAGACTCCGCCCCAGCCGCCCGATCGCGACGAACAGGTCGATGAACTCCGGCCGGGAGGACAGCAGCTCGCTGAACTCGTCGATGATCACCAGCAAAGACGGCAGGGGTCGCAGGCTGACACCGGATTCCCTGGCCTTCTCGTAGTCCCGCACCGACGCGTAGTTCCCGGCCGCGTGCAGAAGCTCCTGACGTCGCTGCAGTTCACCGTTCAGCGCGTCCGCCATGCGGTCGACCAGCGCGAGGTCGTCGGACAGGTTGGTGATGACGGCGCAGGTGTGCGGCAGCCCGGTCATGCCGGCGAAGGTCGCGCCACCCTTGAAGTCGATCAGCGCGAGATTGAGCTTCTCCGAAGAATGCGTGACGGCGAGCGCGGTGACCAGCGTCCGCAGCAGTTCGCTCTTGCCGGACCCGGTCGCGCCGATGACCAGCCCGTGCGGGCCCATCCCGCCTTCCGCCGACTCCTTGAGGTCGAGGTCGACCGGCCTGCCCTCGGGGTTGATGCCCAGCGGGATCCGCAACCGGTCCCGTGCCGACCGCGGCGCCCAGGTGACCGTGGTGTCGGTGTCGCGCGGATCGCCGATGCCGAGCAGCCCGGCCAGTCCGAACGTCGCCGACATCGGCGCCTCGCTGACCACCGCCGCGCCCTGGAACAGCGGCGTCAGCATCCGGGCCAGCGCCTCGGCGGCCCCGCGGTCCAAGGTGTCCGGCGTGCCGAGGAAACCGAGCCGCTGTTCGGTCCCGTCGCCGACGACCATCCCGAGCTGCTCCGGGCTCGTGTGCAGGCTCAACAGCCGTTCGGACGACACCGATCGCGGCTGCTCCGAGCCGATCTCGATCACCGTGACACCGAGCCTGCCCTCTTCGGCGACGAGCCGCGCGTCCGCGAGGGTGTGCCCGCCGTCCACGATCACGACGACATGCGGCAGATCCAGCCGGGAGTCCGGACGGCGGGTGAACGCGGGCCGGTCGCCGAGGTCGGGGCCGAGAAGGTCGGCGAGCTTTCCGGAGTCGGCGTCGACGAGCCGTCGCGGACCGGCGGCGTCGGCGGCGGTGGAGGCGACATGCGGCAGCCATTTCGCCCATTCCCAGTCGTGCAGCCGGTCGTTCTTGACGCAGAGCGCGATCCGCAGGTCGCCGGGTGAATGGAAGGTCGCGAGCTGGGTCAGCACCGCCCGCGCGGTCCCGAGTGTGTCCGGGCGGCGTCCGGACAGGTTGACCTGCGCGAACGACCGCAGCGAGACCGCGACCGGGAGCCCTTCGACCGTCGAATAGGTCCGGATGAAGTGCTTCAGGTTGGTCGAGCACACCGGGTCGAGGTCTTCCAGCGGCACGGTTTGCGGCGCTTTCAACGGTGTCGCGAGCCGCTGCGGCCCGGTCCCGACGCGGACCTGCGCGAACTGCGAGTCGGACCGGCGGCGATCCCACAGCCTGCCGGTCTCGATGTACGCCCACAGATCCGCCGGATCGGGCTGCAACGCCGCCATGGCCGCGCGCTGGTTGTCCGCGATTTCGCGGACCTGGCCGCGCAAACCGGTCAGATACCGCTGGTAGTCCCGGCGCTCCTCGTTGATCTGGGCCTTCTTCGCCGCGCCGCCACGCCCGAGTGACATCACGACCATGCCCACCATCGCGGTGAGGAACAACGCGCCGAAGATGTACGTCATCACCCCGCCGTCGCGTCCGATGTAGACGAACGACATGGCGCCCATGCCCAGCATCATCGGCATGAACATCAGCAGCTGCATGGCTCCGCCGGAGGAGCCCTTCGGCAGCATCGGCGGGGACTGCAGGACGATTTCACCGGGCTGCTCGCCCAGGGCCGGCAGGCGGTCGCGAGGGGTGCTCATCAGGGTCTTTCTGGCCGCTTGTGGGTAATCCTGCCGATCATTCTGGCCACTCGTGCCGCCGTTGCGGTGGGTACTTTTGCCGTCCGCTCACGTCTGGTGGCGAACTTACGCTGCTGGTCAACGCAGACGTGGGGGAACGAGAAAAGGAGAGCCATGGTCGGCACGGGCGAGTACCGGGCGGAGCCCGAGGCCATGCGCTCGGCGGTCGGGAACCTGGGCGGCATCATCATGCAGGGCATCAATGTCGTCGCCGACCTCGAACGCACCGTCCTGCAGCCGATGTCGTTCGCCACCTTCGGCAGCGCGGTGGCGGCGGCCAATACGGCCATGCAGAGCCAGCAGGTGGTGGCGGTACGCACGCTCCTGCAGCTGCTGCAGCAGATCAACGGCTTCATCAAGAGCAGCGCCGACGCCTACCAGGCCGCCGACGAGGCGGTCGCGGGCGGATTCGGCGGTCGTCCCGGAGGCGGCGCGGGGTCGACGTCGTCGATCTGGGGGAACTCGCACGCGTCCGAACTGGCGACGCTGGCCATCAACGACAGCGCCGGCGGCAACGGCGAGCCGTCTTCGGTCGGCAACGTGCTGCGCTATCTGGGGGACGCGCGGCTGGGGCAGCTCGGCGACCACCCGATCACCGACACGCGGTTCCACGGCGTCTCGGACTTCAACGACTGGCTGGCCGGTGACGCCGACAACCAGGCGCGGGCCGGGGTCATCGAGGTCTACGCCGGTACGGCGCGCAACTTCGGTGACGTGCCGGGCGGGGTGCACAGCGGAGACGTCGTCGTGGTGGAACCGCTCCTGTTCTCCGACAGCAAGCCGATCATCGCCATCGCCGGAGAAGGCGGGCTGCTCTACAACCACGGAATCGTCGAAGCGGACATCAACGGCCTGGCGAAGGTCAGCGTCTACCGCCCGGCTTCCGTCTGACTTCCGGGAGGAGCGACATGCTGACTTACCCCAATTCCAGCGCGATGGACGCGACAGCGGGCTCGGGCGGGCCGATCACCATCCTGCCGCAGATCCTCACCGGCCAGCCGGAACAGATCGCGAAGCACGTACTCGAGGTGCTCAAGAAGGCCAACGAGTTCCTCACCATGTACAACGAGGTGACGAAGGCCGCCGAGCAGCTGGGCAAGATCTGGTCCGGTGGCGCGTCGGACTCGGCGATGAAGAAGATCACCGACTCGCTGAACTCGCTGACCAAGATCATCCAGGTCGTGCAGAAGGGCGCCGAGCTGCTCGGCATCGCCGGGACGCTGATCAAGACCGCGCAGACCGCCTACAAAGCGGTGGTCTCGGCGGTGAACCCGACGGTCGCGGGCCTGATGTCGAATCCGTGGACCTACGGCGCCGCCGTCGCGCTTTCCACCGCCACCAGCGCTTCGCTGCGCGCGTTCATTACAGCGATCGGCGCGCTGCTGAAGGCGCTCGGCGTGGTCGACCTCGCCAACCAGATCACCCAGATCGCCACCATCATCGGCGAGGTCCAGAAACTGTTCGGGCACAACGACGCCGGGGACAACGGCGCGGCGGGCAACTCGGCGGTCTCCGGCACCCCGGTCACCAACCCGCAGGCGCCGGGCTCGGTCGCCAGCGGTTCGGGACAGGCCGCGGTCGGCGGTTCCGGCGGTGGCGCGGGCGGTGGTGCGGGCGGCGCTTCCGGTGGTGGCACGACGCCGGGCCAGACGCCGCCGTTCACCCAGTACCGGCCGCCCGCGCTGGGCGGCAACGGTTCCCAGGGCAACTGGCCGGGCGGCGCGGACTCGTGGATCCCGGTGGACAGACCGTCCGGCGGTGGTTCCGGTTCCGGCGGCTCGCTGCCGAGCGCCGGCAACGGCAACCAGGTCACCATCACCACCGACCTGAGCACCGGCAAGTCCACCGTGCAGGCGCCGGGCGGGCAGGACATCGATATCGACATCGACATGAACTTCGGCGGCAAGCACTTCGAGCAGCACATCGACATCGACGCAGGAGCCGACTCACCGGCGAAGGGCAGGTAAACCGTGTCGGGGAGCGGTGTGGTCGACGCGTCGGGCGTCGTCAGCTCGATCCTGTCGAACTATCGGCGGCTCGTGGTCGAGTACCAGCGACGGGTCACCGGTGACCCGTCGGCGCTGAACGCGGCCGGCCAGCGGTGCGGTGAGCGGGCGTCGACGGTTTCGGGCCGGGCGGACGAGGTCGGCAAGGCGGCGAAGGCGCTCAACGCGTCCTGGGAGGGCGACGCCTACACCGCGTTCGCCACGTCCGCGGCGAAACTGAGCGAGGAACTCGGTGAGCTCGGCGCGAAGCTGAGCGACCAGTCGAACCGGCTGCGGGCGGGCGCGCAGGCCCTGCAGGGCGCGAAGTCCTGTGTGGACTCGATTCTCGCCCAGTTCGACCAGTACGCCGCGCAGCTCACCAGCCAGGCGCGGACGGCGAACGCGAACGCGGTCAACGCGTTCATCTCCGCCGCCCGGCAGCTCGGTGAACGGGCTGCTCAGGCGGCGCAAGAGATCGCTGACGAGCTGAGCGAGGAACTCGCGCGCCTGTTCCCGCCGGAGGGCACCGGCCGGATCGAGCACGAACTCGGCAAATGGGGCCGCGGCCCGTTGCACTGGCTCAACGGCGAAGCGCTCGACGGCCGCAAGCGCCCGCGCTCGCAGCCTTCCTGGTTCGGCAATTCCGGCTGGAAGAAGCTCACCTGGGATGGTCTCGAAGGCACGCGCGCCCCGCGTGCCGGCGACACGCCGTTCGGCAGGCCGAAGCCGGATGGCCTGCGCGACAAGGCCTGGGGCAACACCGAGATCACGTATGCCAAGTGGAAGCAGGAGCAGGACGGCTTCACCCCCGGCTGGGACGCCAAGGTCTCCTCGCAGGGTTGGGACGTCAAGGCGTCCGGTCACGCGGAACTCGCCGCCTTCAAGGAAGAACTCGAAGGCAAGAAGGAATGGGGCGTCGCTTCGGGCAGCGCCAAGGGCACCGCGTTCCTCGGCGGCGAGGTGAACGGTTCGCTCCAGGCCGGCGCGCACGGTGTCGGTGTGCACGCCAACGCCTTCGTCGGCGGTAAGATCGAAGGCGAGCTCGCGGCGGACGTGGCCGGAGTGGGCGTCGGCGCGAGTGGCACCCTCCAGTACGGACTCGGCGCGCAGCTCGACGGCCAGGCCGTCTACGACGCCGGGCACATCAAGGTCAACTTCAAGGCGGGTGTCGCGCTCGGCCTCGGTGCCGGGCTCGGCGCGAAGATCGACATCGACCTGCCGAAGATCGCGGACACCGTCGGCGAATACGGCGGCGCGGCCGTCGACGCGGTGAGCGGTGCGGCCGGCCAGGCGGCGGACGCCGTCGGCGAGGCGTGGGACGACGCGGTCTCCTACGTGGGCACGTGGTGACGGGGATGAACGCGATGGCGACGCAGGACCGGGTTTCCCTCCCGCTGGGATTCGACATCCCCGACGGGTGGGTGCCCGTCGAACCGGCGTCCGTCGGCGCCGAGGGCGCGGTCTTCGTGGCCGTGCGTTCCGGGACGGACGAGGAGTTCACCCCGAACATCACCCTGAGCGTGGGGCAGCGGCCCGACCAGGCGCAGATCACCGACATCGCCGACGAGGCCGTCGAACGTCTCGGCCGGTCGATGGCCGCGCTGGAAGTGGTGCGGCGCAAGGTGATCGGCACCGGCGTCGCGCCAGGGGTGACGCAGGTACTGCGCCTCCGCACCGGCGAGGGCCAGGACCTCGTACAGACGCAGGTGCAGCTGACCGTGCCGGGTGCGACCCCGGCCGAACGGCTGATCCTCGAGATCGCCTGCACCGCAACGCCCGAGGCGGCCCGCGGCCTCGGCGACGACTTCCGGCGGTTCGTGGGCAGTGTCCACGTCCGGCGGGATTTCACCGCAGATGAAGGAGAAGATTCGTGACCACCGACCCCTACGCCATGCCGGATATGGACGAGTTGCTGGACCAGGTCCGCAAGCAGACCGAAGAGGTGCAGCGCATCCAGCGTTCGGTCGAGGCGATGGAGGTCAAGGCGCACTCGCGGCAGAACGAGGTCACCGTCGTCCTGCGCGGTGACGGCCGGTTCACCTCGATCGACATCGACCCGCGCGCGCTGCGCCAGTACGACGCGCGCAACATCTCGGAGATCGTGCTGGAGGCGGTCAACAACGGGCTGCAGAAACTGGCCGAGGCCAGCAGCGCCAAATTCGCCCCGGTCATCGAGTCCGCCAAGTCGATCGAAGCATGACGGCCGCGATCGCGGGCTCCACCCGGCGCGTCACGGTGGTGACACCGCGGGCGCGTGTCGATGTGGCGCTGCCGCAGCAGAGCACGTTCGCCGAACTCGTCCCGCAGCTCGTGCGGCTCGCGGGCGCTTCGGGACAGGCGTCGGCCGAGCATCCGGGCTGGGTGCTGTCCCGGCTCGGCGGTGCTCCGCTCGCGCTCGGGCTCACGGTCGCCGCGGCGCAGGTGCGCGACGGCGAAGTCCTCCACTTGACCCCGCGGGAACGCCCGCGGGGTCCGTTGCTGTTCGATGACGTCGTCGACTCGATCGCGAGTGTCGCCGAGTCGGGCACCGGCCGGTGGGGACCGTCGGTGGCGCGCAAGGCGGGCATCGTCGCGTCCGTGGTGCTGCTGCTCGCCGGTGGCCTGCTGGTGCAGGCGGCGGCGTCCGGCAGTGTGCTGGCGCCGATCGGGACCGGGCTGCTCGCGCTGGTACTGGTGCTGGGCGGTGGCGCGCTGAGCCGCGCGTACGGCGACGCGGAGGCCGGTGCCGCCGGCGCGCTCGCCGGGGTCGGCGCGGCACTGCTGGCCGGGATGTCGATCCTGCCGCCGCATCCGCTGTTCTCCCTGTCGGCCGGGCCGCTGGCCGCCGGACTCGCCGTGGTGACCGTGTACGGCGTGATCGCGGCCGTTTCGGTGGCCGACCGGCTGCCCTGGTTCGTCGCGGTGACCGTGTCGGCGGGGCTCGGCGCGATCACCACCGCCATCGTCCTGCTCGCCGACGTCCGCGCGGTTTCGGCGGCCGCCGTGGTCGCCGTCGTGGCGACGGCGCTGGCCGCGGTGGCGCCGATGATGGCGCTGCGGCTCGGCAGGCTGCCCCTGCCCAGGGTGCCCGACGACATGGACGCGTTCCGCGCCGACGAGAACCCTTCGCTCGGCGAGGACATGGTCGGCGGCACGACCTACGCGCAGTCGCTGCTGACCGGGCTGCTCGTCGCGCTCGGGCTCACCGTGGTCTCGGCGTCGGTGGTCCTGTCGTCTTCAGGCGGCGCTTGGGAAGCGGGCCTGTGCGCGCTGCTGGGGCTGGCGCTGATGCTGCGCTCGCGCGCGTTCGCGGGTCGTTCGCAGCGGCTCGTGCTCATCGGTTTCGGCGCGGCCGCGTTGGCGGCGGCCGGGTCCTGGCTCGCCGCGGGTGGTCCGCGTTCGTTCGTCTTCGCTGCGGGCTGCGCGGTCGTCGTCGCCGCGGGTGTCTGTCTCACTTACGCGACCCGTGTCGTGAAGGGACGCCGTTCGCCTTACTGGGCAAGGACTCTCGACATCGTCGAGTTCCTGGTGTTGCTTTCCCTGGTCCCGTTCGTCGGCATGATCGCCGGGGTCTACGAGGCCGTGCGCGGCTGACCTCTCCGCTCCACGCATTACGCCGTGGAGGACTCCTTCCCTACCCTCAGTGAGGAAAGGAGTCCTCCACGGACAGCCCCCTCAGTTCTCCAGCGCCAGCGGAAGGGTCCGCCGGACCGCCGTCGCGTGCCGTCCGTGCAGCGGGGTCACCGCGATCCCGCTCGGCCGCGCCGTTTCCGCTCCCGGTCGCCCGCCGACCCGGATGGTCACCTCGGACTTCTCCCGCCCGCCGGGCGATCGGTACAGCGTGTACGAAGTCGCGGTGAACGCCGAGCCTGGCACGTGAAGATCCAATGTCCGCGCGAGGTCCCGCTCCGACTTGGGCCGGTAGCAGACCTGCGACGCGCCGCCCCAGTCCCAGGAACGCCAGCCGTCCACCGGCGCGTCCTGACCACTCCCGAGCGCGACGCGCAGTTCTTCCGCCACCTCACCGGCTTCGAGCACGGTGCTCTCGAACCCGGCTTCGGCCAGCGCGCCCATGAGTGCCAGCGCCGCGCAGGCGGTGCTCCGCAGCGCGCCGAGTTCTCCGCCGCCGCGGGCGAGCGCCGCGATCGGCGCATCCTCGGGCCGGTATCGGACGGTGAGCCAGCGGACCCGGAGCAAGGACTGTCCATTAGGGACTGTCCAGGTCAGAAGCTGCGCGCTGGACAAGGGGATCCCGGTGCTCGCGTACGCCTCGCGCAGGATTCCGGTCAGTGTGTCGGGTCCGGGCTGCATGGCGCCGGGGGTGAGCCGGACGATGGCGCTCCAGCCGTCGCGGACCTCGGCGACACCGAAACGGTTGCCCGCACGGTCGACATGCTGGCGCACCCGGACGGGACCGGCGAGCCGGTGCAGCGGATCGGGGACCTCGTTCTTGTCGCGGCGCTTCAACCGGTAACCGGCCCAGGTGAGCAGCCAGCCGGCGGCGTGGCGCCCGGCGAACCGGACCGACGTCGTCAGCAGGAGGACACCGGCGGCCGCGGTGACGCTGATCCACCCGGCCTGCGGGATCCCGTCGACGGTCAAGGCGAGCAGGATCGCGATCCCGGCGATCTCCCAGAGCGCCGCCTGCAGCGGGCGGATCGGCAGCAGCCAGGGCAGCGGCGCCGCGCCCGCGACGCCGTGAGCGGGAGTCTGTTCCGGGGTCGGGCGGGGTGTCCCCACCGCCGGGGCTTCAACCGACAAGGAATTCCCCTTCTCCGTGCACGCGCTCGACGGTAGCCGCGCCCCGCGCGGGGGAGGGGCGTAAAAATTACCCTCACCGCCAACCGGGGCCGGAACCTAACGTGAGCACCCTCGAACGGGTGGGCACGAACGGCGGGGGACGGGAGCGTGTGGACGCAGCGGGACCAGATTCAGGCCTACCAATTCCTCCGCAGGAGACTGGTTTCGGCACTGGTCTCGGCTGACGCCAACCATCCGGTCGCCCCGAGCCGCAGGCTGGTCATCGGAACCCTGTGCGGACTCGGCGTCGCCTTGCTGGTCACCGCGGTGTTCGGCGTGCTCGGCCTGCTGAACCCCTCCGGCGGCAAGGATTGGCTGGCGGGCGGCAAGGTGATCGTCGAGGAGGGCACCGGCGCGCGGTACATCCTCGGCCAGGACGGCGCGCTGCATCCCGTGCTCAACTACGCTTCCGCGCGGCTGATGGCGGGCGGCAACGGCGAGGCCACAGTGACCGTCCCTTCGGACAAGCTCGCGAAGGCCCCGCGCGGTTCGCAGATCGGCATCCCCGGCGCCCCCGACTCGCTGCCGGCGGCGGCCGCGCTGGTGAACACCCCGTGGACGAGCTGCTCGCGGACGACCCAGGACGCGCCCGCGTCGGCCGAACCGGAGACGACGGTGCTCCTCGGCGCGCCCGCGTCCGGAGTCGACCTTCCGAAGGATCAGGCCGTGGTGGTCCGCGTCCCCGAGGGGGACCGGTATCTCGTGACGGCGGGACGCCGCTATCGGCTCACCTCGGAGGCCGCCACGGCGTTGCAGTTCGACACCTACCCGGCGATCGCGGTGTCCTCCCGGTGGATCGGCACCGTCGCCGCCGGACGCGATCTGGCCTACCGCGCGGTCGAAGACGCCGGGCGGCCCGGCCCGAAGGTCGGCGGCACCGCGACGAAGGTCGGTTCGGTGCTCGGGGTCGTCGACGCGATGGCGTCGCCCAACGACGCGACGTCCTACTACCTCGTCCACGCCGACGGGCTCGAACCGATCGGCCAGACCGCGGCGAGCCTGCTGATCAACACGCCGCAGAACGCGGACGCCTACAGCGGCGTCCCGGCCCCCGTCGCGGTGCGCGCGGCCGACGTCGCCGCGGTGCCGAAGGTCGGCACGGCGAGGGCGGGCGGGGCCGATCCCGCGGAGTATCCCGACCGGATCCCGCGAAAAGCGCCCGTTACCGGACAGTCCGTGACGTTATGCGCGCAGGGTTCTCGAATCGTTATCTCCGCACAGGTCCCGTTGCCGCAAGGTGCGAAGGCGATACCGGTGACGGCGCGCACGGACGCGTTGGTCGCCGACGCGGTCTTCGTGCCTCCGTCGGGAGGCGCGGTGGTGGCGGAATCCGGTTCCGGCACGGTCTACGTCGTGACCGACACAGGCCTGAAGTACCCGGTGGCGAGCAACGAGGCACTCGCTTCCCTCGGATACGGCCAAGCCGAACGGCAACCGGTTCCGAATGGATTACTGGCACTGGTTCCGCGCGGACCCGCGCTGGATCCGGCGCAGGCGGGCCGTGCGGTGTCCGCGGCAGGTGGGACGGGGTGAGCGGGAACGTGCAGATGACTGAAGACAGACCGGAGACCGACCGGGTCGACGTCGCGGTGATCGAAGACCATCCGTTGTACAGGCACGCCGTGGTCCGGGTCCTCACCGAGGCCGACGGGATCGAGCTGGGCGCGGTGGTCGATTCGGTCGCCCGGTTCCATGTGCATCCGCAGCCGCCGGGCAGTGTGGTGCTGCTCGACCTCGGTCTGCCGGGGATCGCCGGGGCGGCGGCCGTGCTCCAGGTGTGCGAACTGGGGCATCACGTGCTCGTGGTGTCCGCGCAGGCGGAGTCCGAGCAGGTGCTCGGCGCGATCGCCGCCGGTGCCAAGGGATTCCTGTCCAAGGACGTCGACGTCGACGAACTGCTGACCGCGATCAGGACGGTCGCGCAGGGGCGGGCTTATGTTTCCGCGGTGGTGGCCGGAATGATCATCAAGGACAACGCCGACCGGCCCGTGTCGGCTCCGGACGTCGCGCTCTCCGCGCGGGAGAAGCAGGTCCTCCGGCTGGTCGCGGCGGGCGAACGCGACGTCGACATCGCCCGCATCCTGGGCATCGGGGTCCGGACGGTCCGCGGTTACCTGGACCGGATCCGTGACAAACTCGGAGAGAGAAGGCGGGCCGGCCTGGTCCGCAAGGCCATCCAGCTCGGGCTCGCGTCTCCGCCGGAGGTGCCCGGCCCCTCGCGGCCTGTCGCGCCCCGCGACGACGCGGGCGGATTCGAAGGACGCCGGTGAACGCAGACGAGCAGCAGCCGAAACGCAGTACACCGATCAACGTCGGGGTGATCGAGGATCACCCGTTGTACCGGGACGCCGTCGCGCGCGTCCTCACCGAAGCGCCCGACATCGCGCTGGGCGCCGTCGCCGATTCCGTCGCGCGGTTCGCCGTCCAGGAGCAGCCTCCGGGCAGTGTGGTCGTCCTCGACCTCAAGCTGCGCGGCGTCCAGGACGCCGCCGCGGTGCTGGAAGTCGGGCAGATGGGGCACAAGGTGCTCGTGGTGTCCGCCCACGCCGAACAGCCCGAGGTGCTGGGCGCCATGCAGGCCGGGGCGAAGGGCTTCCTGTCCAAGGACGTCGACGGCGACGAACTCCTGCGCGCCATCCGCACCATCGCCGACGACAACGCGTACGTGTCGCCGACGCTGGCCGGAATGATCATCCAGGACAGCGAAGACCGCCACGCCGGTCCCAAGATCGTGCTGTCCGAACGGGAAAAGCAGGTGCTGCGGCTGGTCGCGGCGGGTGAACGGGACGTCGACGTGGCGGAGATCCTGAACATCAGCGTGCGGACGGTACGGTCCTATCTCGACCGGATCCGGGACAAGACCGGGGAACGCAGGCGGGCCGGTTTCGTGCGCGTGGCGATCCGCGAGGGCCTGCTGCGCTAGGACCGCGGTCCCGAGACGTGAAGGCATGTCGCGAAAGCCACTTTCGGGACACCTGACGTCGCGAAAGTGGCTTTCGCGACACCCTGGCCGCGGCCACACGTCCTGCTTCGGCCTTCAGTGACGCGGCCCCGAGAAGTTCACCCGCAGCGTGTAGACCGAACTGGACGCGGTGATGAACAGGTCGTTCCGCCGCGGCCCGCCGAAGGTCAGGTTCGAGCAGACCTCCGGCACGCGCAGTTTCCCGATCCGCGTGCCGTCGGGCGCGAAGCAGTGCAGGCCGTCGTGCGCGGCGGCCCAGACCCGCCCGGCGGCGTCCAGCCGTATCCCGTCGAAACCGCCGGCGTCACTGGTCGCGAAGATCCCGCCACCCGAGAGCTTCCCGCCGTCCATCGAGAAAACCCTGATGTGGCTGGGATCCTGCCGCGTGTCCGCGATGTAGAGCAGCGACTCGTCGAGGGAGAAGGCCAGCCCGTTCGGGCGCGTGAAGTCGTCCGCGACGATCCGCACGGACCCGTCCACCGGGTCGACGCGGTAGATGTGACAGGCGCCGATCTCGCTTTCCGCCTGATGTCCTTCGTAGTCGCTGTCGATCCCGTAACTGGGGTCGGTGAACCAGAGCGCGCCGTCCGAGCTTTCGACGACGTCGTTGGGGCTGTTGAACCTCTTGCCCTGATAGGTCTCCGCGAGCACGGTGGTGGTGCCGTCGTGCTCGGTGCGCGTCACCCGGCGGCCGCCCTGCTCGCAGCTGACGAGCCTGCCCTGGCGGTCGACGGTGTGCCCGTTGTGGAATCCGGCTGGCTCGCGGAACACGCCGACCGCGCCCGTGGTCTCGTCCCAGCGCAGGACGCGGTCGTTCGGGATGTCGCTGAAGACCAGGTACCGGCCGGCGGGGAAGTAGGCGGGCCCTTCGGTCCACCGGCAGCCGGTGTGCAGGCGTTGCATCCACTCGTCCCCGTTGACGCGGGCGAACCGCTCGTCGAGGACTTCGAAGTGAGCCTTGACCGTGTCCATGAGAAACCCCAGAGATCTGAATGAGATACTGCTATCATCATGAATCGCTGAACTTGATATGGTCAACCCATGGATGACGTGGATCGCATACTGCTCACGGAGTTGCAGCAGGACGCGACTCAGGCGTACGCGGCGCTCGGCAAGGCGGTCGGGTTGTCCGCGGGCGCCGCGCACGAGCGGGTCCGCAAACTGCGCGAACAGGGCGTCATCCGGCGCACGACCGTCGACGTCGACCCGGCGGCGGTCGGCCGGGGCGTGATGGCGTTCGTGCTGGTCGAGGCGAACTCGTGGATGGGCGACTCGCCGACCAAGGCCGCGCTGGAAGCGTTGCCGGAGGTCGTGGAGGCGCACATCATCGCGGGCCCGGCGTCGCTCCTGGTGAAGGTGCGCACGCCGACCACCGAGGAGTTGCAGGCGTCACTGCGCAGGCTCTACGCCATCGAAGGCGTCACAGGGACGCAGACGATCGTGGTGCTCGAGTCCTTCTTCGAGCGATCGGTGGACGCTAAAGGCGACGGTTCGCCAGAGCGCCCGTCGCCGCCCGTGCCTTCCCGCTGACCGCCGGATCCAGGTCGACGACCACGAGCTCCGGTCCGGGGCCCAGCTCGGCGAGGACGCGCCCGAACCCGTCGGACACCGTCGAGAAACCGATCCCCGTCGGGGCCTTCGGGTTCACCGGCGTCGCGGTGGTGGTCGGGTCGGCCTGCCCGCAGCCGACGACCCAGCAGCCCGAGTCGAGCGCGCGGGCGCGCACCAGGACGCCCCACTGCTCACGCTTGCCCTCGCCCGCGCCCCAGGACGTCGGCACGAGGACGATGTCGGCGCCGTCGTCGGCCAGCTTCCGGAACAGTTCGGGGAAACGGATGTCGTAACAGGTCGCGACACCGAACGTGATTCCGTCGAGCTCGAAGGTGACCGGTGCGGTCCCGGCGGCGACCGTATCGGACTCGGCGAACCCGAACGCGTCGTACAGATGGATCTTGTCGTAGCCGAAGTGGTGCCCGGCGCCGGTGACGAGCAGCGTGTTGCTCACGCGCCCGTCGGGCGACGGCGTGAACATGCCCGCGACGATCACGACGCCGTGCTCTTCGGCGATGGTCGCCACAGTGGACGCCCACGGCCCGTCCAGCGGTTGCGCGACGGGCTTCAGCGGACTGCCGAAGCGGGCCATCGTCGCCTCGGGGAAGACCACGATCCGCGCGCCGTCGGCCGCCGCGGCCGCCACGCCTTCGCGAATCAGCTTCAGGTTCGTTTCGGGATCCTCGCCCGCCGTGAGCTGGCACAACCCGATTCGCGGCACGGAGGCCTCCCTCATCGTGGGATCGCTGGTCACCACCCCAGTGTGCCTGCTCGGGGTGATCGGGCCACCTCGTACCCTTGACCCATGCTGAACCGTACCGACCTGCGTGGACAGGTCCCGTCCGTTGCCGAACTCAGGAGCACGCTCCCGCGTGCCGAGTACGACGTGGACGCGGCGCTGCATCACGTCCGGCCGGTGGTCGAGGCGGTCCGCGATCGCGGCGTCGAGGCGGTTCTCGAGTACACCGAGAAGTTCGACAAGGTCCGCCCATCCGGTGTCCGCGTGGCCGCCGCGGAGCTCACCGGCGCGCTCGCGAACCTGGACCCGGCCGTCCGCGCGGCGCTGGAGGAGTCCATCGTCCGCGCCAGGAAGGTCCACGGCGATCAGCGCCGTCAGGACGTCACGACCGAGGTCGTCGACGGCGGCACGGTCACCGAGCGCTGGATCCCGGTCGAGCGCGTCGGGCTGTACGCGCCCGGCGGGCTCGCGGTGTACCCCTCGACCGTGGTGATGAACGTCGTCCCGGCACAGATCGCCGGCGTCGGCACGCTCGTGCTGTGCTCGCCGCCGCAGGCCGCGTTCGGCGGGCTCCCGCACCCGACGATCCTGGCCGCCGCCGAACTGCTCGGCGTCGACGAGGTCTGGGCCGTCGGCGGCGCGCAGGCCGTCGCGCTGCTCGCGTACGGCGGCACCGACACCGACGGCGCGACGCTGGAGCCGGTCGACGTCGTCACCGGACCGGGCAACATCTACCTCACGGCGGCCAAGCGGCTGCTGCGCGGCGTCATCGGCATCGACTCCGAGGCTGGCCCGACCGAGATCGCGATCCTCGCCGATGAAACCGCAGACCCGGTGCACGTCGCCGCCGACCTGATCAGCCAGGCCGAGCACGACCCGCTCGCCGCGAGCGTGCTGGTCACCACGTCCGAGGAACTCGCGGACGCGGTCGACAAGGAACTCACCGGCCGCGTCGCCGCGACCAAGCACTCCGAACGCGTGACGGAGGCCTTGGGCGGCAAGCAGTCCGGCATCATCCTGGTGTCCACCGTGGAGGACGGCATCCGCGTCGTCGACGCGTACGCCGCGGAACACCTGGAGATCCAGACCGCGGACGCACGCGCGGTGGCGGCCCGCGTGCGCAACGCGGGCGCGATCTTCGTCGGGGCGTACGCGCCGGTCTCGCTCGGCGACTACTGCGCCGGCTCGAACCACGTCCTGCCCACGGGCGGGTTCGCACGGCACTCGTCCGGGCTTTCGGTGCAGAGCTTCCTCAAGGGCGTGCACGTCGTCGACTACAGCGAGGACGCGCTGCGCGAGATCGCCGGCCGCGTCGTCGCGCTGGCGAACGCCGAGGACCTGCCCGCGCACGGCGAGGCCATCACGGCACGGTTCGAGGGGGAGCGGGCATGAGCATCGGCGAGGAGATCACGCTCGACGCGCTCCCGCTGCGGGAGGACCTGCGGGGCAAGACCCCGTACGGCGCGCCGCAGCTCGACGTGCCGATCCGGCTCAACACCAACGAAAACCCGTACCCGCCACCGGACGCGCTGGTGGCCGACGTCGCCGAGGCCATCCGCGCCGAAGCCGCTTCGCTGCACCGCTACCCGGATCGCGACGCCGTCGCGTTGCGGCAGGACCTCGCGGACTACCTCGCGGTGTCCACCGGCGTGCTGGTGTCGGAGTCGAACGTGTGGGCCGCCAACGGGTCCAACGAGATCCTGCAGCAGATCCTGCAGGCCTTCGGCGGCCCCGGCCGGTCGGCGCTGGGCTTCGAGCCGTCGTACTCGATGCACCCGATCATCTCGGCGGGCACCCGCACCGACTGGCTGCCGGTGCCGCGCCGCGACGATTTCAGCCTCGACACCGAGAAGGCCGCCGCGCTGGTGAGCGAGCGCCGTCCGGACATCGTCTTCGTGACCAGCCCGAACAACCCGACCGGCGGGTCGATCCCGTTCGGCGAGCTGCGCGGGCTGCTCGAAGCGGCGCCGGGGATCGTGGTGGTCGACGAGGCGTACGCGGAGTTCTCGTCGCAGCCGAGCGCCGTCGAGCTGCTGGAGGAATACCCGGCGAAGCTGATCGTTTCGCGCACGATGAGCAAGGCGTTCGCCTTCGCCGGTGGGCGGCTCGGTTACCTGGCGGCCGCGCCCGCGATCGTCGACGCGCTGCAACTGGTGCGGCTGCCGTATCACCTTTCGAAACTCACGCAGGCCGCCGCGCGGGCCGCGCTGCGGCACGCGGACGCCACCCTCGCCTCGGTCGCCAAACTCGCGGCCGAACGCGACAGGGTGGTGGAAGCGTTGCTGGGCTTGGGATTCACGCTGGTCCCGAGCGACGCGAACTTCGTCCTCTTCGGACGGTTCGCGGACGCGCCAGCGGCCTGGAAGTCCTATTTGGACAACGGCGTGCTGATCAGGGACGTCGGCATCGAAGGACACCTGCGGGTGACCATCGGGACGCCGGAAGAGAACGACGCCTTTCTCGAGGCCAGCAAGGAGGTGCCGCGATGAGTCGCGTCGGCAAGGTGGACCGCACCACCAGTGAATCGTCCATTTCGGTCCAGCTCGACCTGGACGGCACGGGACAGGTGGAGATCGACACCGGTGTCCCGTTCTACGACCACATGCTCACCGCGTTCGGCGTGCACGGCTCGCTCGACCTCAAGGTGCAGGCGACCGGTGACGTGCACATCGACGCGCACCACACCGTCGAGGACACCGCGATCGTGCTCGGCCAGGCGCTGCGGCAGGCGCTCGGCGACAAGAGCGGTATCCGCCGGTTCGGCGACGCGTGGATCCCCATGGACGAGACGCTCGCGCACGCCGCGATCGACGTCTCCGGGCGCCCGTACTGCGTGCATCTCGGTGAGCCGGAGCAGTTCAACAGCTTCACCATCGGCGGGAACTACCCGTTCGTGCTGACGCGGCACGTGTTCGACTCGCTGTCGTTCCACGCGCAGATCGCGCTGCACGTGCGGGTGCTGCACGGCCGGGACCCGCACCACATCGCGGAGGCGGAGTACAAGGCCGTTGCGCGCGCCCTGCGTGCCGCGACCGAGCCGGACCCGCGCGCCGGCGGCATTCCGTCGACCAAGGGCGTCCTCTAGTCCCGCGTGGGGTCGCACCCGGCGCGGTCGGGTGGGGTCGGATGTGGCAGCCTGGCGGGCATGAGCAACTCGACCATCGCCGTGCTGTTGTTCGCGCTCGGCGGCTTCCTGATCGGCGGCGTCTACGCGACCTGGAAGAGCGTCAAGTTCATGGCCATCGTGCTGGGGCTCGGCGCGCTTCTGGCGATCGGCGGCGCCATCGCCTGGCTGGCCTGAGCTGACCTGAAGTACGTGAAGGCCCCCTTCCTTGCGTCTAGCGCAAGGAAGGGGGCCTTCACGTACTTGTCTACTTCGAGGCCTCGACCAGTTCCCGCTCGTCAGGAGCGTCCAGCTGCTTCGCGAGCTTCTCGCCTTCGACGTCGACGTCCGGCAGTACGCGGTCCAGCCACTTCGGCAGCCACCAAGCGCCGCGTCCGAGCAGCGACATCAGCGCGGGCACGATGGTCATCCGGATCACGAACGCGTCCACCAGCACCCCGAAGGCCAGCGCGAACCCGATCGACTGGATCAGCGCGGATTCCGCGAGGACGAACCCGGCGAACACGCTGATCATGATCAGCGCGGCGGCGACCACGACGCGGGAGCCGTGCCGGAAACCGGTGACCATCGCCTGCTGCGGGTCGGCCCCGTGGACGTATTCCTCCCGCATCCGCGTCACCAGGAACACCTGGTAGTCCATCGCGAGCCCGAACAGCACGCCGATCAGCAGGATCGGCAGCATGCTCATGATCGGCCCGGTCGTCTTCACCCCGAGCAGGTCGGTGAGCCAGCCCCACTGGAACACCGCCACCACGGCGCCGAACGTCGCGACCACGGAGCCGAGGAAGCCCAGCGTCGCCTTCAGCGGCACCACGACCGAGCGGAACACCAGCATCAGCAACAGGAACGCGAGCCCGACGATCAGCGCGAGATAGGGCAGCATCGCGTCGGCGAGTTTCTCCGAGACGTCGATGTTGGCCGCGGTCTGCCCGGTCACCGCCAAGGACGCGCCGGTGGCCGAACCCAGACCCGCGTTCAGGCCGCGGATGTCGCTGACGAGGTCTTCGGTCGCGGTGCTGCTCGGACCGCTCTTCGGGATGACGGTCAGCAGCGCCAGGTCACCGTCGCGGTTGGTCTTCGGCGGCGTGACGATCGGGCGCTCGGGGAGCCCGCCGATCCCCGCGGCCGCCTGCTGGAGCGCGGCCTGCCGGTCGGTGCTGCCGTTGAGGTCGACGACGATCACCAGCGGACCGTTGGCGCCTTCACCGAAGCTGCGCGCGACGGTGTCGTAGGCCTTGCGCTGGGTGCTGTCCGGCGCGGCGGTGCTGTCGTTCGGCAGGCCGAGCTGCATGCTCGCGGCCGGGACGGCGACGATCGCGAGTCCGGCGATCGCGGCGATCAGCACCGGGATCCGGTGGCGGGCCACGAACCGGGCCCAGCGCTCGCCGTGCGTCGTCTCGCTTTCCTTGCGGCGCAAGCGGATCTTGCCACCGGCCAGTTTGCCGCCCGCGAACCCGAGGATGGCGGGCAGCAGGGTGAGCGCGATGACGACCGCGATGGCGACGGTGATCGCCGCGGCGATGCCCATCTCGCCGAGGAACGGGATGCCGACGACGGTCAGGCCAGCCAGCGCGATGATCACGGTCAGCCCGGCGAACACCACGGCGGAGCCCGCCGTGCCGGTGGCGCGTCCCGCGGCCTCCTCCGGATCGCGGCCGAGCGTCAGTTCATGCCGATAGCGGGAAACGATGAAGAGCGCGTAGTCGATGCCGACGGCGAGCCCGATCATCAGCGCGAGCACCGGCGTGTTCGTGTTCAGTTCGAGGAAACCGGACGCCGTCGTGATGCCAGCCATGCCGATGCCGACGCCGATGAGCGCGGTCAGCAGCGGGATCCCGGCGGCGAGCAGCGAGCCGAAGGTGATGATCAGGACGACAGCGGCGACCGCGACACCGAGGCCTTCGGTGGCGTTCGTGGCGGGCATCGCCTGGACGGCGTCACCGCCGAAGTCCACGGTGTACCCGGCGGCCTTGGCGGAATCCGCGGCGGCCATCAGGCCGTCGCGGTCGGCGTCGGTGAGTTCGAAGCCGGGGACGCGGTAGCTGACCTGCGCCAGCGCGACGTGCCTGTCGGGCGAGATCGCCTGCACCTGCAGCGGGTTGACCACGCCGGCGACCTTCGGCGCGTTCTCGAGTCCCTTGACGAGGCCCGCGATCGTCGCCTGGCCGGGGGCCTCGGTGATGTCCTGGCCGTTGGGCGTGGAGATGACGACCCGCGCGGTCGCGCCGCCGGCGGAGGCCTCCGGGAACCGGTCCGCGAGCTGGTCGATCGCCTTCTGCGATTCGGTGCCGGGGATGGTCACCGAATTCGAAAGCTGGCCGGACAGGGTCAGCGCACCCGCGCCGAGGGCCACCAGGACAGCGGCCCACACCGCCGTCACCAGTGCCCGGCGCCGGAACGAGAACCGGCCCAGGCGGTACAGGAAGCTGGCCACAAACATCTCCCGTTCACTCGATCAGGTTCATTCCAAGCTAGCCGATCGGCTAGTGGCCTACAAGCCGATCGGCAAGTGTGTGACTAGCCGCACGGCTAGTACTCGTTTGGCCCGACGGGCACGCTTGACGTAATCTCCGACGGCTGAACGAGGAGGGATCATGGACGTCGTCCACGCGGAGGACACCCGCACGCGACTACTGAACACGGCGTTGCGGTTGTTCACCGAACACGGCGTGGAAGGCACCTCGCTGCAGATGATCGCGGACGCCCTCGGCGTCACGAAGGCCGCCGTCTACTACCACTTCAAGACGAAGGCGGAGATCACCGAATCCGTCGCCGAGCCCGTGCTGCTGGAGCTGGAGGGCATCGTCGACGACGCCCGCGCGCAGCGCACCCGCGGCGCGCAGATCGACCACCTGCTCGACGGCTTCGTCGACCTCGTGGTGCAGCACCGCTCGCTGGTCGCCCTGTTCTCCAGCGACCCCGGTATCGCCCGCGCGATCGAGAAGTCCGTGCACAGCTCGGACAGCTTCAAGAACCGGCTGCTGGAGATCCTGGTCGGCCCGGATCCGGATCTCACCGCGATCGTGACGGCCCAGGTGCTGCTCGCGGGGATCGCCGTCGCGGGCGGCTCGATCGAGGTCGCTTCGCTCGACGACGACACGCTGCGCGAAACGCTCCTCAGTGTCGCCCGCAAGCTCTACCACCGCCCGCGCCGCCGCACCACCACGTGACCGATGTGTTCAAGACAGGCGCCGCGATCCGCGCGACGCTGTGGTCATGAACATCGATCTCCACGAAGCGGCCACGTTCATGGCCACCCAGGCCCGCCTGCTCGACAGGCGGCGTTTCGAGGTCCTCTTCCGCGACGGTGACCCGGTGGCGGCGCTCGCCGCGCTGGAGGGGTACCGCAATCCTGACGGCGGCTACGGCCACGGGCTCGAACCCGACTGTCGCTCCGTGACCAGCCAGCCCGGAGGCGCGCTGCACGCCTTCGAGGTCTTCGCCGACATCGGCCCGGTGAGCAGTCCGCGCGCGGCCGAACTCTGCGACTGGCTCGCCTCGATCTCCCTGCCCGACGGCGGGATCCCGTTCGCCCTGCCGATGCCGGATCCAGCGGGCAGCGCGCCGTTCTGGGCGACCGCGGACCCGTCGGTCTCCTCGCTGCAGATCACCGCGATCGTCGCGGTCACCGCGCAGCGCGTCGCGGCGCACGATCCCGCGGTCGCCACGCATCCTTGGCTGGAGGCCGCCACGCGCTACTGCCTCGACGAGATCGAGAAACTCGACGAGGCACCGCACGCGCTCGTGCTCGCTTTCGCGATGAAGCTGGTGGACGCGCTGGGCGACGCGCGCCTGGTCGAGAGGCTCGGCCGGTTCGTCCCGGACGACGGCGTGGTCGCCGTCGGCGGCGGGATCGAGGGCGAGGCCATGCGCCCGCTCGATTTCGCCCCGGAACCGGACGGCCCGGCGCGGAAGCTTTTCCGGCCGGAGGTCGTCGAAGCGGATCTGCGCCGGGTCGCGGGCGGGCAGCACGAAGACGGTGGCTGGCGGGTCGACTACACCAGCTATTCGCCCGCGGCCGCGCTGGAATGGAACGGGCTGTTCACCGTGAACACGCTGTCATTGCTGCGGAACAACGGCCTCGTCTAGACGGCGCAGGAACTCCGGCGGAACCGCTGCGGTGAGCCAGACGCCGTTCGCGCTCACCTGGAACTCGTGCCCGGCGGCGGTCATTCCCCGCGCGTCGACGAGGAGCACGACCGGGACACCGCGCCTGCCCCCGACCGTGCGCGCGGTCTCGACGTTCGCCGAAAGGTGCACGGCGTGCCGCTTCATCGGCCGGAGACCCTCGTGAAAGATCGTGCCGAGGAACCGGGACACGGTGCCGTGATAGAGCACGCCGGGCGGGGTGGCGGCGGGCAGCGCGAGGTCGACGTCGACGCTGTGACCCTGGCTGGCGCGGATCCGCAGCCCGTCGTCATCGAAGGCGAAGCGCCGCTTGTCGTTGCCCTCGACCACTTCGTCGAGCTCGGCGCGGGTGATGCGCAAGCCATGGCTCCGCAAGGCGGCCAAGAGCGTGTCGACTTCGACCCAGCCGTCGGAGGTCAGGGTGATGCCGATGTCGCCGGGTGCGTGCCGAAGGTGCCGGGAGAGCCGTTTCGAGACTCGGATGAGGTTCTTCTTGTCCATTTCGCGTCCCAGTGACGCACATCCGGGCCCCGCGTGGCAACGGAATTCAGATGCCGCCCTCGGAGGCCGGGCGCAGTTTCCCCGCGCCGGGGCCGAAGCGGGACATCTGGTCGTCGGCGTTGTAGAGCCCGCAGCTGCGCAGGGACAGGCAACCGCAGCCGACGCATCCGGTCAGCCTGTCGCGCAGGCGCTGCAGCGCGTCGATCCGCGCGTCGAGCTCGTCCTGCCAGCCCCGTGAAAGGCGGGCCCAGTCGGCCTTCGTGGGGGCGTGGTCCTTCGGCAGGCTCTCCAGTGCCGAGCTGATGTCGTCCAGGCTGAGGCCGACCCGCTGCGCGGCGCGGATGAAGGCGATCCGGCGCAGCACCGAACGCGGATACCGCCGCTGGTTGCCCGCCGAGCGCTCCGAGCTGATCAGCCCTTTGTCCTCGTAGAAACGCAAAGCCGTATGGGGCACGCCGCTGCGGTCGGCGACCTGTCCGATGCTCAGGTGTTCAGCCAGTCTCGTCACGTCGCCAGGCTAGCCTTGACTTCTACTTAAGTCGAGGTTGCACCCTCGGATCATGACCACCGACACCAAGACCGGCTACGAGGATCTGCCGCGGCTGATCTCGCTGATGACCGGGGACGAGAAGCATCAAGCCGCCGCGGAGTCCACTGTGGACGTCCTGTGGGTGCTCTACGACCGCGTGCTCGACATCACTCCGGAGACCTTCCGCGACCCCGGCCGCGACCGTTTCCTGCTGTCGAAGGGCCACGGCCCGATGGCCTACTACGCCGTGCTGACGAAGAAGGGCTTCATCCACGAAGAGGAACTCGCCGATTGGACGTCGGCGGAGTCCCGGCTCGGACACCACCCCGACCGGGCGAGGCTGCCCGGCGCCGAGATCGCCAGCGGGTCACTCGGCCACGGGCTGCCGCTGGCCATCGGCACCGTGTTCGGCCTGCGTGCCAAGGGATTCCGTGAAGCCAAGGTCGTCACCCTCATCGGCGACGCGGAGCTCGACGAAGGCTCCAACTCCGAGGCCATCGCGGTCGCGGGCCGGATCGGCATGCCGCAGCTGACCGCGGTCGTCGTCGACAACTCCTCGGCCACCCACGGCTGGCCGGGCGGGATCGCGCGCCGGTTCGAGGTCGAGGGCTGGGTCACCCGCACCGTCGACGGCCGTGATCACGAGGCGCTCTACGAAGCCTTCACCACACCCCATCCGGACCGGCCGCTCGCCGTGGTCGCGACCGTCGAGCGGAAGGCCTGAAGCCGTGGACATGCGTGAAACCTTCCTCAACGCCGCCGCCGAGGCACTCGACAACGATCCGAACGTCGCCGTCGTGCTCGCCGACATTTCCGCGGCGCAGCTCGCCTTCGCCGCGAGGAAGCATCCGGACCGGGTGCTCAACGTCGGTATCCGCGAGCAGCTGATGATGAGCACCGCGGGCGGGCTGGCGCTGGCCGGGATGCGCCCGATCGTCCACACCTTCTCGTCGTTCCTCGTGGAGCGGGCGTTCGAGCAGGTCAAACTCGACCTCGGGCACCAGGACGTCGGCGCCGTGCTGGTGTCTTCCGGCGCGTCGTACGACATGCCGACCGCCGGGCGGACACATCAGGCACCAGGGGACGTCGCCCTCATCGACACGCTGCCCGGCTGGACCGTGCACGTGCCAGGTCACCCCGGAGAAGCGCGACGGCTGCTGCTGGAGTCCATCCCCGGCAACGGGCGGGTCTATCTCCGGCTTTCCGCGCAGGAGAACGCGAAAGCGCATCTGGGCGCCGGACTGCAGACGCTGCGCGAAGGCGGCCGAGGGGTCGTGGTTGCCGTCGGGCCGATGCTCGACCGGACGCTGGAAGCGACCGCCGACCTCGACGTGACCGTGCTCTACACCTCGACGATCCGGCCGTTCGACGCCGCCGGGCTGCGTTCGGCCGTCGACGCCGCGGGCGCCACCGACGTCGTGCTGGTCGAGCCCTACCTCGCGGGGACGTCCGCGCACGCGGTGGCAAGCGCGCTGTCGGAGACACCGCACCGGCTGCTCTCCCTCGGTGTCCGGCGCGACGCCGAAGTGCGGATCTACGGCGAAATGGCCGACCACGATCTCGCACACGGCCTCGACGCCGGCTCGATCGCCTTGGCGGTCAAGGAATTCCTCCGCTAGCGTCACCGCGATGACGAAGATCCGCCCGCTCGCGCTCGGGGTCATCCGCCGCGGTGAAGACCTTCTCGTGTTCGAAGGCCGTGACAACGCCAAGGGGGAGACCTACCATCGCCCGCTCGGTGGCGGGATCGAGTTCGGGGAGACCGCCGTCGAAGCGCTCCACCGCGAATTCCAGGAGGAACTCGCGGCGGAGCTGACCGCGGTCGAGCAGATCGCCGTGCTGGAAAACGTGTTCACCTTCGAAGGCAGGCCGGGGCACGAGATCGTGTTCCTGTTCACCGCCGACCTGGCCGACAAGACGTTCTACGAGCGTGACGAGGTCGGCGTGGTGCTCGACGACGGCGCACGCGTGCATTGGCTGCCGCTGGCCGAGGTCGTGAGCGGCAAGGCGATCCTGTATCCGGACGGTCTCGCGGACCTCCTTTCAGCGCAGGACTGACCGCGCGGTCGGTGTCAGCTGTCGTTGCAGCCAAGGACGTTCGAGCCTGCTTTCGAGCTCGGCACCCGTCCGGTCGAGGAGCTCCCGGTGTTCTGCGGTGACCTTCGAGAACCAGACGAACACCGTCTCGTTCTCTCGCACGGGAAGCCGGGAAAAGGTGTTCTCCGCGGGCTCGGTTTCGAAGTGGCCGAACGTCTCCACGCCGGCTTCCCGCAGAGCAGGGGCGACGGTGTCGGCGAAGTGCTCGGAGAACTCCTTGACGGGGCCGGCCGGATGGCACACCGTCACCAGCACGACGGAATCCGCGGCGCCGTCCGGAGCGGGGAAGCCCGGCCCGGACGGGCGCAACAGCAGGACGTCGGAGGCGTCGATCATCGTCTCGTTCGCCGCCGGGCCGTGTTCGCCCCACACGGGCCCGCCGTAGAACGCTTCGAGCGCGGCCCGCCTGGCCCCCATGTCCCGGAAACCACGCAACCACACGAACTTGTCCGGCTCCGCCGGATCGCGGAACAGGCCGAACAGACGCATGCCGCAGGCTTCCTGGCTCTCCACGAACTCGCGTTCGAAGAGCTCGATCAGCTCGTCCCGGCGGCCGGGGTGCAGGGTGTACCGGCGCAGCTCGACGACGGACTGGAACTCGGCGGAATCGATCATGCGCGGACTCTAAAAGCCCGCACCGACAGTTTTCGGCGGACAGCTCAGCGGAAGGCGGCGATCCCGGTGACCGACTGGCCGAGCGAGAGCGCGTGCATCTCTTCGGTCCCTTCGTAGGTCAGCACGGTTTCGAGGTTCGACATATGCCGCATCACCGGATACTCCAGCGAGATCCCGTTGGCGCCGAGCATGGCGCGCGCGGTCCTGGCGACCTCCAGCGCGGAGCGGACGTTGGCGAGCTTGCCGAAGCTGACGTGGTTGTGGTGCAGCGTCCCGGCGTCCTTGAGCCGCCCGATCCGCAGCGCGACCAGTCCCGCGCGGTTGACCTCGACGACGAGGTCGGCGAGTTTGCGCTGGGTGAGCTGGAACCCGGCCAGCGGCTTGCCGAACTGTTCCCGGCTCAGCGTGTACTCCAGCGCGGTCTCGTAGCAGGAACGAGCGGCGCCGACGACGCCGAACAGGATCCCGTAGCGCGCCTCGTTCAGGCAGGACAGCGGGCCGCGCAGCCCCCGTACCTCGGGGAACGCCGCGGATTCCGGCAAGCGGACGCCGTCGAGCACGAGTTCCGCGGTCAGCGAGGCCCGCAGCGACAGCTTGTGCTTGACCTCGTTCGCGGTGAAACCCGGCGTGTTCGTGGGGACGACGAAGCCGCGCACGCCCTCGTCGGTCTGCGCCCAGACGACCGCGACGTCGGCGACGGTTCCGTTGGTGATCCACATCTTCGTGCCGCTCAGCACCCAGTCCGCGCCGTCGCGCACCGCGCGGGTCCGCATCGCGCCGGGGTCGCTGCCGGCGTCCGGCTCGGTCAGCCCGAAACAGCCGAGCGCCTCACCGGCGGCCATCCGCGGCAGCCACTCCTGCTTCTGCTCCTCGGTGCCCCACTTGTGGATCGCGTACATCGCCAGCGAGCCCTGCACCGAGACGAAGCTGCGCAGCCCGGAGTCGATGGCCTCCAGCTCACGGCAGGCGATGCCGTAGGCGACGGCGCTGGTCCCGGCGCAGCCGTAACCCTCCAGGTGCATGCCGAGCAGCCCGAGCTGCCCGAACCCCTTGGCGAGTTCGGCGGCGGGCAGGGCGCCCGTTTCGTACCACTCCGCGATGTTCGGCAGAAGCTGGTCCTGCGCGTAGGAACGCACGGCGTCCCGGATGGCCCGGTCCTCGGCGGAGAGCTCGGCGTCGAGATCGAGGAAGTCGCGCGGATCCGGGCTGCTGCTCATGCGGTCACTCCTGGTCGGCTCGGTGGGTCGTGGCTTTATGAAGAAAACCACACACCGGACCGGAGTCGAGTGTCAGCGATCGCGCCATCCGGTGGTCTTCGTCACCTGAACCGATGCCGAGACCACCATCGAGGGGGCGGAGCGCTGCTTCTGCTTCGGGATCAGCAGCTCCGCGAAGGTAGGGAAAGGCACGCTGTCGATGTCCTCGCGCCAGGCGTGGAGCAGGTGAGTCAGTTCGTCCGCGTCCTGCATCGTTCCTCCAGAAGTGCAGGGCGGTCCAGCGCCGGCCTTTCACTCGGAGGCCTTAATACCCAGTCGAGTGAAGGCCGAAACGGGGAATCCGCAGAAAACTCGGTCCGCTAACCTGGGCCGCGTGGCTACTCCTCGCGTGGTGATCCTGGACTACGGGTCCGGCAATCTCCGGTCCGCCGAACGCGCCGTCGAGCGCGCCGGCGCAAACGTCGAGGTCACCGCGGACCCTCATGCCGCGCTCGAGGCCGACGGCCTGGTCGTCCCTGGTGTCGGAGCCTTCTCGGCCTGCATGGAAGGGCTGCGGTCGGTATCGGGGGAGAAGATCATCGGCAAACGCCTCGCCGGTGGCCGCCCCGTGCTGGGCATCTGCGTCGGCATGCAGATCCTGTTCGAACGCGGTGTCGAGCACGGCGTCGAAGCCGAGGGCGCCGGTGAGTGGCCCGGCACGGTCGACAGGCTGGAGGCCGACGTCCTGCCCCACATGGGCTGGAACACCGTCCGCGCGCCCGAAGACTCGCTGCTGTTCGCCGGGCTCGACGCGGACACGCGGTTCTATTTCGTGCACTCCTACGCCGCGCGGACCTGGGAACTGGACTCCGGCCTCGCCGGGCAGCAGCCCAAGGTGACCTGGGCGAACCACGGCCAGGACTTCGTCGCCGCCGTCGAGAACGGGCCGTTGTGGGCGACGCAGTTCCACCCGGAGAAGTCCGGGGACGCCGGGGCGCACCTGCTGCGCAACTGGCTCGAGACCCTCGCTTAGAGTGGGCGCGTGACTTTCACGCTCCTTCCCGCCGTTGATGTGGCCGATGGCCAGGCCGTGCGACTCGTCCAGGGCGAGGCCGGCACCGAAACCTCCTATGGCAGCCCGCTGGAGGCGGCGCTCGCCTGGCAGCGTGACGGGGCGGAGTGGATCCATCTGGTGGACCTCGACGCCGCCTTCGGCAAGGGTTCCAACCGCGAACTGCTCGCCGAGGTCGTCGCGAAGCTGGACGTCCAGGTGGAGCTGTCCGGCGGCATCCGCGACGACGCCTCGCTGGAGGCCGCGCTGGCCACCGGTGCCCGCCGCGTCAACCTCGGCACCGCCGCGCTGGAAGACCCGGAGTGGACCGCGAAGGTCGTCTCCTCCTACGGCGACCGCGTCGCCATCGGACTGGACGTGCGGATCACCGAGGCCGGGCACCGGCTGTCCGCCCGCGGCTGGACGCAGGACGGCGGTGACCTCTGGGAGGTCCTCGACCGGCTCGACCGCGATGGCGCGCAGCGCTACGTCGTCACCGACGTGAGCAAGGACGGCACCCTCCAGGGCCCGAACATCGACCTGCTCCGCGAGGTCGCCGCCCGCACCGACGCGCCGGTCATCGCCTCCGGTGGCGTGTCCAGTGTGGACGACCTCCGCGCGATGGCCGCGCTCGCGCGCGACGGTGTCGAAGGCTCCATCGTCGGCAAGGCGCTCTACGCAGGCGCGTTCACGCTGCCCGAGGCGCTCGCCGCCGTCGCGGAGTTCTGAGCTTACCTTCGAGGTAATCGACGCCACGCGCTCGTTCGGACAGGATTCCTTCCAGGACAACAAACCCTGGGAGGACACCATGAACGCGTACGGCATCGCTCACCTTCGCCCCACCGCCGCGCCGACCGAAGAGGTGCTCGAGTACCTGGAGCGGATCCAGGCCACGCTCGACCCCTACGGCGGCAAGTTCCTCGTGCACGGGACCGAAGTCGAGGTCCTCGAAGGGGAGTGGCCGGGAGCGCTGGTGATGATCGGGTTCCCGAGCATGGCCGTGGCCCGCGAGTGGTACGCGTCGCCCGCCTACCGGGAGATCCTGCACCTGAGGGCGGACCACATCCCCGGTGACCTGATCCTGGTGGAGGGATGCGGGCCGGATCACGACTCGGCGGCGATGGCGGCTGAGTTGCGAGCGCTGCGGGCCTCGTGAGTGGCGATTCGGGTTCTGGCGGTCCTTACCACTCACGACCGTCGCGAGGGCGGTTGTCGCGGTGTCCTGAAGGCCCCCTTTGAGACGTTGAACGTCTCAAAGGGGGCCTTCAGGACACCCGTGCATCTCTGGCTCGTTCACGGCCCCGCCCGGCTGACCTCGCGTCCAGTGAGGCCGGGCAGCGCCGCGAAAGCCACTTTCGGGACATCAGGCGTCGCGAAAGTGGCTTTCACGACACCCGCGGCCGCGAACTCGCGTGACGGAAGAGACGACACACGTGTCCAGATGGACGCCACGCGACGGACCCCATGATCAACCGCGGCCACGATCCAGTAGGCACCTAAGACACCCTTGGCTCTGACCCGAAACGCCACTCACGACCAGCTGTACCGACGTCTCACCGCCGCGTGACCGGCCGGACGGCTCGTGTGATCAGACGGACGACACGCGTGACTGCGTGGACGACACGATCGCGGCCGGGTGCCCGCCGTGAGTCGTCCATCTGGACACAGGTGGAGTTGCCCCCGGTTGCCGGACACGGGGTTTTCACGCGGCTTGTTGCTGATGGTAGCTGGTTCGGGTTTCGTGGGGTGTTCGGTGGTTGAGTGTCGAATGTAGACGGTTGTGGTTGTAGTAGTGGAGGTAGCGGTATAGGTCGTGTCGTGCCTGGTCGCGGGTGCGCCAGATGGTGGTGCCGATCTCGGTTTTGAGGGTGGCGAAGAACGCTTCGGCGACGGCGTTGTCGTAGCAGGATCCGGTCCGTCCGATCGACGGCCTGATCCGGTGCTCGGTGAGCGCGGCCCGGAATTGGCCGGAGGTGTACTGGACGCCGCGGTCGGAGTGGAACACCGCGCCGGGGCCGATCAGGCCGCGTGCGCCGGCGAGGGTGATCGCGTCACAGACCAGATCGGCGCGCAGGTGATCGCCCATCGCGTGCCCGACGACCTCACGGTTGTGCAGATCGATCACCGTGGCCAGGTAAAGCCAGCCCTGGAACGTGGGCAGGTAGGTGATGTCCCCGACAAACCTCTGCCCCGGCTCCCGCGCGGTGAAATCGCGGCGGATCACATCCGCCACCGCCGTCACCGCAGCGGCGGCGGGTCTGGTCAGGCTCCGGCGTTTGCGGCGGGTGATCCCGGTCAGGCCCTGCTCCCGCATCAACCGCTCGACTCGCTTGTGGTTCACCACGTGTCCGCGGCGGCGCAGTTCCGCGGTGATGCGGGGCTGCCCATAGGCGCCTCGGTGCTGCGCGTGGATCGAGGCGATCACCGCTATCAGTTCCCGCTCCTGTTCCGCGGCGGCCTCCCGGACGGCTTCGGCGGCGGCCCATTCGTGGAAGCCCTGCCGGCGCAGACCCAAAACCTGGCACAGCCGCTTCACGCCGAACTCGGCGCGATGCTCGGAGATGAACCGGTAGCGGTAGATCATCGATCCATCTCTTTGGCAAAATAGGCGGCTGCTTTGCGCAGGATCTCCTTCTCTTTCTGCAGTTCAGCGACCTGTTTCCGCAGTCGTTGGACCTCGTCGGTGACTGCGGGATCCTCCGCCGGCCCGGCTTCAGCGGCTTGCTTGGCGGCATTCACCCACGACCGCAGGGTCTCGTGATTGACCCCCAGCTCACGAGCGATCTGACGCAACGGCCTGTCACTCGTGTTGACCAGCTCGATCGCGTCACGACGGAACTGCTCCGGATACTTCGACCTGCGAGACACCAGGACATCCTCCCTCCAGACCAACGTCTGGAATCAGGGTGTCCGCTCCCAGGGGGCAACTCCACAGGTGTCGTCCAGCCGGTCACGTGTGCCGTCCGTCCAGTCACACGAAACCGCCCGCCAGTAGGTACCTGAGACACGGATGGCCCTGACCCGAATCGCCACTCACGACCACCTGCATCTATTCCGCCAGTTTGATCGCGATCCCCACGGTCCGGTCCTGCGGGCCCCGCAGCTTGCTGAAGAACATCGTCACCCGTCCGGTGATCCCGTACTTCCGCGCGATCACCTTGCGCACGCGTTCGGTCCCGTCGAGGTCCAGCAGCCGCGCCTCGCCCGCGACGACGTCGCCGTGGGTCTTCTTGCCGCGGAGGTCGCAGCCCTGGACCTCGACCCGGCCGCTGTTGCGGATGCGCTTGACCTTGCCGGCCTTGCGTTCGGACCAGAGCACCAGTTCACCACCGTCGCCCGCCGCCCAGACCGGGGTCGGCACCGGGGTGCCGTCCTTGCGGAAGGTGGTCAGCACGACGTACTTCTCGGCGGCGATCCGCTCGAACTCCGATCCCATGCGGGGAGTCTAGGTCTTCAGCGGCTAGGGCGTTCGGCGCCGCAACGTCGCCGCGCCGAGAACCAGCGCGGCCAGCGCGCAGGCCCCGACGACGAGCAGGTTCCGGATCAGCGTCGCGTCCACGGTGCCCGAAGTGGTGACGCGGGTGAGCGCCTCGACGGCGTACGAAAGCGGCATCACGTCGGAGAGCCGGTTCAGCAGCCAGCCCATCTCCCCGCGTGGCACGAACAGTCCGCACAGCAGGATCTGCGGCAGCACGAACAGCGGCATGAACTGCACCGCCTGGAACTCCGTCCGCGCGAACGCGCTCACGAACAGGCCGAGCGCCATCCCGAGCAGCGCGTCGAGGACGGCGATGAGCAGCAGCATCCCGATCGAGCCCGCGATGTCGAGGCCCAGCCAGGCCAGTGAGATCCCGGCCGCGACGCCGACCTGCACGATCGCGATCGAGCCGAACGCGATCGCGTAGCCGAAGAGCAGGTCCAGCCTGCCGATCGGCAGGGTCATCAGGCGTTCCAGTGTCGCCGTGGTGCGTTCGCGCAGCGTGGTGATCGAGGTGATCAGGAACATGATCAGGAAGGGGAAGACACCGAGCAGCGCCGGGGCGATCCGGCTGAACACCGCTTCCGAGTTGAAGACGAAGCGCAGCAGCACCATCAGCAGGGACGGGACGATGATCAGCATCGCGACAGTGCGCGGATCGTGCCGGAGCTGCAAGAGGATGCGGCGGGCCGTGGCCAGTGTCAGTGCGGGATTCACGACGCCACCTCGCTTTCCCGGACAAGCCGCAGGAATGCTTGCTCCAGGTCGGCCGTCCCGGTGCGCTCGTGCAGCCCTGCCGGGGTGTCGTCGGCGAGGATCCCGCCTTCGCGCATGAGCAGCAGCCGATCGCATCGCGCGGCTTCGTCCATGACGTGGCTGGACACCAGCAGCGTCGCGCCGCCGTCGGCGAGACGGCGGAACAGCGTCCAGAGTTCGTCGCGGAGCACGGGATCCAGGCCGACGGTCGGTTCGTCGAGGACGAGCAGTTCGGGTTTCCCGAGCAGCGCGACGGCGAGGTTCGCGCGGTTGTGCTGACCGCCGGACAACGAGCCGACCAGCTTGCCCGCGTGATCGGCAAGGCCGACCTCGTCGATCACCCTGTCCACATCGGACATCGGCGCGCGCAGCACGGAAGCGAAGTAGCGCAAGGCTTCCGTGACGGTGAGGTCGGCGTAGATCGCCGGGTTCTGGGTGGCGTAACCGATCAGCCGCCGCAGCGGCGGGCTGCCCGCCCGATGGCCGAGCACGGTGACCTCGCCCGCCGCGACGATCTGCACGCCGACGATCGCGCGCATCAGCGTCGTCTTGCCACAGCCGCTTGGCCCGAGCAGACCGGTGATCCGGCCGCGCGGCGTCTCGAAACCGATACTCCTGACGACCTCGCGGCCGCCGCGGACGACCCGCAGGCCGGTCACGGAGATCGCCGAATTAGCCATACGTTTAATTCTGCGCCCGTCGAGAACCACGAGTCAAGGGGCTCGCGGTTTCAGGACAGCCGGACGGCGATGCCCGGATAGTCGGTGACCAGCAGATGCTCGTCGTAGTTCAGCACGCAGGAGAAGTCGAAAACCGGTGCGGTGTAGGCGAAATCGAGATCACCGGTCCGCCGGTAGCGCTGCTCCAGCCGCTCCACGGCGAGATCACCGGCCCGGACGTACGCGGCGGGCGCCTCGGAGGCGGCGCCCAAGGCGAGACCGAGCCGGTGCACCGGCAGCGTGTTCGTCATCGACGACGACTCGAGGTCGACGTCGAAACAGCCGTCGAGCCGCGGATCCGGGACCCCGTCCACGCGCCACCGCCCGTCGCCGTCCGCGTCGAGCACCGTGCGCCGGATTCCCGTGACCGAGCGGCCGGAGATCTCCGCCCGTCTCGTCCGCCAGGCGGCGTCGACGGTGATCGCGTACTCGACGAACCAGGATGCGCCGTCCTCGACCGCCGTCGTGGCGCCGCTGATCCGCCACCCGCCTTCGTGTCCCTGGAAGAACGCGACCTCGAAGCCGCTCCTCGCGTCCTGATGGCGCCAGCTCGCCGCCGCCGGAAGATTCACGGCACCAGGACGAGCTTGCCCCGGACATGGCCTGCCGCGCTCTCGTCCTGAGCGGCGCCCGCTTCGGCGAGCGGGTAGACGCGGGAGATCGGCAGGGTGAGCTTGCCTTCGGCGGCGAGCGCGGCGCCTTCGGCCAGCGAGCCGGGGACCTGCTCCGCCGGAGATCCCGATGTGAAGCGGACGCCGTGGTCGGCCGCGTCCGCCGCGGCAATGCTGACGACGCGCTTCGGCCCGCCGGTCAGCTCGACGAGGGTGGCGAGAGAGTGGCCAGAGGCGTCGAAGGACGCGTCGAGGCCCTGCGGCGCGACAGTGCGTACTCGCTCGGCGAGTCCTTCGCCGTACTGCACCGGGACGGCCCCCAGCGAGCGCAGATACTCGTGGTTCGCTTCGCTCGCGGTGCCGACGACGGTGAGCCCGCGCGCGACGGCGAGCTGGACGGCGATGGTGCCGACACCGCCCGCCGCGCCGTCGATGAGCAGAGTCTCGCCCTCCGAGAGGTCCAGCAGGTTCAGGGCGCGATAGGCGGTGCTGACGACGACGGGGAGCGCCGCGGCCAGTTCCCACGACAGCGCCTCGGGCTTGCGGGTCAGGCCCGCCGGATCCGCGAGCGTGAACTCCGTGTACCCGCCGTTCCCCCTCCCGAGGACCTCGTCGCCGACGGCGAAGCCGGACACACCCTCACCGACGGCGTCGATCACGCCGGCGACGTCTCCACCGGGGACGGCGGGGAAGGTCGCCGGGAACACCGCGGCCATCAGCCCGGCCCGGATCTTCCAGTCGATCGGGTTCACGCCCGCCGCCCGGACGGCGACTCTGACCTGGCCGGGGCCGGGTTCGGGAAGCTCCCGTTCGAGCACGTGGAGGACTCCGGAGTCGCCGTATTCGGTGAACGCGATGGCACGGTAGGTGTCCGTCATGCCGTCGACAACCGTCGCCCGCCCGTCCCTATTCCGGCGTTTTCCCGAACCAGCTGTAGTCGCCGGGGATGATCTGCACGTTGTCGGCGATGTCGAGCAACGTGGCCTGATCCCGTTTACCCGAAACGGCGAGCCACCGCCCGCCGTCGAGCTGCACGGCGACCGTGCCGTTCTGATGGCCGAGCGCGCCTTCGCGTTCGGGGAGGAAGAGACCGTCGCGGCCCTTCACCTTGATGGCGACCGGTTCCGCGCCGTCCGGTTCCGGCCGGTCACCGGTGAGCGACGCCGTCACGACCGCCGCCGAGAGAGGCTGACCCGCCTGAGCGGCCTCCAGTTCGGTCGCGCCCCCGCTGATCTTCATGAACGTCTTCACCCCCGACAGTTCCAGGCCGTCGGGCAGCCGCCCGAACCGCAGTTCTCCCGAGACACGGGCGCGGTTGTCCGTGACCATCGCCTCGGCGATCCGCTCGCCGACCGCGCGCGGATCCTTGACGTTGAGCAGCCGCATGGTTAGCAGGTAGACGTCGTCGGGCGACCAGGTCAGCAGCATTCCCTGGCCGTAGGCCTCGACGGCCATGCCGACCCGGCCGCGCACGATGATCTGGTTCGGCGCGGGCGCGATCGTCCACGGCCCGGACCGTTCGTCGCTCAGCGGCGTGCTGGTCAGCTGGATCTGGCCGGAATCACCGCTGCTCCATTCCCGCATCTGCGGCGCTGGATAGGGCTTCGCGCTCCGGGTCGTTTCCCGGAAGCCGTCGGGCAGCCAGCCGGGCTTGTACGGCAGCACCGCCCAGTCGGCGTTGCGCTGCGCGGCCGGGGGGACCGCGGTGAAGGCCCGCAGGCCCAGCGGCACCCCGAGCGCGATGATCGCGACCGCCGCCGCGACCAGGGCCAGTGCCATCGTCGGACGGCTTCGCGACCGCTGAACCAGCGCGTCGCGGATCTCGGCACCGTCGGGCGCCCGCGTCGCCAGATGCTCGAGGCTCTCCCGGATCAGGTCCTCGGTGTTGTCTTCACTCAGTCGGGTCATTTGCGGGCTCCCGTGGGCTGAACAGGCGAGGACGGACCGGTTTCCCTCAGCGTCGCGAGCGCGCGCGAAATCTGGCTGCGCACGGTCGACGTCGCACAGCGGAGCACCGCGGCGATCTCCTCGTCGGAGTAGTTCTCGTAGTAGCGGAGCACGACCGCGGCGCGTTGTTTGCGCGGGAGCTTCGCGAGCCTGTCCAGCATCGCGTCGCGTTCGTCGTACTCGACGGCGTGATCCGAGACCGGCGGGCTCACCAGATCGAGTGTCTCCGGCGACGACGGCACCACGCGGCGGACGGCCAGGCGCCGTCGCCACGACAGGTACTCGTTGGTCACCATCCGGCGGACGTACGTCGGCGGTGAGTCGATCCTCTGCCAGCGTTGCTGGGCGCGCAGCAGTACCTCCTGCACGATGTCCTGCGCCAGGTACGGATCGTCGGTCAGGACGGTCGCGTAGCGCAGGAGCCCGTCCAGGCGATCCGCGACGAACTCGTCGAAGGTCGCAGGCACGTGGTCCCCCTCAGCCGATGGTCTCGCTCTATGGACGCACGAGACCACCGTGCTGATGCACCGGGGGCGGAATTTTCCCGGTGAACGTGATCACCGCACGGCGGTCTCCAGCCGGACGAAGGCGAACCCGGTGGTCGCGAGCTCCTCACCCGAGGGGTCGGTGGCCGCCGGACGGCGTTCGCCGTCGTGCACCACCAGCAGACCGTGCGGGAACAGCGGGCCCAGTGGCCTGGTGGTGATCGCGGCGCCGTCGGAGTGCTCGACCGAGTCGGTGCCGCGGCCTGCCACGATCCGGAAGTCACGACGCGGGGCGCCGGCGCGGTCGTAGACCACGAACCGCGAGTCGCCCTGGCTCGACGCGAGCAGCTTGCCGTCGGCCAGCGCCAGCCCTTCGGCGTCCGCGGTCAGCCACTTGCCGCCGAAACCGGGGTCGGGACCGTCGGCGACGCATTCCTCGGTGGCTTCGTCGAAGCGCTGCGGCGCCCCGAACGAACGCACCTTGTCGATCAGCTCGGGACGGCCGAACCCGGCGCCGTTCACCGGGATGCGCCAGATCCCGACGTCTTCCTGCGCGGCGTAGAGCACGCCGTGCGCGGCGTCGAGCACGGAACCTTCCAGCTGCGGTCGCTCGTCCGGTTCACCGCACGGCGACCACGTCTTCCCGTTCGGCAGCCGGAACTCCGACGGCAGGTCGACCGTGCCGATCGGCGCCGTCCCGACCGTCCCGCCCGGTTTGTCGACAAGTCGCAGCAGTGCCACGCGGGTTTCGTGCCGCCGGGTCACCGCGACCCAGCGCACGCCGGTGCGCGGGTCGCGTCCGGCGGTGAGCCCGTACGCCGTCCGCTGTTCGTCCACTTCGGACTCCGACGCGGAGAAAACCGGTGCGGCGGCAGGATCCGTGACGTCCCGAAGCACTCGCGATCCGGCCGCGGCACCGGCCGGGTCGATCCGGTAGACGCGCACGCGGTCCCGGCCGCGGTCGCTCACCACCGCGAGATCGCCGACGACGTCGACGTTGTTGAACCGTCCGCCCGCGGGCACGGCGAGCTGCTGGAGCTGTCGAGCCTTCAGGTCGAACGCGGCCAGCCCGCCTTCCTTGAGCGTGCCGAGCACCACGCTGGCCGAAGGGTTCTTCGGGTGGATCCAGATCGCCGGGTCGTCGGCGTCGGCGTTCGCCGGGTCCGCGCCCGCGTCGTCGACGAACGCCCTGGTCTGCGCCACGGGCGAGGGATCGGTGCTCGCTTCGGCGGGTGCCCCGGTGAGCAGGGAGGCCGCCAGGAGGGGGACGAGGGCGATGCGCATCCTCGGGAAGCTAGCCGCGCGGGGTGTCCGGCCGGTGAACGCCGTCGGTCAGGTAGTACTGCGCGACCGGGGCCAGCATCGCGACGACCTCGTCCTCCGAGGCGGCGACCAGCGGCGGGAGCCCGATCACGTAGCGCAGCAGCGCGAACCCGACCATCTGCGCGGCGATCCCCGCCACCCGGACCTTCGGCACACCGCGCGCCTCGGCGACCCGCGCCAGCACCGCCCGTTGCAGGAATTGCCGCATCATGGTCGCGACCTGCTCGTTCGTGGTCGCGGACCGGATCATCGCGAGGAAGGGCGCGCGGCCTTCCGGCGCCTGCCACAGGCCGAGGAACGCGCGGACGAGGCGTTCACCGATCTCGTCTTCGGGTCCTTCGAGGATCCGGGGGACCAGTTCGCCGGGGTCGACCGGCAGGTTCATCGACGCGGCGAAGAGCCGCTGTTTGGTGCCGAAGAAATGGTGCAGCAGAGCGGCGTTGACCCCGGCGTCGGCCGCGATGCCGCGGACGGTCGCCCCGTCGTAGCCCTGTTCGGCGAATCTGCGCCGTGCCGCGTCGAGGATCTCCTCCCGCGTCTCGGTCTGCCCCGGCCGCCGCCCCGCCTGTGCCATTCCGCGAGCTTAGAACGCCCTTGACTACGCTTGTCCCCATGTCAGTCGCAGTCAGGGTCATCCCGTGTCTCGACGTCGACGCGGGCCGAGTGGTGAAGGGCGTCAACTTCGCCGACCTGCGCGACGCCGGCGACCCCGTCGAGCTCGCCCGCCTGTACGACGCGGAGGGCGCCGACGAGCTCACGTTCCTCGACGTCACGGCGTCGTCGGGGGACCGCGAGACCACGTTCGACGTCGTCCGCCGGACCGCGGAGCAGGTGTTCATCCCGCTCACCGTCGGTGGCGGCGTGCGCACGAACGACGACGTCAACCGGCTGCTGCGCACCGGTGCGGACAAGGTGAGCATCAACACGGCGGCCATCGCGCGGCCGGAGTTCCTGCGTGAGGCGTCCCGCCGGTTCGGCGCGCAGTGCGTCGTGCTGTCGGTGGACGCCCGCCGCGTCCCCGAGGGCACCGAGCCGACGCCGTCCGGATTCGAGGTGACCACGCACGGCGGCCGCCGCGGCACCGGGATCGACGCCGTCGAGTGGGCCGCGCGCGGTGAAGAACTCGGTGTGGGCGAGATCCTGCTCAACTCGATGGACGCCGACGGCACCAAGAACGGTTTCGACCTGGAACTCCTGACCCAGGTGCGCGCGGCCGTCCGCGTCCCGGTGATCGCCAGCGGTGGCGCCGGCGCGCTCGAGCACTTCCTGCCCGCCGTCGAGGCAGGCGCGGACGCGGTGCTCGCGGCCAGCGTGTTCCACTTCGGACAGCTGAAGATCGGCGAGGTCAAGGGTGCCCTGCGCGCCGGGGGAGTCGTGGTCCGGTGATGACGGACAAGTGGAAGGCCTCCACCGAGGTCAAGGTCGTCTGCGCGCTGCTGCTCGGGCTCGGTCTCGCGTACGTCGGGATGGCCGCGGTCCTCATGTTCGCGCCGTATTCTTCGGCGCGGACGTTCCTGCTGCCGGGAACGTCGGTGGTGCTCGGCGGTCTCGTCGTGGCGGGCCTGGTGCTGAAGATGCGTTCGGCGCGGTTCGCCGGTTTCGGCGTCAGCTTCCTGTTCGCGTTGCTGCACGCGCTGTCCATGCTGGCGGCGGAACTCTTCTGGGTGAAGATCGTCTCCGGGATCCTGTTCGCCGGATACATCTACACGGCGGTCCTGCTCAACTCGATGCCGGTGAAACGGCACCTTCTCGGAGCCACGAATGACGCTTGACCCCGCCCTCTCGGATCGCTTGAAGCGCAACGCCGACGGGCTGATCGCCGCCGTCGTCGTCGAACACTCCACGTCGGACGTCCTGATGATGGCGTGGATGAACGACGAAGCGCTCGAGCGCACGCTCACGACCCGGCGCGGGACCTACTATTCGCGCAGCCGCAAGGAACTGTGGGCCAAGGGCGAGACCTCCGGCCACGTCCAGCACGTGCGCGAGGTGCGGATCGACTGCGACGGCGATACCGTCCTGCTGCGCGTCGACCAGACCGGCCCCGCCTGTCACACCGGCACGCACACCTGCTTCGACACCGACGAACGGCTGCTGCTGGCCGACGAGAGCGAGAACCCGTGAATGTCGTCGCCAACGTCCTGGTCGGCATCGTCGCGCTGATCCACCTGTACATCGTCGTGCTCGAAATGTTCCTGTGGACGACCCCGCGCGCCCGAGCCGCCTTCGGCACCAGCGAGGAGTTCGCGAAGGAGAGCGCGCCGCTCGCGGCGAATCAGGGGCTGTACAACGGTTTCCTCGCGGCCGCGCTGATCTGGGGGCTGATCGCGACCGGAAGCACGGCCTGGCAATTCAAGATCTTCGGTCTCGCCTGCGTGATCGTGGCCGGGCTCTACGGGACGGCGACGGCGAGCAAGCGGATCTTCTTCGTGCAGGTGGTCCCAGGCACGCTGGCGTTGATCGCGGTGCTGATCGCGGGCTGAGCGGGACCTCGGCCGTATCCCGGAAACCTCTTCGCGGGCGGCGGCAGGCTGGCGCCGAGGGTTCGTCACCGTGCGGCCGGACTACGGCCTGGAGATCGAGGAGCACGAGGCCGCGGTTTGCGACGTGCGGTTCCCCGACGGCGAACAGGTCACGCTGCGGGGGTTGCAGATGTCTTTCCGCAACGGCCACCGGTTCGCCGGGAAGGCGGAGGTCCCGGTGTGGATCGGTGGCGAGGGGCAGAACCGGACAGTGCTGTTCATGCTCGGCCGTACCGAGACCTGCTACCCGGTCCCGGTACGGACGGATCCTTGACCCTGCTCACTTGAACGCCCGGCGAGCGCTCGCGGTTGCCTCGGAGCGAGATGGAACTCGTCGTCTGAGGAAAGCAGTGGTTGCTCGGTAACCTCAGCGGATGAAACCGGGGCGAGGGAAGAGAAGATCGGCTGAGAGCGGCCGTCCGAGGCGACGTCGGCACGTCGCCGGGCTGCCGTTGTCCACCGCGGATGTCGACGTCGTCAAAGCGTTGCCGCGCAGACGGTACACGAAGAAGTGGCCACCCCGCTGATCTGGAAACTGTCGCGGTTCGAGAACAGGGCGATAGCTTTGACGGTGTTCTGGTTGGCTTTCTTCGTCCTCTGCCAGATAGCCGCTGACAAGTCCGGCTACGAAGTGCTGGTCCCGTTGTCCTTGGTGGCCTTCTTAGGCTTTCCGGCGTCCTCGTACGCCGCCTGGCTCTGGAGCGAACGGTATCGCTCGGCAACGAGGACCGGCTTGCGTGAGGCGACGGCGACGGTGCGGCCGGGCCGGCCGTTCCCGAAGATCGACCTGTATTTCGAAGACGGCTACAAGTTTCTCGCGATGCCGGACCATCCGCGGGAGGACTACGAACTCGCGGCGAACATCACGATTCTTGTCGTTCCTCCACGATCGCGGCTTTCGCCGCGTGGTGTGAAGGCCTCCTTGCCTACCCTGAAGGTAGTGAAGGCCCCCTTCACTACCTTCGAGATCGCCGCGCTCGTCCAAGGAATCTCCAGTCGGGCGGTTTCGCGTGATTGCGTGGACGGCACACGTGACTGGATGGACGACTCGCGTGACTGGACGGACGACACGCGGTGGGACCCGGCCGCGCGCGTGTCGTCCGTCTGATCACACGTGACGTCCACTCGGTCACGCGAAAGTACCGGTGGTCTGTCGCGGGCCTGGCGTTCGCCACACATGTACCTCAGGCGAGCGAGAGGGGGCTGGGCTGGGTCAGTCGATGTCCCCGGTCAGGTACCGCTGCACCGTCGGCGCGATCGCGGTCACCAGCGGCTCGATCTCGCTTGTCGCCATCGGTTCGAACTTCGCCACGTACCGCACCAGCCCCATCCCGACCAGCTGCGACGCGCAGAGCGACGTCCGCAGTTCGGCGCGGTCCGAGCCGATGTCCTTGATGATCCTCGTGAAGAAGTTCTGGAAGAAGCCGCGCAGCACCAGCGCGGCCTGCTCGTGCCCGGCGACACTGCGGACGAGCGCCTGGAACACCTCGCCGCCCGCGCCGTCCCAGCGGGTGAGGAAGGTCCGCACGATCCGGCGGCCGAACTCGTCGTCGGGCCCGTCACGAAGCTCCGCGAGCAGTTCGTGCGGGTCGAACGGCAGTTTCAGCACGGCCTGCGCGAACAGCCCTTCCTTGCTGCCGAACCAGTGGTTGACCATCGCCGCGTCGACCCCGGCGCGGGTCGCGATCACGCGCACTGTTGCGCCGTCGAAGCCGCTCTCGCCGAACACCGCGCGCGCCGCTTCGATCAGCGCGGTGCGGGTGTCCTGCCCGCCGGGCCGCCGTCCCCGGCGGCGGACGGTAGTCTCTTCACCAGCCATGGCGTCATCATGAACGGACCCGGCGCAGAATTCAACAATCCTTGAATTCATCCCCCGGTCCCCGGCCGTCAGGTCGTTGCAGCACAATGAGAGACATGGTCAGCGCCGCAAACGCCAGCCCGTCGGGGCTCGGCTCGGTCAGCCCTTCGCGCGACGAGTTCCGCGCGCTCGCCGAGGGCCGTCGCGTCATCCCCGTTGTCCGTCGCGTGCTCGCCGACGGTGAGACCCCCATCGGGGTCTACCGCAAGCTCGCCGCCGACCGGCCGGGGACGTTCCTGTTCGAATCGGCGGAGAACGGCGCTTCCTGGAGCCGATGGTCGTTCATCGGTGTCCACAGCCCCGCCGCGTTGACCGTGCGTGACGGCGAGGCCGTCTGGACCGGCACCCCGCCGGTCGGCCTGCCCACCGAGGGCGACCCGCTCACCGTGCTGCGCGAGACCGTCGCCGCGCTCCACACCGAGCAGCTGCCGGGGATGCCGCCGCTCACCGGCGGGATGGTCGGCTACATCGGCTACGACGCCGTCCGCTGGCTCGAACGGCTCCCCGAACTCGCCGAGCGCGATCTCGACATCCCCGAGCTCACCATGCTCCTGGCGACCGACCTGGCCGCCTTCGACCACCACGAAGGCACGGTCACGCTGATCGCCAACGCGGTCAACTGGGACGACTCGCCCGAGCGGGTCGACGCCGCGTACGACGACGCCGTCGGGCGCCTCAACGCGATGACCAAGCAGCTGCACGTCGCGGCCCCGGCCACGGCCGCCGTCTTCGACCGCCCCGCGCCCGAGTTCACGCGCCGCCGCTCCAAGCCGGACTTCCACGCGGCCGTGGAGAAGGCCGTCGAGGCGATCAAGGCGGGCGAAGCGTTCCAGATCGTGCCGTCGCAACGCTTCGAGATCGAGACGCGGGCCGACGCGCTGGACGTCTACCGCGTGCTGCGCACGTCCAACCCGAGCCCGTACATGTACCTGCTGCGCCTGGACGGCTTCGACATCGTCGGATCCAGCCCGGAATCGCTGGTCACCGTGCGGGACGGCCGCGCGACCACGCATCCCATCGCGGGCACCCGGTGGCGCGGCGCCGACCCGGAAGAGGACGCGCAGCTGGCCAAGGACCTGCTCGCGGACGAGAAGGAGCGCGCCGAGCACCTGATGCTCGTCGACCTCGGCCGCAACGACCTCGGCAAGGTCTGCAAGCCCGGCACCGTGCGCGTCGTCGACTTCTTCGACGTCGAGCGCTACAGCCACGTCATGCACATCGTCTCGACGGTCACCGGCGAACTCCTCGACGACAAGACGGCCTTCGACGCCGTCACCGCCTGTTTCCCGGCCGGGACGCTCTCGGGCGCGCCGAAGGTCCGCGCGATGCAGCTGATCGAGGAGCTGGAGCCGACCCGCAGGGCGCTCTACGGCGGCGTCGTCGGTTATCTCGACTTCGCCGGGGACGCCGACACCGCGATCGCGATCCGCACCGCGCTGATGAAGGACGGCACCGCGTACGTCCAGGCGGGCGGGGGAGTCGTCGCCGATTCGGTCGCCGATTACGAGGACAACGAGTCGCTCAACAAGGCCCGCACCGTGCTGTCCGCCGTCGCGGCGGCACAGACGATGATCGCGGCGGACGAACTCGACCTGGCGGGTGACAGCACTCGTGTCTGAAGCCCCGGAAAGCGAAGCCGCGGAAAGCGAGGCCCCGGAAACCACCGCCCCGGCGGCGAAGAAGGCCAAGCGTCCACTGTGGATCGCCGTGGTGGGTCTGCTGCTGGGCGCGGTCGCGCTGTGGGGTTCCTCGCAGCTCGTGTGGTTCGCGGAGTTCCGCGACGGCGGGGTGCGCGGCACCATTGTGTACACGGAAATCGGTTCAACGCGGGCGATCGCGCTGATTCCGCTCGCGCTGCTGGCGCTCGCCGGCACGGCGGGGCTGATCGCCACCGGCGGCTGGCCACGCCGGGTACTCGGAGTGGTACTCGCCGTGGCCGGTGCCGCCGCGGTGTGGATCGGCGTGGCGGACGGCCCGTTCACCGGCTTCGCCGACGGCCTGCCCGTGGCCCAGATGCTGGGAGCACGCGGGCTCGCGATCCTCGGGGGAATTCTCGTGGCCGCGGGCGGGTTGGCAGCCATCAAGGGCGCGGGCCGGATGCCACGCCTCGGCGCGAAGTACGCGGCGCCGGGCGCGAAGAAGCGGGCCGCCAAGGATCCGGAGACCGAGCTGTGGGAGGCGCTGTCGGAAGGCGAAGATCCCACCGCGACCCGGTGACGGCGACGGATTTCGCGGGTTTCGGGGATCTTTCCCGGCAAAGATGACACGGTTGGCATTCGGAGTAACGGACATACCCGGAACCAGACCGTATCCGTGCGGGGGTTAGCATCGTTTCGGCGGGAAGGGGAAGGTTTTTGTGAGCGACCTTGCGAAGGAATCCGTGAGTACGACAGCCGGTGAGGGACTCCGGTGAGCGTCCTCGAAGACATCGTCGCCGGCGTCCGTGCCGATCTCGCCGAACGCGAGGCGGTTCTGCCGTTCGACGAACTGAAGAAGCGCGCGACCCAGGTCGCGCCTCCCCGTGACGTGCTCGCGGCCCTGCGCGAGTCGGGTATCGGCGTCATCGCCGAGGTGAAGCGGCGCAGCCCGTCCAAGGGCGATCTGGCCGAGATCCCGGATCCGGCCGCGCTGGCCAAGGACTACGCCGACGGCGGGGCCAGGGTCATCAGCGTGCTGACCGAGCAGCGGCGGTTCGGCGGTTCGCTCGCCGACCTCGACGCGGTCCGCGCGGCGGTGGACATCCCGGTGCTGCGCAAGGACTTCATCGTCAGCCCGTACCAGGTCCACGAGGCGCGGCTGCACGGCGCGGACATGGTCCTGCTGATCGTGGCGGCGCTGGAGCAGAACGCCCTGATCGCGTTGCTGGACCGGGTCGAATCCCTCGGGATGACGGCGCTGGTCGAGATCCACAACGCCGAAGAGGCCGACAAGGCCCTCGAAGCCGGCGCGAAGGTGATCGGCGTCAACGCCCGGAACCTGCACACCCTCGAGGTCGACAGGGACGTCTTCTCGCGGCTGGCCCCCGGTCTGCCGATGGACGTCTTCAAGATCGCCGAGTCCGGTGTCCGCGGTCCGGGCGACCTGATGTCCTACGCGGGCCACGGCGCCGACGCCGTCCTCGTCGGCGAAGGGCTCGTCGCGTCCGGTGACCCGAAGGGTGCCCTGGTCAAGCTGGTCACCGCCGGTTCGCACCCCGCGTGCCCGAGGCCTTCCCGATGAGCGTCGAGTACACCGAAACACCGCACGGCGAGCACGACCCGGACGGCAGGGGCTACTACGGCCCCTACGGCGGCCGGTTCATGCCCGAGGCTTTGATCGGCGTCGTCGACGAGGTCGCGGCCGAGTACGACAAGGCGCGGACCGACCCGGACTTCCTCAACGAGTTCCGCCGCCTGCTTCGCGATTACGCCGGCCGTCCGTCGCTGCTCACCGAGGCCAAGCGCTTCGGTGAGCACGCCGGCGGCGCCCGGATCTTCCTCAAGCGCGAGGATCTGAACCACACCGGTTCGCACAAGATCAACAACGTGCTGGGCCAGGCGCTGCTCACCAAGCGGATGGGCAAGAAGCGGGTCATCGCCGAGACCGGGGCCGGACAGCACGGCGTGGCCACCGCCACCGCCTGCGCGCTGCTGGACCTGGAATGCGTCGTCTACATGGGCGAGGTCGACACCGAGCGGCAGGCGCTGAACGTCGCCCGCATGAAACTGCTCGGCGCCGAGGTCGTCCCGGTGAAGACCGGTTCGCGCACGCTCAAGGACGCGATCAACGAGGCGCTGCGCGACTGGGTCACCAACGCCGAGGACACGCACTACCTGTTCGGCACCGCGGCGGGGCCGTACCCGTTCCCGATGATGGTGCGGAACTTCCACAAGATCATCGGCGAGGAGGCCCGCGCCCAGATCCTGGAGCAGGCCGGACGCCTTCCGGACGTCGTCGCGGCCTGCGTCGGCGGCGGGTCCAACGCGATCGGCATCTTCCACGGCTTCATCGACGACGCCTCCGTGCGCCTGGTCGGTCTCGAGCCGGGCGGCGAGGGCATCGAGGGCAACCGCCACGGCGCCACGCTCACCAAGGGGACGCCGGGCAACCTGCACGGGGCGATGACGTACCTGCTGCAGGACGAGGACGGCCAGACCGTCGAGTCGCACTCGATCTCCGCGGGCCTCGACTATCCGGGCGTCGGCCCGGAGCACTCGTGGCTCAAGGACAGCGGCCGCGCCGAGTACCGGCCGGTGACCGACGCCGAGGCGATGGACGCGTTCAAGCTGCTTTCGCGCACCGAAGGCATCATCCCGGCCATCGAGTCGGCCCACGCGCTCGCGGGCGCGCTGGTGCTCGGCCGCGAGCTGGGCCCGGAGGGGCTCATCATCGTGAACCTGTCCGGTCGCGGCGACAAGGACATGGACACCGCCGCGAAGTACTTCGGCCTGGTGGAGAACGCATGAGCGCGCTGGACGAGATCTTCGCGAAGACCAGGGCCGAGGGGCGCGGCGCGCTGATCGGCTACCTCCCGGCGGGCTTCCCGACGGTCGACGGGTCGAAGGACCTGCTGGCCGCGGTGGTCGACGGCGGCGCGGACCTGGTCGAGGTGGGCGTGCCCTACTCGGACCCGGTCATGGACGGCCCGACCATCCAGGCCGCGTCGGTGAGCGCGCTCTCCGGCGGCTTCAAGCTCAAGCACCTGTTCGAGGTCGTCGAGTCGGTGTCGGCGCGCGGCGGCAAGGCCGTCGTGATGACGTATTGGAACCCGGTGCACCGCTACGGCGTCGACCGTTTCGCGCGGGACCTCGCCGCCGCGGGCGGGCTCGGGATGATCACCCCGGACCTGATCCCGGACGAGGCCGACGAGTGGATGACCGCCTCCGAGCAGCACGGCCTCGACCGGATCTTCCTGGTCGCGCCGTCCTCCTCGGAGGAGCGGATCGCGAAGACCGTCGCGGCCGCTTCGGGCTTCGTCTACGCCACCGCCGTGATGGGCGTGACCGGCGCCCGTGACCAGGTCGGCGTGCACGCCGAGGACCTGGTCGAGCGGACCCGCGCGCATACGGAACTGCCGATCGGCGTCGGGATCGGCGTCCGGTCCGGCGAGCAGGCGGCGCAGGTCGCCGGGTTCGCGGACGGCGTCATCGTCGGCTCGGCGCTGGTGACAGCCGCTGCGAGCGGCGTCGACGCGGTACGCGAGCTCTCGGCCGAACTGGCCGCGGGCGTGCGGAAGGCCGTCGCACCAGCTTGAGAAGTACATGAAGGCCCCCTTCCTTGCGCTAGGCGCAAGGAAGGGGGCCTTCATGTACTTCAGTGCCGCCACCGCTGTGCCTCGGTGATCTCCTTCGCGCTCGCGTGCGCGAACCGCTCGATCTCGGCCCGCCGCACGTCCACGATCGTCGTCGCCAGTGGCGCGCCGAACGCGGCCGCCAGTTCCCTGTCCGCCTCGAACGCCGCGACAGCCTCCTCCAACCGCAGAGGCAGCCGTTCGATCCCGCGCGCGGCGCGTTCGGCGTCGGTCAGCGACCCCGGATCCACGTCCACCGGCTCGGGCAGTGAAGCCTCCTCGTCGGCACCGGCCATCCCGGCGAACAGCAGGGCGGCGGCCAGCAGATACGGATTCGCGGTCAGGTCGAAGCATTTGACCTCGAGGTTCGCCGCCGAGTCCCGGTTCCCGGCGGCCCCGCGCACCAGCCGCAGCGGCGTCTCCCGGTTCTCCAGCCCCCACGCCACGTACACCCCGGCCCAGTGGTGCGGCTCCAGCCTCAGATAGCTGACGACCGACGGCGCCCCGACCGCGAGCAGCGCGGGCAGCCGGCGCAGGATGCCCGCGCTGAACGACTCGGCGAGCGGCGTGAGCCCGAAAATCCTCTCCCCGCCGGAGAAAAGGTCCCGCGCGCCGTCCCAGACGCTCAGATGCGCGTGCCCGCCGTTCCCGACGCCGTCGGGCGCGAACTTCGGCGTGAAGGACGCCTTCAGCCCGTGCCGGTGGCTGAGCGCGCGGATCGTCTCCTTCGTCAGGACGGCGACGTCCGCCGCGCGCACCGGATCGGCGGCCGCGACGGACAGTTCGAACTGGCCGTCGGCGTACTCGGGGTGGATCTGTTCCACCCCGGCCCCCTGTCGGTCCAAAGTGGACACCAGGGTACGCAGATAGTCCGCGTGCTCGGAAAGCCTCGCGTAGCCGTAGGCAGGCCCCGCGGTGGCCGACGTCGGATCGTCCGGTGCGTCGGCGGTGGTGACCACCCATTCGATTTCGAAGCTCATCAGCGCCCGGAGCCCGCGCGCGGCGAGCCGGTCCACCGCCGTCGCCAGCAGCGCGCGCGAATCCTGCGGATGCGGCTCGCCTTCCTGATCGAGCCTGGTCACCGGCGCCCAGGCCCAGCCCGGTTGCCCGGCGAGCACGGTCAGCGCGTCGAGGTCCGGATGCAGCCGCAGATCGCCGACGGGCCCGAGGGAATGCTCACCCCCGGCGATGGTGTCGTCCGAACCGAAGAAATCGAAGCAATTCGAAGCGCCGACACCCCACGCGGCCGCGTACGGCAGCTTCCGCAGGGGCACGGCCTTGACCCGCGCGATCCCGGCGTTGTCCACGAAGGTCAGCGCCACGAGCTCGACACCTCTCGACCGGAGATCCCCGGTGAGGGCGGTCGCGCGGGCGGTCAGTGCTTCCCGGTTCACCATGGCTCCCCATCCTGGCCCCATCCCGGACCCCTTGCCATGCCCGGATCCGGCCATAGGGTGGGCCCGCACTCGTCGATCACGAGAAGGGACACGCCATGCCGGGACACGGGATCCTGCCGTTCGTGGCCGAGACGCGGCTGGTGGACCACCACTGCCACGGCGTCGTCACCGGCGACCTCTGCCGGATCGAGTTCGAGCAGATGCTCACCGAGGCCGACACCGTCTCGTCACTGGGCACGACCCTGTTCGACTCGCTGATCGGCCTCGCGGTCCGGGCCCGCTGCGCCCCGATGCTGGACCTGCCGCCGCATGTCCCGGCGGAGGTCTACCTGGCCCGCCGCGCCGAATTGGGCGCCGCCGAGGTCAACGCGCGCTTCCTGCGCGCCACCGGCACAGCCGAATTCCTGCTCGACGGCGGTTTCCTGCCGGACACGCTCACCACGACCGAGCAGTTCGCGCGGCTGGCCGGCGCCCGCGCGCGGGACATCGTCCGGCTCGAACAGGTCGCCGAAGCGGTGATCACGTCCACCACGGCGGCCGGATTCGCCTCGGCCTTCGCCGGGGAACTGGCGAAACGCGCCACGACGGCGGTGGGATTCAAATCCATCGCCGCGTACCGGGTCGGTCTCGAACTGGCGGGGGAGCGGCCCCCGGACGCCGAAGTCGCCGAAGCGGCGGGCCGCTGGCTCGCGCGGATCGAGACGGGCGAACCGGTCCGGCTCGCGGACGAGGTGCTGCACCGGTTCCTCGTCTGGACCGGCATCGACCTCGCCCTGCCGATCCAGTTCCACGTCGGCTTCGGCGATTCCGACGTGGACCTGCACCGCTGCGACCCGTTGCTGCTCACAGGGCTGTTGAGGGCGACACGGTCACGCGGGGTGCCGATAACGTTGCTGCACAACTATCCCTTTCACCGGAACGCGGCGTATCTGGCGCAGGTTTTCGAGCACGTGTTCATCGACGTGGGACTCGCGACGCACAACGTCGGTCACCGTGCGCCCGCGATCATCGCGGAGACAATGGAGATAGTGCCGTTCGGGAAACTGCTGTTCTCCACGGACGCGTTCGGGCTCGCCGAGCTGTACCACCTCGGCACCGCGTTGTTCCGGCAAGGACTGTCGGACTTCCTGGCCGCGGGGCTCGGCGCGGACGTACTGTCCGAAGTGGACGCACATCGGATAGCGGCGCTGGTGGGGCATCGCAACGCCGAACGGGTGTACGGGCTGGAGGGGCCATGACGGAACTGGACGAACTGCAGGACCGATGGGAGGCCGCGGTCGAGGCGGAACTACCGTCCGCGATCGGGCTGCGGCACCGGGTGCACGCCGATCCCCGCGCGTCAGGGGACGAAGAGGACACCGCGCGCGTTCTGGTCGAGGCGCTGGGCGCCGGCGAGGAGGTCCAGGTCGCCAAGACCGGGCGCGCCGTGTTCTTCCCCGGCACCGGGCCGGGACCGGCCGTGGCGCTGCGCACCGAACTGGACGCGCTGCCGGTCACCGAACGCACCGGGGTCCCGTGGGCCTCGGAGACGCCGTTGATGCACGCGTGCGGGCACGACGTGCACATGGCCGCGCTCGTCGCCACCTGCCGCGCGGCGGCCGTCGTCGGGGTGCCGCGGCCGATCCTCGCGCTCCTGCAGCCGCGCGAGGAGACGTCGCCGTCCGGCGCGCTGGACATCGTCGACTCCGGTGTCCTCACCGAGTACGGCGTCGACGCGGTCATCGGCGCCCACGTCCAGCCCCGGCTCGCGGCGGGCGTGGTGTCGGCGGTGCCGGGACCGGTCAACGCCTCCACCGACGAGTTCGACGTGATCGTCCGCGGCCAGGGCGGGCACGCCGGCTACCCGCACCTGCTGCGCGACCCGGTCCTCGCGCTCAGCCAGATCGTGGTGAGCCTGCAGCAGCTCGCGAGCCGCCGGGTCGACCCGGTGTTCGGCGCGGTCTGCTCGGTCGGCCGGATCGAGGCGGGGAGGACGGCGAACGTCGTGCCGAACGAGGCCAGCCTGTCCGGCTCGCTGCGGCTGATGCGCGCCGAGGACCGCGACCTCGCGCTGGAAGGGCTCGCCGAGATCGTCCACGGCACCGCGAAGGCGCACGGCTGCCGGGCGGAGCTGGAGATCAGCCCGTGCGAACCGGTCCTGCACAACGACGCCGGGCTCACCCGGCGCGCGCACCGGCGGCTCGTCCGGGCGGGGGCGGGCGTGGACACGGATTTCCGCTCGTTCGGCGCCGACGACTTCGCGCATTACTGCGGGATGACGCGCGGGCTGATGATGTTCGTCGGCCTCGGCGACACCGCGGGCGCGCCGAGCCTGCACGACGAGCTGTTCCTGCCTCCGGATACCGCCGTCGGACAGGTCGCCTCCGCGCTGATTTCGGGGTATTTGGCCGCGGTCGAGGGTTGACGGTCCCAAGAAGTGGATGAAGCGCTACGGTGGCCTCCGTGAATACCGCCTCGGCAGCGTTCCTCGCGACCATCCCCAGCCCCGACCAGGGCGTCTGGCATATCGGGCCGGTCCCGATCCGGGCGTACGCCTTGTGCATCATCGCCGGCATCATCGTGGCGATCTGGCTGGGCGAGCGGCGCTGGACGAACCGCGGCGGCACGAAGGGCACCGTCATCGACGTCGCCGTCTTCGCGGTGCCGTTCGGCCTGGTCGGCGGGCGGTTGTACCACGTCATCACCGACAACCAGCTGTACTTCGGCGAGGGCAAGAACCCGCTCAACGCGCTGAAGATCTGGGACGGCGGCCTCGGCATCTGGGGCGCGATCGCGCTCGGCGCGGTCGGCGCGCTGATCGCCTGCCGCCGCCGGGGCATCCCGCTGCCCGCGATGGCGGACGCGCTCGCGCCGGGGATCGTGATCGCGCAGGCCATCGGGCGGCTCGGCAACTACTTCAACCAAGAGCTCTACGGCGCGCACACCGACCTGCCGTGGGGTCTGGAGATCTACGAGCGCTACAACCAGGCCGACCCGAACGACTTCCTGAACGGCGTCTCGACCGGCGTCCAGCTGGCGGACAGCCCGGTGCACCCGACGTTCCTCTACGAGCTGATCTGGAACCTCGGTGTCGCGCTGGTGGTCATCTGGGCGGACAAGAAGTTCCGCCTCGGCCACGGCCGCGCGTTCGCGCTGTACGTCGCCGGGTACACCGCGGGCCGGTTCTGGATCGAGCTGATGCGGACCGACTCCGCGAACCACATCCTCGGCCTGCGGGTCAACGTGTGGACGGCGATCCTGCTGTTCGCCGCGGCGGTCGTGTACTTCGTGCTGGCCGCCAAGCGGGGGCCGAGGGAAGCGCCGGAAACGCTGTGGAGCAAGGGCGTTCCGCGGGAAGACGAGCCCGCCGAGCCCGCTGATTCCGCTCCCAAGGACGAAGCACACGCGGAGGTCGCCGCCGCTCCGGACACCGTCCGGGACTCCGCCGCCGACAAGGCGACCGAGGACCCGAAGCCCGACGCCGAAAAGTAGCGTTCCAAGTCCGTGAAGGCCTCCTTCCCTACTCTCAAGGTAGGGAAGGAGGCCTTCACTACTTGGCCGACCAGCGGTCGTGAGTGGTAAGTGCCGTTCAGGGGGAGACCAGGCCCCGCCCCGTCACCAAGGGCAGGTCCAGCGCCGTCAGCAGCCCTGGCGGAGCCGCCACCACCGCCGGGATCGCGTTCACCAGCCGCATCGCGGTCGCCTTCAGCCCGGCCGTGTTGTGGTCGCCGTCGGTGCCGACCAGGCGCAGATCCAGCACGTAGTTGGGCTCCCCGGTCACCTGGACGCGGTAACAGCCCTGCCCGCTCGGCTGCGGCCAGTCCGGGCCGAGGTCCCCGCGCAGGCGCGTGACGTGCTCCAGCACGCACACCGCCCGCCCGCCGCGCATGCCGCGCACCTCGAACCGCAGCGCCGCCGCCGTGCCTTCTTTGATCGTCCCCGAGGCGATCTCGAACGTCTCGGGCGCCGGAAGCCGTTCGTAGACCTCCTCGACGGAGTCGAGTTCGACGTCCAGCCCGGCCGCGAGCTGCCGCACGACGCTGCCCCAGGCCAGCGAGAGGACTCCGGGCTGCAACAGCAGCGGAAGATCGTCCATCTCCCGGCCGAAGCCCATGATGTCGAACAGCACCTTGCCTTGGTCGTACGTCGAATAGTCGAGGATCTCCATACAGCGAACCTCGTCGATCCGTTCGCACACACCGGTGAGCACCAGCGGCAGCCAGTCGTTGGCGAAACCGGGGTCGATGCCGTTGACCCACAGCGAGGCACCGCCTTCACACGCGGCTTCCCGGATCGGCTCGATCATCTCCGGCGGGACCACGCCTTCGGGGTACTGGAGGAACACCGGGCTGCTGGACACCACGTTGATCCCCGCGCGCAGGAACCGTTTCAGGTCCTCGACGGCTTCGACGAGCCTGTCGTCGGCCATCGCCGTGTAGAGCACGCAATCCGGCTTCAGCGCGATGAGCGCGTCCGCGTCGGTCGTCACGGAGACCCCGAGCGGGCGGCCCAGCCCGGCCAGTTCCCCGGCGTCCTTCCCCGCTTTGGCCTCGCTCGAAACCCAGACCCCGGCGAGTTCGAGATCGGGGCGCGCGGCTATCCCGGCCAGCGCGTGCCGCCCGACGTTCCCGGTGCTCCACTGGATCACGCGCACGGCGTTCGCCTCCTACAGATCGGGCAGGCCCAGTTCCAGGTTCGGGGCCTGCAGTCCACCGTCGACTTCGATGATCTTGCCGGTGACGTACCGGCCCGCGCCCGACGCCAGGAACACGACGGTGGCCGCGATGTCCTCGGCCTCGCCGATCCGGCCCAGCGGGGTGGCGGCCTCCATCCGGCCGCGCAGCTCGTCGTTGCCCACCACCACTTCGAGCGCGGACGTCGCCACCGAACCGACCGAGATCGCGTTCACCCGCACTTTCGGCGCGAGATCGGCGGCCGCGAGCCGGGTGTAGTGCGCCAGCGCGGCCTTCGCCGTCCCGTACGCGGCGAAACCCCGGCCGGTCACGCGGCCCATGACCGACGAGATGTTGACGACCGATCCGCCCGCCTCCAGTAAGGACGGTGCCGCCGCGACGGTCAGCGCGTGCGCGGTGGAGACGTTGAAGCGAAAGGCTTCTTCGAGGAAGTCGGTGCCGGTTTCCAGCAGCGGCCGGGGATAGGTGCCGCCGACGTTGTTGACCACCAGGTCCAGCCGTCCGAATTCCGCGGTCGCGATCCGCGCCAGTTCGCCCGCCGCGGCCGGGTCGCTCAGATCGGCGGGCACCACGTGGGCGCGCCTGCCCGTGGCGGTGACCAGGGCCGCCACCTCGGCGAGCTGGCTTTCGGTGCGGGACGAGATCACCACGTCGGCACCCGCCTCGGCGAGCGCCACGGCCGTCGCCGCGCCGATCCCGCGTCCGGCGCCGGTGACCACGGCGACCTGGTCGGTGAGCCGGAAACGGTCCAGGATCATGCGCGGAACTGTAACACGTTCTAGTAGATGCCGGTCCCCGCTCCGTGAGGAAGCGGGGACCGGTCCGCCTAGCCGTTCACGATGAACACGTGACGTCGCGGAGTGCTGGCACTGCCGTCGGCGTTCGTCGACGTCACTTCCACGTTGTGGTAGCCGGAGCTGCCCGGAGTGAGCGAAATCGTCGCTGTCCCGTTCTGTGCGGCGACCGAGACGGGCTCGCCGTAGTCCACTGTGTACACGAATCCCGTGACGCCCGGCCGCGTCGAGGCGAAGGTGAAGTCGCCGGGCACGCCGACGCCGCCACCCGGCTGGTCCGCCGGATACGTGGAACTGGTGACGGTGGGAGTGCCGTTCCCGAGCTCCACCAGTCCGTCCCAGAGCTGGGAGGTCCAGCCTTCGCGGGTCCGGCCCGAAACCCTCAGAGAGGCCCACGCCAGTTTCGGCGTCACCGTGACCGTCGTCTTGCCGTCCGGCCCGGCGGGAACCACGACATCGCCCGCCGCGCCGAAGTTGTAGACGTACTCGACGACACCGGGCATCGCGCCGGGAGCGAAGTCGAGCCGCACCGGCTCACCGACGTTGACGTCGACGACGGAGAACTTGACGTCCGGCGTCGACGACCTCGCCGAGAAGCCGTAGTGCGTGCCAGGGCCGAAGTTGCGTGCCTTGTCGACGCTCCACGCCCTGAAGGTGTCGAACGGCTCGGTCGGCGTGTACCGGACGGTCGCCACCCCGCCGGGGCGGTCCGCCGGTACGTAACCGTTGGCGATGGCGAAGCCGACGACGTCCTGGTCGCCCTTGGCGTCGATCGTGAACGTGCCGGGGATTCCCACGAAACCGTGCGCCGCGCCATCGTTCGGGTAGTCCGTGGACGTCACCACCGGTCCGGCGGCGGGGGCCTTCCGGTCCGCGATGAAGGAACAGGGCGCGCTCGCGGGCCCGGTCAGTCCCTTGTCGACCCCCTGCATCGTCCACCGGTAGACGCGGCCGTCGGTGATGAAGTCGGCTGGGAGCCGGAACGAGGCGTAGTGCGGTGCCGAGGTTGCGGAGTCGGGGCCCAGTTCGCGCCGGTTCGCCGGATCGTCGGCAGGCCAGACCGTCACCTTGGCCGAGACCGGAGACCGGTCCGGATCGTCCACCACGCCGGTGATCTGGACGGGGTTGTCCGGGGTGTACACCGGGTCCGCGCCACAGGGTTCGTGGCCGACCGCGAGGTTCGTCGGGACCGACGGCGGCCGGTTGAAGTCGAGGAAGAGGTGCAAACGGTTCTCGACACGCCTGCCGTAGGACGGGTCGAACCGGCGGCTGTCCGGCATCCGCAGGGCGAGGGTCACGGAGTCCTCGCCCGCGGCGAGCGCGGCCGAGACGGCCTGCGTCGCGTCCCATTCCACACGGTTCCACAGGCAACCGGCAGGCGCGCCGGGGCCGGGGAGCTTGGCGCGCTCCTTCGGCTGACGCAACCAGGTCGGCGCCGTCGCCGCGTCCGTGACCCACAGTTCGGTGGCGCGCGGTTTCGAGCAGTCGTTCGCGGCGGTCTCGGTCGCGTAGGACCTCGGCCTGACCGATCACGGCGCCCCGGTACGGGCGCAGGTCGAAGGTGAAGTACGCCTTCGAGGCGTGGAAACCGCGGTCCGTCCATGCACCGACCGGGACGTCTTCACCGGTGGCGGTGAAGGTCTTCGTCGGCGACGACAGATCTGTGTAGACGCCTGGCGCGGACTCGGCGGTCTCGGCGGTGGCCGACGCCGGTGTGGCCGTGAGCAGGGCGGAGAACGCCAGCGTGGCGGCTCCGAGCACGACGGATCTTCGGGCGAACTTGATCATTGATCCCCCTGGAGAAGTGGTGGTTCCACCGGCTTGTCGATCAAGGGGATCGTCGGGTTACCGCGAATCGGGCAATTGGGCCGGACGGCGTAGACTGCCCCAGCGCCGCAGGACGACCGGAGTGACCAGGGTCGCCTCACCGTGTCTCGTGACATCCTGGAACAAGACATATACTTAGCGGAACGAACTAATGCGACCCCATCAGGAACTCAGTCGTTCCGGGCATCCAGATCGTTACCGATCAGCGGGCTTTCGCGTCTGTCCAACTGATGCCGACGTGTTTCACAGGTGTTAAAGTCGCGCTAACGAACGGGCCATCGTCGTCCCGTGCGCATCCCCCGGCCGGCCCGTCCGGCCGCTGAGCACGACGACGAAGGAGGTCCCTTCATGATCTTCTCCGCCATTCCAGGCAAACAGGGGCTTTACGACCCCGAATCCGAACAGGACTCCTGCGGTGTGGCCATGGTGGCCGACGTCCGCGGGCGGCGTTCGCACGGCATCGTCACCGACGGTCTGTCCGCGCTGACGAACCTCGACCACCGCGGTGCCGCCGGAGCGGAGCCGACCAGCGGCGACGGTGCGGGCATCCTGGTGCAGCTCCCCGACGAGCTGCTGCGGGCGGAAGTGGAGTTCACCCTGCCCGCGGCGGACGCCGCAGGTCAGCAGACCTACGCGACCGGGATCGGTTTCCTGCCCTCGGACATCGAGGAGCGGAACAAGGCCATCGCCCTGATCGAGCGGATCGCCGTCGAAGAGGGCCTCGACGTCCTCGGCTGGCGTGAGGTCCCGGTCGACGCCGATCGCGCCGACATCGGCCCGACGGCGCGTTCGGTGATGCCGCATTTCGCGATGCTGTTCGTCGCGGGCGCGGAGACCGGCGGGCGATGTCCCGGCGGGCTCGAACTGGACCGCCTGGCCTTCTGTCTCCGCAAACGTGTCGAGAACGAAAGCGTGACCGCGGGCTGCGGCACCTACTTCCCGTCGCTGTCCTCGCGGACCATCGTCTACAAGGGAATGCTGACCCCCGAGCAGCTCCCGCTCTTCTTCACCGACCTGACCGACACCCGGCTCACCAGCGCCATCGCGCTCGTGCACTCCCGGTTCTCCACCAACACCTTCCCGTCGTGGCCGCTGGCGCATCCGTTCCGGTTCGTCGCGCACAACGGCGAGATCAACACCATCCGGGGCAACCGCAACCGCATGCGCGCCCGTGAGGCGCTGCTCGAATCGGACCTCATCCCCGGCGACCTCACCCGGCTGTACCCGATCTGCTCGGCCGACGCGTCGGACTCCGCCTCGTTCGACGAGGTACTGGAGCTGCTGCACCTCGGCGGGCGGTCGCTGCCGCACGCGGTGCTGATGATGATCCCCGAAGCGTGGGAGAACCACGCCGGGATGGACGCACAGCGTCGTGCGTTCTACCAGTTCCATGCCAGCCTCATGGAGCCGTGGGACGGCCCGGCCTGTGTCACCTTCACCGACGGCACGCTCGTCGGCGCGGTGCTGGACCGCAACGGCCTGCGCCCCGCCCGCTGGTGGCGCACCGCCGACGACCGTGTCGTGCTGGCCAGTGAGGCCGGTGTCCTCGACGTCGCCCCCGCGGACGTCGTCGCCAAGGGCCGCCTCAAGCCCGGCCGTATGTTCCTGGTGGACACCGAAGCAGGCCGGATCGTCGACGACGAAGAGGTCAAGTCCGAGCTGGCGAAGGAACTCCCGTACGAGGGCTGGCTGCACGCCGGTCTGCTGCAGATCGCCGACCTCCCGGACCGCGACCACATCGTGCAGAGCCACGATTCCGTGCTGCGGCGCCAGCTTTCCTTCGGCTACACCGAAGAAGAGCTGAAGATCCTCCTCGCGCCGATGGTGGTCAAGGGCATGGAGCCGATCGGCTCGATGGGCTCGGACACCCCGCCCGCGGTGCTGTCGAAGCGTTCGCGGCTGCTCTACGACTACTTCAAGCAGAACTTCGCGCAGGTCACCAACCCGCCGCTGGACGCGATCCGCGAAGAGCTCGTCACCTCGATGAGCCGGATCATGGGACCCGAGCGGAACCTGCTCGCTCCGGGGCCGGCCTCCTGCCGCCACGTGCAGCTGCCGTATCCGGTGATCGACAACGACGAACTCGCCAAGCTGATCCACATCAACGACGACGGCGACCTCCCCGGCTTCGCGTGCAGTGTCCTTTCCGGACTGTACGAAGTGGACGGAGGTGCCGACGCGCTGGCGTCCGCGATCGAACGGGTCCGGCGCGAGGCCTCCGAGGCGATCGCGGCTGGCGCGCGCACGCTCGTGCTGTCCGACCGCGACTCCGACCACCGCATGGCGCCGATCCCGTCGCTGCTGCTGGTGTCCTCGGTGCACCACCATCTGGTGCGCACCAAGGAAAGGCTCCGCGTCGCGCTGGTCGTCGAGACCGGTGACGCCCGCGAGGTCCACCACATCGCGCTGCTGCTCGGCTACGGCGCCGCGGCGGTGAACCCGTATCTGGCCTTCGAGACCATCGAGGACATGATCTCGACCGGCGCGATCACCGGGATCGAACCCGCCACGGCGATCCGCAGCTACGTCAAGGCGCTCGTGAAGGGCGTCCTGAAGATCATGTCGAAGATGGGCATCTCGACCGTCGGCGCGTACACCGCGGCGCAGGTCTTCGAATCCTTCGGCCTGGCCCAGGATCTGCTCGACGAGTACTTCACCGGGACGTCGTCGAAGCTCGGCGGAGTCGGGCTGAGCGTGCTCGCCGAAGAGGTCGCCACGCGGCACCGCCGCGCGTACCCGGACAACCCGACCGACCGGGTCCACCGCGGACTCGAGACCGGGGGCGAATACGCGTACCGCCGCGAGGGCGAACTGCACCTGTTCACCCCGGAGACCGTCTTCCTGTTGCAGCACGCGACGAAGACCGGCCGCGAAGAGGTGTACAAGCAGTACTCCGACGAGGTGCACCGCCTGTACCGCCAGGGTGGCGCGCTGCGCGGGCTGTTCTCCTTCCGCGAGGGCACGCGCGAGCCCGTCCCGCTGGACGAGGTCGAGCCCGTCGAGGCGATCTTCAAGCGGTTCAACACCGGCGCGATGTCCTACGGCTCGATTTCGGCCGAGGCGCACGAAACGATGGCCATCGCGATGAACCGCATCGGTGGCCGGTCCAACACCGGCGAGGGCGGGGAAGACCCCGAACGCCTCTACGACCCGGAGCGGCGCAGCGCGATCAAGCAGGTCGCGAGCGGCCGGTTCGGCGTCACCAGCGAGTACCTGGTCAACGCCGACGACATCCAGATCAAGATGGCGCAGGGCGCGAAGCCGGGCGAGGGCGGGCAGCTGCCGCCGAACAAGGTGTACCCGTGGATCGCCCGCACGCGGCACTCGACGCCGGGCGTCGGGCTCATCTCGCCGCCGCCGCATCACGACATCTACTCGATCGAGGATCTTGCCCAGCTGATCCACGACCTCAAGAACGCCAACGAAAACGCCCGCATCCACGTGAAGCTGGTGTCCTCGCTCGGCGTCGGCACGGTCGCGGCGGGGGTGTCCAAGGCGCACGCCGACGTCGTGCTGATCTCCGGGCACGACGGCGGCACCGGCGCCTCCCCGATGAACTCGCTCAAGCACGCGGGGACGCCGTGGGAGATCGGCCTCGCCGAAACGCAGCAGACGTTGCTGCTCAACGGTTTGCGTGACCGGATCACCGTGCAGGTCGACGGCGCGATGAAGACCGGCCGCGACGTCGTCATCGCCGCGCTGCTCGGCGCGGAGGAGTACGGCTTCGCGACGGCGCCGCTGATCGTCGAGGGCTGCGTCATGATGCGCGTCTGCCACCTCGACACCTGCCCGGTCGGCATCGCGACCCAGAGCCCGGATCTGCGCAAGCGGTACACCGGCCAGGCCGACCACGTCGTGAACTACTTCCGGTTCGTCGCCGAAGAGGTCCGGGAAACGTTGGCGGCACTCGGTTTCCGCACGCTCGACGAGGCCATCGGGCACGCCGGGATGCTGAACACCGACGAGGCGATCGAGCACTGGAAGGCCTCCGGGCTCGACCTCTCGCCGATCTTCGAGATGCCAGCCGAGACCCCCTACGGCGGGGCGAAGCGGCGCACGCGGACACAGGACCACGGCCTGGAGCACGCGCTCGACCGCACGCTGATCCAGCTCGCCGAGGCGGCGCTGGAGGACGCGCATCCGGTCCGGCTGGAACTGCCGGTGCGGAACGTGAACCGGACCGTCGGCACGCTGCTGGGTTCCGAGATCACCCGCCGCTACGGCGGCGAGGGCCTGCCCGAGGACACGATCCATGTGCTGCTGACCGGTTCCGCCGGTCAGTCGCTCGGCGCGTTCCTGCCGCGCGGCATCACGCTCGACATGGTCGGCGACGCGAACGACTACGTCGGCAAGGGCCTTTCGGGCGGGCGGATCGTCGTGCGCCCGCATCCGGACGCGAAGTTCGCCGCGGAAGGCCAGACCATCGCCGGGAACACTCTCGCCTACGGTGCCACCGGCGGCGAGATGTTCCTGCGCGGCCAGGTCGGTGAACGCTTCTGCGTGCGCAACTCCGGTGCGGTCGTCGTCGCCGAGGGCGTCGGCGACCACGCCTTCGAGTACATGACCGGCGGCCAGGCCGTGGTGCTCGGCCCTACCGGGCGCAACCTCGCGGCGGGTATGTCCGGCGGCGAGGCCTACGTGCTCGACCTCGACCGTGGCAAGGTCAACGAGGAGATGGTGAACCTTCAGGCGCCGTCCTCCGACGACCTCGCCTGGCTCAAGAAGACCGTGCAGAAGCACTACGACCTCACACGTTCGGCCGTGGCCGCATCGCTGCTCGGCGACTGGCCGCGTCGCTCGGCGGCGTTCACCAAGGTGATGCCCCGCGACTACCAGCGTGTCCTTGACGCGGCGAAGGCGGCGCGCGCCGCGGGCCGCGACGTCGACGAAGCGATCATGGAGGCCGCTCGTGGCTGATCCGACGGGTTTCCTCAAGTACGAACGCGAAGAGCCGAATAAGAAGTCCAAAGAGGACCGACTCGCCACGTGGGGCGAGGTGTACGCCGACGTGGAACCCGCCGAGCGCAACGAAAAGGTGCGCAAGCAGGCTTCGCGGTGCATGGACTGCGGTATCCCGTTCTGTCACTCCGGTGGTTCCGGCTGCCCGCTGGGCAACCTGATCCCGGAGTGGAACGACCTGGTGCGCCGCGGCGACTGGGCCGCGGCGAGCGACCGGCTCCACGCGACCAACAACTTCCCCGAGTTCACCGGGAAGCTGTGCCCCGCGCCGTGCGAGGCGGGCTGCGTGCTGTCGATCTCGCCGTTGTCCGGCGGACCGGTCTCGATCAAGCGGGTCGAGCAGACGATCGCCGACCAGTCCTGGGAAGCGGGCTACGTGCAGCCGCAGATCTCGGCGGTGTCGTCGGGGCAGCGGGTCGCGGTCGTCGGCTCCGGCCCGGCCGGGCTCGCCGCCGCGCAGCAGCTGACCCGCGCCGGCCACGAAGTGACCGTCTACGAGCGGGACGACCGGCTCGGTGGCCTGCTGCGGTACGGCATCCCCGAGTTCAAGATGGAGAAGAAGGTCCTCGACCGGCGGCTCGCGCAACTCCGCAAGGAGGGCACGAAGTTCGTCACCGGCTGCGAGGTCGGCGTCGATCTGACCGTCGAGGACCTTCGGGCCGGTCACGACGCGGTGGTGCTCGCCGTGGGCGCGCTGCGCGGCCGGGACGACACGACCACGCCGGGTCGTGAGCTGTCCGGGATCCACCTGGCGATGGAACATCTGGTCCCGGCCAACAAGTACGTCGAGGGCGACGGGCCGTCGCCGGTCGACGCGGCGGGCAAGCACGTCGTCATCATCGGCGGCGGTGACACCGGGGCCGACTCCTACGGCACCGCGACCCGGCAGGGCGCGCTTTCGGTGACGCAGCTGGACCAGTACCCGACGCCACCGTCCACAAGAGACGACGAGCGGTCACCGTGGCCGACCTGGCCGTACATTTTGCGCACCTACCCGGCGCACGAGGAGGCGGGCGAGCGCAAGTTCGCCGTCGCGGTGAAGCGTTTCGTCGGCGACGAGAACGGAAACGTGCGCGCCGTTGAAGTGCAGCAGGTGCGGGTCCAGAAGGATCCGGAAACCGGACGGCGGGAGGTCATCCCGGTCAACGACGAGGTCGAGGAACTGCCCGCCGGTCTCGTGCTGTTCGCGATCGGGTTCGAAGGTGTCGAGCACATGCCGCTGCTGGACGGGCTCGGGCTGTCGCTGACCAAACGCGGCACGCTTTCGTGCGGCTCGGACTGGCAGACCTCCTCGCCCGGCGTGTTCGTCTGCGGCGACGCGCATCGCGGCGCCTCGCTGGTGGTGTGGGCGATCGCCGAGGGACGCTCGGTGGCGAGCGCGGTGGACGCCTATCTCACCGGTGCTTCGGACCTGCCCGCTCCCGTGCACCCGACGGCGCTCCCGCTCGCCGTCGTCTGATCCCGGCGCGCGCCGACAGCGTGGTCGGCGCGTTCCGTCCTGCCCAAGGTGGAGGGCGGGGATCAGCCTCCGGGACGACGCGGTAGGGCCGATGGCCGCGCCAAGCTCGGCGCATGAGAAAAACGCTGGCAATACTGGCTTTCCTGCCACTGGCCGCGGCGCTTCCAGCGACCGCCGAAGCAGCTCCGGCGCTCAAGTGGACGTCTCCCTGCCCGGATTACGGCATGACGCCCTCGCCGACCGCGGGCCTCGAATGCGCGACACTCCAGGTGCCGCTGGACTACGCGGACCCCGGCGGCCGGACCATCGAACTCACCGTGTCCCGCAAGGCGAGCACCTCGCCGAAGCGTCGCGGCGTGCTGCTGATGAACCCCGGTGGCCCTGGGAGCCCCGGCCTGGCGATGCCCGCCCAGCTCGCGCAGCGCCAGGGGAACAGCGGCCTGCTCGAAAGCTACGACGTCATCGGTTTCGACCCGCGCGGGACCACCTACAGCACACCGGTGACCTGTGACCTGACCGAGGAACAGCGGTACATCCTCACCGGCCCGTACGCCGAAGGCCCGCGTGACGTCACCGAGAAGGCGGCGAAGTCCAGGGTGGTGGCGAGGAAGTGTGCCGAGTCGAAGACCGCGGATCTCCTGCCGCAGATGACCACCGCCAACACCGCGCGCGACCTGGACCGGATCCGCGAGGCGCTGGGGGAGCGGAAGATCTCCTACTACGGTGTCTCGTACGGGAGCTATCTCGGCGCTTCCTACGCGTCGATGTTCCCGGCGAAGACGGACCGGATCGTGCTGGACAGCCTCTTGGGTCCCGGCGGGCTGGATGTCCGGGCGCACCAGCGGATCGCGGACGGTTTCGACGACCGCTTCGGCGATTTCACGGCGTGGGCGGCGGCGCGGGACGACCTCTACCACCTCGGGCGGACACCGGCCGAGGTGACGGCGAAGTTCTTCGAACTGGCCGAAAAGCGTGGCCAGGGAATCCGTATCGACACCTGGGGCGCGCTGTACGACGACGCGAACTTCCCCGGTCTCGCCGAGAACTGGGCCTCTCCGACGGTCAAGGCGCAGGGCGGACCGCTCGACAACGACAATCACGCCGCCTTGCAGCTCCAGGTGCTGTGCAACGACTCCGACTGGCCGGAAAGCGTGCGCTACTACCAAAAGGCGGTCGAACGCGCCCGCGTGACGCATCCGATGTTCGGTCCAGCCGCCGCGAACATCACCCCGTGCGCGTTCTGGCCGGTGGAGCGCCGCGAACCCCCGGTGCGGATCACCGATCGCGGACCGGCGAACATCCTGCTGGTGCAGAACCTCCGCGATCCGTCGACGCCGCTGTCCGGTGCTCGTGAACTGCGTTCGGCGCTGGGCGGGCGGGCCAAGTTCGTCACGGTCGACGCCGGCGGGCACGGCGTTTTCACCAAGGAGAACGCCTGCGGCAACGACTTCGTCGTGCGGTACCTGCGGGACGGTGCCCTCCCGGCCGCCGATTCCCACTGCCCGGCTCACCTGGCGAAGTAGATGACGATCATCGTCAGCCAGTAACCGAGGCCGCCGACCAGGATCCCCAGCAGGACCCCGGCGGCGGCTTCGGGGTAGGTGCGTTCGCGCCGGGCGACGAGCGACCAGCACACCCCGGCGACGAGGAGCCAGCCGAGGTGCATCAGCGGTCCGAAGGTGAACGTCAGCACGACGATCGCGCCGGACACGGTCGTGGTGTGCGGCGCGATCCCGAAGCCGAAGGCCTTGAACAGCGACCACACCGCGAGTGTCAGGAGCGCCGCCACGGCCAAGGCGGACAGCGGCCCCCAGCCGGCGGGCCAGGAGGCTCCCCAGGTGACCGCGATCGGCAGTAGGGGAATCCAGATCCACAGCGCCAGAACGTTCGTACCGAGCCGGGCGAGACCATGCACACCGGTGAATCTACCGCCGATTCGCCCGTATGGGCCGAATGGCTCATACCCGGCCGAGGATGCGGCCGAACGGCCGCTTGTACGCACGGTAGCGGGACAAATACTTTCGAACTGTTGTGCAAGTCATACGGCAATTCACCGGTGGCGAAAGGTGGTACGCCATGAAGAGGACGGCTTCCCGGACGGGGATCCTGGCGGCGCTCGTGGGGCTGGCGGTGACAGCGCTGACAGCGGTCGCGAGTCCCGCTCAAGCCGCACCGGCCCACCGTGAAGCGGCGGTCGACGCGAAGGCCGTCGCCGCCTACTGGACGCCCGAGCGGATGCGGTCGGCGGTGCCGATCGAGCAGCTGGTCAAGGCGCCCGCCTTCACGCCGAAAGATGTCGCGAAGGGGCAGAGCGCGATCATCCAGAGCAATCCCAACGGCGGCGGCGCGTGGACGGGGGCGGGCAAGGTCGTGCAGACCGCCGGCCGCGTGTTCTTCACCATGGGCGGGCGGAACGCGTCGTGCTCCGGTGACGCGGTCACCAGCGCGAACGGCAGCGTCGTCATCACCGCCGGGCACTGCGTGAAGTACCAAGGGGCCTGGCACACCAACTGGACCTTCGCGCCCGGTTACGACAATGGCAACACCCCCTACGGCACCTGGGCCGCGAAGGGCACGCTGACCACTCCGCAGTGGGAAGCGAGCGAGGACATGAACTACGACGTCGGCGCGGCCGTGGTCAACCCGCTCAACGGGCAGAAGCTGACCGACGTCGTCGGCGCGCAGGGCATCGCGTTCAACCAGGCACGCAACCAGTCGATGTACACGTTCGGGTACCCGGCGGCGGCGCCGTACGACGGCACGAAGCTGATCTACTGCAGCGGGAGCACGTTCACCGACTTCCTGCTCACGAAGGACCACGGGATGAACTGCAACATGACCGGTGGTTCGAGCGGCGGCCCGTGGTTCCTCAACTTCAGCGAGGCGACCGGCGCCGGCGTCCAGGCCTCGGTGAACAGCTTCGGCTACAACTTCCTGCCGGGCTACATGTTCGGCCCGTATTTCGGCACGGACGCGCAGAACCTCTACAACAAGGCGCAGGCCGCCTGATCAGCGCGCCGCCCGTCCACCGTTTGGGACTTTTGTCCCGGTGGGCGGGCGGCTTTCCACTCGGCATATCCTGGTGCCTGTGAACTGGACAGTGGACGTTCCCGTCGACACGCTCCCCGAACTGCCTCCTCTGCCTCCTGGGCTTCGCGAAAGGCTCGACGACGCGCTTTCCCGGCCCGCCGCGCAGCAGCCCGACTGGCCGGACGCCGAGCTGACGAAGCGGGTCCGCGGCGTGCTGGAAAGCGTGCCGCCGATCACCGTCCCGGCCGAGATCGACAGGCTCTCCGACAGGCTCGCCATGGTCGCCCGCGGCGAGGCGTTCCTGCTGCAGGGTGGTGACTGCGCGGAGACGTTCGAGTCGAACACCGAGCCGCACATCCGCGCCAACCTGCGCACCCTGCTGCAGATGGCCGTCGTCCTCACCTACGGCGCGAGCCTCCCGGTGGTGAAGGTCGGCCGGATCGCGGGCCAGTACGCGAAGCCGCGTTCGGCGTCCACCGACGCGCTCGGGCTGCCCGTGTACCGCGGCGACATCATCAACTCGCTCGTCGCCAAGCCCGAACTCCGCGTGCCCGACCCCGGCCGGATGATCCGCGCCTACGCCAACGCGGGCGCCGCGATGAACCTCGTCCGCGCGCTCACCGGCGCCGGCATGGCGGACCTGCACCAGGTGCACGACTGGAACAAGGACTTCGTGAAGTCCTCGCCCGCCAGCGAGCGCTACGAGGCCCTCGCCGCCGAGATCGACCGCGGCCTGCGGTTCATGTCGGCCTGCGGCGTCACCGACACCTCGCTCCAGTCCACCGAGATCTTCGCCAGCCACGAGGCGCTGCTCCTGGACTACGAGCGCTCCATGCTGCGGATGGACCGTGCGGACGCGGCGAACCCCAAGCTGTACAACCTGTCCTCGCACTTCCTCTGGGTGGGCGAACGGACCCGGCAGCTCGACGGCGCGCACATCGCCTTCGCGGAACTGCTGGCCAACCCGATCGGCCTCAAGATCGGCCCGACGACCACGCCCGAGCAGGCCGTCGAGTACGTCCGGCGGCTCGACCCGCGCAACGAGCCCGGCCGCCTGACGCTGATCGCCCGGATGGGCAACGGCAAGGTCCGCGAGGTGCTGCCAGGGATCGTCGAGAAGGTCGAGGCGTCCGGGCACAAGGTCATCTGGCAGTGCGACCCGATGCACGGCAACACCCACGAAGCGTCGACCGGGTACAAGACCCGGCACTTCGACCGGATCGTGGACGAGGTGCAGGGCTTCTTCGAGGTGCACCGCAAGCTCGGCACCTACCCCGGCGGTATCCACGTCGAGCTCACCGGCGAAGACGTCACCGAATGCCTCGGCGGCGCGCAGGAGATCTCGGACCTGGACCTTTCGGGCCGGTACGAGACCGCTTGCGACCCGCGCCTGAACACGCAGCAGTCGCTGGAACTGGCTTTCCTGGTCGCGGAGATGCTGCGCGGCTGATCCGGGTTCCTCGAACGCGGTGAAGGGGCCTTTCAACGCGAAATTTGCGTTGAAGGGCCCCTTCGCTGCGTCCAGGGCAGGCCTTCGGTTGGGCTCGGGATGTTGCGAAAGCCACTTTCGCAACCATCAGCGTTGCGAAAGTGGCTTTCGCAACACCGCCGGCCACCGGACCGCGCCCGGCCCGTTGCGAAGGGGGCCTTCGCAACGCCTGCGTCCGCCCTGGCGCCCGGCCAGACCCCAAGACGTTGCGAAAGTGGCTTTCACAACCTTCAACGTTGCGAAAGTGGCTTTCGCAACGCCGCAGACCCAGACCCCAAGACGTCCCGAAAGTGGCTTTCGCGACACCGGACGTCCCGAAAGTGGCTTTCGCGACGCATCGCGTCAGCGCCAGCGCCACCCAGGCCCCAAGTACATGAAGGGGGTCCTTCACGTCACGCGCTAAGCGGTGTCCAGCAGCCTCGCGGCCGACTTGAGCACGCCGTCCCGCAGCGAGCCCACATCCGAGACCGCCGCCCCGTTCGCCTGAAGTCCGATGTGGACGGAGTCGCGGTAGGTCGCCACCGCGATCCCGATCGCCTGCCGCGGCGCCAGCGGCACGAACGGGTACACGCCCTCGATCTTCGTCCCGTCGAGGCTGAGCCGGTTGGGCGGCACCGGCACCGTGGTCACCACGAGGTCGAACAGCAGCGGCGCGGCGAGCCCGGCGGCCTTCGAACCGAGCCGGTGCAGCATCGGCGGCATCCGGTCGGCGAGCAGCGGGAACGCGCCGGCGCCCCGGCTGGGGCCCGCTGCCTTGTTCCGGCTCATCTCACGCTGGACGGCCAGTAGCCGTTCCACCGGATCGTCGAGGCCGACCGGCAGGTCGCAGAGATAACCGGACAGCTTGTTGCCGCCCAGTTGCTCGGCGGACCGTCCGCGCATGCTCACCGGGATGAGCGCGCGCAGAGTCCGGTCGTCGGCGCGCTGGCCGCGGTTGATCATCCATTCGCGCAGGGCACCGCTGAGGATCGCCAGCACGACGTCGTTGGCGGTACCGCCGTGGGCCCGGCGGATCCGCCGGAGCTCGCCGGTGTCCAGCCGGACGAAGCCGAGTCGTCGTTCCGTCGACGGCGGCGCGCTGATCGGGGACAGCGGCGAACGGGTAGCGCGGACGACGGAAGACGCGATCCCGGCCGATGCCCCGGCCTGGGCCAGGGTGGTGCCGAGGGCGTCCCTGACAGCGTCCACAGGGGAGCGTGGGGCCGGTGGTTCGGCGCCGCCGCGCCCGCGCTTCGTCACCCGCGGAAGCCCGTCGAGCAGGCCGACGGCGACGGCGTACGCGCCCGCCCCGTCGGTGAGGGCGTGGTGCAGTTTCAGCAGCAACGCGAACTCCCCGTCCGGCAGGCCGGTGACGAGATGCAAGTCCCACAAGGGCTTTCCGGTGTCAAGCGGCCGTCCCATCCACCGCGAAGCGTAGGCGGAGAGTGGGTCCGGTTCGTACAGGGAGCTCAGGTGGTGATGTGAAATATGTTCACTGGCAACGAAATCCGGGTCCTCGGCCCAGATGGCGGCGCCGGGCGGGAACAGCGCGGTGCGAGGGCGCTGACGCAGCTTCTCCAGTCGCGCGGCCCGTTCGGCGAGCAGCGCGGTCAGCTTGCGCGCGTGCACCTGCCCGCGCGGGCGGAAGGTGACCACCGCGCCCATGTGCATGGGCGTCGTTTCGCTTTCCAGGCAAAGGAAAGCGACATCGAGTGCGCTCAGCTGCAGGCCTGACATCATCTGCCTTTCCTTGACGCTCCGGCTAGGGCACAACTGCACCAGCCTGACATGACGGGCGGGTGGTCGTCATGTTTCCGGGGCGCTAACTACCACTGGTTTCACTCGAACGATGGGATCACGTTCGGACATGGACCACGGCTCTGCGGCAGATGGTGGAGAGGGCCCCGCGCGGGATCTCGTTGGCGGATCATCGGAGGAAACCGGCAGACTGCACGACCATGACCGACGAACCGAAGCGTCCCGAACCGCCGCTCACCGGCGACGAGCGCACCCAGCTGAACGGCTTTCTCGATTTTCTCCGCGCCACCGTGGTGTGGAAGTGCTCCGGCCTCACCGACGAGCAGGCCCGGCGGCCGTTCGTGCCCAGTGAGCTGACCACCGTCGCCGGTCTGCTCGGGCATCTGACCCTGGTCGAGCAGTACTGGTTCAACGTGGTGCTCAACGGGCAGGAGGACGTCTGGAAGGAGGCTCTCGAAGCCGATCCCGACGCCGAGTTCCGGGTCGCCATGCAGACCCCGGTCGAGCAGCTGATCGCCGCCTACGAGGCCGAGTGCGAGCGGAGCCGCGAGATCGTCGCCGGGATGAGCCTGGACGACAAGGTCCCCTTCCGCGGCGATCGCGAGGTCAACGTCCGGTTCGTGGTCGCGCACATGATCGAGGAGACCGGCAGGCACGCCGGCCACCTCGACCTGTTGCGCGAACTGACCGACGGTCTCACCGGGGAGTGAGCTTGCGAGGGGGCAGTGTCTCTCCGAGCGCGCTGTCGGATTTCCGTAGCCGGGCCGCGGCACGAGTGGTCACTCACTCAGCCTTGTCGGCGGCCCGCCTCCGCAAATCCGAGGCCTTCGGCCGACAAGAAACGCGCGCGCGTTTCTCACCTGGCCTGCCGACCTCAGGAAACACGTCGGCGGCGAGGGGGCAGCGGGAAGAACCCGCTGGTCCGCTCGACGTACGTCGCGTATCCCGGCCGGGACCGCTGCAAACCCTTTTCCAGCAAAGGTTTTCCGGTGCCCTTGGCCAGCGTGTAGGTCATCGCGATCGGTGACAGGATCGTCGCCGCCCCCACCCAGCTCGAACACGCCAGCAGGTACAGGCCCCACCACACGCACGCGTCCCCGAAGTAGTTGGGATGCCGGGTGTAGCGCCACAGCCCGCTGTCGAGGACCTTCCCCTTGTTGTCCGGGTCGGCCTTGAAGCGGCGCAGCTGGTCGTCGCCGATCGTCTCGAACCCGAAGCCGACCAGCCATACCGCGACGCCGAGCCACGCCGTCACGCCGAAGGAGCCGCCGTACATCGCGAACTGGACCGGCAGCGAGACGAACCAGAGCACCACCGCCTGGACCAGGTAGACGCGGACGAACAGCTTGAGCGCCGGATTCGGGCCGGCGTTCTCCGCCATCCGCACGTAGCGCGGGTCTTCGGGCAGCTTGTGGTTGCGCAGGTGGAGGTGGACGCCGAGGCGCACACCCCAGACCGCGGTCAGCAGCGCGGTGACCACGCGCAGCGCCACGGACCCGTCCCCGAGCGGGGCCGCGACCACCGCGACGAGCGCGAAGCCCGGCCCCCAGAGCGTGTCGACGGTGTCGTACCGCTTGCGCCACCGCGCGATGCCGAAGGTGACGACGAAGGCCGCGAGCGTCGCGCCCGCCGTGACCGCGAGGGTCCCTCCGAGGGACATCAGGACCACTCCCTGGTGGCGGGCAGCGCACTCAAGCCTTCGTCCGAGGAACGGACCGCGAGGATCTGGTCCACGCCCATCCGGTTCTCTTCGAACGCGAGCGCGCCGCCGACCAGGTAGAGCCGCCAGACCCGCGCGCCGGATTCACCGATCAGCGCCACGACGTCGTCCCAGTTGCTCTCGAGCGTTTTCTCCCATGCCCGGACCGTACGCACGTAGTGCTCGCGAAGCGCGTGGACGTCGCGGATCTCGAAACCGGCGGTCTCCAGGTGCCCGAGCGTGCGGCTCAGTGGCCGCATCGTCATGTCGGGGGCGATGTAGCGCTCGATGAACGCGCCGCCGCCCGGTGCCACCGCGCCGCGGGACATCTGCTGGAGCACCAGCCGTCCGGTGGGCTTGAGCATGCAGAACAGGGTCCGCGTGTACTCGGGGTAGTTCTCCTCGCCGACGTGCTCGCCCATCTCGATGGTGGCGACCGCGTCGAACGGCTCGTCCGTCAGCTCGCGATAGTCCTGGCGACGGACCTCGACGCGGTCCTCCAGGTCGTGCTGGGCGAGGCGGCCGCGGATGTGCTGCAGCTGTTCCGCCGAGAGTGTGATGCCGACGGCCTCGACGCCGTGGTGCTTCGCCGCGTGCACCAGGAGCGAGCCCCAGCCGCAGCCGACGTCGAGCAGCCGCATCCCCGGCCGCAGTCCGAGCTTGCGGCAGATCAGTTCGAGTTTGTCCCACTGGGCCTGTTCGAGGTCGTAGCCGTCCTCCTCGGACGTCCAGTACGCCGACGAATAGGCCATCGATTCGTCCATCAGCAGCTGGTAGAAGGCGTTGCCGAGGTCGTAGTGGTGCGCGATCGCGGACTTGTCGCGGAGCAGGGTGTGCAGCTTCCCGGACAGCCTGGCCTCCTCGGCGGGCGGCTTGGGCGGCGGCCCGACGACACCGAGGCTCACCGCGATCCGCGCAGCCTCGGCCCACTCGCGCGGACCGAGTTTCGCGCCGCGCGCGGCACCCGAGCGGCTCAGCGCCCAGATCCGCCGGAATCCGTCGGCGAGGTCGCCCTCGACGTCGAGATCACCTGAGACATAGGCCCTGGCCAGGCCCAATTCACCGGGGGAGTAGAGGAGACGGCGCAGGGCGCGTCGGTTGCGGAGGACCACGGTCGGGGCATCCGGCGGACCGGCGCGTACGCCGTCCCAGGTACGGAGACCGACCGGCAGGGAGCCACCGAGGAGCCGCTCGACGAACGGCACTAGGCGGGACGCGGGACTGTTGGGCATAGTCGTCATTCGACCCCGGACAGGAAAAGGATGGGTCGGACGATGCCCCGGTTCACCCGGTCCAATCCGGCCCGGCCCCTGTTCCGAATCCCTTTCGTGCACAACAAGGGTCTACGCATCGGAGTCATCGGCAGCGGCGTGGCCGGCCTCACGGCCGCCTACCTGCTGCAACGCCGCTATGAAGTACTGCTGTTCGAAGCCGACGACAGGCTGGGCGGGCACGCGCACACCCACGACGTCCCGAGCGCGCACGGCGGCACCGTCGGCGTCGACTCGGGGTTCATCGTGCACAACGAGCGGACCTATCCGAACCTGCTCCGCCTGTTCGCCGAGCTGGGCGTCGCCACCCGCGACACCGAGATGTCCATGAGCATCCGCTGTGACGGCTGCGGCCTCCAGTACGCCGGTGCCAAGGGGCTGAAGGGCCTGTTCGCCCAGCCGCGCAACCTCGCCCGCGGGCGTTATCTGCGGATGCTCGCCGACGTCAAGCGCTTCCACAAGCACGCGAAGCGCGTCCTCGAATCGCCCGAGGCCGGGGACGTCACCCTCAGCGCGTTCCTCGCGATCGGCGGGTACACGAAGTACTTCGTCGACCACTTCATGCTCCCGGTGGTCTCGACCGTCTGGTCGGCCGACCGGAACGACACGCTCCAGTACCCCGCGCGCTACCTGTTCGAGTTCCTGCGCAACCACGGGATGCTGTCGGTCGGCGGGTCGCCGAAATGGCGCACCGTCGTCGGCGGCTCCCGCGAGTACGTCGACCTGGCCGCGAAGCAGCTGACCGCCGTTCACCTGTCGACGCCGGTCCGCTCGGTCAAGCGCACCGGGCGGGGGATCGAGGTCCGCGACGACGCCGACACCCGGCACCGGCTCGACAAGGTCGTCCTGGCCACGCACGCAGACCAGGCGCTGAAGCTGCTCGCGGCGCCGACCGAGGCCGAGAGCGAGATCCTCGGCTCGTTCCGGTATTCCAGCAACGAGGCGTGGCTGCACACCGACACCGGCGTGCTCCCGACGGCGGAATCGGCGCGGGCGGGCTGGAACTACGCCACCCCGGCCTGCGGCGCGAACGCGGGCGCGGTCCAGGTCTCCTACGACATGAACCGCCTGATGCGGCTCGACGAGCCGACCGGCTACGTCGTCACGCTGAACCCCGGCAGCGCTCCCGGCGACGATTCGGTGCTGGCCAAGATGACCTACGAACACCCCGTCTACACCCCGGAATCCGTGGCCGCCCAGCGTCGCCTGCCCGAACTCAACGACGACGTGGTCGCCTTCGCGGGTGCCTATCACGGCTGGGGATTCCACGAGGACGGCTGCGCGTCCGGGGTCCGCGCGGCCGAGAACTTCGGAGTGCGATGGTGACCGTCATGGCTGTGCTCTACGACTCCACGGTGGCGCATGTCCGGCGCAACGATCCGCCGATCTCGTTCGCCCACCGCGTCTATCTGTGGTTCATCGACCTCGATGCACCACCGAAGCTGCCTTGGTGGCTGCGCCCCTTCGCCCGCTTCGACCCGCGAGACCACTTCGCGCCCGAGGACACCTCCAGCATCCGGTCCAAATTGGACCGCTGGCTCGCCGCACGCGGCGTAGACCTGGAGGGCGGCCGGGTGCTGATGCTCGCCGGCGCGCGGATGCTCGGCCACAACTTCAACCCGATCACCCTCTACTGGTGCCACCGGCCCGACGGCGAACTCGAATGCGTCGTCGCCGAGGTCCACAACACCTACCGCGGCAGGCACGCGTATCTCCTGCGTCCCGACGCGGACGGGAACGCCTTCGCGGACAAGGAGTTCTACGTCTCACCGTTCCAGTCGATGGACGGCGAGTACCGGATGGAGGTACCGAAGCCGGAGTCGCTGCTCTCGGTCAAGATCGCCCTCCGCCAGGGCGGGACGACACCGCTGACGGCGTCGCTGCGCGGGGTGCGGCGGCCCGCGACCGTCAAGTGGCTGGCGCATCTGCTGATCACCCGCCCGCTCATGCCGCACCGGGTGTCCGCGCTGATCCGGCGGCACGGGGTCAAACTGTGGGTGAAGAAGGCGCCGATGACCCCGCGGACGCCGCAGACGGCCGGAGGCAGACTTGATGGATGAATCGGCACGTCCGCGCCGGATGGCGCCCGTCCCCGCACCGGACGGCGAACCGGCGGGCCCGACGGCCGAGGACCTGCTCGTGCGGGTCGCGAAGGGGGACGAGCGGGCCTTCGACGCTTTGTACGACCGGCTCGCCGGTCCGATCCTCGGCCTGGTGCGGCGGATCCTCCGCGACGCCGCACAATCCGAAGAGGTCACTCAGGAGGTCATGGTGGAGTTGTGGCGCACGGCCACGCGCTACTCCCCGGAGCGGGGGAGCGCGCTGAACTGGGCCATGACGCTCGCGCACCGCCGTGCCGTCGACCGTGTCCGCTCGGCACGGGCCAGTTCGGAACGCGAGGTCAAGGCGACCTTCGAGGCCGCCCGCGCGAGGCCCTTCGACGAGGTGGCCGAGGCCGTCGCGGCCCGCTGGGAACGTTCGCAGGTGCGCCGCTGCCTGACCAGTCTCACCGAGCTGCAACGGGAATCCGTGCTGCTCGCCTACTACCAGGGCTATACCTACCGCGAGGTCTCAGAGGTACTGCAGACCCCGCACGGGACCATCAAGACCCGTCTCCGGGACGGCCTGATCAGGCTCCGGGACTGTTTGGGGGTGACGGCATGACCATGCCCGAAATGCACACGCTCACCGGGGCGTACGCCGTCGACGCGCTGTCCGAAGTGGAGCGTGCCCAGTTCCAGCGGCACCTCGGGGAGTGCGCTTCGTGCGCTCAAGAGGTCCTCGAACTGCAGATGACCGCGACCCGGCTCGGCGCCGCGATGGCCGAGGACCCGCCGCCCGAACTCAAGCGCCGGGTGCTCGCGGAGACGATGGCGACCAGGCAGCTGCCGCCGAAGACGCGCTTCGCGTCCGGAGAACGCGTCAAGGACCGCCGTCGTGCGCCGGGCTGGGCGATCGCCGCCGTCGCGGCGGCCGTCGTCGGGCTGGCGGGCACCGCCGTGTTCGGCGGCATCGCCTACGACAACCACGCGCAGCTGACCGCCGCGAGGGAACGGGCCGCGCAGTACGCGGACCGGTACACGCCGGTCGCCGACGTCCTTTCGGCCGAGGATCTCCGCACCGGGCACGCCGAAACCTCCGCCGGGGGCGGCGGGACCGTGATGATGTCGCGCGCGAAGGACAGGCTCGTCTTCATGGCGGCTCAGCTGCCGAAGAACGATCCGGGCCGGACGTACCAGGCCTGGCTGATGTATCCGGGTACGGCGCCCAAGCCCGCCGGGCTCATTTCCGGTGGTCAGGACGGTGCGCTGCTGGTCGCCGAGGGTCTCGGCGGCGCCGAGAAGTTCGCGCTCAGCGTCGAACAGGCGGGCGGATCACCGACCGGATCGCCGTCGAAAGACGTCGTCATGGTCATGTCGATGCCCACCTGATCTCCGCTTGTACCAGGCCGCCGTCCGGCGCTTTCTCCGGGGCCAACTCTTGCGCCGGGGAACATGTTGTGGCAAAACACCTTTGCGACACACGGCGTGGCTACTGGATTCGAGCCTGCCTGGTGCATACCGTCCTGCTTCAACGTCGGCAGTTGACATAACTCTCAATCTGAACTTCAGCTCGAGGGTTCGGCACAGGCCCAGCGACCGGCGGGCAGCACGGGCACACACGATCAGGAAGGCGGCCCCGATGACGCCCCCGCACAACTACCTTGCGGTGATCAAGGTCGTCGGTATCGGCGGCGGCGGAGTGAACGCCGTCAACCGCATGATCGAGGTCGGCCTCAAGGGCGTCGAGTTCATCGCGGTGAACACCGACGCTCAGGCACTGCTCATGTCCGACGCCGACGTCAAGCTCGACATCGGCCGGGAACTGACTCGCGGCCTCGGTGCCGGCGCCGCCCCCGAGGTGGGGCAGAAGGCCGCCGAGGACCACCGCGAAGAGATCGAAGAGGTCATCAAGGGCGCCGACATGGTGTTCGTGACCGCGGGTGAGGGCGGTGGCACCGGCACCGGTGGCGCGCCCGTCGTCGCCCAGATCGCGCGGAAGCTCGGCGCGCTGACCATCGGCGTCGTCACCCGCCCGTTCACCTTCGAGGGCAAGCGCCGCAGCAAGCAGGCCGAAGACGGCATCCAGCAGCTGCGCAACGAGTGCGACACCCTCATCGTCATCCCGAACGACCGGCTGCTGCAGCTGGGCGACATCGGTGTCTCGCTGATGGACGCGTTCCGCTCGGCCGACGAGGTCCTGCTTTCGGGTGTCCAGGGCATCACCGATCTGATCACCACGCCGGGTCTGATCAACCTGGACTTCGCCGACGTCAAGAGCGTCATGTCCGGCGCGGGCTCCGCGCTGATGGGCATCGGCTCGGCGCGCGGTGAGGGCCGGGCGATCCAGGCGGCGGAGAAGGCGATCAACTCGCCGCTGCTGGAAGCGTCGATGGACGGGGCGCACGGCGCGCTGCTGTCGATCGCGGGCGGGTCCGACCTCGGCCTGTTCGAGATCAACGAGGCCGCGTCGCTGGTGCAGGAATCCGCGCACCCCGACGCCAACATCATCTTCGGGACGATCATCGACGACTCGCTCGGCGACGAGGTCCGGGTCACCGTGATCGCGGCCGGTTTCGACGCCGGCACGCCGACCCACAAGAAGCTCGACCCGTCGACGTTCGGTTCCCGCTCGAACTCGACCGCGTCCGCCCAGGCGGGCCAGGTCAACGGCGGCGGGGCGACACCGGTGCAAGGCCCGCCTTCGGGTGCCACGCCGGTTCCGTCGACCGGGTCGAACGGCTACCCGGTCGCGCCGCCGCGCACGCACTCGCCGATGCCCGCCCGCAACGAGGGCAACGGCTCGCTGACCGGCGGGCTCCCGCAGTCCGGCGGCGGTTCGCGCGGCTACTCGCCGATCGGGTCGAACTCGACCCACGGCAGCCTGCCCAGCCGGGCCACCCCGGTGCACGACGACCCGTCGGACGACGAGGTCGACGTGCCGCCTTTCATGCGGCGGTAGTTCGCCAGTACGTTCCGTGAAGGCCTCCTTGACTACAGTCGAGGGGGCCTTCACTCAGGTCTAGGAGGAATTCGTGCGGGTACGGCGAGTTGTCACGACAAGGGCGGGCGGGGCTTCCCAGCCGCCTTACGACACCTTCAACCTCGGTGATCACGTCGGTGACGACGCGGGCGACGTCTACGCGAACCGCAAACGCCTCGCCGCCGAACTCGGCCTCACCGAAGACAGGCTGGCGTGGATGGAACAGGTCCACGGCCGGACCGCCACCGTCGTCGACGGATCCGAAACCTCCGCCGCCGAAGCGACCGACGCGCTCGTGACGGCCCAGGCGGGCCTCGCGCTCGTAGTGCTCGTCGCCGACTGCGTGCCCCTGATGCTGGCCGACGCCGAAGCCGGTGTCGTCGCCGCCGTCCACGCGGGCCGCGTCGGCGCCAGGATCGGTGTCGTCCCCGCCGCGATCGAGGCGATGCGCTCGCTCGGCGCCGAACCGGGCCGGACCGAAGCGCTGCTCGGCCCCGCGATCTGCGGCGACTGCTACGAAGTCCCCGCCGACATGGCCGCCGACGTCGAGAAGCACGTGCCCGGCAGCGCCTGCAAAACCCGCAAAGGCACGCCGGGACTCGACTTGCGCGCCGGCCTCTGGCGCCAGCTGGCCGACCTCGGCGTCGGCAAGATCGGCGTCGATCCGCGCTGTACCAACGAAGACAAGACCTTGTTCAGTTTCCGTCGCGACGGCACCACCGGCCGGATCGCCGGAATCACGTGGCTGGACGCGTCGTGAGTGACGCCCGTAAGGGGGAGCTTGCCGCTTCCCTCGCCGAAGTCGAAGAGCGGATCGGCGCCGCATGCAAGGCCGCGGGCCGGGCGCGCGACGAGGTCAAACTGCTCGCGGTCACCAAGACCTTCCCGGCACTCGACGCCGCGCTGCTCGCCGATCTCGGCGCGCTCGACCTCGCCGAGAACCGCGATCAAGAGGCGGGGGCGAAGGCCGAAGAAGTCGCCGGTCTGCGCCCGGACGCCCGGATCCGCTGGCATATGGTCGGCAGTCTGCAGCGGAACAAGGCCAAATCGGTCGTGCGCTGGGCCGACGAGGTCCAGTCCGTCGACTCCGAGCGCCTGGCCGACGCGCTGGGAAAAGCGACCAGGTCGGCGCTCGATTCCGGGCAACGCGATCACCCGTTGGACGTCCTCATTCAAGTAAGTCTCGATGACGATCCGAAGCGCGGGGGCACTCGGGTGAGCGAACTGGGCCAGTTGGCGGAGCGGATAGCCCATGTGGGTGATATACGCCTCCGAGGGCTTATGGCGGTGGCTCCGCTGGGTATAGACCCCGCAGAGGCGTTCGAGAAGCTGGCTCGCGCGTCGGAGCGTCTACGGGAGGATCACCCAAATGCCCGTGAGATCTCCGCCGGAATGAGCAATGATCTCGAGCAGGCGATCGCGCACGGCTCGACCTGTGTGCGTGTCGGAACCGCGTTGCTCGGTGGGCGCGGTTTAGCCTCGCCTTAGGGAATACCGTCTCGTCGTTACGGGGAGTGGCGGCGAGGGCGGGGGAGTACGTGCGGGACGCGGCTAAGGCTAGGGAGAGGCATGAGCGCGCTGCAGAAGCTGAAGGCCTACTTCGGGATGGTGCCCGCGGACGAAGACGGCTATGACGTCGAAGAGGACTACCGGCGAGGTTACGCCTCAAAGGAATATGCCGACGACGAGTACGACTACGACGACGAGCCGCCGTCCCGGTCACGGGGAGGACGTTACCGGGACGTCGATGACACTTATGACGAGCCTGCGCCCCGGCCCCGGTCACGCTCCGTGCCCAGTCCGGAGCCTGCCGTCCACGGGGCATTGGCGATCGACCGCCAGCCGGAGCCGGTCGCGCGGCTTCGTCCGGTCACCGAGCCGGTGCGTGCCGCGGTGCGTGACCCGTTGAGCCGGATCACCACACTGCACCCGACGAGCTACGCCGAGGCGCGCGCGATCGGGGAGCACTACCGGGAAGGCATCCCGGTGATCATGAACCTCACGGAGATGGAGAACGCGGACGCGAAGCGTCTCGTCGACTTCGCCGCGGGGCTCGCTTTCGCGTTGCGCGGATCGATGGACAAGGTCACCAACAAGGTGTTCCTTCTCTCACCGCCCGATGTGGACGTCACCGCGGAGGACCGTCGGCGGATTGCCGAAGGCGGATTATTCCTGCGCGGCTGATCACCCGGTGACCGCTGAGCGCAGCCGGATGTGATTTTGTCGACTCATCGGCATCTCGTGCCCGTCAACTGCGTCTTTTGACGCGGGGCATGGCAGAGTGGTTACGTGAATGCTGTGTTGCTGGTCGTCTGGTACGTGCTGTTCGCCTTCTGGCTCCTGCTGACGGCACGGATCGTCGTCGAACTCGTGCGTGCTTTCGCTCGCGAGTGGCGTCCTGCCGGAGGGGTTGCGGTAACGCTCGAGACCATCTACACAGTGACCGACCCACCGGTTCGTCTGTTCAGACGAATCATCCCGACCGTGCGAATCGGCGGCGTCGGACTGGACTTATCGATTATGGTGCTGCTGTTGGTTGTGTTCTTCGCGATGCAGCTGGCAACGCCAGGGTGATTTTCGGGGAAGCCCCGGTGGACCTGCAGGCCATGGAGTGCGTGAGGTGATCTGATGTCGTTGACCCCCGCTGACGTGCACAACGTCGCGTTCAGCAAGCCGCCCATAGGCAAAAGGGGCTACAACGAGGACGAGGTGGACGCGTTCCTCGACCTGGTGGAGACCGAGCTTGCCCGGTTGATCGAGGACAACAACGAGCTGCGGCAGCAGGTCGAACAGCTCGACAACGAGCTTGAGACCACCCGTGGAGAGCTCGAAAACGCCAAGGCGGGAGCGGTCGGCCCGCCGCCACAGGTGCGCGACGAGCCGTCGCGTCGCCTGGCGCCGGTGCCGCCGCCGCAGTCGGCGATGGAGCAGACCCAGGCCCATTCGATGGTGCCGGACAACGGGGAGCCCAACGTCCAGGCCGCGAAGGTGCTCGGACTGGCGCAGGAAATGGCCGACCGGCTCACCGCCGAGGCCAAGACCGAGTCGGACGGCATGCTCGCCGAGGCCCGGACCAAGTCCGAGCAGCTGCTGTCGGACGCGCGGTCGAAGTCGGACTCGATGGTGAACGAGGCGCGCACCCGCGCCGAGACCATGCTGAACGACGCGCGGACCCGTGCCGAGACCTTGGAGCGCCAGGCGCGCGACAAGGCGACGACCATGGAGCGCGAGGCTCAGCGCAAGTACACCGAGACCATGAACAACATGAACGCGGAGAAGGGCTCGCTGGGCAAGAAGATCGAAGAGCTGCGCACGATCGAGCGGGAGTACCGCACGAGGTTGCGCGGATTCCTCGAGTCCCAGCTGCGTGAGCTCGACGACCGTGGTTCGGCCGCTCCCGCGTCGGCGTCCTCGACGAATTCGGGGCAGCCGGCGTCGTCCTCGGGCGGCGGACAGGGCTACTCGTTCGGCCCCCGCGCCGAAGCTGGCTGATTTCTACACAGTGGAACGGCCTCGGCACTCTCCGGAGGGTCGGGGCCGTTTCGCTTGTTGCTCGTGTTGTAATTCACCGTGCTCTACATCGTCCTGGTACTGGTACTGGCGGCTCTGGGGCTGCTCGTCGCGGCGCTCATCACCGCGAACTCCCTGTGGGCTTGGATCTCCATCGGTCTCTCCGTCGTCGCCGGGTTGCTGCTCGTCTTCGACTGGCTGCGCCGTCGGAAGAAGCGCGCGGCCGAGGCTTCCGAGGAGCCCGAAGAGCCGGAAGACTCCGATGATTCGGATCCGGCCGAAGAGAGCGACGCGGACGAAGAGAAAAAATCCGAGGACGCCGAGCAGACGGCCTTGATACCCGCCGCCGGCGAACTCGACGACACGGAAGAGGCTCAGGAGCCTCAGCGCAACGGCGATCCCGGCGAGGAGCAGAGCGATCCCGCGGATGTGGCGATCGTCTCCGAACTCGAGACCGAGGTCGTCGTCGTCGACGAGTACCCGCGCTATCACGTGACATCTTGCACGTGGCTCGAAGCGCGGGACACCATCCCGCTCGGTATCGGTGAGGCCCGGCAGCTCGGGTTCACCCCGTGCGGGCTGTGCACGCCCGACGCCGAGATCGCCGGGCAGCACCGCGACAAGACCAAGACGGACAGCTAGGCGTTCTTGAGCGCTTGAGCCGCTTCGCCGACGGCGACCAGGTCGGCGGCGATCGTGTCGAGCACCAGGCGCTGTTCTTCGTCGGCGTCCTGCGGCACCGGGATCTCGGCGGCCTCTTCGCTTCCGAGCGCGCGTGCCGCCTCGTCGACGGCATCCGCGACGTCGGCGGGGCCGGACAGCAACAAGAGCGAAGACGCCGTGACGGACAGGCCGCGCAAGGCTTCTGCGGCGTTCTCCAGCGCGTCCCGCTGTCCGGGCGCTGGTTCTTTCGTGCCCGGCTCCGCGGTGAGCAGGCCGTGGTGCGCGACAGTGGCGGCACGGAACTCACGGCCGAGCGTCCGCGGGTCGACGTCTTCGCCGCGCAGTTTCCGTCCCACCGAGCCGAGCAGTGCCTTGGTGGCGCCGATCGCGCTCTCGAACCGTTCCGCCGGACCGGGCTTCGGCACGCAGGGGATCGCGGCGAACCCGAACAGCAGGGCGATGGCGCCGGCGAGGACCATCAGGAGCAGGTACTCGACGAGCACGTAACGCGGATCGAGATGTCTGGTGGTCGCGTTCATGCCGACCGACATCAGGACCATGCAGCCGTTGAACATCGCCGGACGCGTCTGCATGAACGAGAACCCGCCCAGCAGCGCGACCAGCCCGATCGGCAGCAGAAACCCTTGCGGCAGAAGCCAAAGGACAAGAGTGAGCACGACGGCGCCGCCGAGCGAGCCGCCGATGCGCTGCCAGGCCTTGCTGAGGCTGTCCCGCCATTCCGGCTGCATGATGGCGAAAGTGCCGAGCAGGAAGGACACGGTGAGCGGGTCGCCGGGCCGGAAGCTCGCGACCACGAGCGCCAATGCCACCCCGATCCCGCACCGGAGCGCGTGCCGGAACTGCGGTGACTGCCAGGAAAACGCGCCACTCAATTCGATCCGGCGCAGTTCCTTCCGGAGCCCCTTGGGAACGTCCACACGCGACTCGTCGCGTTCGGTCGCCGCGGTCCGGATGGTTTCGAGAGCGTCCCAGAGCGCGGTGACGAGCCTGGCCGTGGCGCCGGGCAGCCCGGTGGGTTCCATGCGTCGCACCGGCTCGACGTCTTTCGGTGCTGTTGCGCTTCTGACCGCCTCGGCGATCCTGGTGGCTTCTTCCTTTGCGGCGTCGAGCGTTTCGCCGATTTCGTCGTGGTTCAGCCGCTTCCGGCGGATCTCCAGCAACCCTGTCGCCGCGCGGTAGCGGAACGTCCCGCCGAGTACACTCGCCGTCCAGCGCCGGGGCCGGTCCGCGAGCCACAGCTTCGCCGCGCGCTCCTGCGTCCCCTCGATGAGTGCGTCCGCCAGTGCCTCACGGGTCTGCTTGGCCGGATCCCGCACGCCCATCAGGATCCGCAGCAGGAGCACGACGCCCACCGCGAGCGCGGGAGCGCCCAGGATCTGCCCCGCCGACGCCGTCCCCGTCAACTGGAAGCCGTACCCGAACAGCGACGCCATCCCGAGCCCCAGCCCGACCGTGACGAATCGCGCGCCGAGCACGGGCAGCATTCCGGCGACGACCACGACCACCACCAGCAACCCGATCGCCGCCCACTGCGACACCGCCCCCAGCAGCCGCGGCACCCCGACGGCCAGGATCAACGCGGGCGCGAACCACGCCAGCAGCCGCAGATCCGCCCACAGCGGACCGCCGACGGCCGCCATGAGGCAGAAAAGCGCGGTGAGGGCCGCCAGGACGGCCGCGTTGCCCAGTCCCAGCAGGAACCCGAGCCCGCTGACGCCGCCGAGGACCACCAGCAGGACGACAAGGAGTCCGGGCCCTTTCATCGGGCCCCGTAGATCGACATACCCGTCAACCTAGAGGCGGTGGCGGGGACGGCAAGTCGGGCCCTTGGGTGCGCTGCGGGTTCGGTGGGGCGGGTGAGGCCTCGGTCCGCTTCTCGTGAGTGGTAAGGATGGTTAGAACCGTCTTGCCACTCACGAGCCCCTGGAGGTTGCTCGTCGGGCGCGCGGTTCCGCGACTCTGCCGGAACGCGTTGCGAAAGCCACTTTCGCAACCTTCATCGTTGCGAAAGTGGCTTTCGCAACAGTGCCTGTCTGTTGGGTTGCGCTGGGTAGGTGGTCGTGAGTGGTAATGGTGGTTCTAGCCATCTTTATCACTCGCGCCTCTTTCCTTCGGCTGGAATCACCTATCCATTCGGTTGATAGCACAGGTGTTCGAATCGGTGTACTATTGATCTTGTGGCCAGCGACAGCACATCCCCGACGACACCCACCGAGTGGTGGCGTGCCGACACCGCGACGCTGCATGCCCGTAAGCAGGAACTCGAAGTCCTCAAGCGGCAGCTGGATGCGGAGCAGAACGCGATCCTGGCGGAGATCAACATCCGCGGTGTTCGCGGCTGCTCGGGTCATTCGACGCTGGCGTCGATGATCTATGAGGATTTCCGTGTCACCGCGAAGGAAGCCGACGATCGGGCCGACCGGGTCCTGGCCCTGTATCCCGGCCCGTCCATTGGCGGTGACCCTGTGCCGCCTTTGGCGCCGTTGACTGCTGCTGCTTCCGCGGAAGGCGCGATCGGCGGCAGCCAGATCGACGCGATCATCAAAACCCTCGCCCGCATCCCCTCCACCGTCCCGGAAGAGGACGTGCGGGGCGGGGAGAAGATCCTGGTCGACTTGGCCCGTCACGCCGGGCCCCGGACGATCGCGCAAGCCGGGCGGCGGCTGCTGGACGAGCTCGACCCCGACGGGAAAGAGCCCCGCAACGACGACCCCAAAGATGTTCGACCGGAGCTACGTTTCGTCAAGCACCGCGACGGCACCCTCGGACTGAAGGGCACTCTCGACCTCGAAACGTATGCGCGGTTGAAGTCCGACCTTGACCCGATGGCCAAACCGCATAAGGCCATCGACGGAGTCCGGGACTCCCGCACCCAGGACGAACGCTACGGGGATGCCTTCACCGACTATGTGCGGCTAAAGACCACCAGCCGGAACTTGCCCGGTCAGGCCGGGGAAGCCACCCACATTCTCGTCACCATGTCGTACGAGGACCTGATCAATGATCTGGGTGAAGCGCATCTGGATCTGGTCGGGCCCATCAGCGCCACCGACGCCCGCATCCTCGCCTGCGACGCCCGCGTCCGCCCCGGCGTTCTCGGTACAGCAGGCGAACCCCTGGACATCGGCCGGTCGAAACGCACCGTGTCCCTGGCCCAGAAATACGCCTTGACCCTTCGTGATGGCGGCTGCGCGTTCCCCGGCTGCGATATGCCGGTGCCACGGTGCACGGCGCACCATATTGTTTTCTGGCGGCACCACGGCGAAACCAAAATCGACAATTTAGTGCTCCTGTGCACCAAGCATCATCGGCTGATCCACCGCAGCGAATGGAAAGTCCAGATCGCCCAAGACGGACTCCCCGAATTCACCGCACCCGCCTACCTCGACCCCACCGGCCAACCCAGACGCAACACCATGCACCTCAGAACATAGGCCGACCTGTGGAGAACAAAGAGCCGTATAACGGCCTACACGTCTGCGGGCTCGCCACCGGCCATTCCCCCGAAAATGTCGGACCCCCGAGGCACACTGCCGACCGTGACTGTCACACAGACTCAAGCCTGGGTCGAATCCCTCGGCGGCCCGCTCATCGTCGTGCCCGTGTCCGCCTTGGCGCACTGGAAGGGAAGCATCGAAGGAGGCGAGGATGACTACGACCGTGCCTGTGCGGTGAACGCCCTCGCGGCCGCCATTCCCATCGGCGAGGCGCAGGGGCTCGTCCTCGGCGACGAACCGGCGACCACCTGCTATCTCCCGGAGCACCGCGCGTTCCTCCGGTGGCTGGCAGCGGATTCCGAGGCCGAGCTGGTTTCCGAGGGTGAGCGGCTCCTCGCCGACCCCGCAACCCCGTGGGAGGACTGCGGGCATTGGGAGGCCGACGGTCCCGCGGTCCTCATCGACTCCGTGACCGCCGGTGCGGAGCTGGGCGTCGAGTTCCCCGCGGGCGGGACACCGGCGGAAGCCCGCGTCGACATCCCGAAAGGACGTTTCAAAGTGCGCGCGATCCACACGGACGGCGAAGCCGCCTGGGCCGGGCTGGTGCAACTCATCGCCGAGGATCACCGCCCGCCGCCGGGGCCCGGCGCAGCTTCCGCACGTCCGGAAGGGAGAGCACCAGCACGCTAGCGGCCACGATCGCGCCGGTCGCGCACCACAACGTCCGTTCGAGACCGAGGCGGTCCGCGGCGGGGCCTGCGGTCGCGGCGCCTGCCGGGGCGAGACCGAAGGAACCGAGCGCTTCGAAGGCCGCAATCCGCGAGAACTTGTCGTGCGGGATCTCCTGTCTGAGCGTGGTCATCCAGTTGACGCTGAAGATCTCCACGCCGATTCCGGCGATCAGGGCGGCCGCGCAGAGCACCGGCAAGGACGCGTCCGCCGCGAAAGCCGCCGTCGGCAACGCGAGCAGCATGGCCGCGGGAACGCCGGAAGCCAGCAGCCGTCGCGGGCGCAGTCGCACCATCAGCAAACCGCCGAGGATCATGCCGGCCGCGTCGCACGAAAGCACGAAACCCCAGTCCCGTGCACCGTCCAAGTGCCGGTCCGCGGCGAGCGGCCCGAGGACGGCGAAGGCGCCGACGCCGAGCGCGTTGACGACCGCGAACTGCGCCACCACGCTCCACAACCACCGGCGGCCGGCGAATTCACGCCACCCTTCCCGTAGTTCGGCGACGAGACCCGCACGTTTGCGAAGCCGCCCTTCGGCCCGCATCCGCGTGCTCAAGCCGCCGGCGATGAGGAACGTGGCGGCGTCGAGGGCGAGCACCGAACCGGGGCCGAAGGCGGACACCAGCAGACCGCCGAGCGCGGCCCCGGCGACCTGCGCGCCGTTGAGCCCGGTCCGGAACAGGGCGAACGCCTTGCTGGCCTGCTCCGGGTCCACGCTGCGCATCAGCAGCCCTTCGGTGGCGGGCATCCGGAACGCGATGGCCAGCCCGTTGAGCGCGGCGAACAGCATCAGTTCCCACACCCGCGCCGAATGCGTGAACACCACCAGCGCGAACGACGCCTGCGCGACCGCGCTCACCAGATTCGCGGCGACGATGACCAGGTGCCGGGGCAGCCGGTCGGCCACGACACCGCCGATCAGAAAGAACAGCACCGCCGGCACTACACCCGATGCCGACACCAGGCCGACCGCGGTGCCAGAACCTCCCGCGTCGAGGATCGCGAACGCCGTCGCGACCGGCGCCGCCGACGAGCCGAGCACCGAGATCACCGCTCCGGCCAGTTGAAGTCTGTAGTCGCGGCCCCGCCACAGGCCGGTCTTCGTTCCCACCAGATGCCCCCAGATAACTTACATTTCGGATAGTTTCAATTGTTACTATCAGGTTTGACCGTATGCTGGTCCGGTGTCAAGTGGAAATCCGTCGGGGGCCGAGCTGGCCGAAGCGCTGATGCGCACGACGCACGCGTTGCGGCGCTTTGCCGGACAGCCCTACGTCCAGCGCGGTTGGTCGACGTCGCGGGTACTGCTGATGCTCGCCGTCGACGAAGCGGGTTCGATGCGCATGGGCGAGCTCAAGGGCCGCCTCGGCGTCACCGGCAGGTCCATCACGTCCCTGGTCGACGGGCTCGAAGACGAAGGACTGCTGCGGCGGTCCGCCGATCCGGACGACCGCCGGTCCATCCGGCTCGAGATCACGCCCAAGGGGCACGAGCATCTCGGTGAGATCAAGGGTCTCCACGACGCGCACGCCGAACGCACTTTCTCGATCCTCAGCGAGACCGAACGCGGCGATCTGCTCGACATTCTCGACAAGCTCCGAGAACACGTCGCCGGGCAACAGCCCGGACCCGAACGGAACCAGGTCCCCGGATAACCCGGTTGCCGCCGCGCGCTACCCTTGAATCATCTGGCACCGATCCGGCGATCACCGGGGAGCCTCCGGAAGAACAGGGCCCACACCCTCAGTAGAACCGGACGGGTACGGCCCGTCACAGCCGTCGAATGAGCGGCCCAGCCGGAACACCACCGGCCGGGCAAGCGGGGTGGTACCGCGGAACGCGCCGGAAACGGCCGTCTCGTCCCCGTGTGGGTGAAAGCCCGTACGAGACGAGCAGTGTCGGATCTGAGGAGCACCGAAGATGTATCCCAAGGCACAGATGGACGGCGAGACCGGCGTCCCGTCCCAGCCTTCGTTCCCCGAGTCGGAAAAGCGCGTCCTCGCGTACTGGGAATCCGATCGGACCTTCCAGGCCTCCATCGACGCCCGCGACCCCGGCGTCAACGGGTCGAACGAGTACGTCTTCTACGACGGCCCGCCGTTCGCCAACGGTCTCCCGCACTACGGTCACCTGCTCACCGGGTACGTGAAGGACCTGGTGCCGCGTTACCAGACCATGAAAGGCAAGCGCGTCGAGCGCCGCTTCGGCTGGGACACCCACGGCCTGCCCGCCGAACTCGAGGCCATGCGCCAGCTCGGGATCACCGAGAAGTCCGAGATCGACGCGATGGGCATCGACGTCTTCAACGACGCCTGCCGCGAGTCCGTGCTGCGCTACACCGGCGAATGGCAGGACTACGTCACCCGCCAGGCCCGCTGGGTCGACTTCGACAACGACTACAAGACGCTCGACCTGTCCTACATGGAGTCGGTCCTCTGGGCGTTCAAGCAGCTGTGGGACAAGGGCCTGGTCTACGAGGGCTACCGCGTCCTGCCCTACTGCTGGCGCGACGAGACCCCGCTGTCCAACCACGAGCTGCGCATGGACGACGACGTCTACGCCAGCCGTCAGGACCCGGCCGTGACGGTCGGTTTCCGCTTGGAGGGCAACGACAACGAGCTCGACGGCACCTACCTGCTGATCTGGACCACGACCCCGTGGACGCTGCCGTCCAACCTCGCGACCGCGGTGCACCCCGACGTCCGCTACGTCGTGGTGGAGTCCGAGGCGCAAGAGGGCAAGCGGTTCCTGCTCGCCGAGGCGCGCGTCGCCTCGTACGCTCGCGAGCTCGGTGAGGAGCCGACGGTCGTCGGGCACTACACCGGCACCGAACTGCTCGGAACCCGTTACGCCCCACCGTTCCCGTACTTCGCCGGACACGAGAACGCGCACCGCGTGCTGTCCGCGGACTACGTCACCACCGAGGACGGCACCGGTGTCGTCCACATCGCGCCCGCCTACGGTGAAGAGGACAAGGCCGTCACCGACGCGGTGGGCATCGTCCCGGTCACCCCGGTCGACGCGCAGGGCAAGTTCGACGCGACCGTCCCGGACTACGCGGGACAGCAGGTGTTCGACGCCAACCCGAACATCATCAAGGACCTCAAGAACGGCACCGGTTCCGCCGGCCGTCAGGGCGCGGTACTGCTGCGCCACGAGACCTACGAGCACCCGTACCCGCACTGCTGGCGCTGCCGGAACCCGCTGATCTACCGCGCCGTCTCGTCGTGGTTCGTCGCGGTGACCGAGTTCAAGGACCGGATGATCGAGCTGAACCAGCAGATCACCTGGTACCCGGAGAACGTCAAGGACGGCCAGTTCGGCAAGTGGCTGGAGAACGCCCGCGACTGGTCGGTCTCCCGCAACCGGTACTTCGGCACGCCGATCCCGGTGTGGCAGTCGGACGACCCGGCGTACCCGCGCACGGACGTCTACGGCTCGCTCGACGAACTCGAGCGCGACTTCGGTGTCCGCCTGGAGAACCTGCACCGGCCCTTCATCGACGAGCTGACCCGGCCCAACCCGGACGACCCGACCGGGAAGTCCACCATGCGCCGGATCGAGGACGTGTTCGACGTCTGGTTCGACTCGGGCTCGATGCCCTACGCCCAGGTGCACTACCCGTTCGAGAACACCGAGTGGTTCGAGCATCACTACCCCGGCGACTTCATCGTCGAGTACATCGGGCAGACACGCGGCTGGTTCTACCTGCTGCACGTGCTGGCGACCGCGCTTTTCGACCGGCCCGCGTTCCGCACCTGCGTCTCGCACGGGATCGTGCTCGGCTCGGACGGCCAGAAGATGTCCAAGTCGCTGCGCAACTACCCGGACGTCAACGAGGTCTTCGACCGCGACGGTTCCGACGCGATGCGCTGGTACCTGATGGCGAGCCCGATCCTGCGCGGCGGGAACCTGGTCGTCACCGACAAGGGCATCCGCGACGCCGTCCGCCAGGCCGTGCTGCCGCTGTGGAACTCGTACTACTTCCTCGCGCTCTACGCGAACGCCGAGGGCGTGGAAGGCAAGTGGCGCACGGATTCGAAGCATGTCCTCGACCGGTACGTACTGGCGAAGACGCACGAACTGGTGACCGACGTCGAGCACGCGCTCGACACCTACGACGTCGCCGGTGCCTGTTCGACCGTCCGTGACTTCCTCGAAGTGCTGACGAACTGGTACGTGCGCCGGTCGCGCGACCGGTTCTGGGCGGGCGAGCAGGACGCGATCGACACCCTGCACACCGTGCTCGAGGTGACGTCGCGGGTGGTGGCGCCGCTGCTGCCGCTGACCACCGAGGTCGTCTGGCGCGGGCTGACCGGCGGCCGTTCGGTGCACCTGGCCGACTGGCCGAACGCGCTCGACCTGCCGGCCGACGCGGCGCTGGTGACGGCGATGGACCGGGTGCGCCAGGTTGCGTCGTCGGCGCTTTCGCTGCGGAAGGCGAACAAGCTGCGGGTGCGGCTGCCGCTGGCCAAGCTGGTCGTCGCCGCGCACGAGGCCGACTCGCTGCGCGAGTTCACCGACATCCTGCGCGACGAGGTCAACGTCAAGTCCGTCGAGCTGACCGCGGACGTCGCCGCCCACGGCGGTTTCGAGGTCGCGGTGAACGCCCGCGCCGCCGGGCCGCGGCTGGGCAAGGACGTCCAGACGGTGATCAAGGCCGTCAAGGCGGGCGAGTGGACGACGTCGGAGAGCGGCGCCGTCGTGGCCGCCGGGATCGAGCTCGTCGAAGGCGAGTACGACCGGCGTCTGGTCGCCAAGGGCGGTGGCGCGGCCGCGGAACTGCCCGGCGGTGCCGGACTGGTGCTGCTCGACACCGAGGTGACCGACGAGCTGGCGGCCGAGGGACTGGCTCGCGACCTGGTCCGGGTCGTGCAGCAGGCCCGCCGTGACGCCGGGCTGGACGTCGCCGACCGGATCGCGCTGACGGTCGACGCGCCGGAAGACGTGGTCACGGCCGCGAAGACGCACGAGGAGTTCATCGCTTCGGAGACGCTGGCGACTTCGGTGGCCTATGGCGACGTCGCCGACGGCTCGGCCGGGACGGTCGGGGAGGGCACCAAGGTGACCGTGGCGGTCGCCAAGGCCTGACCGCGGTCCCGGTCGCCGGGATCACGAAACGGATTCGGAACAGTCGCTTTCTCGCCCCCGTGCCGCCTTGCTGGTGAGCAATCGGCAGGCTGACGCACGGGGGCGCGCGCGAGGGGTGCGCGCCGTACTGGGGGAGAGCGAGTTCATGAGTCCTGCCCGGAAAAGAGGGATCCTGATCGGCGCCGCGCTGGCGGTCGTCGCCGTCGTGGTGGCCGCGGTGGTGCTGCTGGCCAGGGAGGATCGGGCGCCCGCGGCCTCCGGCGGACCGGGGGAGCCCACCGAGAGCGCGTACGGCAGCCCCGCCCAGGTCGCGGCCCGGTTCCTGCAGCGGTTCGACACCGGGGACCTGACCGGTGCGCCGGTCGACGACCCGGCGGCGGCCACCGCCGCCCTGTCCGCGACGCGCGGCGCGCTCGGCTCGGCGCCGGTCAAGACGACCTTGGGCGAGGTCCCGACCACGGCGGGGGACGCGACCACGACGTCGGCCACCTTCCACGCCGCGTGGAGCTTCCCCGGCAACAGCGTCTGGCGGTACGAAGGCAAGCTGGAACTGGTCCGCAACGCCGGGAAATGGGTGGTCCGCTGGGCGATGTCGGTGATCCACCCGAAGCTCGAAGGCGGTCAGCAGCTCTCCCTCGCCCGCGCCACGGCCAAGCCGGCCGTGGCCGACAGGGACGGAAAAGCCCTCGTCGGCGGTGACGCGGCCGGTGTCGCGCCGCTCCTGCAGGGTGCGCTGTCCAAGGTCGCGTCCGAGCAGAACGGCGGCACCGGGACCCCGGCCACGGTCACCGTTTCGCGGGTCGACGCGTCCGGCAAACCGGTCGAAACCCTCTTCGGGCAGGCCACCGAGACCGACAAGCCGCTGGTCTCGACGTTGAGCGTGGCATCGCAGACCGCCGCGCAGAAAGCCGTCGACGGTTTCAAGGGGTCGGCGATCATCGTCGCGATGAAGACCTCGGGCGAACTCCTGGCGGTCGCGCAGAACGGCGCGGCAGGCAACCAGCCGAAGGCACTCAGCGGCCTGTACTCGCCGGGCTCGGCCTTCAAGATCGCCACCGCGACCGCGGCGTTGCAGCAGGGCGGGGTCTCCGCCGACACGCCGGTGGCCTGCCCCGGCAGTGAGCAGATCGGGACACGCACGCTCAAGAACGAGAACGGGTTCGACCTGGGGACCGTTTCGCTGAAGACCGCGTTCGCCGCGTCGTGCAACACGACCTTCGGGCGGCTCGCCGGGCAGTTGCCCGCGGACGGCCTCGCGAAGGCGGCGACGCAGCTCGGCCTCAACGCGGACTTCGAGATCCCCGGTTTGGCCACTGAAACCGGGAAGGTGGAGCCGTCCAGCAGCGGCGACGAGAAGGTCGAGGCCGGCATCGGACAGGGAAGGGTACAGGTCAGCCCGCTGGGCGCGGCGCTGATGGCGGCCACGGTCGCCACCGGGAAGCCGGTGGTGCCGAAGCTGTGGCAGGGGCTGGAGACCAAGGTCAACGCCGGTTACCAGGCCCCGCCCGCCGGGGTGCTGAACCAGGTCCGGGCGATGATGCGCGAGGTCTGCACGACGGGGACCGCGAAGGCGCTGAAGAGCAGCGGCACCGTCTTCGGCAAGACAGGGACAGCGCAGTTCGGTTCGGGCGCCGACGCCAACGGCTGGTTCGTCGGCTATCGCGGGGACGTCGCTTTCGCCGTCCTGCTCGAAGGTTCCAACGACTCCGGACCCGCGGTCGGACTGGCGGCCAAGTTCCTGGCGGGCTGACGGTTCGGCCCTCGCCGAATCGTGGGTCTTCTACGGTGAACGCATGGAAACGATCGCCCTGGCCGAGGTCGCGGCCGTGCTCGCCGATCCGAGCCGAGCGTCGATGTGCCTCGCGCTGCTCGACGGACGTGCCTGGACGGTGACCGAGCTGGCCGGGGCGGCCAAGGTGGCGGCGTCGACGGCGAGCGAGCACGTGACGAAGCTGACCGAGGCCGGGTTCGTGGTCCGGGTCAAACAGGGGCGGCACAGTTACGTCCGGATCGCCGACCCCCGTGTGGCGGAGCTGATCGAGCATCTGGCGCAGCACGCCGAACACCGTCCGGTGAAGGGTTTGCGCTCGTCGGTGCGGGTGAAGCGGCTCGAGTTCGCCCGGACCTGCTACGACCACCTCGCCGGGACGGTCGCCGTTGCGCTGCGGGACGGGATGCTCTCTACCGGGCTGATCGCCGAGGCCGACGGCCTGGCCCTGACCGGCCGCGGCCGTGAGGTGTTCGGCGCTCTCGGCGTGGAGATCGCCGAGAGCCGCCGCCCGATGTTGCGCGACTGTCTCGATTGGACAGTGCGCCGTGATCATTTGGCGGGCCGCGTCCCCGCGGCGTTACTGTCTCACGGAGTGAGCGCCGGCTGGTTGTCCCGTGAGGGCAACCGCGCGGTGAAAGTCCTGCCCGCGGCCGAGAAACCGTTCGCGGACCTCGGTGTCGACCTGGCGGCCCTGCGCAGTCCGTAAAGGACAGTCTGTAACACAGGCTATCCGGACGGTTTTCGACCGGTACACGATCGAGTGACGATCACCGCCTCACTATTCTGGAGCCCTCACGGCGACCGGACGGGAGGCGACATGGAGCAGCTCCCGCTCGTCCTCGGCACCGGTGGTGCGGTCCTGCTCGTCGCGGTGATCGCCGTCCGGGTGTCGATCAAGGTCGGCCTTCCCTCGCTGCTGCTGTACTTGGGGATGGGGGTCCTGCTCGGCGAAGCCGGGTTCGGCATCCACTACGACAACCCCGAGCTCACCCAGTCCCTCGGCCTCGCCGCACTGGTGATGATCCTCTCCGAAGGTGGCCTCACCACCCGGTGGACGGCCGTGAAACCCTCGCTGGGCATCGGGATCGCACTGTCCACAGTGGCCGTGGCGGTGAGCATCGCGGTCACCGGCGCCGCCCTGCACTGGTTGCTGGACCTGGACTGGCGGATGGCGTTGCTCTGGGGCGCGGTGCTGGCCTCGACCGACGCCGCCGCGGTCTTCTCGGTGCTGAGATCGGCGGGTATCGGGAAACGGCTCGTCGGTGCGCTGGAGATCGAGTCGGGGATCAACGACGCCCCGGCCTACATCGCCGTCGTCGTGCTCGCCGAGGGCACGACGGTGGACTGGTCGCTGCCGCTGCTCGTGGTCTACGAACTCGCGGCCGGGCTGGTGATCGGCCTGGCGTTCGGCTGGATCGGGGCGCAGGCGCTGAGACGGGCCGCGCTCCCGGCGACCGGTCTGTACCCGCTGGCCACGATGGCGGTCTGCGTCGTGGCGTATTCGAGCGGGCAGCTCGCCCACGCGTCGGGCCTGCTCGCCACCTACGTCGCGGCACTGGTGCTGGGGAACTCGAAGCTGCCGCACCGGTCGGACACCCTGTCCTTCGCCGAAGGGCTCGGCTGGCTCGCGCAGATCGGGCTGTTCGTGCTGCTCGGCCTGTTCGCCTCGCCGGGCAGGATCTTCGAAAGCCTGGTCCAGGGCCTGGTCGCGGGCGCGGTGGTGCTGTTGCTCGCCCGGCCGCTCTCGGTGGTGCTGTCGGCGCTGCCGTTCAAGATCCCCTGGCGAGAACAGGTGTTCCTGTCCTGGGCCGGGTTGCGCGGGGCGGTCCCGATCGTGCTCGCGCTCATCCCGCTGTCGTCCGGGGTGCCCGGCGCCCAGGAGCTGGTCGACGCGGTGTTCGTGCTGGTCATCGTGCTGACGTTGCTCCAAGGGGCGACGCTGACGCCGCTCGCGAGGGTGCTCGGACTGGCTCAGCATTCCGAAGCGCACGAGATCGACGTCGACTCGGCGCCCCTCGACGAGATGGGCGCGGAACTCCTGCAGGTCCGCATCAACGCCGGATCGAAGATGCACGGCGTCTACCTGGCCGAACTGCGGCTGCCGGTGGGGGCGACGATCAGCCTCCTCGTCCGCGACGGCACCGGCTTCACGCCCAACAAGAACACCCGGCTCCAGGAACGCGACCAGTTACTCGTCGTGACCACCTCCGACGCCCGTGACACGGCCGAACGACGGCTCCGTGCCGTCGACCGCGCCGGACGCCTCGCCAGGTGGAAGGGCGAATCCGGCCAGTAGGTCACGAACCGGCACCAGCTGTTCGTCGGTTGATCTCAGAAAATTCTTCCCTTTTGTACTCCTTTTGGATTACTTTCCCGGCAATCGACTCCATCGAATGGGTGAGTGTCACGGGGTAAGGAGTACGCAAGGTGACGAAACTTCCTGCGCGGTTCGCCGGTCTGGGTGTGGCGGCCGCACTCGTCGGGGTGGTTCTCGCCGCACCGGCGGCGTCGGCGGCCGGCGCGTTCCCCGCGTTCGGGCTGCCCTTCGACGCGGGCCAGTCGGTCTACTCGGCGGGGATCCACTCGGACAACGGGAACTCCGGCGTGAAGAACGCCATCGACTTCAGCCCCGGCGACAAGACCGTCCGCGCTCCGCTGGCGGGCACGGTCCGGATCCAGCACTGCGACGGCGGCGACTGGGTGACCGTCGACCACGACGGCGGCTGGCGGACCGGCTACTACCACATGGAGCGCATTTCGGTCACCGACGGCCAGCAGGTCGCCCCCGGCGACGCTCTCGGCCGGACCGGCAACGCGCTGCCCTGCGGCGGCAGCAGCACCGGCGCCCACGTGCACTTCACCCTGTGGACCCTGCCCGCGGCCACCGCCAAGGGCGGCGACTCGCGCGACTTCGGCGTCGACGCGGGCAACTGGAACGGCCTGTCCTACGACGAGGTCTCGACGAAGGTCGCCGAGGCGCATGGCGAGGCTGTCGACGGCAAGACCTTCGGCGGCTGGCAGTTCACCGCGGGCACCGATCAGTACTCCGGTACCGCGACCGAGGTCTCTTCGCGTTCGATCGTCCCGTTGCCGGGCCGATTCCGCGTCTGACCTCCCGTTGCCTGGCGCGGCGCGGCGCCGGGCAACGGTTCTCCTCGGTTGCGCGATGCGTGACCGGCGTCTCAACATCCGGACAAGGGGTGGCTCGATCGCCGGTCCATCCGCTAACTTCGTTCGTAGGTCACGAGTGTCAGCGTCAAGCCCCGGCTAGCTGACCGGCAACCCTCCTTCCGCGGTGGGGTGCCCCGGGTGAGGACCTGGCCTGTCGCGCGGTGCGACGGGCAAGCGCGGGATCCTCGTCGGGTCCCCTGGCCCGGAGGATGACGATGACTCTCGCTCTCGAACGCACCAGCACCCCCGCCGCTGTCGCGGAAACCATTGTGTCGCAAGAAATTCCGACGGTGGCGTGCGCCGATCTGCGGGTTCCGCTGGTCACCGGCGGCGACATCGGCTACGCCAACCTCGATCACGCGGCGAGCGCTCCCTGTCTGGACAAGGTGCGCGACGCGGTCGACGAATTCCTGCCCTGGTACGCCAGCGTCCACCGCGGCGCCGGATTCGCCTCGCAGATCTCCACCAAGCTTTACGAGCGCACGCGCGGAATCCTGCGGGACTTCGTCGACGCGCGGTCGACCGACACCGTCGTGTTCACCCGCAACACCACCGATTCCTTCAACCTTCTCGCCCGCAGCCTGCCGAAGCACACGTCGGTCGTCGTGTTCGACACCGACCACCACGCCGCGCTGCTGCCGTGGAAGGGTCCGAACGTCCGCCGGATCCAGACCCCGCGCACCCGCCTCGCCGCGGTGTCCGCTGTGGACGAAGCACTCGCGGACTGCCCGCAGGGACCGCGGCTGGTCGTCATCACCGGCGCGTCCAACGTGACCGGGGAACTGTTGCCGGTCAAGGAGATCGCCGCCGTCGCCCGGCGGCACGGCGCCCGGATCGCGCTCGACGCGGCGCAGCTCGCACCGCACCGCAAGATCTCCGTGCGCAAACTGGACGTCGACTACGTCGCGATCTCGGGCCACAAGCTGTACGCGCCCTTCGGTGCCGGCGCGCTGATCGGCCGCGCCGACTGGCTGCGCGCCGCCCAGCCGTACCTCGCCGGTGGTGGCGCGACGAAGCTCGTCACCCGAGACTCCGAAGAGCTCGGCGTGGTCTGGAACGCCGGTGCCGAGCGGCACGAAGCCGGTTCCCCCAACACCGTCGGCGTCTACGCGCTCGGTGTCGCCTGCGAGACGCTGGCCGCGAACTGGGACGCGATCGTCGCCCACGAGGACGAACTCCTGGCGCGGCTGCGTCGCGGTCTCGCCGGTATCCCCGGATTCGCCGAGCTGCGGCTGTTCGACGCGCCGGTCGACCGGGTCGGCACGCTCAGCTTCGTCGTCGACGGCTTCGACCCCGGCTGGCTCGCCGCGGTGCTGTCCGCGGAGTACGGCATCGGCGTCCGGGACGGCGCGTTCTGCGCGCATGTCGCGACCAAACGGCTGATCTCCGCCGCCGGTTCGACAGGCCAGCAGGCCGTGCGGGTCAGCCTCGGCCTCGGCAGCACCACCGAACACGTGGACCGGGTCGTCCTGGCACTGCGCCAGATCGTCGCCCGCGGCGCGCGCTGGCAGTACGAAAAGCCGGAAGGCCGCTGGGTTCCGGAGAACGACCCGCGGGAGCTTCCCCCGTTCTGCGCCTGACCCACTACCCTCGTCCCGCATGGGGAATGAGCGACCGCGTTACTGGTTTCCGCTGGCACTACTGGGATTCGCCCAACTGGCGGTGGTGGCTTCATCCGTCGGCACGGGCCGGTACGAGGGCCGGGCCGGTTATGCGCCTTACGGGACCGGCGGGCTGTACGGCGTCGGCCCCGGCGTGGAGATGAGCCGGGAAAGCAACACCGCCATAGCCGTCGCGTTCGGCGACGTCGGCCGGATGGACGCCTGGTTCTTCGCCGTGTTCGTGATCTACGCCGGTACCGCGCTGTACTACACGCTGCGGATGAGGCGCGAGGGGAGAGTCGTGCCGTGGTGGGTGGTCCTCGTGACCGTCGTCGGCGGGCTGGCCATCATCGCGCTGGCGGATCTGAGTGGCCTGGCGAAGCTCGACATGCCCGGTGACGTGCGGACCGCGGTCCTCCTCACGGTGGGCCTTGCCCTGCTCGCCTGGCTGGAGAGCAGCGTGCTCGTGCTGGTCGTCACCGCGGCCTACGTGCTCTGCGCGGTCGTGCTCGCCCAAGGACAGCTCGCGTTGCTGCTGTCGTCGCTGGTCGCGCTCGCCGGGGCGTTCGCGGCACTGCTGAGCAGGCCGAAGGCGGCCGCCGAGGAGGCCTGAGCAAGCTCAGTGGACAATGGGGGTGTGAGCACAGAGCCCGAAACCGCGCCACCGGCGCCGCCGCTGCCCAAGAAGCGCGTCGTCGTCGTGTTCGTCGTCGCCGCGGTGCTGTGGGGGATCGACCTCCTCACCAAGCAGATCGCGGTGTCGACGCTGGAGGGCAAGCGGCCGGTCGAGTTCCTCGGCGGGCTGGTGTACTTCCAGCTGGTGCGCAACCCCGGTGCCGCCTTCTCGATGGCGACCGGGCTGACCTGGGTGCTCGCGCTGGTCGCGGTCGCCGTCGTGGTCGCCATCATCTGGCTGGCCCGGCGGCTGCGCTCGGTCGGCTGGGCGATCGGCCTCGGCCTGGTGCTGGCAGGCGCGCTCGGCAACCTGACCGACCGGATCTTCCGCGCCCCCGGCCCGCTGCAGGGGCACGTGGTCGACATGATCTCCGCGTTCGCGCCGAACGGGCAGGGCTGGGCGATCTTCAACGTCGCCGACTCCGCGATCTGCGTCGGCGGTGTGCTCATCGTGATCCTCTCCTTGCTGGGCAAGGACTACGACGGATCGTCTACAAAGGACAAGAAGAAGGCGGCAAGCGAATGAGCGCGCGGATGTTGCCCGTTCCCGACGGGCTCGACGGCATGCGCGTCGACGCGGGACTGGCGAAACTACTGGGACTCTCCCGCACTGTCGTGGCGGAGCTGGCCGAATCCGGCGAGATCTTCCTCGACGGCAGGCCCGCCGGGAAGTCGGACCGGCTGTCCGCAGGCGGGCTGCTCGAAGTGACGCTGCCCGACCCGGCCTCGGCCATCGAGGTCGTCGCGGAGCATGTCGAGGGCATGCAGATCCTGCACGACGACGACGACATCGTGGTGATCTCGAAGCCGGTCGGCGTCGCCGTGCACCCGAGCCCCGGCTGGACCGGGCCGACCGTCGTCGGCGGGCTCGCCGCCGCCGGGCTGCGGATCGCGACCTCGGGAGCGGCCGAACGCCAGGGCGTCGTCCACCGGCTGGACGCCGGCACCACCGGCGTGATGGTCGTGGCCAAGAGCGAGCACGCGTACACCGTGCTGAAGCGGGCGTTCAAGGAACGCACCGTCGACAAGGGCTACCACGCCATCGTCCAGGGCCATCCCGATCCGACGCGCGGCACCATCGACGCGCCCATCGACCGGCACCCCCGGCACGACTACAAATTCGCCGTCGTCCAGGGCGGGCGGCCCAGCGTCACGCATTACGAGGTCGTCGAGGCCTTCCGTGCCGCGTCACTGGCCAAGATCAAGCTGGAGACCGGCCGCACCCACCAGATCCGCGTGCACTTCTCGGCGCTCAAGCACCCGTGCGTCGGCGACCTGACCTACGGCGCCGACCCGGTGCTCGCGCGGAAGCTCGGGCTTTCCCGGCAGTGGCTGCACGCCAAGACGCTCGGTTTCGCGCATCCGTCCGACGGGCGCTGGGTCGAGTTCGAGTCCGAGTACCCGGACGATCTGGCGAACGCATTGCGGATCCTGCAGGACGAGAACTGAGTCCTTCCGCCTCGTTGAGATGCTTGTGATCTTTTGTGCTTGCTTGGCTGCCATCGATCGGACAGCGATTGATCGGACAGTGAACAGGCTGCTACCTTGAGTGGCGCCAGCGAGGGCTTGGAGGGACGGCATGACTCGACCTTGGGAAGCGGATCCTGCGGCCGCGTTCGCGCGGCGGCTGGGCAAATCGGCGAAAGAACTGGACAAGTCGGACATCCGGAATAATTGCCCAGATATTTGGGAACTGGACAATGGTGATGTCGCCGTGATCGGACGAAACTTGACATCGGCATACTCTGCAAGGCTGCCGAATGGTGTGTCGTTGGGGAGTGACGAGGACCTGGTTGTAATCCCCAGGGCGACGCTCATCGCGGCGAAGGCGGACATTCCTGATGCTTGATTTTCTCGGTGCGGCGCCGGGAGTTCGTTTGACGCAGGATGCCTATAATGTCGACTACAATGAAAGATTCGACCGTTCGCCGAGTCAGTCGTCGTGGAAGCTTGAGCGGAGGCAAGACTTCCGGCAACCTGGTCACGCTCGATGGGAAGCGTTCGCTCGCGGTGACTGGGACGAAGCCCTCCGGCTGACGGCTGAACTGCGCCCTGCGCACGAAAAACTCTTCCGGGAAGCGGCTGATCGCGGCATCGACCTGTTTCGTTTGCGAGTCATTGAACGGCCGCTCACGCCATATGTTCACTGGGAACTGTATTCCCTGAAAATGAGTGCTGAGAGTGGAGAGAAAATTCGCGTCGTTGGCTCGGAAGCTGTTGTCGAATATGAACAAGACGGCTTGCTTCCTGAGCTGCTGACGGTGGGGCCGGATGTGGTCTACGAAATTCTCTATGAAGAGAGTGGAACACCGAACGGTGGAATCCGGTACGATGGTGTCGAGACAATGCTGAAATGTAACGACTTCATTGAGAAAATATACGAAAAAGGCGAGGACTTGATCAGTTACTTCGATCGGGAAATTGCGCATTTGCCACCGCCGGGACGGGTGTGACGAGTTCGGATGAGCAGGATGAGTATCCGCGAAATGCGGGTACTCATTCGGAGCTGTCCGGAACAGCGAGCGACGTGGTCCAGGCGGGCGCAATTCACGGTGACGTCCACTTCCACGGGACGCCTCAGGCCTCGAGTCGAGTCCCGCGACAGCTGCCAGGCGATGTGCGTGGATTCGTGAATCGCGCCGCTGAGCTCGAACGTCTCGACAGCGTTCTCGTGGATGGTGAGGCCATCGCGGTCTCAATGGTCGTCGGTACAGCAGGGGTCGGCAAGACCTCTTTGGCCCTGCATTGGGCGCACCGGGTGCGCGACAGATTTCCGGACGGGCAGCTGTACGCGAACATGCGTGGATATGATCCGGGGCTACCGGTCACGGCAACGCAGGTACTCGATCGATTTCTGCGGTCACTCGACGTTCCGCCGACCGCGATCCCGTCCGAGCTCGATGAAATGGCCGCGATGTTCCGGTCCCTGCTGGCGGACCGGCGCATGCTGGTTTTCCTTGACAACGCTGCGACGGTAGGGCAAGTGCGCCCGTTGTTGCCCGGAACGGTCGGCTGTTTGGTGGTGGTGACGAGCCGCAGCCGCCTTTCGGGGCTGTTCGTGCGCGATGGTGCGCATCGGGTGAGCCTCGATGTCCTGACCGCAGAGCAAGCCGTCGCTTTGTTGCGTGCGGTGACCGCGGGCTACCGGGCAGAGGACAACGAGGTCGAACTTTTCGAACTGGCCCGGTTGTGCGCGCGGCTTCCCCTGGCTCTGCGCATCGCGGCGGAACGCGCTGTTCGTCGTCATCGGATACCGCTCGGTGAATTGGTCGAGGATCTGCGCGACGAGTCCGGACTCTGGGATGCCCTGTCCACAGGTGACGACGAGGAGAGCGACGCGGTTCGCACCGCGTTCGCCTGGTCGTATCGAGCTTTGACCGCGGATTCCGCTCGACTGTTCCGGTTGCTGGGTCTGCATCCCGGACCGGAGTTCAGCGCGGAGGCCGCAGCGGCATTGGCGGGCATTCGTGGTGGGCAGGCCAAACAGCAGCTGGACATTCTCGCCGGAGTGCACCTTGTCGAACAGAGTGGGTCTGATCGGTACCAGTTCCATGACCTCTTGCGTACCTATGCGACCGATCAGGCGCGGGACGAAGAGTCGTCGGAGGAGCGTGCCGAAGTCCTGGGTCGAATCTTGGACTGGTATCTGCATACCGCGGATTCCGTGCAGGTTGCGGTCAACCCAGCCGAACCTCGGGTCCAGCTCGTCCCGGCCGACGTGAGTGTGGTTCCCCTGACGTTTTCCGATCAGGAAAGCGCACTCGGTTGGTTTGAGACGGAGCGCGCCAACCTGGTAGCCGCTGTCCAGGCCGCCGCTGCCGCGGGGCTGTCCCGGATCGCCTGGCAGCTGGCCGTGGTCCTACGCGGCACCTACCTCGCGGTCATGCCCGTGGACGACTGGTTCGTCACTTCCGAGATCGGGTTGCGTGAGGCGCGAAAGCTCGGGGACCGGGCGGCTGAGGCACAATTGCTGGAGAGCCTGGCGATGGTGTGCTATCGAGCGCGTCGGCTTGCGGACAGTGAACAGTACTACGGTCGTACCCTCGAGGTCTGCCACGAGCTTGGCGATCGTTTCGGCGAAGCCCTCGCTCAGAACGGACTGGGTCTTCTCTGCTTCGAACGGAGGGATTTCATCGCGGCCCGGCATGCCTACGAAATCAGCATGACCGTGATGAGAGAGCTGGGCGAAGTCTATTGGGAGGCGCTGGCGGCGGCGAACCTCGCTCAGGTCGCGCTGGAGAGCGACGCGTTGGAGGAGGCGAGGCGGCTGGTCTTGTGGGCATTGGACAGCTACCGGGCACAGGGAATACGGGTCAGCGAAGGGCATGCCTTGTATCTCCTCGCCATGATTCAGCGTGAGCAAGGTGATCTGGCCGGGGCGATGCATTCGATCGAGCAAGCACTTTCCCAAGCCCGTGAACTGTCGAGCCGCGCACGAGAAGCCTATTGGTTGATCGAGCTCGGTCGTATTCTGCGGCTGCAGGGGCGTCCCGAAGACTCACTTACCGCCTCCCAACGCGCGGCCGTGTTGCAGCGGCAGCAAGGTGACCGAGGTCGTGAAGCGCAGGCTTGGGACTGCACCGGTGAGGCGTACATGGCGTTGGGGCGGCCGTCGGAAGCGGCCGATTTCCACAGGCTGGCGGTTGCCGTGCATCGCGAGCAGGCCGATCGGTGGCAGCTGGCACTTTCACTGAACCACCTCGCGTATGCGCTGCACGCGGCAGGTGAAGCTGTGGAAGCTCGTAGGCACTGGACCGAAGCCGCTGCGCTGCTGGTTACGTTTCCCGATCCGAAGGCCCGGAGACTTCATGAAGAAGTCGTCCGGCGGTCGACCTGAACCGCGCTCAGTCGTCGATCGACCAGGTCAGCGTGCGTTCGTCCGGTTCCGGCCGCGGCGACCAGCGCACGGCGACCACGCGGGTGGCGTCCGGCAGCACGTAGACGGTGTGCCCGCCGAGCGTCTCGCCGGGCCGGACGCCGATCTTGTGCGGCGGCCGCGAGGTCAGCGAGACCGGCGCCTTCGCGATCGGCTTGCCGTCCGCGCTGAGCAGTTCGAGGTAATTGTCCGGCAGCGACACGAACGGGATGTTCCCGCGGTTGGTGATCTCGGTGTGCACCACGACCGACCGTTCCCCGGCCTCCAGGGAGTAGCCGGCCGCGCTGAACAGGTAGTCCGCCGGGTCCTGGACCTCGAGCAACTGGACGGTGAGCTGCTCGCCCTCCAGGCCCTGGGTCTCCATGACGTCGCCGGTCTTGCCCTTCTTGCCCTCCGGGACCGGCCGGGGCGCGGCGGCCTGCTGCTCGTCGCCGCGGGCCCAGGACGCGGTCTGCGGAACGCCCCAGGTGCTCATCACCGGGTCCGCGGGCGCCATCGGGGGCGCGAACTGCTGCTGCGGGGCGGGCGGACGCGGCGGCGGCTGCTGGGGCGGCGCCATCGGCGGGCGCACCGGGGCCGACGGCGGACCGGGGTAGCGGCCCGACGGCGTGCCGTGCACGTTGTACGGGCCCGACGGCGTCCCCTGGACGGTGTACGGCCCGGAAGGGGTGCCCTGGACGTTGTGCGGCCCGGACTGCCCCGGCGGTCGCTGAGGCTGCTGAGGTTGTGGGGGCTGCTGAGGTTGCTGAGCCCACGAGGGCGGCGAGCCCGCGATGGCGGCCCGTAAGCCGTTCGGGTCGCTTTCCACGCCCACGAGCAGCGGCAACCCGCTCCCGGAGAGGGCGACCAGACGGTACGCGACCTCACGCGGATCCATGCCCACCTTGGCCGCGAGTTCGTGCACGGCCGCCTTGCCCAGGTCCGCGAGGGCGGCGAGCAGGCGGATGTCCACGGGATCGGTCACGGCCACGACCGGCAACGCTACCGTCTCGCCCCCGGCGCCGCGGGAGTGGCCGTCCGGTGCGGCAAATCCCGGCTTCGGTAGGTCGCGCTCTCCATTAGGGTCGGGGATACCGCCTCCACCGACCACTGGGGAAGAAACACATGAGCGCAGTCTCCGCCCTCGCCGACGAGTTCGTCGAAGCCCTCTTCGACGCCGAGCCGGTCATGCCCGCTTTGCAGGGCTTCCGTCCGGAGTCGACGGGGCTCACCGATCTCAGCGAGGCGGCGGGAAACGCTTTCCGCGCGAAGCTGGCCGACTTCGCCGAGCGGGCCGAGGCACTCGGCGCCGAGGGCCTGAGCGCGGAGGAGAAGACCACCCGTGACGTCCTGATCGCGACGGCGCGGGCGAGGATCGCGCTGCTGGACTCGCGGTTCGTCGAGTTCACCGTGAGTGACCTGTTCATCTCGCCCGCCGCCGAGGTGCTCACCGTGCTGCCGATGATGTCGGTCGGGACGGGCGCGCAGGCGGAGGCGCACCTGGGGCGGATCGCCGCGATCCCGGAATATCTGCGGCAGGCCGCGCAGCGGCATCGTGACGGCGTCGCCCGTGGCCTGCTCCCGGTCGCGTACCTCGTCGACGCCACCGTCGCGTACCTCGACCGGCACCTCGCCGAGCCGTCGGCCGATCCGCTGCTGCGCCAGCCCGCGCCCGACGACGACTTCGAGACCCGGCGCGCCGCTCTGCTGCGCGACGTCGTCCGGCCCGCGATCGCCGAGTACCGCGACGTGCTCGCGAACGAGATCGCGCCGCACGGCCGCCCCGAGGACAAACCCGGCGTCTGCTGGCTGCCCGACGGCGAGCACATCTACGCCCTGCTCGCCGAAATGCACACCACGACCGTCCGCACCCCGCGTGAGCTGCACCAGACCGGGCTCGACGTGATCGCGGAACTCGCCGCCGAGTACCGCGAGTACGGCTCCCGCGTCTTCGGCACCACCGACCTCACCGAGATCTTCACCAAGCTCCGCACCGACCCGGCGCTGCGCTGGTCCAGCGCCGACGAGCTGCTCGACTCCGCTCGCGCGGCCATCACCAGGGCCGAAGCCGAGGCGCCGAACTGGTTCGGCCGGATCCCGCCGCAGCCGTGGACGGTCGAGCCGGTCCCCGCCGAATCCGCGCCCGGCGCGCCCGCCGCGTACTACATGTGGCCCGCGGTCGACGGCTCCCGGCCGGGCATCTACTTCGCCAACACCCACAAGGCGGAGGAGCGGTTCCGGCACGCGGCCGAGGCGACGGCGTTCCACGAGGCCATCCCCGGCCACCACTTCCAGCTGAGCCTCGCGCAGGGACTCAGCGAGCTCCCGGTGCTGCGCCGCATCGGCGACTTCAACGCCTACGCCGAGGGCTGGGGTCTCTACACCGAGCGCCTCGCCGACGAGATGGGCCTGTACTCCGACGACGTCGCGAAACTCGGCATGCTGACCATGGATTCGATGCGCGCCGGTCGCCTGGTCGTCGACACCGGGCTGCACGCGCTGGGCTGGAGCCGTCGGCAGGCCATCGACTTCCTCACCGAGAACACGCCGATGGCGCTGGTCGAGATCGAGTCCGAAGTGGACCGGTACATCGCCTTCCCCGGTCAGGCACTGTCGTACATGGTGGGGAGGCTGGAGATCCAGCGCATCCGCGCGGAAGCCGAACTGACGCTGGGCAGCCGGTTCGACATCAAGGCCTTCCACGACGTCGTGCTCGGTGGCGGCGCGCTGCCGCTTTCGGTGCTCGACGGGGTGGTCCGCGACTGGGTCGCCGGACACGGCGACACCCCGAACGGCCTCGCCGAAGAGCTGATGGAACTCAAGTTCGAAGAGCTCCCGCTGTGGCGTTCGCTGCTCGGGCTTCCCGGTGACGAGGGTGCCATGCCGGATCCGAGCGCGGAGGCCGCCGCCGAGCGGCGCGCGTCGGCGGTCGCCATCGCCGAGCGGGCCAAAGCCCTTGGCACCGAAGGTCTTTCCCCGGTCGAGGCGGTCACCCGCGAGGTCGTGATCCAGCAGGCGGAGGCGATGGTCGACGCGACCGACGCCCGTGCCTCCGAGTTCTCGGTCAGCGACGGCCTCGCCTCGCCCGCGCTGTTCCTGCTCAACGAGCTCGCGGTGCTGACGCTGAACGACGAGGAAAGGGTCCGGGGCTATCTGCGGCGGCTGGACGGGATCGGCGGCTACCTGGACGCCCTCATCGTGCGCCAGCGCGCGGCGGCGGCCGACGGGCTGGTCCCGCCCGGTTTCCTCGTCGAAAGCGGAATCGCCTACGTGGAGCGCTATCTCGGTGACGAGGCGGGTGACCCGCTGGCGCTCACCGCGTCCGTTTCCGTGGAGGGCTACGAAGCCGAACGGGACCGCCTGCTGGCCGAGGTCGTCCGCCCCGCTTACGTCCGGTACCGCGACTTCCTCGCCACCGAGCTGCGTCCCGTGGCGAAGCCCGAGGAGGAGCCGGGCTTGTGCGCGCTTCCCGGCGGGCAGGAAAAGTACGCCGCGCTGATCCGGGCGCACACCTCCACCAGGCGCACCGCTCAGGATCTGCACGACACCGGCCTCGACATGATCGCGAAGCTGGCCGACCAGTACCGCGAACTGGGCGAGAAGATCTTCGGTACCAAGGATCTCGGCGAGATCTTCGAGCGGCTCCGCACCGACCCGGCTCTTCGCTGGCGAGACGGCGACGAGCTGCTCCAAGCCGCGCGCGACACCATCGCCCGCGCCGAAGCCGTTGCCCCGCAGTGGTTCTCGACCATTCCCGAGGAGCAGTGCCAGGTCGAGCCGGTCCCGCCGGCCGAGGCTCCCGGTGGCACGCTCGCGTACTACATCGAGCCGTCGCTCGATGGTGCGCGGCCGGGCGCCTACTACGCGAACACCTACGAGGCCGAGCTGCGCCCGAAGCACACGAGCGAGGCGATCGCCTTCCACGAAGCCGTTCCGGGGCACCACTTCCAGATCTGCATCGCGCACAAGCTCAAGGGCCTGCCGATGCTGCGCGGTCACGCCGACGTCAACGCCTACGTCGAGGGCTGGGGTCTCTACGCGGAGCGCCTCGCCGACGAGATGGGCCTGTACTCCAGCGATCTGACGAAGTTCGGCATGCTCACCCAGGACTCGATGCGCGCCGGTCGCCTGGTGGTCGACACCGGGATGCACGCGCTCGGCTGGAGCCGTCAGCAGGCCGTCGACTACCTCGCCGAGAACACGCCGATGGCCAAGGTGGAGATCGAGGCCGAGATCGACCGCTACGCCGCGTTCCCTGGACAGGCGCTGTCGTACATGGTGGGACGGCTGGAGATCGAGCGGATCCGCGCCGAGGCCGAGGCCGCCCTCGGCGACCGCTTCGACATCAAGGGCTTCCACGAGGTCGTGCTGAGCAACGGGATCCTGCCGCTGCGGGTGCTGGACGACGTGGTGAAGGCCTGGGTGGCCGCGCAGTGAGCTGACCGCACACAGTCAGCGGTATCTCGACGAGTCAGGCCGTCATTACCCTCGCCCGATGGTGACCGCAGCCCAGGCGAAGGCCAAGTACGACCAGCTCGTCGACCGCTACGAGGACATCTTCTTCTACGTCGCCGATGTGGGGAGGGACCTCGTCGAGTTCGCGGATCCGGCGCCCGGCGCCCGGCTTCTGGACGCCGGGGCCGGGCGCGGGGCGGTCGCGCGCGCGGCGCTGGCCAAGGGCTGCGCCGTCACCGCCATCGACGCGTCACCGCTGATGATGCGACGGCTGGCCGAAGAGCATCCGGAGATCTCCGCGAGCGAAGGGGATCTCTACCGGACGGGGTTCGCGGACGGGTCGTTCGACCTGGTCACCGCCGGGTTCGTGATGCAGGTCCTCGACGATCCGCTGGGTGCGCTCACCGAGTTCCGGCGGGTATTGGTGCCGGGAGGAGCCGTCGCGCTGTCCCTCGAACGTCAGTCCGTCGGCAGGCTGGCGTGGTTCCAGGACCTGAGCGTGGAGTTCTTCGCGCCCGGCGGCGCCGCCGAACCGCAGGACGCGCGGCGCGGGCCGCTGACTCACGACCGGCTCGACGCCTTGCTTGGCGAAGCCGGTTTCGTGGACCTGACGCGGGAGACCGTCGAGCTGCCAAAACCACTGTCCGGTCCGGACGCGCTGTGGGACTGGATGATGCCGCGAGGCCTCGCCGAAATGGTCCCGGCGCTGCCGCCCGAGCGCGGCGCGGAGTTCCGCCGCCGGTTCCTCGAGGGAGCGCGGCGGATGCACGAAGACGGCGGCATCGTCCTCGAGTTCGCGGCGACCCTGCACCGGGCATACTATCGCTAAGCGAACGCTCAGTAACTTGTGAGGAGATGCCGATGAGGATCGGGACCGCGATCAACTACGCAGGTGGCTTCGCCGAGAGCGTGGCGGACATCGTCGAGCTGGAGAAGGCCGGACTGGACATCGTCTTCGTCCCCGAGGCCTACTCGTTCGACGCGGTCAGCCAGCTCGGCTACGTCGCGGCGAAGACCGAGCGGGTCCAGATCGCCTCCGGCATCTTCCAGATCTACACGCGCACGCCGACGCTGACCGCGATGACCGCCGCCGGGCTCGACTTCGTCTCCGACGGCCGGTTCACCCTCGGCATCGGCGCGTCCGGCCCGCAGGTCATCGAGGGTTTCCACGGCGTGAAGTACGACGCGCCGCTCGGCCGCACCCGCGAGATCATCGACATCTGCCGTCAGGTGTGGCGGCGGGAGAAGGTCGTGCACTCCGGCACGCACTACACGATCCCGCTGCCGCCGGAGCAGGGCACGGGCCTCGGCAAACCGCTGAAGCTGATCAACCACCCGGTGCGCGAGCGGATCCCGATCCTGCTGGCCTCGATCGGCCCGAAGAACGTCGCGCTCACCGCCGAACTCGCCGAGGGCTGGGAGCCGATCTTCTTCCACCCCGAGAAGGCCTCCGAGGTCTGGGGCGCGTCGCTGGCCGAGGGCAAGGCGAAGCGCGACCCGTCACTGGGTGAGCTGGACACCTTCGTCGGCACCGCGCTGGCGATCGGGGACGACGTCGACGGGCTGCTGGACCACCTGCGCGGCATGCTGGCGCTGTACATCGGCGGCATGGGTGCCCGCGGCAAGAACTTCTACAACAGTCTCGCTCAGCGGTACGGCTACGAAGCCGAAGCCAAGCTCATCCAGGATCTGTACCTGGACGGCAAGAAGGACGAAGCCGCCGCGGCGGTGCCGAAGGAGCTGATCAAGGCGATCTCGCTGATCGGTCCCGAGGGGTACGTCAAGGAGCGGCTGGCCGCCTTCCGTGAGGCCGGCGCGACCACGCTCGTGGTCAACCCGATGCTGCCCGGCCGCGAGGCCCGCGTCGCCCAGGTTTCGAAGCTTCGCGAACTCGTTGGTTAGCCACGCGAAGGAGTCGAACCTCTCACCTGTATCGATACGGTATACTTGACCTGCGCCGGTGTACCCCCATCGTGGTCAAAAACCGGGCTTCCGGTGGAAAGACAACGTAAACCACGCCTGAACGGCCGGAAAATCCGCCATTATCAGGAGTGGAAGCGAGACCTCGGGGGAATACGTTCGCGACGAAGGTGAGGTGCCTCGCGTGCGCAAGCAGATCGGCGAGCCGTCCGCCGCGGTCCTGGATGTCGGGTCGTTCAGTGCACGGCTGGTGGTACTGGCCAAGGGCGGTTCACCGCTCGATCCCGTGCTGAGCCACCAGACACGGCTGCGGCTCGACAGGGAACTCGACGATGACGGAAACCTGACCAGGCGCGGCATCGACGCGGTCTCGTCCGCCGTCGAGGCGGGCAAGACCATGGCCGCCAAACACGGTGTCGAGGATGTGTACCCGCTCGCCACGTCGTCGATCCGAGACGCGGCGAACGTGAAGCAGGTCGTCTGCGACGTCGCGAAAGCGACCGGGGTCAAACTGCGGTTCCTCACCGGCCGCCGCGAGGCCGAACTGGCCTACGTCGGCGCGCGCCGGTGGTACGGCGCTTCGGCGGGCGGGCTGCTGGTGCTTGACATCGGCGGCGGCACCGTCGAACTCGCCGCGGGGAACGCCGAGGAGGCCGGGTTCGCGCATTCCCTGCCGCTCGGGGCCCGCTCGCTGACGCGGGACTGGTTCGCCACCGAGTGCCCGTCGCCCAAGGTCGTGCGGGCGATGCGGGACCACGTGCTCGACGAGGTCCGCGACGCGATGCAGGACGTGCTGCCGGAGATCCGGGATCACCGCGCCGTCGGCTGCTCCAAGGTGCTCCGGCAACTCGCCCGGCTCGCCGGTGACAGGCCGTCCCGCTCCAGGGAACTGCACCTCGACGACCTTCGCGCGTGGATCCCGAGGCTGGCGAAACTGCCGGCGAAAAGCCGCGCCGAACTGCCGGGCATCTCGCGGCAACGCTCGCACCAGGCGCTCGCGGGCGCGATCGTCGCCGAGGCGCTGCTGACGCTTTCCGGTGGCCAGGTCGCCATCTGCCCGTGGTCCACCAGGGACGGACTGCTGCTCGGCATGCTCGACGGGCTGGTCACGCTGGACGGCAAACCGGCGAAAGCCGCCTGACAAATCCACTTGAAAGCTGGCGTATCCGGCCGTGAACGGGTACCCCGGACATATGAGGGAAAGCAAGAAGAGCTTCGGGCAGGACGACGAAGAAGACCTCGACGACCTGCGCGGGATCCAGCCGAAGACCGACGTGCCGAGCGCGCCCAACCGTGACCTCGGCCCGCACGGCACCGAGGAGGTCGACGGCGTGCCGGGCAGCGGCGAAGTGCCGATCGAACCGCCGGACTGAGCTGTCAGGTGCTCTTCGGCCGCCTTCGCGCCGGAGCGCGGCCCGGAGGTTGCACCGGGGCCGGACCCGGATCGAGCGCCGGGATCGGCAGCCGCACCGGCTCGGAGTTCACCGTGAAGGTCTCGCCGTGGTGCGCCAGTTCCAGCGGTTCCCCGGTGATCACGTGATACGTCGCGCCCTCACGGTCGATCTCGACCTGGAACCGGGTGCCGCGAAAGGTCAGCCGGAACGCGATGCGCTCCAGTTGCGGCGGTAGCCGGGGGGCGAAGGTCAGCCGTCCGCCGTGGTCGCGCAGCCCGCCGAACCCGGCGACGGTGCCTTGCCACGCGCCTGCCAGTGAGGCCAGGTGCAGGCCGTTGCGGACGTTGTTGTGCACGTCGTGCAGGTCGGTGAGCGCCGCTTCGGCGAGGTAGTCGTAGGCCAGTTCGAGATGTCCGACCTCGGCGGCCACCACGGCCTGCGTCCCCGCCGACAGCGACGAATCCCGCACTGTCCGAGCCTCGTAGTAGGCGAAGTCGCGTGCTTTCTCCTCCGGTGTGAAGGAATCCCCGCACAGGTGCAGCGCGAGTACCAGGTCCGCCTGCTTGACCACCTGCTTGCGGTACAGGTCGAAGTACGGGAAGTTCAGCAGCAGCGGGTAGAAATCCGGTTCCGTTGCCTCGAAATCCCACTCGTCGTGCTCCAGGAACCCTTCGGACTGCGGGTGGACGCCGAGGTCCTCGTCGTAAGGCACGAACATCGCTTCGGCAGCTTTGCGCCACTGCGCGACCTCGTCCTGGGTGACCTCGAAAGCGGTCGCCACGTCCTCGTGCGCACCGCAGATTTCGGCGGCGTAGAACAGGTTCCGGCGTGCCATGAGGTTCGTGTAGACGTTGTTGTCCGCCACCGCGGAGTACTCGTCCGGGCCGGTGACACCGTCGATCCGGAACCGGCCTCGCCGGTCGAAATGCCCCAGTGACAACCACATCCGCGCGGTTTCGAGGAGCAGTTCCGCGCCGCAGGTCCGCATGAAGTCGTCGTCGCCGGTGGCGTTGAGGTAGCGCACGACGGCGTCGGAGATGTCCGCGCTGACGTGGAACGCCGCCGTGCCCGCCGGCCAGTACGCCGAGCATTCCGCGCCGTTGATCGATCGCCAGGGGAACGCGGCGCCGCGCAGACCGAGCTGGGTGGCCCTTTCCCGCGCTTTGTCCAAAGTGGAGTGACGCCAGCGCAGCGCGTCCCTGGCGGCGTCCGGCATGCTGTAGGTGAGCACGGGCAGGACGAAGGTCTCGGTGTCCCAGAACGCGTGCCCGTCGTAACCGGGACCGGTCAATCCCTTGCCCGCCAAGGCCCTCGCCTCACCGCGGGCGCCGGCCTGCAGGAGATGGAAGAGCGCGAACCGCACCGCCTGCTGCAGTTCCGGATCGCCGTCGATCTCGATGTCCGAGGTCGCCCAGAAGTCGTCGAGGAACTCCTTCTGCTCGGCGAGCAGGCCCTTCCAGCTGGTCTGCCGGGCCCCGGCCAGCGCGGCCTCGACCTGGGCGCGCAAGGCGGGCACCGAACGCTGCGCGGACCAGCCGTAGGCGAGGAACTTGGTGATCCGCAGCCGTCCGCCCTTGGGCACGTCGGCGGCGATGGTGAGCCGCGCCAGGTCCTCCTCGGCCTCGATATGCGTGCGGACGCCGTCGGAGACGTCGATCTTGTGGTCCATCGCGGCGGCCATCCGCAACCCGGACCGGCGGGTCTGGTGCACCAGCACGGCGTGGTACTCCTCCGCGTGGTGGTATTCGCCGACCAGCGGCGACTCCAGCGCCGCCGCGACCCGCGGATCACGCGTGTCGGACTCGACCGGTTCGTTCGCCAGCAGATCCGACTGCACGACCAGCTGGAGTTCGTCGTCGAGCGGTTCGACCTCGTACCGGATCGCGGCGACGGCCCGCTGGGTGAAGGAGACCAGGCGTTCGGTCTTCACCCGGACCCGGCGCCCGGTCGGCGACGACCACACGGTGTCGCGCGCGAGGGTGCCCTTCCGGAAGTCGAGGACGCGGTCGTGGTCGGTCGCCTGCCCGTACCGCATGTCGAGCGGTTCGTCCTCGACCAGCAGCCGGATGACCTTGCCGTCGGTCACGTTGACGACGGTCTGCCCTTCTTCCGGGTAGCCGTAACCGGTTTCCGCGTAGGGAAGGTCGTGCTGCTCGTAGAAACCGTTGAGATAGGTGCCCGGCAGGCCGCGGGGCTCGGCCTCCTCCAGCGTGCCGCGCAGGCCGATGTGCCCGTTCGACACCGCGAACGCCGATTCGGTGCGCTGCAACGCGTCGACGTCCATGCCGTGCCAGCGCAGCTCCCACGGCGAGACCTCGTAGCCGCGGAGAAACGATTCGGTCACTTGCGGTCCTCCAGGAGCTCGGCTAGGTCGTCCACCACGACGTCGGCACCATGCGACAGCAGTTCGCCCGCCTGGTGCGCGCGGTTCACCCCGACCACGTAACCGAATCCGCCGTCCTTTCCGGCCCGCACGCCCGCGAGCGCGTCCTCGAAGACGGCCGCGTTCGCGGGGGCGACATCGAAGGCTTCGGCGCCGGCGAGGAACGAATCGGGGGCGGGCTTGCCGCGCAACCCCTTCTCGGCGATCACGATCCCGTCGATCCGCGCTTCGACGAACTTGGTCAGGTCGGCGGCGTCGAGCACCTTCGCGCCGTTGGCCGACGACGTGACGACGCCGATGCGCAGTCCGGCCGCCTTTGCCGCTTCCAGGTACCGCACGGAACCTGGGTACGGGGTGACGCCCTCGTCGTCGATGATCTTCAGCACCAGCTGGTTCTTGCGGTTCCCGACGCCGTTGACGGTGGCGGCGTCGATGCCGTCGTCCGGCTTCCCCTCCGGCAGTTCGATCCCGCGCGAGGTGAGGAAGGTGCGGACGCCGTCCGCCCTCGGCCTTCCGTCGACGTAGGCCGCGTAGTCGGTGTCGGTGAACGGAGAGAACGTGTCACCGTCGCGGGTGCGCAGGAAGTCGTCGAACGTGCGTTTCCACGCTGCCCGGTGCTGGGCGGCGGTTCCGGTCAGCACGCCGTCGAGGTCGAAGAGGCAGGCCGTGATGGTGCCGGGCAGACCGATCATGCCTCCGAACGCTACCCCGGCTCGCCGGTGCCCGCGCGGGTCACGAGCGCGACGTGCCGCGCGGCCCGGTCCAGCGGATCGGGTGACCGGCGGATCCGGCTTACCAGCAGGGCGCCTTCGAGGTTGTTCACGATGGCCGTCGCGAGGTCTTCGGTGTTCTCGGCGTCGTGGCCGTCGAGCAGCTCCACCAGCAGGACATGCCAAGCGGCGAACGCGTGCCGGCACGCCTCGGTGATCGCGGGCGACGCGTGCGCCATCTCCAGCGTGATCGTGGCGAGCGGGCAGCCGCCGCGGTAGCCGTCCGCGGCCAGTGCCTCGCCCGCTTTGCGATACCACCAGCTCACGGCGTCCTCGACGGTCTCGTTGCGCTCGAAAGCGCGGCGGATCGTCTTCGCTACGACAGCGGTGCCGAGTTCGATCGCGGCGACGGCCAGCTGCTCCTTGCCGCCGGGGAAGTGGTGGTACGCCGAACCCCACGGCGTCCCGGCCTGCTCGACCAGCCGCCGCCACGACGTCGCCTGGTAGCCCTCGCGGCGGAAGAGCGTCATCGCCGTCGAGATCATCCGCTCGCGGGTGGTGGCATCGGACACGTCCTTCAGCATAGTCCTTGACTAGGACGATCGTCTTGGGAAATTCTAGGACGACCGTCTTAGGAGGCACGTATGACCGTCGAAGCCACCGGGCAGACCAGGCAGAAGACCGTGACCTGGCAGGATCCGCTGCCCACCGCCCGCATCGGCCGCGAGCTGTCCGGGCTCGACTACCTGACCGGCATCGCCGAAGGCCGGATCCCGCCGGCGCCGATCTCGGCCCATTTCGGCATGCGCTGGGTGAGCGTGGCCGAAGGCGACGTCGTACTGGCCGCGACGCCGGACGAGTCGCTGTACAACCCGATCGGGACCGTGCACGGGGGTGTCGCGGCGACCCTGCTGGATTCGGCGGTGGCGTGCGCGGTGCACTCGACCCTGCCCGCCGGGGTCGGGTACACGTCTGTCGAGCTGAAGGTGAACTACCTGCGCGCCATTTCCGGCTCGGTGGGGGAGATCCGGGCGCACGGCTGGATCGTGAAGGCCGGTTCGCGCGTCGCGTTCGCCGAGGGCGACATCCGCGACGGGCAGGGCAGGGTGCTCGCGACCGCGTCGAGCACCTGCCTGATCATCAAGCCCTAGAACATTTCGGCGCCGGGCGGCACCGGCTGCTTGACATCCCAGTGCTCCACGATGAGCCCGTCCGCCACGCGGACGATGTCGACGACGGCCGTGCCGCGTTCGTCACCCGCCGGAACCACGTGCAGGTGCACGACGACGTGGCTGTCGTCGGCGATCACGCGTTTGACGGTGACGTCCGCGCCGACCATCGGCGAATTCCGCATCGCCTCGACGAAAGCGTCACGGCCGGAGGGGAAACCAGGGCTGTGGGTGACGAAATCCGGGTGCACGTTGGCGGCCGCGGCGGCGAAGTCCTTGTGCACGAACAGGTTCTCGAAGCAGTCGAGGACGATCTTCTTGACTGTGGTCATCCGCTCATCGTTCCGCGCGGGCCCGGCGCCGTCGATTACCGCGGAGGTAATACCCGGCGTCCGCGGATCGCTTCCGGATCGCCGTAGCGGTCGAGTATCCCGGCCAGCAAGGCTTTCGCGTCCGCGATCCGTTCCGCGCCGAATTCGTCGGCGAGTTCCTTTTCCAGCGCGGCCCGGTGTTTCCGTGACGCTTCGACGGCGCTTGAGGCCTGTTCCGTCAGGTGCAGCAGGCGGGTCCGCGCGTCGGCGGGGTCGGGCTCGCGCCGCAGCAGGCCCCGGCGTTCCAGCTCGGCGACGGCCTTCGAGGCCGCCTGCTGGGTCACGCCCATCCGCTCGGCGAGCGCGGAGATCGACAGCGGCCCCGCGAGCACGTGCTGGAACACGACGCCGTCGTTGAACCGCAGTTCGCCGAGCCCGTCGGCGGTCAGCCGCCGCTGGACTTCGCCGCCCATCGCCCAGCCCGCGAACAGCGAGACGAGTGACAGGTCGAGGTTCGACGGCGTAGGATCCACAACCATGGTTGTGGAATCTAGCACGGTTCCGCCGGAGCTGGCGGCGGAGTTCGTCCGCGTCGCCCATCGCGTGGTGTGGTGCACGCTCGCGACGGTCGACAGGCAGGGCAGGCCGAGGTCGCGGGTGGTGCACCCGATCTGGGAAGAACGGGACGGTGACCTCGTCGGGCACCTGTTCACCCGGCCGACGCCGCTGAAGAAGGCGCACCTGGCGCGCACGCCGTTCGTCTCGTGCTCGTACTGGGATCCGGCGCACGAGGTCGCCGTCGCCGAATGCGGCGCCGTCTACGCCGACGATGCGGAAACACGGCGGCACCTGTGGCGCCTGGCGTCGGAAACGCCGGAACCACTGGGTTTCGACCCGAAGATCATGGGCGGTGACGATCCGCTGGATCCGGGCGTCACCGTGCTGAGGCTGACGCCGTGGCGGGTCAGCGCCGGCGGAAAGGCCTGGCGGCGCGCTGGTTAGGCCACGCCGACCTTCCGTTCGAAGACCAGGCCTTCGGCGGCGCGCAGCCCGACGCTGATCGCGCCGGTCAGCACACCGTCGTCGCCGAGTTCGCCCTGGACGACCGAGGGGACGAGCGGGGTGAACGAGCGCAGGGCGCGGTCGATCGGGTCGAGGAGCAGATCGGCCGCGGTGCCGATGCCGCCGCCGAGCACGATCAGTTCCGGGTCGATCACCGCCGCCACCGACGCCACGGTGTACGCGAGCCTGTCCGCCTCCGCTTCGACGGCGCGAAGGGCGAGTTCGTCGCCGTCGCGGGCGAGCCGGAAGACCTCGCGGGCCGATTTCGCCGTGCCGAGGCCGAGTTCGCGCGCGCCGCGGACGACGGACTGTGCCGCCGTCGCCTCTTCGAGGTGCCCGCGGACCGGAGGCGCGTCCGCCGCGTGCGATTGGCCGTAGGGCAGGTAGCCGATTTCGCCCGCCGCGCCCGTCGCGCCGCGGAAGACCGCGCCGTTGACCATCACACCCATGCCGACGCCGGTCCCGATGGTGATGCAGGCGAAGACGGACGCGCCACGCGCGGCACCGCGTTCCCATTCGCCGACGGCGGTGAGGTTCGCGTCGTTCTCGACCATGAGATCCGGGCCGAGGACGCCTTCGAGTTCGTCGAGCAGGCCCGCCTTGCCCCAGCCGGGCAGGTTCGGCGCGTGCCGGAAGCAGCGCTTGGCCGGATCCGCGACACCGGGCGAGCCGAGGACGCGCACGACGATGTCGGCCTGGCTCAGCCCGGCTTCGCGCACCGTCGCCGCCGCTAGGGCGCCCACGGCGCTGACGAGCGCGGTGCCCGAACGCGACGTGTTCCGCTCGTCACGGCGGGCGACCACGGTGTGGCCGAGATCCGAGACGGCGACGCGGAGATGCTCGCGCCCGATGTCGACACCGAGGACGTATCCGGCCGTGGGATCCGCTTCGTAGAGGACGGCGGACCGGCCGGTGCCGGTCGAGGTGTGCCCGGTCGCCCTGGCGAGCCCAGCCGCCTCGAGGGCCAGTAACGCTTGGCTCACCGTGGGTTTCGAAAGACCGGTGTCCTTGGCGACCTGCGGCCGCGTGGCGGGGCCGCTACGGCGCAGGAGGTCCAGCACGGCGCGCTGGTTGATCTTCCGCATCCCGGCGGGGGTGCCGACGGGCGGACTTTCTGCGCCAACCACGAGCTTCGCCTCCTGTCGAACCAAGGTGTTCCACCAAAGTTATCCGGCTCCGGCCCGAAAAGGGCAAGAAGGTTTACATTCGGTGGTTCTCGGTGACAGTAAACGTGTCCGGGCCGCAACTCGCGCACGCCGCGCGCGAAATCCGGTGATTCACCCCGGTGTCCGGGCAGGTGCTCCCAGTGACCGGAAATGGTCTAGACCAAGTGGGTCAAGATCCGGTCAAGCGACGTGACGGCTCGCCGGACGCCGGAATCCCCGGTGCTGACGTGATCGCTCGGGGGCTTCTTCGGTCTCGTGACTCGTTTCCGCGGGGTAGGAATCCGAGCTGTCGGCCGTCGTCGCCGGACTGGGGAGGTTGCGCAGGCGGTGCTGCCGGTTCACCACGTACAGCAGCAGGACTCCGAGGACGACCAGTCCGTGCGTGAGCACGCGACCGGCGGTGACCTGCCCGGTGACGAGATCGCCCGCGGACAGCGCCAGGAGCAGCGCGACGAAACCGGTCAGCGCGGGCAGCTGCCCGGCCGCCGCCTTCGTGCGGAAGGCCGCCCAGCCGAGTCCGACACCGACAGCGAGGTTCCACGCGCTGCTCTCGTGCGAAAGGTGCCCGATCAGGGACTCCGTGCCGTGTCCCGCGGCGTGGTCCTCGACGCCCAGCAGCTGGGCGAAGGCGAGCGCGAGCTGCGCGATGGCGACCACGGCAAGGGCGATCCGGGCGGTCCAGCCCTCACCCGGTGGGGCGGGGGTGCGCTCCAGGATGACGGCGGTGAGGTCCGGGACCGGGGGAGCCGGGCGCAGCAGCAGCGTCCGGTGCAACCGCTCGGCGCGGGCGAGCCACGACCGGCAGGCCGCGCACCCGGCCACATGCCGGTCGACCACCGCGGACGGGGCGGGTTCGGTTTCGCCGTCGAGCCGGGCCGACAGGGCTTCACGGCAAGTCTCGCACTTCACATCTCATTTGTCGGGCATGGACCTGCCCCGGTTCCCGTGACGCTGCTACGTTTCCCCTATGGCCGGTCCGCGCAACCACGACGACGAGCGGGTGACCGAGCTCGCCCTCGCCGCCGCCCGCGGTGACCGGCGGGCGCTCGAAGACTGGGTGCGTGCCACCCAGGCCGACGTCTGGCGCTTCGTCGCACACCTCGCCGACGTCGGCGCCGCGGACGATCTCACTCAGGAGACTTACCTGCGCGCCTTCGGCAGCCTGCGCCGGTTCGCCGGCCGGTCCTCCTCGCGGACCTGGCTCCTGTCGATCGCGCGCCGGGTGGTCGTCGACCGCATCCGGGCGGCATCGGCCCGCCCGAAACTCGCCGACGTCGACTGGGAAGTCACGGCCGAGCGTCGCGGCGCCCGGCAGGCGGAGGGTGTCGCGGGCTTCGAGGACCTGGTGGAGCTGCGGATGCTGCTCGACGGGCTCGACCCGGAACGGCGTGAGGTCCTCGTCCTCACCCAGGTGCTGGGCCTTTCCTACGCCGAGGCCGCCGAGATCTGCGGCTGCCCGGTCGGCACCGTGCGCTCGCGTGTCGCGCGGGCCCGCGAAGACCTGCTCGAAGCGGGCCGGGAACGCGACTCCATCTGACGCCCCTGTTGGCCGCACTGTGGCGCGTCACACATTTGGGGCTCTTCGCTGTCACCTCGTCACACAGATGAGCTGACACGACTACTCCGCGTTGACTAGGCCGAATGCCGATGCCTAGCGTGTCGCCATCCGACCCCAGGTCGCGCGAGGGTCCCCGCCTTCACCGCGCGCTCTCGAAGGGATCTTCCCGATGGCCAGTCCCACCACGACCGAGGGCCAGGACCCCGGCGGCCTCGGCCGTCGCCGGTTCCTGAGTTTCCTCGTCGCCGCGCCCACCCTCACGATCGCCACGAAGATCGGCATCGACACCGTCGCGCCCGAAGAGGCCGAAGCGGTGATTCCGACCCTGCCCGGACCGGCCGAGATCCTCGACCTCGGCGACGTCCTGATCCTCTCGAACGCCCCCACCGCCGGTCTCCTCGTGCTCGAAGTCCGCGAAGACGGCCGGGTGCGGCTGGAACTGCCGCGGACCGAGGTCGGCCAGGGCATCACCACCGCGAACGCGATGCTGGCCGCCGAGGAGCTGGACCTGCCGCTCGACCGCGTCGACGTCGTGCTGTCCGACGCCCGCCCGGAACTGCTGTTCAACCAGCTGACCGGCGGTTCCAACACGATGCGCTCGCTGTACACCCCGGTCCGGACCGCCGCGGCCGCCGCCCGCGCCCGCCTGGTCGCGACCGCCGCGCAGCAGTGGGGCGCCAAGGCCGACCGGCTGTCCACAAGGGACGGCGCGGTGATCGCGCCCGACGGCCGCCGCCTCGATTACGGCGCGCTGTCCAGGCCCGCCGCCCGCGCCGACCTCGGCAAGCTCGCCGCGACCCCGAAGGCGGAGTCCGCGCACAAGCTGGTCGGCACGCCGCAGTCGCGCAAAGACGCCCGCGCGATGGTCACCGGGCAGCTGAAGTACACGCTCGACCTGGACATCCCCGGCGCGAAACCGGCCATGGTCCGCCGTCCGCCGACGATCAACGGCACGGTCAAGAAGGTCAACAACGAGGCCGCCGTCCGCGCGATGCCGGGCATCCTCGACATCGCCGTCATCAAGACCGGGGTCGCGGTGCTGGCCGAGACCTTCGGACAGGCGCTCGACGGAAAGAACGCCCTCGACGTCACCTGGAACAGCGGCACCGTCGACGGCGAGAACAACGCGACGATCAAGAAGAAGCTGCAGGCCGCGGCGCTGCCGTTCGTCGTGCCGCCGCTGCTGACCCAGTACGTCGACGGCGAATTCGACTTCGCCTTCGCCAGTCACGCGCCGCTGGAGACCAACTCGGCGGTCGCCGACGTCCGCGAGGACAGCGCGACCATCTGGTCTGGCATGAAGGTCCCGATCCTCGCGAAGCAGAACATCGCGCAGGAACTCGGGCTGCCGGCGAACAAGGTCACCGTGCACGTCCAGCAGGCGGGCGGCTCGTTCGGCCGCAGGCTGTTCTCCGACGGCGCGATCGAGGCCGCGCGGATCTCGAAGGCGATGAAGCGGCCGGTGCGACTGATGTGGAGCCGCATCGACGACATGCGCCACGGCCGCGCCCGTGCCGCGAGCCACCACAAGATCCGCGCCACCTTCGCGCTCGGCCAGGTCCTCACCTTCGAACACCGCGTCGCCAGCGTCGAAACCGACTGGGGTCACGGGCTCGGCGAAGTCCTGACCGCCTTCGCCGCCGAACTCCCGGTCGGCGGAAACCTGAGCTTCGCGCAGACTGTGTTCCTGCTGACGGTGAAGTCGCCGTACAACTTCGGTGTCACCACGCAGCTGCTCAACGAGGTCCCGGTCGACTTCCACACCGGCGCCTGGCGGTCGGTGTACTCGTCGAGCACGCGCGGCGCGGAAGAGATCATGGTCGACGAGATCGCCGCGAAACTCGGCAAGGACCCGGTGGCGTTCCGGCGCGAGTTCATCAAGAACGACCGGCAGCGCGCCGTGCTCGACAAGGTCGCCGAACTCGGCGAGTGGGGCAAGAAGATGCCCAAGGGCTTCGCACAGGGTGTCGCCGTGCACGGCGAGTACAAGTCGTACACCGCCTGCCTGGTCGAGATGGACGCCCGCGACCCGAAGAACCCGCGCGTCACCAAGGCGACCATCGCCGTCGACGTCGGCAAGCCGATCAACCCGCGCGGGATCGAGGCGCAGATGCTCGGCGGCCTGACCGACGGCATCTCCACGACGTTGACCGCCGGGCTGCACATCGACAAGGGGCTGCCGCTGGAAGGCAGCTACTCGCAGTTCCACTACGCGCGGCAGAAGAACTCGCCGATGGACGTCAAGGTGCACGTGATGCCGGAGACGGGCGAGATCGGCGGCGCCGGGGAACTCGGCGTGCCCGCGCCGGTCGGCGCGATCGGGAACGCCTACGCGCGGGCCACCGGGATCAAACCGCGCAGCTTCCCGATCAACTTCCCGGTCGACTTCGAACCCTTCCCCCGCTGACTTTCCTTCCCCGCCAAGGAGCTCCGATGCCCAATTACACCTTCACGGTGAACGGGAAGACCGTCACCGTCGACGCGCCCGCGAATCTGCCCATGCTGTGGGCGCTGCGGGACAAGCTCGGCGTCCGCGGCCCGAAGTACGGCTGCGGGATCAACGTCTGCAAGGCCTGCACGAGCCACCTCGACGGCGAGGCGTTCAACCCGTGCGTGACGCCGGTGTCCGACTGCTCGGGCAAGGACGTCACCACCATCGAAGGCCTCGCCGACGGGGAGGACCTGCACCCGGTGCAGGAGGCGTGGCTGGAGCAGGATGTCGCGCAGTGCGGCTACTGTCAGCCGGGGCAGATCATGGCCGCGGTGGCGCTGCTGAAGAAGACGAAGAACCCGACGGACGCCGAGATCGACGCGATCCAGAACGTCTGCCGGTGCGGCACCTACTTCCGGATCCGCGAAGCCATCAAGAGCGCGGCCGCGAAGATGTGAAAATTCCGCCGGTGCGGTGGAAATCCCGATTTTTCGCCGCACCGGCGGTGGGTTTCCGCTTCGACAGGCCACTTCCGGGCAAGTCGTGTTAGATGACGTCCCCAGGGGCTCGACGAAGTGCCCCTGCCCGGAGGACGTCCATGCACTATCGAACTGTGCTCCGCGAAGGCTCGGCCTTCGTCGTGGCCGAACTGGCCGTCGAGGTCGAAAAACAGCTGCCAGGGCTCATCGACTCCACCGTCGAGCAGATCCGCGCCGAAATGCCCGTGTATCACGACGCGCAGTTCGTCTCCTTGGCCGAACTGCGGACTTCGGTGCGGAACAACCTCGAGTCCGTCATGCGGACCCTGCGCGGCAGCGAAGAACCCGATCTCGCGCAGGCACGGGCGACCGGGCGCGCGCGGGCGTTGCAGGGCGCGCCGCTGCCGGAACTCCTGCGGGCGTACCGGATCGGGCTCACCGAGGTGTGGAACCGGTTCGTCGAACTGACCGCTTCGGGCGAGCATCAGGATCTCCGCGGTCTCGTCGCCGCGACGTCGGCGATCTGGGCGCTGATCGACGATTACGCCGAGGCGCTGACGACGACCTATCGCGACACCACCGCCGAAGTCATGCTGGCGCATCAAAGCAGGCGCTCCGCGTTGGTCGAGGCACTGTTCGCGGGCGGCGCGGCCATTGAAGGCACGCTGTGGGACATCGCGCGCGTGCTGGAACTCTCGCTCGACGGGACCTACGTGGTCGTCGCGGCGGAGACCCCGCGTGTCGGGCACGAACCGTTGCCCCAGATCGAAAACCGGCTCCGCGACCGGCATCACGCGTCCGCCTGGCGGCTGACCCCGGACCTTCAGGTCGGCGTCGTGTCCATGCGGGATCCGTCGGCGTCCCAGGTGATCATCGAGCTGCTGCGGGAGAACCAGACCGGCCGGATTGGGGTCAGCCCGGTGTTCACCGGTCTCGGGAACACCTCCCGCGCGCTGCACCTCGCGCGGGTCGCGCTCTCCAGCCTCATGCCGGGAAGCACGGGAATGGTGCAGTTCAACGAATCCCCGCTCGCCGGGCTCGTCGCCAGCGCGCCGGAGGCGTCGGTCCAGCTCGCGCACCACGTGCTGCGGCCTGTCCTGGACCTGCCCGGCGACGACCGGAACGTGCTGCTGCTGACGTTGCGCGCGTGGTTCGAATGCCAGGGCTCCACGAAACTGACGTCGGAGCGGATGTTCTGCCACCCCAACACGATCCGGCACCGGCTGAAGCGGATTTCCGAGGAGCTGGGCCGTTCGCTGACCGACCCGGCCGACATCGCCGAGCTCGGCGCGGCCCTGCGCGCGCTCCACATGTTCCCGGACACCTCGCATCTGCCTTCGCCGAGGTATCCGCCGCGCTAGCGCCCACGAGCATGCCCCGAGCGCCACGCTTGAGACGTTGAGCGTCCCTGGCGTGGCGCTCGGGGCATCCGCGAACCCGCGCCCCGGCGGAGCCGCACCATGGCGACCACGCCCAGCAGCGGGCCGCCAGCCGACGGCATCGGCGAGCACCGGCAGGCCCTGGATGGTCAGCGCGCTGAGCAGGAACCCGATCGCGGTCTGCGCGGTGCCGACGTAGCGGGGATCCGCGGTTTCGCTCAACGCGGCGGAGAACCACAGCCCTATGGCGAGGATCTGCGCGGCGGAGGTGAGCGCCAGCTGGCGCGGTGCGGAGCTGGACACGCCCGCAGGTATCGCACCCGCGAGCGGCCCTGCTCAAGATCTCCCGGCGGCGATCACCCGAAGGTGTGGCCAGGCTTGACGGCCTCCACCAGCACTCGCCGGGAATGGGCGACGAACTTCCCGTCGGTCTCGATCAGCCGATGGAGTTCCGTGAGTCTGTCGCGGTACTTGTCCACTTCGAACCCCGGCACGATCCAGATCACCTTCCGGAGGAAATGGACGACGGCCGCGAGATCGAAGAACTCCATCCGCAGTTTCGCCGGTTCGAGCCGCTCCACCCGCAGCCCGACGGCCTCCGCCTCGACGCGCAGCACTTCCGGCGTCCAGTCGCCGTAGTCCTGCGGGCCGAGGAAGAACTCCTTCAGCTCGCGGACGGTGCCGGCGCCGATCTGTTGCGACAGGAAGGTTCCGCCCGGCCGCAGCACGCGGGCGATCTCCCGCCACGGATTCTCGATCGGATGACGGCTGCTCACCAGGTCGAAGGACTCGTCGGGGAACGGCAGAGGCGCGTCGTACTCCGCCTCCGCCACCTCACCGCCCAGTGGTGCGAGGGTTCTCCGCGCGACCTCGACGTTCGGTGGCCAGCCTTCGGTGGCGGCGAGGACCGGCGGCGGTTTCGGGATGCCCGCGAGCACCTCGCCGCCGCCGGTCTGCAGGTCCAGCCCCGCCGAAGCCGCCGCCATCCGTTCGCCGAGCAGCCGCGAGTACCCCCACGGCGGCCGTTCCTCCGTGGCCCGGCTTTCGAACCACGAGAAGTCCCAGCCTTCGACCGGGACGGCCGCTCCTTCGGTGAGCTGATCTTCGAACGTCATGTCCGCAGTCTCGGTCCCGCCGCCCGCCGGGGCAACGCGATTTCGCGACCCGGACCCTATCCGGCGTCGGTCGACCGCTTCCACAGGTTGATGTCGGCCTCGGTGGCGTAGCGGTCGATCTCGGCCAGCTCTTCGTGGGTGAAGTGCAGGTTCTTCAGCGCGCCGACGTTGTCCTCCAGCTGGGCGACGCTGCTCGCGCCGATCAGCACCGACGTCATCCGCGGGTCGCGCAGGCCCCACGCCAGCGCGAGCTGCGCCAGCGTCTGACCACGCCGCTGGGCGATCTCGTTCAGCGCCCGGATCTTGCCGACGGTGTTCTCGGTGATCGTGTCCGGGTTGAGTGACTTCCCTTGCGCCGCGCGGGAATTCTCCGGAACGCCGTCGAGGTAGCGGCTGGTCAGCAGGCCCTGCGCCAGCGGTGAGAAGGCGATACAGCCCGCGCCTTCGGCTTCGAGCGTGTCGAGCAGCTTGTCGCCTTCGAGCCAGCGGTTGAACATCGAGTACGACGGCTGGTGGATCAGCAGCGGCGTGCCCAGCTCCCGCAGCAGCCGCGCGGCCTCGGCGGTCTTCTCCGACGAGTACGACGAGATGCCGACGTACAGCGCGCGCCCGGAGCGGACGGCGGTGTCGAGCGCGCCGACGGTCTCCTCGAGCGGTGTCTCGGGATCGAAGCGGTGCGAGTAGAAGATGTCGACGTAGTCCAGGCCCATCCGGCCGAGCGACTGGTCCAAAGAGGACAGCAGGTACTTGCGCGAACCCCATTCGCCGTACGGGCCCGGCCACATGTCGTAGCCCGCCTTGGTCGAGACCACCAGCTCGTCGCGGTACGGCTTGAAGTCCGAGGCCAGCAGCCTGCCGAAGTTCTCCTCGGCCGAGCCGTAGGGCGGGCCGTAGTTGTTGGCGAGGTCGAAATGGGTGATGCCCAGGTCGAACGCGCGCCGCGCGATGTCCCGCTGCGTGCCCAGCGGCTTGTCGTTCCCGAAGTTGTGCCACAGGCCCAGCGAGATCGCGGGCAGCTTCAGGCCGCTGCGCCCGGTGCGGCGATAGGGGATGCTCTCGTACCGGCCCTCGGCCGCGACGTAGGTGCTCACAGCCCGATGCTAGCCCGAGGAAGAGCGCCGCCGAATGTGACATCTCGCTTCCCGGCCGGGCACGGCTAACGGAAGCCCGCTAGTTCGAAGAGATTCGAACTAGTCGGGCAATACCGGAATGGGTGGGTGGTCGGACCGGGTAAAGGGGCTATCCTGCGAAGGTAACGGAACAAACTGGGGGTTCCATTAATGCTGCGCATATACTTTTCCACGGATGATCTGCTCAGGATCCGGCTACTGGCCGAACCACATCGGATGTGGGAGATCCTGCTGAGCCTTCATCTGGTCCAGACCGATCAGGACCAGCCGGTTTTCGGCGGTTGGCGGCGGAAGCTGCGGCCTCGGCTGCCGTCGAGCACGGGGCTGCTCACCGCGCTGGCGAGACCCACGGGCTACTCGCCGGACTTCCTCACGCCGTCCGGCGACATCCCCGATCTGGAGACCGGGATCGACCTGCTCCTCGGTACCACGAGGACGAGGTTGAAGACCGACATCGCCGAACTCGCCCGGCACCGGGTGCTGCCGACCTGGGTGGCCGGGATCGCCGACGGCGAGGTGGAGTCGCTGAGACGGCTGGCCGCCGCCTTGCGCGCGTACCACCGCGAGGCCATCGAGCCGTTCTGGCCGGGTATCCGCCACCACGTCGAGCTGGACCGGCGGAGCAGGGCGGATGTCGTCGCCTCCGTCGGCTTCGAGGCAGTCCTCGCCGGGCTGCACCCCGCCGTCCGGTGGCGGTCGCCGGTGCTCGAGGTCGACTATCCCGTCGACCAGGATCTGCACCTCGACGGCCGCGGTCTCGTCCTGGCGCCGTCGTTCTTCTGCTGGGGCGGTCCCATCACGACGCTCTCCGGCGACTCCGCCACACCCATGCTGGTCTACCCCGTCGAACGGTCGCCGGGCTGGTCGGCGACCACGGACGAGGAGGCGATGCGTGCCCGCTCGCTGACCGCCCTGCTCGGCCGGACCAGGGCCACCGTGCTGCGGACGATCGCCGATCTGCCGCAGGTCAACACCACTGATCTCGCCAATGCGCTCGGCATCTCCCTCGCCGGCGCCAGCCAGCACACGACCGTGCTGCGCAACGCGGGCCTGGTGCAGACGGCACGGACGAACGGCGCGGCGGTACACCGGATCTCGCGAAGAGGTTCCGCATTGCTCCGGCCGTGATCGCGGTTTCAAGCAGTAGTGAAAGGGCTTGTCACTCGCGCGCCGAATTCATAAGTTTTGAGAGGTCCGACCGGAACCGGCAGGAAATACCGACCCCCTCCCGATGGGCGGAATAGTCCCCGCACGCTCATTTGGGAAAGGGTCTTTCCGGAATTGCTCGGACTCGGGAAAACCAATCTGGAGGGAACAGCCATGTTGAAGCAGATCGCCACCAGGGCCGCCGTCGCCGCGTCGGTCGCCGCCTCGGCGGGCGCGCTGATGTTCGGCGCCGCCACGACCGCGTCCGCCGCGGAGGCCACTCCCCAGGGCGACCTGGGAACGATGGCCGTGTGCGGCTACTACGAGCAGGGCCTGATCAGCTACTACAACCACTGCGGCCCGACCAACGTCTCGATCCACGTGACCTACAACGTCGGCAGCGACGAGGACCTCTGCGTCACGCCGGGTATCACCAAGCTCGGCTACAACGCCGACAACGCGTGGTACACGGGTCTCTGCTGACCTGACGCCCCTCAGGGGCTGTCCGGACACGACTGAGTCGAACGCGAGTGGCGGTGAAGGGTCCTCACCCTTCACCGCCGCTTGCGTTTCCGTCTCCGGACGCACGGGAGAAGAGACTGGCGACGGTGCCGAGGTGATCTTTGAACGCCGAAGGCGCCTCGACCTCGAAGGGCGCCCCGATGGCGGCGAGGATCAGCACGGGCCAGTCGAAGGTGTCGACGTTCATCGTCAGGCAGCAGGACGTCTCGTCGATCGCTTCGAGCATGCCGCCGACGTACCGCACCGCCGCCTCGACCCGTGCTTTCGGCGCCTCGACCCGGACGACCAGCGTGTGCGTGGTCGGCCTGGCCTTGATCTGGGCCTCGACGAACTTCACCGCGTCCCCGCCGGGGATCTCGCGCGGCCGGTAGCGGGCGCCGGTCGTCCTCGGCTCGCTGAGCCTGTCGACGCGGAAGGTGCGCCAGTCCGCCCTGTCGAGGTCCCACGCCACCAGATACCAGCGCCGTCCGAGTGAGACGAGCCGATGCGGCTCGACCAGCCGCGCGGACTCCTCGCCGCCGCGCGCCGCGTAGTCGAACTTCAGCCGCTCGTCGTCCCGGCAGGCCTGCGCGATCACCGTCAGGCTGGCGGCGTTGACCCGTGGACCGGTGACGGCGGCGGGTGTCGTGTACGCCTGGAGGGCGTCGACGCGCCTGCGCAGCCGGGGCGGCATCACCTGGACGACCTTCGTCAGCGCCCGGACCGACGTCTCCTCGATGCCCTCCACCGAACCGCCCGCCGCCGTCCGCAGGCCGACCGCGATCGCCACGGCCTCCTCGTCGTCCAGCAGCAGCGGCGGCATGACCGTGCCCGACCTCAGCTGGTAGCCGCCCGCGACGCCGCGGCTCGCGTTGACCGGATAGCCCAGCTCGCGCAGGCGCTCGACGTCACGCCGTAGCGTCCGCTCGCTCACTTCGAGCTTGTCGCTCAGTTCGATCCCCGACCAGAAGCGGTGTGTCTGCAGAAGGGACAGCAATCGCAGCATCCGCGCACTCGTGTTCGCCATGGATCCAGATTCGCTCCGATTCCGGTCAGAAAGTGGCCGGAATTGACTTTAGCGTTGATCCCATGACGATGACACTGGACACCCCGAGCGCTGCGACCTCGGAAAACGCGCTCGAGCCGAAGCCGTACCGCTGGCGGTGGCCCGCGCTGTTCGTGATCCTGACCGGCTCGGTGATGGAACTGCTCGACATGACGGTCACGAGCATCGCGGGGCCGGTCATGCGGGCCTCGCTCGGCGGCGGCACGTCGATGATCCAGTGGCTCGGCGTCGCGTACACCCTCGCGATGGTGTCCGGCCTGCTCACCGGCGGCCGGCTCGGCGACATCTTCGGCCGCAAGCGCATGTTCCTGATCGGCGCGATCGGCTTCGTCGCCGGTTCGCTGCTCTGCGCGGTCGCGGTGAGTCCCGAGATGCTCATCGCCGCGCGGGTGGTGCAGGGCCTGTTCGGCGCCGCGATGGTCCCGCAGGGCCTCGGCATGATGAAGGAGATGTTCGCGGGCAAGGAACTGCAGTCCGCGTTCGGCATGTTCGGCCCGGTGATGGGGCTCGCCGCGGTCGGCGGCCCGATCCTCGCGGGCTGGCTGGTCGACGCCGACCTCTTCGGCACCGGCTGGCGGATGATCTTCCTGATCAATCTCCCGATCGGCGCGCTGGCCGTGGCCGCCGCGCTGAAGTTCCTGCCCGAGTCGCGTCCCGGCGGTTCGCTCAAGCTCGACATCCCCGGCGCGCTGCTCGCCACGACCGGTGCCCTGCTGATCGTCTTCCCGCTGGTACAGGGGCGGGAATACGGCTGGCCGCTGTGGATTTTCGCGATGATGGCCGCCGCGGTCGTGGTGTTCGGGGTGTTCGCGTGGTTCGAGAAGCGCAAGAGCCGCCGCGGTGGTGACCCGCTGGTCGAGCCCGGCCTGTTCCGCAAGCGCAGCTTCCTCGCCGGGATGGCGACCGGCACGATCTACTTCGCGGCGTTCTCCGGATTCGGCTTCGTGTTCGCGCTGTACCTGCAGCTCGGGCTCGGTTTCTCGCCGCTCAAGGCCGGGCTGTCCGGGGTGCCGATGTCGCTGGGCATGATCGTCGGGATGGGCCTGGTGCAGGCCGTTCGCAAACACGGCCGCAAGGTGCTGCACACCGGCGCGCTGATCATGGCCGCCGGCGTGGTCGCGCTGCTGCTGATCCTTGGCCCGGAGACCGGCCCGTGGCAGCTCGCCCCGGCGCTGCTGGTGGTCGGGGTCGGATCCGGGCTGATCATGGGGCCGTACTTCGAGATCGCGTTGTCCGGAGTGGAACCGTCGGAGGCCGGATCGGCGTCGGGCGCGCTGACGTCGCTTCAGCAGGTCGGTGGCGCGCTGGGGATGGCGTTGCTGGGCACGGTGTTCTTCGACGCGGGCACCGCGGGCCCGACCGACGCCGCCCAGCGGACGTTCTGGGTGGTCGCGGTGATGGTGCTGCTCACCTTCGCGGTCGGGTTCCTGCTGCCCAAGCGGATCCGCGACGTAGAGTCGGCCGGGTAGGCGATCGAGCTGGGAGGCCGCGTGGCTGGGACCGGGTACTTCACATCCGTCGAAGACGTGACGGCGAAGCTCGCCGACACCGGCTACCTGGCTTCGGCGGCCGTCGCCACCACGGTGTTCCTCGCGGACGCCCTCGGCAAGCCGTTGCTGATCGAGGGCCCCGCGGGGGTCGGCAAGACCGAACTGGCGAAGGCGGTCGCGGAAGCGAGCGGCTCCCGGCTCGTGCGGTTGCAGTGCTACGAGGGTGTCGACGAGTCCCGCGCGCTGTACGAGTGGAACCACGCGAAGCAGCTTCTCCGGATCACCGCGGGCAAAGACGAGACGTGGGACGAAGCCCGCAACGACATCTTCGGCGAAGAGTTCCTGCTGGCCCGGCCGCTGCTGACGGCCATCAAGGGCGACGAGCCGACCGTTCTGCTCATCGACGAGACCGACAAGGCCGACGTCGAGATCGAGGGGCTCCTGCTGGAGGTGCTCGGCGACTTCCAGATCACCGTCCCGGAACTCGGCACGATCACCGCCGTCCGCAAGCCGTTCGTGGTGCTGACCTCCAACGCGACCCGTGAACTCTCCGAGGCGCTCCGGCGGCGTTGTCTCTTCCTGCACATCGATTTCCCCGACGCGACACTGGAACAGCGCATCGTGCGGCTCAAGGTGCCGGGTGTCGACGACGCGCTCGCCGCGTCCGTGGTCAAGGTGATCACCGCGCTGCGGGCGATGGAACTGCGGAAGGCACCGTCGGTCGCCGAAACCATCGACTGGGCGAGGACCCTGCTGGCGCTCGGCGCGGACAGCCTCGGCGAGGACGTCGTCCGCGCCAGCCTCGGCGTCATCCTCAAGCACCAGGACGACATCGTGAAAGCGGACGCGCGGCTGGAGCTCGGCAAGGTCCTCGACTCGTGAGCGGCGTGCCGGGCAGGCTCGTCGAGTTCGTGGAAGCGTTGCGGGAACACGGAATCCCGTGTGGTCCCAGCGAAACGGTCGACGCCGCCGCGGCACTCGAGGTGCTGGGCCTTGCCTCCCGAGAGCAGATGCGGGAAGGGCTCGCGGCGGCGCTGGTCCGGCGCGGCGGTCAGCGCGCGGTGTTCGACGCGACGTTCGACATCTACTTCCCGCTCGGCGTCGGAGCGCCGTCGCAGGACCCCGTCGACGACCTCGCCGCGCTGCGCGACCGGCTCGCCACCGCGCTCGCCGCGAACGACCAGACGGATCTGACCCAGCTGGCCGGGCTCGCCGTCGACATGCTGGGGCAGTACGGCGGCACCGCGGGCACCGGCGGCTGGTCGGCCCACCAGACACTCGAACGCCTGCAACCGCAAACGCTCGTGGTGCGCGTGCTCGAAGCCATCCGTGCCGGCGTGCCCGAGGAGTTCACCGACAGGCTGGATCGCGACGATGTCCGGCGCCGCGTCGAAGGCTTCCGTGGGCTCGTGCGGACCGAAGCACGCCGCCGGGTGGCGGAAGTCCGTGGCAGGGAAAGGGTTTCGCGGCACGCCGTCCCGCCGGCCGCCGACCGCGTCGACTTCCTGCTCGCCAGCCGCGCGCAACTCGCCGAACTCCGCCGGGTCGTGCAACCGTTGTCGCGCAAGCTCGCCACCCGCCTGGCCGCCCGGCGACGGCGGCACGCGCGCGGGCAGATCGACCTGCGCCGGACGCTGCGGCGGTCACTGTCCACCGGCGGCGTCCCGATGCGGCCGTCGTACCGGCGGCACCGGCCGGGAAGGCCGGAAATCGTGCTGCTGTGCGACATGTCGGGGTCGGTGGCCGGCTTCGCGAACTTCACCATGCTGCTGGTGCAGGCCCTGCGCGACCAGTTCAGCAAGGTGCGGGTGTTCGCGTTCATCGACGCGTGCGACGAGATTACCCACCTCGTCGACACCGGCGCCGCCGACCCGGAGGACCTCGGCGCGCGCATCCTCGCCGACGCCGAGCTGACGCGCTGGGACGGGCACAGCGACTACGGGCACGCGCTCGGCGAATTCGTCGAGCGGTACGCGGATGCCGTGGGGCCCAAGACATCCATGCTCATCCTCGGGGACGCCCGCACCAATGGCGGCGACCCGAACCTGGCCGCGGTGCGCGGGATCGCCGCCGCGGCAAGGCATACGTACTGGCTCAACCCCGAGCGGGTCGCGCTCTGGTCCACCGGGGACTCCGAGGCGCACGCCTACGCGGAGGTCGTCGAGATGCACGAATGCCGGAACGTGCACCAGCTGACCCGGCTGGTCACCAGGTTGCTGCCAGCCTGAGACTTCAGCGCGGCGCCGGCGCCGGTTCCGGCTTCAGCGCGGCCTTCCCGTAGGCGTCGGCGTTGCTGAACACTTCCTGCCCGTACTGGGTGGAGTTGTTGTACGTCAGCACCGCGGTCCACCAGCCGTTCGGCTTGCCGAGATCGCCGCCCCGTGCGCACATGTACCGCGCCGTGGTCATCGCGGCGTCGTCGATGTTCTGCGGGTCCGGCGCGGCGCCGTCGTCGCTCGCACGGACGCCGTACCGCTTCCAGGTGGCGGGCAGGAATTGCATCGGGCCGACAGCGCGGTCCCACTTCGCGTCGCCGTCGAGGGCGCCCTTGTCGGTGTCGACGACCGCCATCACCCCAGGGGAGCCGTCGAGCGGGATACCGATGATCGGGGGCGTCACGACGCCGTCCTCACCGGCGCGGGAACCGTCGTGCCGGGCGTGCTGGGACTCGGTGCGGCCGATCCCGGCGATGGTCGCCCAGGTGATGTCGCAGCGAGCGGGCGCCGTCGCGGCCGCGTTCACGTAGGCACGCAGTGCGCGCGAAGGGATGTCCGTGTTCTCCGACACCTTCGCGATCCAGGCGTCCTTCGCGGGCTCCGCGGGCAGCGGTCCGGCGTCGCCGGGGATCGCCGAACGCGGCGCGGGAGAGAGCGCGGGAACGGTGAACACCGGTTTGACCGGGACCGGCTCGCGGTCGTTGAGGCTGACCACGACCCAGACGGCACCGGCCACCAAAGCGCCCACGACCAGGAGCGCGAGCATCACGCAGCCACGAGGGCCGCGTTTCTTGGGCGGAGGCTGCCACTGGTCCATCAGGTCCAGTGCCGAAGGGGACGAAGCGGTCACCGGTTCCACGGTACGTGACGGATGTGGAGATCTTGTGTGGCCCACCGACCGGGTGAGCTGAACCACCCGTCAGGCGAGCCAGGCGTCGATCTCCGCGTGGATCGAACGCTTCAGGTCGCTGGGCGCGAAGGACGCGTCGACGGACGCCCGCGCGAGACCGGCGAGCGCGAGGTCGTCGTAGGCGAACGCCTCCCGCGTGCGCAGGAACTCGTCGGTCAGCGTGGTCCCGGTGATCGACGGGACGTCGGTGCTGAGGGTGACCACGAGCCCGGCGTCGACCAGCCGGGGGAGCGGGTGCTCCTCGAACGACGGCACCAGCCCGAGCGTCACGTTCGACGACGGGCAGACTTCGAGCGCGATACCGCGTTCCCGTACCTCGGCGACCAGCGCGACGTCTTCGAGGATCCGGATGCCGTGGCCGATGCGTTCGCTGTGGCCGACTTCGAGGGCCTCGCGGATGCTGGGCGGGCCGGCGTCCTCCCCGGCGTGGTGGATCAGGCGCACTCCCGCCTCGCCGGCCTCGTCGCAGATTCCGGCGAACGGCGCGAGCGGGTACTTCTCCTCCCCGGCGATGCCGATCGCGAACACGCCGTCCTTGGCGTACCGGCGGGCCAGGTCGAGGGTGAGCCGGGCGCGTTCGACCGATCGGCGGCGCGAATGGTCCAGGATCACCCGCCAGTGGAGCCCGTGTTCGGCCGCGCCCGCCGAGAGTCCTTTGAGGACGGACGCCAGTGGCATGTCCGGCTCGCCCAGCCGTTCGCCGTGCGCCGCCGCGGTGAAGGTGACCTCGGCGTGGCGGACGCCGTCCGCGACCTGGTCTTCGCAGAATTCGCGCGCCACCCGTTCGAAGTCCTCCGGCCTGCGCAGACAGGACCGCAGCAGCCCGTTGTAGTCACCGAACGCGCGGAACCCGTCGAACACGGGTTGTTCGGCGGGTACGGCGACGCCGTTCGCCTCCCCGAGGTCACGGAGCGTGTCCGGCCGGATCGTGCTTTCGAGGTGGACGTGCAGATGCGCCTTGGGCAGCAGCGAAAGGTCCCGCATGAGTCCGAACCTAGCGGCCGTTCCCCTCGTCGCGCGCCCCGTTTTCCGGCGCCCCGATATCCGAAATGAGTGATTTGGCCCGCTGCGGGAACCCCAAGGCCATCACCGGTCGTTGAGCAAGTCGACCAGACGACCCCGAGGAAAGGGACCCACCGTGGCTCTACTGCGGAAGTTGACCGCCCTGGCCGGCACCGCCGGGGCCGTGCGCGCCTACGTGCGCAAGAACCCCGAGAAGGTCTCCAAGGTCGTGAACAAGGCCGCGACCTTCGTCGACCACAAGACCAAGGGCAAGTACCACAGCCAGATCGACGGCGCGGTCCGCAAGGTCGACGGGATGACCGGACGGCCGCCCCGCCGGCCTTACGAGCACTGAGTCATGAACGACTAAGCGTCGGCGAGCGTCTCGAGGATCTGCTCGCCGTACTTCGCGAGCTTGTTCTCGCCGACGCCGCTGACCGTCCCCAGCTCCTGCAGCGTGGCGGGCCGTTTGGTGGCGATCTGGCGCAGGGTCGCGTCGTGGAAGATCACGTACGCGGGCACTCCCTGCTCCTTCGCCGCCGCGGCTCGCCACGCACGCAGCAGCTCGAACACCGGTGCCGCCTCCGCGGGCATGTCGGCGACCGCGGCCTTCTTGGCGCTGGACCGGGCCGCGGCCTTGGCCGCCCGCTCCGGCTCACGCCGCAGCTGGACCTTCCGCTGCCCGCTGAGCACCTCCGAGCTGCCTTCGGTGAGCACCAGGGATCCGTAGTCTCCCTCGACCGCGGCGAGCCCCTGCGCCAGCAGCTGCCGGACCACGCCCCGCCACTCGGGCTCCTTCAGCTCCGTGCCGATCCCGAACACCTTCAGCGAATCGTGCCCGTGCTGGGTCACCTTCGGCGTCGTCTTGCCGAGCAGGATGTCGACGATCTGACCGGCGCCGAACTTCTGCCGCCGCTCGTTCTGCAGCCGGACGATGGTGGACAGAATCTTCTGCGCCGGAACCGTGCCGTCCCAGGTCTCCGGCGGTGCCAGGCACGTGTCGCAGTTGCCGCACGGCTCGCTTTTCTGCCCGAAATAGGTCAGCACCTGCACCCGGCGGCATTCGACCGTCTCGCACAGCGCCAGCATCGCGTTGAGATGGGCGCTCAGCTGCCGCTTGTGCATGTCGGATCCCTCCGACATGTCGATCATCTTGCGCTGCTGAACGACGTCCTGAAGGCCGTACGCCAGCCACGCCGTCGACGGCAGCCCGTCGCGGCCCGCCCGGCCGGTCTCCTGGTAGTAGCCCTCGACGGACTTCGGCAGGTCCAGATGCGCGACGAACCGCACGTCCGGTTTGTCGATGCCCATGCCGAAAGCGATCGTCGCGACGACGATCAGCCCGTCCTCGCGCAGGAACCGGGACTGGTGCTTCGCGCGGGTGCGCGCGTCCAGCCCGGCGTGATAGGGCACCGCCGGAATCCCGTTCTCCACCAGGAAGTCCGCGGTCTTCTCCACCGAATTCCGCGAAAGGCAGTAGACGATCCCCGCGTCGCCCTTGTGCTCGGTGCGCAGCAGTTCCAGCAGCTGGCGCTGCGGCGAGTTCTTGCCGACGATCCGGTACTGGATGTTCGGCCGGTCGAAGCTCGCGACGAAGTGCCGCGCGTCCTCGAGGTTGAGCCGGGACGCGATCTCGGCGTGCGTCGTCTTGGTGGCTGTCGCGGTGAGCGCGATCCTCGGTACGTCCGGCCAGCGTTCGTGCACCGCGGACAGCATCAGGTAGTCGGGCCGGAAGTCGTGGCCCCACTGGGAGACGCAGTGCGCCTCGTCGATCGCGAACAGCGAGATCTTGCCACGATCGAGCAGCCGCACGGTGGACTCGACCGACAGCCGCTCCGGTGCCAGGTACAGCAGGTCCAGCTCGCCGGCGAGGAACGCGGCCTCGACCCTGTTCCGCTCGGCGTAGTCCTGGGTGGAGTTGAGGAAGCCCGCGCGCACACCGACGTTGCGCAGCGCGTCGACCTGGTCCTGCATCAACGCGATCAGCGGTGAGATCACCACGCCGACCCCCGGCCGCACCAGCGCCGGGATCTGATAGCAGAGCGACTTCCCGCCGCCGGTGGGCATGAGAACGAGCGCGTCACCGCCTGAGATGACGTGTTCGACGATCGCTTGCTGGTCGCCGCGGAAGTTGTCGTAACCGAAGACGCGGTTCAGCGTTTCGAGGGCTTCCGAGGTACCGATGTCGGGGGCTGCCACCCGGACGATTCTAGGGGCGGGGTCCGACAGTCGACGCGCCCGCGCACCTCAGCGCGGGAAATCCCAGTCCAGCGCCCGGTTTCCGCTGACGACCGGCCGGTAGCCGCCGGCCGCCGGCCCGCCGGTTTCGAGCGCTGTCGCGGTCTGCTCCAGCAGCTCGGTCAGGGTGGCGGGCAGGTGGTCGAAGGTCACCGACCCTTCGTGGTTCCATGCGCCGAGCCGCCCGGTGCCGGTGCGCTGGTCGAGGAACAGGCCGTCGCCTCCGCCGTCGATGGCGATGGGCACGAACCGCCCGTGCCACCAGTAGCCGACGTTGTCGTCCAGGCCGCTCGAAGTCAGCACTTCGCACATGACCTTCGCCTCGCGCTCCACGGTTTCCGCGGAAGCGGGGTGATCGAACGGCGGAAGTGCGAAGTTGCCGACGGCGTCCGAGACGCCGTCGTGCCGGAGAAGGGACGCGACGAGTTCGGCGGGGAAGGCGACGCCGCTCTGTCGTTGAGCCTCGGTGATCCGTTCGATCGTCGCGGGCGGGCGGAGGGTCGCCGCCGTCGTCGGTGCCTTGGCCTTGAGCCAGCGTTCGACGCGGTCCCAGGCGGCGTTCATCCGCCGGGTGGTGGCCGCGGGGACCGGTTCGAGCGTGGCAGGGCCCTGCCCGACGCGGCAGCCGCTGTCGACGCTCAACGTCGGCCGCGTCGTGGGCGCGGGGGTCGAGTAGAACGGAGTTTTCGGCGTCGTCCATGTTGGCTGCACGGCAGACAGCGACTGCGTGACTTCGGCTTCACCGCTCCGCATCGTGACCGCGAAAACGAGGCTCAGCACGATGACGACGCTCGCCACCGCGATCACCGCCGCGCGCCCCCACTGCTTGCGCATGGGGGAGAGTCTAGTCTTCGGCGGCCTTTCGCCGTTCGCGGCGGCCGCGCGCGATTTCGGTGGCGAGCGCGTCGAGCGGCCCGGCCCAGAACCGCCGGTACTGCTCCAGCCAGCCGTCGATCTCCTTGAGCGGGCCCGGATCCACCGAGTACAGCCGTCGCGCGCCCTCGGCGCGGACCGTGGTGAAGCCGTTCTCCCGCAGGACGCGCAGATGCTGGGAGACCGCGGGCTGCGAGATCCCGAATTCGGCGCGCACCACCGCGGTCACGTCGCCGGAACTCTGTTCCCCGCCCGTCAGCAGTTCCAGGATCCGGCGGCGCACCGGATCCCCCAGGACGTCGAACGCGTGCATCCGGCAACTATCACGGCCTGGGCTTATATAAGTCAAGAGTGCAAGGCAGGGGTCACCTCGCGGTGGCATCGTGGGCGGAAGACGCCGGAAGGGGAATCGATGAAACTGGCCGAGGTGCTGGCCGACGGGTTCGGCCGCGTCCAGGAGGTCGTGCACGAAGCCGTCGAGGGCCTCGACGCCGGGCAGCTGGTGGCGAGCCCGGCGCCGGGGGCGAACACGATCGCCTGGCTGGTCTGGCATCTGGCCAGGGTGCAGGACGATCACGTCGCCGACCTCATGGGCACCGAGCAGCTCTGGACGTCGCGGGGCTGGCTGGACCGGTTCGCACTGCCGTTCCCGGCGGCCGACATCGGATACGGGCACCGACCCGAGGACGTCGACGCGGTCCGGGTCGACTCCGCGGACCTGCTGACCGGGTACTTCGACGCGGTGCACGAAGCGACGGCGGCCTGGGTCGCGGGCCTCGTCGAAGCCGACCTCGACCGGATCGTCGACGACGCGTGGGATCCGCCCGTCACCCTCGGGGTCCGCCTGGTCAGCGTGCTTTCCGACGACCTCCAGCACGCCGGGCAGGCCGCGTACGTCCGGGGGCTCGTACTCCGCGATACGTAGCCGAGGTGCCGCTTCCCGACGGACGACGGGAACCCCCGCCGCCGAAACACTGGGCGTATGAGTACTTCCACAGTGCGGCGACCGCCGAGGACGCTCACCCCGCGGTGGCGGAAACTCGTCCTCGTCGTCCATGTCGTTTCGTCGCTCGGCTGGCTCGGGATCACCCTGGTGAACGCGGTCCTGACCTTCACTTCCGTGTTCACCGAAGACGCCCGGCGCCAGCACGCGGCCATCCTGATGATGGACCAGATCGGCGGCTACCTCCTGGTGCCGGTGAGCCTGACCGCCCTGATCAGCGGCGTCGTGCTCAGTCTCGGCACGAAATGGGGGCTGATCCGGTACAAATGGGTCGCGATCAAACTGGTGCTGACCCTGATCGCCACCGGGCTGACGCTGTTCTCCCTGCTGCCGGGACTCCGTGAGCTGGCGGCCGCGGCCGAGTCCACTATGGACGGTGTGCTGGTGCCGTCGGGCCGCCGCGTGGACGGGTTCTACCCGATCATCGTGTCCTCGACGATGTACCTGACCATGACCGTGCTGTCGGTGTACAAGCCGGGTGGGAAGACGGCCTACGGGCGCAGGGTGACCGCCTAGAACTCTCCGAGGGCCGTGTCGATCCGCTCCGCTTCGGCGCGCAGATCGTCCAAGACGGCCTGCGCGGCGGCGGTCTCACCGTTGGCCGTCTCTTCCTCGAGTTCGGCGTCGGCCAGTCGTCGCCGGAGGTCGTTCGCCTTCTCCGTGGCCTTTTCGGTCCGGCGTTCGGCGCGGGCGAGCTCGATCTCGGCCTGCTTGAGGGCCTTCGCGAGGTCCGCCGCCTCGCGCCGGAGCCGGTTGAACTCCGCCATCCGCTTCTGCTCGTGTTCGGCCTCTTCGCGGGCCTTGGCGATCCGCTCCTGCTCGGCCTTGTCGGCGGCCTCCCGCTTCGCCTTGCGCCGATCGTCCAAATGCGACACGGTGGCGGGCTTTTCCCGCTTCGGCTGCGGGATGAACCCGGTGGTCAGCCACTGGTCGCCCGCGCGGCCGGCGCCACTGCTCAGGCGACCCGCCAGGGCCAGCGCCGCCACCTCGGGATCCGCCACGACGGCTTCGAGGGTCGCTTCGACTTCACGGGTGACCGGCTCGCTCATGGAGTGCTCGTCCCGCAGGATCCGGTTCACCAGTTCCTGGCGCCGCCGGGTGAGTTCGCGCAGTTCCGCGCCTGCCAGCGCCGAATGCGCCCTGCGCAGATCGTCACCCAGCCTGGCCAGTTCGGCCAGCTCCGGGGAGCCTGCCCGGCGATTGAGGATCGTGGCCGCGATCGTGGGTTTCCGGAGCGCGCGGATCCGTTCGGCCAACGCCGCTTCACCCGCCGCCTTGGCCTCTTTCGCCCGCTGGTTGCGCACCGGCACGAACTCGGCCGGATCGCCGGCGTAAAGCTCGTCCGCGACCTCGTCGAAGTCCATCGTCCTCCGCAGGGTCAGTTGGCTGTCACGTCCGATGATGATCCCACGAGACCCTGGAGCTTTCACCTTTTCGGGGTGGTCCGGTCACGTTCCACCCTCGCCTTGACGACCCGCTCGACCCGGTGGACGTCCGGCATCGAATCGGCGACGCCCCCGAACGACTGCGACGCGCTCATGGCGGCGGTGGCCCATTCGAGGTCGGCGTGGTCGAACGTCCCTTTCTTCGCCAGGATGCGGTGAATCAGGGCCGCGCTGAACGCTTCGCGAGCGCCAGGGGTGTCCCGCAGCCGGGCGGGAAACCGCGCGATGTCGAGGTCGACGCGTTCCGAACGGACGATGCAGCCGAATTCCTCCGTCACGCAGACCCCGCGGACTCCCAGGTCCCGCAGGCCCGCCGCCAGCTCTTCGGTGCTCAGCTCGCCAGGGGAACCGGGGATGAGCTTCTGCAGCTCCCAGCGGGTGCCGATCAAGAAGTCGATGTCCTTGAAGTGCCCGTACAGCGCTTTCGGATCCTTGACCGGTGGTGACGGCCTGACGACGACGAGGGGTTCGTTCGCCAATTCGCTCACCGTGCGCAACGCGGCCCGTGTCGTGTCGAGTGGTTGTTCGAAGGTGATCACGACCGCGTCCGACGATTCGAGCGCACTCCGCAGTCTCGCGGTGTGGAAATCCGTGGGGACCAGCCGGACCAGCTTGTGGTTCATCCACGAGAGGTACCTTCCCCGGCCGGACGGGGTCATGAGCACCGCCGCGACCGGTGACATCGCGTCCGGCGTGACCTTGACCAGATCCGTGCCCAGCCCTTCGCGATCCATGTAGCCGGTCAGCTCCCGCCCCGGCGGGTCGTCGCCGATCGCGGTCACGAGACGCACCCGCATCCCCATCCGGGCACTCGCCACGGCGTGGATGAGGCCTTTCCCGCCCGGATGCGTCTCGTACGTTTCCAGTTCCGCCGACGCTCCGGACTCGGGGAGGTGGTCGGCGACGTAGATCTGGTCCAGTACGGCGGAACCGATCACCGTGAGTGTCGTGCCGTCGCCGCCGTCTCGGGACCTGCCCGGCCCCGCCGGGACCGGCTCCGGCCACGATTCGCGGACGCACAGTTCGGCGAGCTTCTCGATCGCGCCGGCCTCCTGTGTCGTACGCAGGCCGCGGACCGTCAGCGAAGTGTCCGGAGGTGCCGCTCCGAGCCATTCGTGGATCCGTTCCCACAGGTCCACCAGGCGCTCTCGGCGGTCGCCGACGTCGGCGGCGTAGAGCGAGGCGATCTCCTGGCAGCCGGGCAGCCGTTCCGCGAGCAGGCCGAGTGAAAGCGCCGCGTCGACGATCGCGAGTTCGGACAGCGGAAGCTGACCGGCGAGCCGCCGGATGACCGCGTCCGCCGCCTCCGGCTCCAGTCCGTCGTCGGACGTGGCCTGTTTGACGAGGGGAAGCTCGAGGAGCGCGCGCACGCCGACCTCGGTCGAACGCAGCCTGGTCGCGCTCAGCCCGGTCCGTGTCCGCAGGCGGGTCAACGCCGTCCGGACCGCGTCGGCGCTGGGGATGGGGCCACTCATGGCTTCACGGCTCCGTTCGGATCAAGGCCGTCGATGGGGACTCCCATGTCATGACGGCGCCACTACGGCACTTGACGGACGTTGTCGGCAAAGGCCAGGCGGCAAGGATCCGTTCCGGTCCGTCCAGCGTATCGGCTTCTTCGGAGACACCCGCCGGACCGGTGAATCCGGATTACCCGGAGCCGGACGGACCAGGGACAGATCGGCACTTTGGAGGTGGCGCCCTCCCGACGGCGGAACAACGATGAGCACCAGGGGGAACCATCGGCCGCTGGAGGAACGAATGTCCGTCACCGATCGTGTTCCCGTTACCCCGCAAGCGAATTTTCTGGGTTCCGGACCGTATCCGGAACACCGGTGGCGGGTCGTGCTCTGGTCCGTCCTCGCCGGTTTCGCGCTGACGGTGATCTGGTCCGCCCCCTTTGTGGACAGTGTGATCGGTGACAGCGTCGCCAACACCCTCCTGGGGCACAACGCCAAGGAGACCCCGATCGGCGGTGTGCTCGCCGGGACGCTCTTCGCGTTCGTTTCGGGGCTCGCCGGGACGTTCACCGCGTGCAACATCGCCGCCTTCGGTGCCGTCGCCCCGCTCGTCGGCGGGAAGGCCTCCGGGCGGCCGAGGTTCGCCGACACCTTGAAGCCACTGGGCTGGATCGCGGCGGGAACGCTGACGGTTTCCGTGGTGTACGGCGTCATCGTCGCGCTCGTCGGCACGCGGATGCCGCAGTTCTCGACCGCTTCCTCGCCGAGCGGGCTCACGCCGCGGAACATCCAGTCGATGATCGTCTACGGCGTGATCGGGATCGTGTTCCTCGTGCTGGGCCTGGCTTCCGTCGGTATCGTGCGCAACCCGATCGCCGGTCTGACCCGCCGCTTCCCGCCCGCGCCGCTCGTCCTGATGGGCGCGCTCATCGGCGGGTTCCTGATCGGCAGGCCTTTCCCGCTGTTCCGCATGATGTTCCGCAGCGCGGCCGAAAGCCACAACGTCTTCTACGGCGCTGCCGCGTTCGCTCTCCAGTCTGTCGGCAATATCCTGGTGATGGCGCTGTTGTTCCTGGTGCTCACCCACGGCACGGGCGGACGGCTGCAGCGGTGGATGCTCGCGAAACCCGCCAGGATCGCCGTGGTGACCGGTGCCGCGCTGCTGGTCGCCGGCACGTTCACGCTGCTGTACTGGGATCTGCGCGTTCTCGGCCGGACCGGCGTCATCTGGTACCCGACCGTCAAGTGGTGAACAGCCGCGCCAGAACCTGCCCGACCGACTCCTGAAGGCACCTTGCCGCGTCTTCCCGGCCGGCGAGGTGTTTCAGCAGGCCTTGCTGGAACAGGCCGTCGAACAGCGCGTACGTCGTCGACGGCGCGAGATCCAGCGGCTTGCCCAGCAGTTCCGCGTACCGCGCGACGACCCGCCAGATCATCAGTTCGAGGGTTTCGTCGATGGCGAGCACGTCGGCCTGGAACATCTTCTCGAACAGGCTCTGGTTGCGCAGGTCGTACCAGAGCCGATGCAGCCGGGCGTTCTCGCGCAGCGTGGCCGCCGTCGCGGCGCCGAAGGCCAGCTTCAGTTCTTCGGCCGTTTCCGCGGTCTCGACTATCCGGTCGTACCGGGTGACGCATTCGGTCTTGTACTGCTTCACACAGTAGGTGATCAGCTCGGCCTTGTTCCGGAAGTAGTAGTGCAGTACTCCGTGGGAGAACTCGGAGTTCTGCGCGATCTCCCGCAGGCTCGTGCGGGCATAGCCCAGATCGGACAACGTGACCAGCGCCGACATCGCCAGCTGCGCACGTCGCTGATCGAATCTGTCCACCTGGCGGGTTTCGTCACCGCTTCGGCCCGCCACGTCGGTCACAGTTCCCGGTTCCCGTCGCCTCGGGTGCCCGCCGACCACGGGCACGTCGTCGGATTCTAGCCCTGGGAAGGGTTTTCTTGCGCCCGACAGAATTCATTCGAGCCACTCGGTGATGAAACGGTCGCTCTCGTGGATGTGGACGGCCTCGTAGATCTCCGGGCCGATCACGGCGAACTTGTGCGCGGTGTCCGCGGGCACGACCAGGACGTCGCCCGCCCCGCCTTCGTGTTCGGCGTCCCCGACGGTGAACCTGGCCCGGCCGCGGATGATGACGAACGTCTCGCGGTACGGATGCCGGTGCAGCTTCGGTCCGGAACCGTCGACGTCGGTCCGCTCTCGGATGATCGAGACTCCGGACCCGATGTCGCGGCCTTCGACGTTTTCCAGGGTTTCGGTGGCCATTCCGCCACCTTAGCCCCGGTCAGACGCCCTGTGGGCCTATTCGCCGCGGTCGACCACGAACGCCGAAAGACCGATGAGCAGCGCCCTGGCCGGACGGTCGGGAAGGCTGAGCGCGAGGTCGCGGGCCTTGGCCGCGTATCCGTGGGCTTCGGCGAGGGCGCGGACGACACCGGCGGAGTCACGCAGGAGCCCGAGCGCCTCACGACGGAGCGCCGGATCGGAGACCGGTCCGTGGCCGATGATCTCGCGCAAGCGAGCGGCATCGGGTCCGTCGTCGTCGAGCGCGTGGAGCATCGGCAGGGTGACGATCCCTTCGCGGAGGTCCGTGCCCGCGGACTTGCCGAGATCGGCCGTGGACGCGGAGATGTCCAGGACGTCGTCGGAGATCTGGAACGCGACACCGATCAGCTCGCCGTACTGGCCCAACGTTTCGATGGTCCGCTCATCCGCCCCCGACACCTGCGCGCCGAGCCGCCCCGCCATCGCGATCAGCGACGCGGACTTGTCGGCCATCACCTGGATGTGGTGCTCGTAGGGCGCGTGCCGTCCGCAGTCTTCGAACGGCCCTGTCGTTTCCAGGAACTGCCCACGGACGAGCCTGCCGAACGTCTTCGCCTGCGAGCGCAACGCGTAGTCACCGAGCCCGGCGCCGACCCGCGCCGCGCAGGCGAGCACGTAGTCTCCGATCAAGACGGCCTTCTTGTTGCCCCACAAGGAGTTCGCGCTCGTCACTCCATGCCGCATCGGCGCCTCGTCCATGACGTCGTCGTGGTAGAGCGTCGCGACGTGGACGAGCTCGACGAGCACGGCTGCCGAAATCGCGTCGTCCCGTCCGTCGCCGAACGCCGCCGCGGCCAGCGCCATCAACGGCCGGAGCCGTTTCCCGCCCGCGCGGACGAGGTGGGTGGCGGCTTCGGTGAGATCCGGATATCCGGGGCTGCGCAACACCTCCTGAAGTCTTTCCTCGACAAGGGACAGCCCGGTGCGGAGGGCGGCGGAGAACTCCGTATGCCGCTCGTCGGCCGGGTCCAGCCCGAGTTCGGTGACGATCGTGGTCGTGTTCACGATCTCCAGCATCGGAGCCGGAGTCCCGCGCCCGCATGGCTCGGGAGGGGGAGAGCGCTCCCTCCCCGGAGGGAAACGGCCGGGTCAGAAAGGCGGCTCTGGGCTTCCCGCCGTCACCGGCGTTCGTTCCCACGCGCCGTCGGACGGGGCGCCACCCGAACTCCGGCCCGCCTTGTTCACCTTCGCCGTGGCGTAGCGCAGCGACGGGCCGATCTCGTCGACGTCGAGTTCCACCACCGTCCTTTTCTCGCCTTCCTTGGTCTCGAACGATCGTTGTTTCAGCCTGCCCTGCACGATCACCCTGGTCCCCCTGGTGAGTGATTCGGTCAGGTTCTCCGCGGCCTGCTTCCACAATGAGCAGCGCAGGAACAACGGTTCGCCGTCGCGCCATTCCCCGCTCGCGCGGTCCAGCACGCGTGGCGTCGACGCGACGGTGAAGTTCGCGACCGCCGCTCCCGACGGGGTGAACCTCAGTTCCGGGTCTGTCGTCAGGTTGCCGACCACCGTGAGCACCGTTTCTCCGGCCATGGGACTCATCTCCTCGCTTCCGCGCGCGGGCCCCGTCCGGGCCCGCTGTCGCCTGGGAAGAGGAGACCACCGGGGTACGACAATTTTCGGGGGCCCGTGGAGATCGGGCGTCATGAGTGGGCCGTTCAAGACGAAAAGTGTCCTGAACTGACCTCTCATGACCTCGCGGCGGCCGAAAAGCACTCCCCGAGCCGTGAGAGCCCTTCGCCGATCCGGTCGGAACCGATCAGCCCGTACCCGAGCACCAGCCCGTCGCGTGTTCCCCCATACGTGGAAAGGCTTTCGACGGCCACACCGACCCGCGCCGCCGCAGGGACCACACTGTCCACAGAGACCGTCGCATGTGGATCCATCAGCGCGCACAGATGAAGACCGGCACTCGAGGGGACGACTTCCAGCACGTCCCGCAGTTCGTCGCGCACGAAGGCCACGATCCGGTCCCGCCGCACCGAGTACTCACGGGTGGCCTTGCGGACGTGGCGGGCGAGCAGCCCCTCGTCGATGAAGCTCGCCAACGCCGCCTGGGTGACGAGGTCACCGTGCCAGTCCATCAGCTGCTTCGCTTGCCGCAACGCCGGGCGAAGCGATGCGGGTGCGACAAGGAAACCCAGCCGCAGCAACGGAAGCAGGGTTTTCGAGAATGACCCGACGTAGAGCACCCTGCCGTCGCGGTCCAGGCTTTGGAGCGGTTCGAGCGGCCGGTCCGAGAACCGGAACTCGCTGTCGTAGTCGTCCTCGACGATCACCGCGTCGTTCCGCTCCGCCCACGCCAGCAGCGCCGTCCTCCTGGCGAGTGACATCGGCGTGCCGAGCGGGAACTGGTGCGACGGCGTCGTGTAGATCAGGCGGGTGCCCTTGACGAGTGCGGTGACGTCAAGGCCTTCGGCGTCCACCGGCACCTTCACGATCCGGGCGCCGAGTGCGGTGAACAGGCGCTCGGCCGGGGGATAGCCGGGGTTCTCGACGGCGACGCGCGTGCCGGGTTCGATCAGGACCCGGCCGATCAGGTCGAGAGCCTGTTGCGCCCCCTGGGTGACCAGGACGTCCTCGCCGCCGGCCCGCACCGACCGGGCAGCCCCGATGTGCCGGGCGATCGCCACCCGCAGCGCCTCGAGCCCGGCCGGGTCGGCGTAACCCGACGGCGGCAGCAACGAGGGCCGCAGTGCCTGGCTGACCAGCCGTCGCCAGGTCCGCAGCGGGAACAGGGCCGGGTCCGGGACGCCGACCCGGAAGTCGAATCCGGGGGCGGACCGGTCGCCGCCGAGCGGGACCGGAAGCGAACGCCAGCGGGCGATCGGCCGCACCCCGATGCCCGATGGCGCGGCCCGCTCGGACCTCGCCACGGGATCGGCGCTGACGAACGTCCCGCGTCCGACGTGGCTTTCGAGGAAGCCCTCCGCGGTGAGCCGTTCGTAGGCGACCGCGACGGTGTTGCGCGAGACGGCGAGCTCGCGGGCCAGCTCCCTGGTCGGCGGCAAGCGCTCGCCGGAGCGCAGGCGCCCGTCGAGGATGCCTTCGCGGAGCTGGCGGTAGATCCGCGCGGCCAGGTCGGTGTGACCGTCGAGGCTGATGTGGAACGGCACGCCCCGATCCTATATTGGCCCAATCAGAATGCCGGATATTGGCGCTGGGATGTGGCCAATCCGGAGCCTAACTTGAGTCCATGGAGTCCACGAAGAGACTGGCCTTGGCCCAGCTGATCAGCTCCGTCGGCGACGGCGCCTACTACGTCAGCTCGGCTCTGTACTTCACGCTGATCGTCGGGCTTTCGCCGGCGCAGGTCGGCCTCGGTCTCACCGTGGGCTGGGCGGTCGGCTCGGTGGCCGGAGTCGCGCTGGGGCATCTGGCGGACCGTCGCGGGCCGAAGGGAACGGCCCTCCTCCTGGGGCTCGGCACGGCCGCGTCGGTCACGGCGTTCCTCTTCGTCGGCTCGGTCTTCGCGTTCGTGATCGCGGCCTGCGTCTACGCCTGCTTCCAATGCGGTCTCGGCGCGGCGAGGCAGGCGTTGCTCGCCGGTCTGGTCGATCCCGCCGGGCGCACGACGTTCCGGGCCCGGTTGCAGGCGATGTCCAACGCGGGGATCGCGATCGGCGCGGCACTCGGCGGGATCGCACTGGCACTCGGGACGCGAGAAGCCTTCCTGACCGTCTTCGTCATCGACGCGCTGACCTTCGTCGCCGCGGTTGTCGTCCTCCGCAAGGTGCCCTCGGTGGCGCCGGTGCCGGTGAGGACCGGCGAGCCGTCCGTGGCCGTGCTCCGCGACCGCCCGTACGCGCTGCTGGCGCTGCTCAACATGATCATGTTGCTGTACATGCCGCTGTTCAGCCTGGTCCTGCCGCTGTGGATCTCGACGAGGACCGCGGCTCCCGGCTGGCTGGTTTCGGCGATGCTGGTGCTCAACACGGCGAGCGTGGTGGTCTTCCAGGTGCGGGTGGCGCGCGGCGTGACCGGTCTGCGCAGCGCCTCGCGCTACGCCCGGTACGCGGGCTTGCTGCTCTTCTTCTCGTGCCTGATCTTTTCGTTCTCCGCCATGAGCAGTTCCGCGTGGACGGCGGCGCTGGTCCTGCTCGCGGGGGCCGCGTTGCAGGTGGTGGGGGAGATGGCGCAGGCGGCGGGCTCGTGGGAGATCGGTTTCGGGCTCGCTCCCGAGGGCAAACAGGGCCAGTACCAAGGACTGTTCGGTGCCGGGACGGCCGTCGCCCGCATGCTCGGCCCGGTACTGCTGACCGGTCTGATCCTGGTGGGCGGAGCGGCGGGCTGGGTCGTGCTGGGCGGGCTGTTCCTGCTGGCGGGCGCGCTCACCGCGCCCGCGGTTCGCTGGGCGGAGCGGACCAGGTCACCGCGACGTCCCGGAATCAGAGTGCTTCGCGGAAGTGATCGGCCAGCGCGAGTCCCGCGGCCTCTTCCTTCGTGTACCAGGTGAAGGCGTCGTGTTCCTCGGGATCGAGCACGACTTCGCCTGGTTCCTTCTCGGTGAGCGCGTACACCGTGGCGTGGATCCGCATCGGCCTGCCCTCGACGTCGTCCCAGCTGCGATTGCCGCGTTCGCCGGTGACGCGGACGGTCAGCCCGGTCTCCTCGGCGAACTCGCGGACCACGGTCTCGGCGGGCTCTTCACCCGGTTCGACGGTCCCGCCCGGCAGTTCCCAGTGGCCGCCGAGGAAGGACCCCGGCCGTCGCCGGATGAACAGGATCTTCCCGTCGCGGATGAGCCTGCCGTAGGCCAAGTACTTGTCCGTCACCAGCGCATCTTCTCGTACGCGGGAACCCCTTCCGATTGAGGACCGAAACTGTCCGCAATGCCTCGTAACGTGGGCGTCATGGAAAACACCGAGATCCGCCCCTTCCGCCTCGACGTCCCCCAGGAGCAGCTGGACGACTTGCACGCGAAGCTCGACAGCGCGCGCTGGCCGGCTCCGCTTCCCGGAGACGGCTGGGACACCGGAGTGCCGGTGGGATGGCTGCGCGGACTCGCCGAATACTGGCGCGACGGCTACGACTGGCGTGCGGCCGAACGCGAGATCAACCGTTTCCCGCAGTTCACCACCGAGATCGACGGGCAGAACATCCATTTCCTGCACGTCCGCTCGCCCGAAGCCGACGCGACGCCGCTGATCCTCACGCACGGCTGGCCGGGTTCGGTGGTGGAGTTCCTGGACGTCATCGGTCCGCTCACCGACCCGAAGGCGCACGGTGGCGATTCCGCGGACGCGTTCCACCTCGTGATCCCGTCGCTGCCCGGCTTCGGTTTCTCGGGTCCCGTCTCGGAATCCGGCTGGACCATGCCGAGGATCGGCCGCGCCTGGGCGGAACTGATGCGACGGCTCGGCTACGAGCGCTACGGCGTCCAGGGCGGCGACCTCGGCGCTTCCGTGTCGCCGGAGGTGGCCCGGTCCGCGCCGGACAAGGTGATCGGCGTGCACGTCAACGGCGGCCTGACGCCGATGCCCCCGATGTCGCTGCCGGAGGAGGAACTCGCGTCGCTCACCGACCTCGAACGCGATCGGATCCAGCGGATCGGCGCTTTCATGCGGGAGGAGTTCGGGTACATCGCGATCCAGTCGACGCGGCCGCAGACCCTCGGTTACGGGCTCGTGGACTCCCCGGTCGCGCAGCTGGCCTGGATCATGGACAAGTTCCGCGAGTGGACGCATCCGCGCCCGACACTGCCCGAGGAGATCATCGGCAGGGACCGGTTGCTGACCAACGTCATGTTCACCTGGCTCACCGGTACGGCGGCTTCGTCCGCGTACGTCGGCTACGCGCAGGCGGCAACCTGGGGAGCGGTGGAGAAGAACTCCGGAGTGCCGACAGCGGCGCTGATCTTCGCGCACGACGTCGGGATCCGGCGGTACTCGGAGGAAGCGCACACGATCGTGCGGTGGACCGACGTCGATCGCGGTGGTCACTTCGCGGCGATGGAAGAGCCCGAGATCCTCGTCGCGGACGTGCGGGAGTTCTTCCGGTCCCTCAAATGACGAGGACGGCCGCTTCCCCGAGGAAGCGGCCGTAATCGTCCACTTCGGACTTCAGCCCGGTGATGGCGGACCGCGAAAGCGCGGCGAAGGGCTCGACGACGACCTTCGTCTGCTTCGCGGTTCGCTTCGTGTGCCACGTTCCGGCGATCCTGCCGTCGACCAGCACGGTGGGCGCGATCATCCCGCCGCCGGAGTTGACGCGTTTCACCTCGGCCGGATCCAGGAGCAGATCGCGGTCGCGGTAGCCCAGCAGATAGGTGTCGAAGGCGCCGAGTAGCCGCGGCGGACACGGGGGAGCGGCCAGATCGGTCTCCGAGAGCGCGAAGCCGCCTTCGGTCTGCACGAGGTCCAACGCGTCGAAAGCCTTGCGGCACAGTCCGAGCGGGAACCCGGACCAGGCTCCGAAGTCTTCGGTCGTCGCGATGCCGTACGCGGTCAGGTAGCGACGGGCGAGCTCGGTCTGCGGTTCGTCCGGCGTGTGGTCTTCGGTGACCCACTCGTCGAGGAGGACGTACGTCGGCTCCGTTCCGTCGTCCTGGCCTCGGCAGAGCAGGCCGCGGTTGGCCGCGTACGCCAAAAGATGGGCCGGCGCCTGGGACTTCGCGTCGAGCGCGATGCCTTCGGCGGCCAAGCCGTCGACGATCTCGTGCCGGGTGAGCGCCTTGCCCGGCAAGAGGCCCTGGAGGTGGTTCAGCGCGCGCTCGCAGAGTTCGTCGGTGAGGTCGAGCTGCCTGCGGCGTCCCTGCCCCGCCTGGGCATTGCGCGGCCCGAACAGCCGGTTCAGCCAGCGGAGATCCGCCGTCGGCACCAGGTGGAGCGTCTTGCGCATCAGCCAGGTGCGTGTCACCGCGCGGGACGCGTCGACGTCTGGCGCGGTCAGTCCCCGGCTGCGGGCCCGGATCGCGAGCCTGGCGGCGGGACTCGACTGAGCCTGGATCGCGGCGATGGACCGAGCCACGGAGAGCACGTCCGCGGCCGGGGCGCCGAGCAGTTGCGCGCGGGCGCGGACTGCGCGGACGTCGTTGTCGGACAGCGTCATCCGGTGACGATCTCATGAGCGTGCGCCGGTTCGGTGTGCACGACCGCTTCCGCGAGCCGCGGCAGGACCTCGCGCAGCCGCCGCTCGACACGATGGGCGAGGTGATGCGCCTCGGTGACGGTCAGCCCGGACTCGACCGACACGGCGAGTTCCGCGCGCAGGCTGTGGCCGATCCAGCGCATCCGCAGGTCGCGTGTGCCGAGCACGCCGGGGACCTCGGCGGCCGCGCGTTCGGCGCGATCGACGTCGGCCGGGTCGACGGCGTCCATCAGGCGGCGGAAGACCTCCTTGGCGGCGTCGCGCAGGACGAACAGGATCGCGACCGTGATGGCGAGGCCGATGATCGGGTCGGCGAGGGGGAAGCCGAGCGCGACGCCGCCAGCGCCGAGCACGACGGCGAGCGACGTGAAGCCGTCCGTGCGCGCGTGCAACCCGTCCGCCACCAGCGCGGCGGACCCGATCTCGCGGCCGACGGTGATCCGGTACCTGGCCACGAGTTCGTTGCCAGCGAAGCCGATGACACCCGCCGCCGCGACCACCCACAGATGCCGGACCGGACGCGGATCGAGGAGCCGCTCGACCGACTCGTACCCGGCGAGGAAGGCCGAGGCGGCGATGAGCAGCACGACGAGCACTCCGGCGAGGTCCTCGGCGCGCCCGAGCCCGTAGGTGTAGCGGCGGGTGGCGGCGCGACGGCCGAGCAGGAAAGCGATGCCGAGCGGGACCGCGGTCAGCGCGTCCGCGAAGTTGTGGATCGTGTCGCCGAGCAAGGCCACCGAACCGGTGACCAGCACGAGCGCGAGCTGGGCGACGGCGGTGACGAACAGTGCGGCGAACGACCAGATCAGCGTCCGGACGCCGCGTTTGCTGGTCTCCAGCGCGGTGTCGACGCGGTCGGCGCTGTCGTGGCTGTGCGGCGTCAGAAGGTGGCGGAGGCGGCTCTTCCTCGGCTGGTGGCCATGACTGTGTCCGTGCCCGGTCATTTCCCGCCTCACTCTCATGTTATCTGCGCAGTCATGCAGATACGCAGATAGAAGGGTAGCGGGTATCCTCCCGGCATGCACGAGTCGGTTCCGGATTTCGAGATGCCCACCGAGGAACAGGTCCACCTGGCCGCGGAGACGTTCCGGCTGCTCGCGGATCCGACCCGGATCAAGGTCCTCTGGGCGCTCCTGCAGGGCGAGTCCTCGGTCGCCTGCCTCGCGGAACTGGCGGGCGCGGCGCCGACGGCGGTCAGTCAGCACCTCGCGAAACTGCGGCTCGCGGGACTGGTCAAGGGCCGTCGCGAAGGGACTTTCGTCTACTACTCGGCGGCCAACGACCACGTCCGCGGCCTGCTCGCGCAGGCGTTGTTCCACGCCGACCACATCGATCGCGACATCCCCGCACTGCATTCGACGGCGAAGCCCCATCGACCGGCGGCGCGCTGAATCCGGCTACGGTGAAGGGGTGACCCAGTCCTCGTACCCGGCCGCCCTGCGGTGGCTGTTGTTGTGCGTGGTGGCGCTGGGGCTGGTCGGCATGCATCACGTCATCGCCGGATCCGGCCACGGCGCGGGGCACGAGACCGCCGCTGTCGCGATGGCGGATCCGTGCTGTGCGGACACTCCTTCGCACGACGACGGCGGACACAGTGGACTGCATCTGTGTCTCGCGGTGCTCGCCGCGGCCGTGCTGCTGATCGTCACCTGGCTGCTGGTCCGAATTGGACGGGCAGTGGGGACGTGGACGGCGTGGCAGGGCGGCGGTTCGGCGTCGGGCCGTGATCCGCCGCGCTGGAGACCGGTTCCGGAGCGATTGTCCTTCCTCTGCGTGTTGCGGGTGTGACAGGCGAGCACGTCTCGCCCTGCCCGAAACCGACTTGAGGAAGATTCATGACCAGCAGGAAACTGGTCAGGGTGGCGCTCGCCGCCCTGGCCTCCTTCGCCGTGCTCACCGGCTGCGCGAGCTCCGACACCGCTTCCGGCGGGCACGACCAGGCCGACGTCACGTTCGCACAAGGGATGATCCCGCACCACGAACAGGCGCTCGCGATGGCGAAACTCGTCGACGGCCGCACCCGCAACGCGAAGGTCGTCGATCTCGCGGCGCGGATCCGGCAGGCACAGGATCCGGAGATCCGGCAGCTGACCGGATTGCTGAAGGGCTGGGGAGTGGCGCCGTCGGGTGAGCACTCCGCGCACGGCTCGATGTCCGGCATGATGACCGAGGACGAGCTCGCGAAACTCGGTCAAGCCAAGGATGCCGCGTTCGACAGGCAGTGGCTCGAAATGATGGTCAAGCACCACGAGGGCGCGCTCGCGATGGCGAGGACCGCGCTGCAGCAGGGCCGCAACGCCGAGGTGAAAGCCTTGGCGCAGAAGGTGATCGACGGCCAGCAGGCCGAGATCGCCGAGATGCGCGCGTTGCTCGGCTGAGCAGGACGGTGGCGCGGGCCGGGCTCAACCGGCCCGCGCCACCGCCGCGCGGAAGTGCGCGCACTGGGTGAAGTCGTCGTGCTCGCACCCGAGAGCGCAGTCGACGATCGCGAGCGAGGCCTGCGCGGCCGCGATACGCCGCGTGAGTTCTTCCTTGTGGCGCCTGAGAACCGCCTCTCGTTCTCCGGGCTTCTGAAACATCTCGCGGATGCCGTCGAGGCTGAGACCTGCCTCCTTCGCGCGCAGGATGACCGAGACGCGGTACAGATCAGCGTCGTCGTACCGCCTCCGGTCGCCTGACCGCGCCGGCTTGAGGAGGCCGACGGATTCCCAATGGCGCAGGACGTGCGTGGCCAGGCCGAAGCGCTCCGCGACCTCGCCGACGCTCAAGGTGCTTGACTTCATGTCGTCATTAAGTCGGACGATCACCGGTATGTCCATGTTGCAGCGGCTCGACGCCGCCGATGCCCTGCCGGGCGCCGCCGAACTGCGGGCCCGGACCTACGAACTGCTCCGGCTCGAACCCGGTGCCGCGGTGATCGACGTCGGCTGCGGCGCCGGGCTGGCCGTGTCCGAACTGTCGTCGCTGGGATTCCGCGCGGTCGGTGTCGACCTCTCGTCCGAGATGGTCGACGAGGCCCGGCGACGTTCGCCTGAGGCGGACTTCCGGGCCGGGGACGCTTACGCGCTGCCGGTGGACGGCGGGTTCGCGGGATACCGGGCGGACAAAGTGTTCCACGAGCTGGCGGAACCGGAGCTCGCTCTCGCGGAAGCGCGGCGGGTGCTGATCCCTGGCGGGAGGATCGTGTTGTCCGGGCCCGACTGGGAGGGGCTGATGATCGATTCCTCTTATCCGGCGCTGACACGGGAGATCGTGCGCGCCCGCGCCTCGGTGATCGCCGCGCCCCGGATCGCGCGCGGTTTCCAGCGACTGCTTGCGGGGAAAGGGTTTCGTGAGTTCTCGGTGGAGGTGATCGTCGGGTTCCTCGGCGGCGAATCGTTCGCGCGGGGGTTGGCGGAGGTGGCTGTGCGGATGGGGGCGGTTTCCTTTGAGGAGGGGGAGATTTGGCTGTCGGAGCAGGTTGGGAACGGCGGCCGGATCGCGGTGCCGCAGTTCTTGGCGTCAGGGGTGAGTTGAGCGACCGGGAATTGTCGGTGGGTGGTTGTACGGTTCTTGTCGTGGACACCGATAGAGCCTTTTTGGCTTCATACAAGGACCCTGACACTCTGAACGCCGAGGAGTGTGTCGCTGTGGCGCAGGCCGCGTCGGCGGATATCGCGCGGTTGGAGGCGGTGCGGTTCCGTGCGATCGCGCGGCTGTCGTGTCATCGTGATGGTGCGTCGAGCGTGGTGCAGGAGGTGGCGTTGGCATTGTCCGTTGTGGACGGTCATGCGGGCGCGCTGGTCTCCACGGCACGGGCGTTGACCACCCGCTTGCCCTGCACCCTCGGTTTGATGGACCGCGGATTGTTGAGTGGAGCGGGGGCGGCGAAGGTCGCTGCCGCGACCGCATGGTTGTCGAAGGAGAACGCGCTCGCCGTGGACGCGTTGCTGGAGGATCGGTTGGCGGGGAAGAACACCGAGCAGATCCGCAAAGCCGCGAGCCGCGCGGCGAACACGGCGGATCGGGAGGGTGCTGCCCGGCGTGCCAAGCATTTTCGCGATGGTCGTCGGTTGACGGTGCGTCATGGTGGGGCGGGGGTGGCGTCGCTGGAGGTGGAGGACGGTCCGGTGGAGAAGGTGGCCGCGGCCTACACCCGGATCGACAGGGAAGCGCGGGCGCTCCGGGCGGATGGTGAGACCCGCAGCCTCGACCAGCTCCGTGCCGATGTTGCTCTCGATCTCCTGCTCGGTGGGAAGGGCGGGAAGACGGAACGGTCGGAGGTGTTCCTGTATATGGACTTGAACACCTATCTCGGTCTCAATGAGGATCCCGCGGATCTGGCCGGGCACGGTCCCCTCCCGGCTCCGCTGGCGCGGGAGATCGCCTCAGGTGCGGACACGGTGTTGCGGCGGATCATCACGGACCCGTTGTCGGGGCAGGTGCTGGATCTGGGGCGGGAGCGGTATCGGCCGACGGCGGGCGTGGGTGAGTTCGTGCGGGTGCGGGACCGTGAGTGCCGAAGACCCGGCTGCCACCGGGTTGCCCAGGCCTGCGATCTCGATCATTCCGTGCCGTGGCAATTCGGTGGCCATACGAGCGTCACCGATCTGGTTGATCTGTGCCGCCGCGACCATCGGCTCAAGGACGAACCCGGCTGGACCTACACGCTCGCCCCTGATGGCACTCTCACCATCACCACCCCGACAGGGCAGACCTACGACAGCTCACCGCCGCCGCTGCACGAACCCCGCCCGACAGACGAGCCACCACCGTTCTGACCCCGTCGCCGGAAAACGGCCACGCCCCGATCTGCCCCCAAGACCGCCCAGGCAGCCGTTGCCGGAAAACGGCGACAAGCCACGACAGCCCCGTCGGACCCACCAAAGGCAACCCGGCCGAAAGTCATCACAGGCGAGTGCCGAGCACCGACATCCCGAGCACCAGTTCGTTCGCCGGATCGCAGCCGAGGAGGTCCTCGACCAGTTCGTCGCGAAGCGCCGCGGTGAAGGTGACGTTCAGCCCGAGTGCCGTCGCCAGCAGGTAGACGGTCTGGCTGAGGTGCCCGACGTCCATCAGCAGCACGCGATACGTCCGGCTCACCGGGTACTTCCACTGGTTCCGCTCGATGACGCTGGTGTAGATCAGCAGCGCGCCGGCGTTCCCGGTCCAACGCTGGTCGCCGGCGAGCGCGATCAGTTCGTCGTCGTCGATTTTGCCGTCCAGCGGCGTGAGGCCGTGCCGGAACCCGTCGTAGCGGTAGATCCCGCGATCCAGGCCCTCGACGTTCCTCGCGTAGACGTACACGTCCGTCGGATGCCTCGCCCCACCTGACGGGCTCGTCTTGAAGACGTTCCCGGTGGCGGGGATGTCGGAGTGCGTTTCCGGCCTCGTCGGCCGGGCAGCGGTGAGAAGTGCGCTCAAGTCACGCAGCAGCATGGGTTCTTCGCCGAACTCGCGGGTGCTTCGGCGCTTGTTCAGCGCGTCGCCGAGCCCGATCGCGTTCAGCGGTTCCGGTGACGGTTCGGGCAGCGCTATCGCGTCGTACTCGCCCGAAGGCCTCACCGGAGAAGGCGGAGGGCTGGCCTTCGCCTTCTCCAGCAGGGAGTTCGCCGTTGTTTCGCTGGCCGTGAACTCGGTCTCACGCAAGGATCGGGTGCCGAAGTGAAACGCCCGCGCGGACGTTCCCCAAGGACCCCAATCCCGAAGGATCTCTTCTTCCCGTTGTTGCCGGGAAGAACCTTTGATCACCAGCACGTCGTACCGGATCATCGCTCGCGCGATACGGACGAGTCTTTCCCCTGTCTCGGGGTTCTCGTCCGCTTCACGGACCGATTCCGGTTCGCGCCAAGAACTGAACCATCGCAGGACGCGTTCTGTTCCTTCGGCGAGTTTGAGCTGGCGATGTCCGAGGTGATCGTCCCAGATGACGTCGCCCTCGGACCAATAGAGCGTTCCGCAAGTGGAAACCCTTACCAGCATCGAAAGTCTTGCGCCCCAGTCCCCAGTAATACTTTCCGAATACTTCAGGTTATTCAGCGTCGCGGACGGAAAGGAGGCCCGCCGTTCGGCGGCGGCTCGAACCCGCCCCAGGTGCTCTGTGCCTTGTACTCAGCTTCAAGCTCGTACAAGAACTCGTCGTCGTCATCATCGTGCATGTCGCCGATCCTCTCCGTGAGCGGTTACTCCGGTCAAGCGAATATACCTACACCAACAGAGTACCGTAGAGGAACGACGAATTACGCCGAGTAATCGTTCAGATGCTGTTTGAGTTCACGGGCCTCGGGGGATTCCAAAATGCCGAGATCGGTGTATAAGCGCAATGCGAACCGGCGATGACGTTCCGCATTCAGCTGCTCACCGAGAATGTCGAACGCGGCCGCCATCTCCTTGTGGGCGATGGGCAGCATGCTGCGATTACCGGTCGATTCGAGCACTTCCACCGCGGTGGTGAACTGGGCGACCGCGAGTGCGCCATCGCCGAGGGCACGCGAATTGATACCGAGAGCAAGAAAGCATTCCGCCTCGAGATCGGGTGATTCGTTCTCGTGGGCCAGTCTCAGCGCTTGGTCGAGTTCCTCGGCGGCTTCGGAATATCGGCTGTTCTCGGTGTGGATCAGCCCGATCCGATGCCTGGCGCGGGCCTCGATCAGCACGCTGCCGTGGGCGTGGGCGGTCTCGCGGACCCACCCGAGGTGCTCGATCGCCTGGTCGGACTCGCCCTTGAGCCAGTGGGTGACGCCCGAATTGCCCCTGGCCCGGCACTGCATCCGGACGTCGCCGGTGGTCGAGGCCAGTTCGAACACTTCGTTGAACAGCCGGTTCGCCTCGGTGAACTCGTTGAGCCGCCACAGGGTCAGCGCGTACATGTGCAGGGCCTGGTACTCGAGGACCACGTTCCCGGTGACCCGCGCGGCGGACAGGGCGAGGGTCTCCAGTTCCCTGGCCTGGCGGTAGTAGCCGCGGTTGTCGAAGTAGCGCCAGACCGCCGAACAGAAGAGCACGAGGTCCGAGTACCGCTGATGGTTGTTCATCGCGACGGCCACCGGCAGGACGTTCTGCCATTGAGCGTCCATCCAGTGCGCGGCCTGGTCGTAGTCGGCGAACGACTGCCCGAACTCGCTCTTCGGCACTTCGAGGCCGCCCGGTTCGTCTTCGGAGTCCGGATCGATGAACTCCATCGCGGCCGCGACGGTGCTGCGGTAGTAGTCGAACAGCCGCCGCATCATCGCCTCGCGCAGGTGTTCCGGCTCCTCCGCGAGCAGAAGTTCGCGGCCGTAGCTGCGGAGGAGGTCGTGCATCTCGTACCGGTCCATCGACGGCTGCCGCAGGAGATTCACGTCGACGAGACGTTCGGCGAGGCGGCGGGCCTCGCCGAGATCCACTTCGGCCAAGGCCGCCGTCGAGTGGAGGTCGAACGCGGCGCCGGGATGGTGGCTCAACCGGCGGAACACCCGGCGCTCGGCCTCGGTCAAGTTCAGATAGGACAGTCGGAAAGCGCCTGCGACGTCGCGTTCCCCCGCGGTGAGTTCGCCGAACCGGTTCCGCTCGTCGCGCAACTGCCTGGCGACGAAGTCGAGCGTCCACGACGCCCGCGCCCGCAACCGGCTCGCCGTGACCGCCAGCGCGAGCGGGAGGTCGCCGCACAGGCTCGCAACCTGGTCGGCCGCGTCGGGGGATTCCCGCTTCAGCCGGGAGGGGCCGACGATCCGGCCGAGCAGGTCCACCGCGTCCGCCCGGCTGAACGGTTCCAGGGAGAGCAGTTCGGCGCCGTCGAGGTCCACGAGCCGGGTCCGGCTGGTGATCAGCACGCAGCAGCTCGCCGAACCGGGCAGCAGCGGGTTCACCTGAGCCGCCCCGATGGCGTTGTCCAGCACCACGAGCACGCGTTTGCCGGCGAGGCAACTGCGGAACAAAGCGGCACGCTGGTCGGTACCGGCGGGGATGTCCGAACCCTGGATGCCGAGCGACCGCAACAGCGCCTCGAGCGCGGACCCCGGATCGACCGGGTCGCCCGCCGGCGAGAACCCTTCGAGGTTCACGAAGAGCTGCCCGTCGGGGAACAGCGGGGCGAGCCGGTGCGCGGAGTGGACGGCCAGTGCTGTCTTGCCGACCCCTGGCATCCCGTCGATCGCGATCAGCCGCGGCCCCGTCGACGAGTCGTCTTGGCCGATTTCGAGGACGGTCCGCAGTTCGGCGGCGCGGCCACCGAACGCGGGGAGGTCCGCGGGAAGCTGCGCGGGGCGGGGGAAGAGCGCCTTCTGCGCGTCGGCGTCCTCGCGCCGTCCGCCGGTGTCCATTCCGGCCCGGAGCCCGCCGACGCCGTACCGGACGAGGGCACCGTCCTCCATCAGTTCGGTGTCGGTGCGCAGGATCTGCTGGTGGAGCGCGCTCAGCTCGGCACTCGGGTCGACACCGAGCTCGTCGGCGAGCGCGATCCTGGTCCGGTCGAAGGCCCGGAGCGCGTCGGCGCCGCGGCCCGCCCGGTAGAGCGCCAGCATGGTGAGGACCTGCAGGGTCTCGCGGGTGGGATGCCAGGCGGCCAGGTCGAAGGCTTCGCGGGCGGCCGCTTCGGTCTCGCCGAGCCGGAGCCGGGCGCCGATCAGGAGCTCGCTGGCGGCGAGGCGTTCTTCGTCGAGCCTTCGCGCCGTCTGCTCGATGGCGTCGCCTTCGAGGCCGTCGAAGGCCGGTCCGCGCCAGAGCGCGAGTGCTTCCGCGAGCTTCGCGGCCGCCTGGGAGATCAGCCCGGCCGCCAGGAACTCGGCGCCCTGGTTGTAGTCCGCCTCGAAACGGACCGAGTCGACCGAGGCGCTGCTGGTGACGACGCGGTACGCGGAGCCGGTGGTGACCACGGCGGACCGTGCCACGCCGAGGTCGTGCCGCAGCCGCGCGATCGCGTTGCTGACCTGGCGGACCGCGGTCTTCGGCGGGTTCTCCGGCCACATCGTGCCGATCAGGTACGACGCCGGGACCAGCCTGCCCGCGTTGATCAGCAGGGCGGCGAGGAGACGCTGTTCACGACGTCCGCCCAAACGGACGGGGACACCGTCGACCTCGGCTTCGAGCGGGCCGAGGACGGAGAAGCTGAGTTGGGAGGGCTGAGCGGCGGTTCGGGCAGATCCCGCCGAATCGGGTAACCGATCAGCGGTCATATGCGACTATGTCGTCCGAGACCGTGAGCGTGCTCACGCACTACCTCCAGTCCGTTCGGCAGCTGACCGGCACCCTAGCCCACCGTCGCGGCCTCCAGCCAGATCAGCGCGGGGGTACGCCTACGGCATTCGGCCTAACGGGCACGCTGGTGCCTGCTTCGAAACCGGTCTGATTCTACGCCCGGCCGTCCCTGAGCTGCGCGGATACCCGACGGTGGCGAGCCGATGTAATTCCGATGCAGGGCCTTGGAAAGCTGAAGACATCAGCTGCGGGTCGGCGCGACGGGGCAGCGCGCCGAACCGTGTGTAGGGGCTCCGCGGCGGTTGGCCTTCGTACTGGGGGTGGCCAACCGCCCTGGTAGCCCTTTCTTTCGTCACAGCTTGCTCCCAGCAAGACGCGGCACACTGGCCCAAAGAGGGAGTGTGCCGTCATGAGTGCTCTTGGCGATCTTGTGGGCGTCCTGCTCACCCTGTTCCTGGTCGTGCTCGTCGCCCGGATGGTGCTGGACTGGGCCGTCACCCTCGCCACCCGCCTGCCCTCCTGGGCTTTCCGGGCGCGCGGGATCGCCCACCGGCTGACCGAGCCCGTGCTGGCGCCGGTCCGCCGCGTGGTCCGTCCGGTGCGGGCCGGCGGGGTGGCGTTCGACCTCGCCTTCACCCTCGTGTTCCTGGCGGTCGTTCTCCTGCAGTCCCTCGCGTTCAGCCTCTGAGCTCGCGCTCGACGGCCTCGATCACCAGCCGGACGTCGTCGGCCGCTGTCGCGTGCAGCCCTTCGCAAACGATCAGCACGTCGGACGTCGTGGCGGAGACGGCGGAGTGCCCGCTCTGCCGGTTCGTCCATCGCCGCGCGTGGGCTTGCCCGTCTTCGTCGGCGAAGATCACCTCGCCGGGGTTCGGATGCTCGACAGTGCCCGCGAAGGTCACGTATTTCTCGTCGCCGCGCGCGTGGCGGACTTCGAGCGAGCCGCTGATCTTGGCGACGTCGAGCACCGCGACAGGGATGGCGTAGGCGACCGAGACGGCGTTGCAGAGGTCGATCACCGGGTGGATCCGGGGGAGCGCGCCCTCTTTCCGTAGACGGCGCAACAGCGATTCCGACGCGCACCGGTACTGCGTGGGTTTCAAGCCCATCTTGGCGAACGCCCGCCGCCAGGCCTGGATCTCGGGGAATTCCGATTCCGGGCCGTCCGCGAGCCGTCGCGTCGCCCGCGCGACGAACTTCTCGATCTCGACGGGCATTCCGGGGGAGATGCCGGTGGCTTCGAGCGTGCCGACGGCGAGGGAGGGGTGTTCGGCGCGGACGTCGGGGTGGTGCTGGAGTCGCATGGGAGACCTGTCTACTGGGTGGTGAACGCGAGTTTGGCGCCGAGCGCGGCGAAGGAACCGGCGAAGACCCGCCGCGTCCAGGCGAGCACGCGCGGCCGGGAAAGGACGTGGTGACGCACCCCGGCGGCGAGGACGCCGTACACGCTGAACACCACGAACGTCGCCAGCATGAACACCCCGCTCAGCAGCAGCATCCGGGGAATGGAACCGGGCTCTCCCGCCGGGACGAACTGGGGCAGGAACGCGAAGAAGAACAGCGTCAGCTTCGGGTTCAGGACGTTGATCAGCACGCCGGAGGTGATCGTCCGCAGCGTCGAGGCCGGTTCGGGATCGCTGTCCACGACGATCGCCTCACGGTCCCTCAGCGTCGCCCACGCCATGTAGAGCAGGTAGGCCACGCCGAGGTACTTGATGATTTCGAACGCGACCGCGCTCGCGTGCAGCAGCGCCGCGAGGCCGGTGATCGCGGCGATCATATGCGGGATGATGCCGAGGGTGCAGGCGGTCGCGGCGATGACACTCGCGCGTCTCCCGCGGGCCAGCCCGGCGGACAAGGTGTAGACCACGCCGGTGCCGGGTGTGGCGACCACGATCAGCGTGGTGATCAGGAAGGCGATGCTCACGCAGACCACTCTGCGCGTCTTTTGGTCCGGCGCACAGAGCCAAAGTCATGTCACTCCACTGGACCAAAGGCTTGGACGAGGCGGACGGAGTCTGTCACCGGATGGAGTGGCATGATGCACGCTCGCACGTCAACGAGGAAGGCCTTGGTTTGAGCGCGCGCACCTCCCAGGTGGACGACCTCCGGCTGGTGGCACAACCGAACGCGGTGTTGTGCTCCGAGCTCTTCGTCCGTCTCATCTTGTCGGATTGGTCCTTGCGGCCGTTGCTCGATCAGGCGAAGACCGCCGCCGCCAGATTGGTGGGCACGCTGGTCGACGCCGCCGATCCGAAGGAGCCGCCGTTCCTGACGCTGAGATTGCGCCTGCAATCGGACGTGCTGGTCATCGAGGTCGACCACGAACTGGACGGGCTTCCCGTGCCGACCCCCGCGCCGGGTGAACGGACCGGGGTGGCGCCGAGCCAGACCGGCGGCGTGACCCTTTGGTGTGAGCTGCCGCTGCCCGGTGGCCTGTCCGCCGGACAGGTTCGGCTGCCGCGGCGCGGTGACCGCCGGACCCTGGTGGACGAACCCGTCTCCGGCGAGCCCGTCGGCGCCGATCCCGAGGTCCTGGAACGGCTTCTGTCGCGATTGAGCGGCTGGTCCGGCTGATGGGCCTGGAACGCGTCACCACGCCGGTGCTGGAGATCGAGTACGAGCACGCCGGCGAGGCGGGCGGGCCACCGGTGATCCTGCTCCACGGTTTCCCCTACGACGTGCGGGCCTACGACGAGGTCGCGCCGATCCTCGCGGCCGGTGGCGCCTCGGTGTACGTCCCGTATCTCCGCGGGTTCGGGGGGACGCAGTTCCTCGACGACGCCACACCACGCTCCGGGCAGCAGGCCGCGCTCGCGCAGGACCTGCTCGACTTCATGGACGCGCTGGGGCTGGAGAACGCCGTCGTCGCCGGATACGACTGGGGTGGCCGCGCGGCGTGCATCGCGGCCGCGCTCCGGCCCGAGCGTGTGCGCGGGCTGGTCTCGGTGGACGGCTACAACGTCCAAAACCTCGCCTGCTCGGGCGAACCGGCGCCACCCGAATGGGAACGCACGTACTGGTACCAATTTTATTTCCACTCCGAGCGCGGCCGCCGCGGGCTGGCGGAGAACCGTGAAGAGCTGTGCGCCCTGTTGTGGCGCACCTGGTCACCGACCTGGGCCGGCGCAGACGCGGCGTTCCCGGCGAGCGCCCCCAGCCTCCACAACCCCGACTTCGTCGACGTCGTCATCCACTCCTACCGGCACCGCTTCGGCCTGGCGGAAGGAGATCCGCGGTACCAGGCGCTCGAAGACCTGATCGCGCAGGAACCGGCCATCACGGTGCCGACGGTCGTGCTGGAAAGCGGGGACGACGGCATCGGCGGGCCCAGCGCGGAGGGCGACCGCGAGTACTTCACCGGGCCGTACGAGCACCGGGTTCTGTCGGGGGTCGGGCATAACGTTCCCCAGGAGGCCCCCGAAGCGTTCGCCGCGGCGGTGGCATCCCTGCTCGAGTGAGCTCCATCCGGTGAAAGGAACGTCCGTGACCGATACCCAGCCCGCGCCCCCGGTCCCGCCGGGGACGTTCCTGCTCGAACTCGTCCCGGTGCCGGTCAGCGACATCGACCGGGCGAAGGAGTTCTACACCGAGCGGCTCGGCTTCCACCTCGACGTCGACGTGCGGCCCGCCGACGGTGTCCGGATCGTCCAGCTCACCCCGCCCGGTTCGGCCTGCTCGATCACCTTGGCCGCCGGGATCGCGTCCCTCGACATGCCGGTCGGCACCCTGCGCGGGCTGCACCTCGTGGTCGCCGACATCGAGGAGGCCAGGGCCGCGCTCATCGCCAGGGGTACCGAAGTCGGGCCGGTCGAGGACATGGGCGGCGTCTTCTACGCGGCTTTCAGCGACCCGGACGGCAACACCTGGACGCTCCAGCACATGCCCTGGCGCGTGGGGTGAGCGTGATCACCCGTCCGTGCGCGTGACGAATCCCGATCTTCGCTTGTCCTTCGAGGGTAAGGCGCACGATCCGCGCGCCACAGACGGAGGAGGACCCGATGTCGTTGGGCGACAAGATCAGCAACAAGGCCGAAGAGCTCGGCGGTAAGGCCAAGGAGGCCGCCGGCGACGCCACCGGCAACGAGGAACTTCGTACGGAAGGCCAGGCGGACCAGGCGAAGGCCGGTCTCAAGGGCGCCGTCGAGAACGTGAAGGACGCCGTCGGTGACGCGGCGGACAAGCTCCGCGACACCTTCAAGAAGTAGCGGAACCCTTCCGGGCCGGGGCAGTGACTGCCCCGGCCCGTTTTTTCAGTGCAGGAGCACCGGCAGTTCGGTGAGTCGCGTGCCCTGGATGCCGCCGAGGAACGTCTGCCGGAGTTCGGCGTAAGGGACGGCGAGCCGCGCTCTGGGGAAGTCCGTGCGAAGGACAGTCGCCACCGCGCGCAGTTCGAGCTGCGCGAGCTGGGCGCCGACGCAGAAATGCGGACCGGCGCCGAAGGTCAGATCCGGGCCCGGTTTCCTGGCCGGGTCGGTGTTGATGCCCTGGATGTCGACGAGCACCGGGGCCCCGGCGGGGAGCCGGATCCCGGCGAGTTCGATCGCCGTGGTGGTGAACCGCCAGAGCGTGAACGGCGCGGGCGGATGCACCCGGAGGGTTTCACGGACCAGGTGGCTCTCGGGGGTGGTGTCGCCGTCGAGGAGCCGCGCGATCAGGAAGCCGATGGACGCGTCGGTGGTCAGCTGTCCGGCGAAGATCAACGCGAACAGGTGATACCGCAGGTCGTTTTCGGACGTCCCTGGCGGGAGGTTGTCGCGCAATTCCTTCGCGAGCCCGCTCCGGTTCGGCGTCAGCCCAGCGGCGGCGAGGTCCGCGATCGCGGCGATGGCCTTGCCCTGCGCGCCCGGTTCGGGGTCGGACATGCGGCGGCAGGCGTCGACGGCGGCGTCGAGCAGGTGGAGCGGGATACCGAGCAGATCGAGCAGCACGGTGAGCGGGAAGCGGGTGGAGAAGCCGTCCATGAGGTCGATGGTTCCGTCGCCGAGGTCCGTCAGCAGGACACGCGCGATCTTGTGGATCCGGTCGGACTGAGCCTGGATCCGTTTGGCGCTCAGAAGCGGGGCGTGCGCTCGCCGCAACAGGGTGTGGTCCGGGCCGTCCAACGTGGTGAGGGACGGCTGTTCGGCGGCGGTTTGTTCGAGCCCGGTCCAGGTTTCGGGGGCCAGTGCGGGATCTTTGGCGATCCGGGGGTCGGAGAGGACCTCGCGGGCCAGCTTCTCCTCGGTCACGATCCACGCGCTTCCGCCCGCCGGGGTGGCCACTTCGACGAGGGGACCGGCGGCTCGCAGTGCGGGGCGGACAGGGTCGGGCTCGGTGATGCCACGGGTCGTCGCGGCGAAGGGATCGGGGAGCACTGCAACTCCTTCATGAGAAAGTAGCTTCACCATGAAGATATATTTGCGGCCGGTAGGTTGTCAAAGCACGGATCCGAGGAGGGGTGATGGAGGACGATTTCGCAGCGCGGAGTGCGTCGCTGCTGGACGGCCTCCGCGGCTTCGGGGCGAACTACACCGAGTTCACCAGGCGTTTCGCGAACTGGCTCGGCCTGCACGCCACCGACGCCGCCGCGCTGGTTGAGATCCTCTACGCCGAAGACACCGGCTCGCCGCTTTCCCCGGCCCGGCTGGGCGAACGCATCGCGCTGACCTCCGGCGCGACCACGAACCTGCTGAACCGGCTGGAGAGCCTCGGCTATGTGGTGCGGACCAGGGAAAGCACCGACAGGCGGAAAGTGACCCTGCGCAGCGGCCCCGACATCCAGGGGCCCGCCCGTGAGTTCTTCGGCCCGTTCAGCGCGGGGCTCACGGCGCTGGTCGCGCAGTACCCGGCGGAGGAGATCGAACGGTTCGAGGCCTTTCTGCGGCATCTGCGGTCCACAATGGACAAGGTGCTCGACGAACAGGGCTGAGAACGGACCAGTCCGGGCCGCCCTTGGCACCGAATACCTCCCAGACGCCGTGGAAACCGCGTAGCCGGGCGTCGGGTGAGGTGGAGGCAGCTTGATGGTCGAGGGTGTGCGGACGAGTCCGCGCGAAAGCGGCACCGGAACGGAGCCGGTCGAGGCGAGCCTGATGCAACGGGTCGCGGCCGGTGACGAACAGGCGTTCGCCGATCTGTACGACGTCGTGGCGGGCCCGGTGTGGGGAGTGGTCAACAGGGTCGTCCGCAACGGCACCTTCGCCGAGGAAGTGACCCAAGAGGTCCTGGTGGAGGTGTGGCGGACGGCGGCCCGCTTCAAACCGGGCAAGGGGAGCACGCTGGCCTGGGTGCTCACCATCGCGCACCGGCGGGCCGTGGACCGGGTGCGTTCGCATCAGGCCGCACTCGACCGGGACGACCGCGCGGGCAGGCTCGATTTCCGGCGGCCGTTCGACGAGGTCGCCGAGTCGACGATCACCAACCTGGAGCAGCAACGGGTGCGCCAGTGCCTGTCCGCGCTCACCGACCTGCAACGGGAATCGGTGGTGCTGGCCTATTACAACGGGTACACCTACCCGGAAGTCGCGGAAGTGCTCAAGACCGCGCCCGGAACGGTGAAGACCCGCATCCGCGACGGCCTGATCCGGCTGCGTGACTGCTTGGGGGTGGGGCAATGACCGCGGAACTGCACACACTGACCGGGGCTTACGCCGTCGACGCCGTCCCGGAAGAGGAGGCTGCGGCGTTCAAACGGCATCTGCGCGGCTGTCCCGCGTGCGCACAGGAAGTCCGGGAGCTGCGGGAGACCGCGGCGCGGCTGGGGACGGCGCTCACCACCGTGCCACCGCAGAGACTGCGGGAAGCGACACTCACTCAGGTGGCACAGACCCGGCAGTGGCCCCCGCTGGTCGCTGCCGTGCGGCGAGCGCAGCCCGCGAAGAAGCCGCCGGTGCGGGTCGCCCTGTGGGGTGCCGCGGCGGCCGCCGTCGGAGCGCTGGTGTTCGGCCTGGTCACCACGACGACCGAGCCGGGGACCGACCCCGCGCAGCAGCAGCTCGCCTCGGTGAACGCGGTGCTCACCGCGCCCGACGCTTCGACGGTCAAGGGCCCCGTGACGACCACGGTCGTGACCTCGCGGAGTCAGGGCAAGATCGTCGTGATGGCGGGTGCTCTTCCGCCGCTGGCGCCCGGCAAGGCGTATCAGGTCTGGCTCATCGGAAGGAGCGGCGTCCATTCCGCCGGGCTGATGGCCGACGACGGTCCACATCGGACTCGGCCGGTCCTCGCGGACCTGCCGGGCGGGATCGACCGGGTCGGCATCACCGCCGAACCCGCCGGAGGTTCACCGGCTCCCACCGTTCCGGCGGTCGTCATGGTCGACCTCGCCTAGAGACCGGTCAGCCGCCCGCAGGCCTGCCAGAGTTCCCGGCGCTGCGCGACGGTTTCCCGTGTCTTGCAGAGGTAATGCGTCGGTCGCTGGACCCGGTCGTGCCAGAACGTCCCGTTGTACCGGGCCGGTTCCTCGGCCGCGGCGAGCCAGACGAAGGTGTCGGCGCCCTGCTCGGGATCGCGAAGGATCGGCCGTGTCAGCTTCTGGAACGTCGGAAGGGAGGTCGCGACCCCAGGGGTGTCGGCCCAGCCGGGATGGGCGCTGTGCACGGTGATCCCGGAGCCGTCCAGTTCGTCCGCCCAGAGTTCGGCGAGCACCACCTGCATGCGTTTGGTGCGCGCGTAGCCGGCGGCGGGCTTGTAGTCGCCCTGGAGGTATTGGAGGTCGTCGGTGCGGAGAGGCTGGCCGTACATCCCGCCGGAACTGACCCAGATCACCCGCGCGCCGTCGGCGAACTTCGGCCGGAGCGACGCGGTGAGAAGATGCGGGCCGAGTACGTGCGTGGCCAGCATGACCTCGTTGCCCTCGGCGGTTTCCGTGCGCTCGGCCGGCATGACACCGGCGTTGTGCACGAGGACGTCGACCTCGCCGTCGAGGTCTTTCGCGTAGTCGCGCACGGAGGAAATCAGGCTGACGTCGCACTGGTCGACGACGATCCGCGCGCCGGGCACGGCACGTTCGATCTCGGCGCGGGCGGCGTCCCCGTCGCCGCGGACCGCGATCCGGACGGTCGCCCCCAGTTTCGCCAGCCCGATGGCGGTCGCCTTGCCCAGGCCCGCCTTCGCGCCGGTCACCACGGCGACCTTGCCCGTGAGCGCGTCCGGCGCGGGGTCCTCGGGCCACCACCGCCGTCGCAGGAAGTGCCCGATGCTGCTGTAACCGAGCAGGGTGCGGTCGAGCACGGTGTCGGCGGCTCGGGTCACGGTGGACATGCGTGTGCTCCTCAACGTTGGTAATACTGCTGGGCGGGAACCAGTGCCCACACCGTTTTCCCGGCCTGCTCGCCGCGGAAACCCCAATCGAGGGAAAGCTGGCCCACCAGACGGAGTCCGTAGCGCGCGGTTTCGAGGGTGGAACGCAAGGCTTCCAGATCGGGGTCGTCGTCGGCGACTTCGACCAGGAAGCTGCGGACCTGCCGGTTGACGCGCAGTTCCACGGGCCCGTCCGTGTGCCGGTACGCGTTGCTCACCAGCTCGTCGACGACCAGCAGCAGGGCGCCGAGCGGTTCGTCCTCGCCGCGGCCGAAGCCGAGCTGATCGGCGATGACGGAGCGGATATCACGTAGTTCGGGAAGGTTTCGCAGGTCGAGGGTGACTTCCGCGGCGCCGGCGACCCGGCGGCACAGTCGGTCGAGTTCTGCTTCCAGCTCCGCTTGGCCACCACTCACCGTGCCCAGCTCCCCTCACCGATACACCTCTCACGATTCGTTCGGAGCCGGTGAGCGCGCGGACGGGTGCTAACTGATGCGGGGTCCGGCCTTGGCGGAGAAGCGGAACTCGATGGTCATCGGGAGCTCGCCGAGGTCCAGCGCCTGACGCAGCCGCGGCAGGCCCTCCTCGGTGACCCGCTCGCGGATGGCGGCGATCTCGCCGTCCTGCTCGGCGCTCAGCACCACGGCCAGTACCGGCGCTTCCTGGGTGCCGCCCAGCGTGGCGTGCGCGGCGTGGACGCCGGGATAGGTCGCGATCTCCGCCACGAACGGTTCCACCGCGGTGCTCGCGGCCAGCGCGGTCCGGCCGGTGTCCTGGTCGAAGTGCCAGGTGCGGGACCGGGGTTTGCGGACCGGCTGCGCGATGAGCCAGCGCAGCGTCAGCAGGCCCACGACGACCGCGCCGCCGGCGACGGCGTACCAGACCCAGCCGGGCGGCATGGCTGTGCCGGGTACGAGCGTGGTGCCGGGAGCGAGCAGGGGGATCTTGCCGAAATGGGTGCCCACGGCGAACACGCCACCGGCGAGCAGCACGAGCCCCGTCAGGATCAGGAGGGTGCGGTTCAGCCGGGCGGGACGGTTGAGGTCGGTCATGACGCGCTCCTCGTGGCCTTGACCCGGACCCGCACGGCGGGGACGGCGGCAGGACCGATCTGGGAGAGGCGGTGCTCGATGGCCGCGCGGACGGTGTCGGCGAGTCCCGCGGTGTTCGTCCGCCCGGTGGTCACCACCGAGACGATCCCGCGCCGCTTGACCTTCAGCTTCGCCGCCGAGACACCGTCCACAGTGGAGGCCGCGGTGCGCAGGGTCGATCGATAGCTGCGCCGGGAGGCGCCGGAATCCGTGCCGCCTTCGAGCGGCAGCACTGTCGGCCTCCCTGGGACGACAGCGCTCACGAGGAGCAGCAGGCCGATCAGTGCGACCCCGCCACCGGCGATCGCCGGGAGCGGATCACTCCATCGGGTGGCGTGCAGCGCGGACGCGACGGCGTCGTAGCTGATCCAGGGTTTCTCGCCGATGATCGTCTGGACCGCGACGGCGGCGGCCAGGACACAGCCCGCGAGCACCACGAGCGCGACGAGCACGGCCGGGAAGCTGCGGCGAGGACGTCGTTTCACTGGACCCTCCTCGTTTCGATCGCGGCGGAGTGCAGGGCCGTGACGGTGATGTCGACCCGCGTGACGGTCAGGCCCGAGAGTGCGCCGACACGGCGGATCAGGTGCTCTCGCGCGGTTTCGGTGGTGGCGCGGACCGAAAGCGGGTACGTCACCGAGAGCCGGACGTCCAAAGTGGCCGTCGAGCCGGTGACGTTCGCGCTCACCTTGGCGCCCTGGCCGAGGTCTTCGCCGCCGACCGCGATCCCGAGCACACGGGAGGCCGCGCCGCCGATGCCGTCGAGTTCGGTGATCGCCTGCGCGGCGATCCGCTCGACGGCACCGCCGGCCACGGTCAGCCCGCCGCGCCCGTCCGTTTCCGGAGCGGCGGCCGTCATCGTCGTCATGGCGGTCAGCCCCTGTCGCGGCCGGCCAGGGCCGAAAGGTCGAGCTTGCCGTCGAGGAACCGGCCGACCAGCAGGCCGAGGACGGCGAGGACGAGTACGACGAGGAAGGCGCCGAAGCCGCCGAACGCGCCGGCCACGCCGAGCACGAGACCGGTCAACAGGCCGAGATGGGTGGCGTTCATGAACGTTCTCCTTGCTGTCGGGCGCGGACCGGCGCCGGTGGTCACTGGACGCGGCCGGATTCGGTGTGCTCGTCGGTGTCGTCGTCGCCAGGGATGTGCACGTCGGACACGTTGATGTTGACCTCGACGACCTCGAGTCCGGTCATCTGCTCGACCGCGCCGATCACGTTGCGGCGCACCGATTTGGCGAGGTCGGCGATCGCGACGCCGTATTCGACGACGATCTGCAGGTCGACCGCGGCCTGGCGCTCGCCGACCTCGACGGAGACGCCCTGCCCGGCGGAGGCAGTCGCGCCGGGGATGCGCTCGCGCAGCGCGTTGAAGGCCCGCACGGCGCCGCCACCGAGCGCGTGGACGCCGGCGATCTCACGGGTCGCGAGGCCCGCGACCTTCTGCACGACGGTGTCGGCGATCGTGGTGACGCCCTGGGTGGAGACGAGCGCGCCGTTCTCGGCGGGGGCGGCGGAGTTCGAGTTCGGCTTGGCGGTGGTGGCGGTGTTCGTCATCGCGATCTCCTCGGTTCGTATTCCGTTGCCTGTGGTGGAAGCTCTTCGCTTCCACACTCCATAGACCCAGCCGGACGAAGATCGTCACGACCCGATCGTGTGGTCTGGATCTCACCGTCCGCGGGTATCCCTTCCGGACCTGTTCTGGTTTTCGCGTGAGTTCTCTGTTAGGAAAGGTTCCTAACTAATAGGAGGCGATGTGCGCGGACGCGGTCTGGCGGCGGCGACGGTTCTGGTGGTCCTCTGCGGTGGCTCGGCCGCCGTCGCGGAGACGACGACGGCGGGGTCCGGGGCGCGAACGGCGCGCAACATCATCTACATCCAGGGCGACGGTCTCGGTCTCGGCCAGCGCGACCTGCTCCGGCTCGCGCTCAAGGGCAAACGCGGCGAACTGGCGATGGACGGGCTCGCGGCCACCGGTCTCGTGCGGACGTCGTCCGAAGACGAGGACGAGATCGTCACCGACTCGGCCGCGGCGGCCACCGCCTTGGCGACCGGTCACAAGACACGGAACGGCGCCGTCGGCGTGGACGTCCACGGGCGTCCGCTGGAAACGATCCTCGAGCGGGCGAAGCGGGCGGGGAAATCGACCGGTCTGGTCACCACCGCGCAAGTGACGGGTGCCTCGCCCGCGGCCTTCGCGGCGCACGTGCCCAGCCGGGATTCGCAGAGCGACATCGCGAAGCAGTACATCGAGAACAGCCGCCCGGACGTCCTGCTCGGAGGTGGCGAGGACTGGTGGTACCCGAAGGGGAACCCAGGGCTCTGGCCGGACAAGCCGGGGGAGGAGAGCCGCAGCCCCTACGGCAACCTGGTCGAACGCGCGCAGCGGACGGGCTACACCTACGTGCGCGACGGTGACGAACTGCGGACCACGCGGGCGAACCGGATCCTCGGCCTGTTCGCGAACGAGGACATGGTCGATTACGGCCCCGACGGCGTCGGGAAGTACGCGCCGCGGGTGCCGCTCCTGCAAATGGCGCGCAAGGCACTGGACACGCTGTCGAAGAACCCGCGCGGATTCTTCCTCTTTCTGGAGGAAGAGGGGACCGACGGGATGTCGCACGAGAACAACGCGCACGGCGTGATCGACGCCGGCCGAGCGCTCGACGCTACGATCGCCGAGGTCCTGCGCTTCGTCCGCGCGCACCCCGACACGCTGGTGATCATCGGCGGCGACCACGAGACCGGCGGACTGAGCATCGAGAACTACGACGCCGACGACACCGACCCTGACCAGGACGGTCCGTTCGATGTACCGGGTTCGAAACTCCAGTTCACTGTGGACTGGACGACCCACGACCACACCGGCGCCGACACCCCGGTCACCGCCGAAGGCCCCGGCTCCGCACGGTTGGGCGGAACGGTCGAGAACACCGACGTCTACTGGGTGATGCGGGCAGCAAGCGGCCTGTGAAAAAGGAAGGCCACCTCCGGCGACGGAGGTGGCCTTTCCGGACTTTTCGTCAGCCGATGCTCTCGACGACGGCCTCCGCCACGGCCTTCATCGTGGTCCGGCGGTCCATCGCGGTGCGCTGTATCCAGCGGAAAGCGTCCGGCTCGGTGAGTCCCTGACGGCTCATCAGCAGACCCTTGGCGCGGTCGATGACCTTGCGCGTCTCGAGCCGGTCCGTGAGGCCCGCGACCTCGGACTCGAGGGCCTGGAGCTCGGCGAACCGGCTCACGGCCAGCTCGATGGCGGGCACCAGGTCGCGTTTCGCGAACGGCTTGACCAGGTACGCCATCGTGCCCGCGTCCCTGGCCCGCTCGACGAGGTCACGCTGGCTGAACGCGGTCAAGATGACGACCGGCGCGATCCGGTCACCGGTGATCTTGGAAGCAGCCTCGATCCCGTCGAGCTTGGGCATCTTGACGTCGAGAATCACCAGGTCGGGCTTCAATTCGGTGGCAAGGTTGATGGCCTGCTCGCCATCCCCGGCCTCACCGACAACCTCGTAGCCCTCTTCGCGGAGCATCTCGACGAGGTCCAGACGGATGAGGGCCTCATCTTCGGCCACGAGCACCCGCCGCTGGGGTGCGGCGACGGCACCGTTGGCCTCGGCAGCCTGCTCGGTCACCGGGGTCCTCCTGAAGGTCGTCGGGCAGTTCGACTCGCGGGCTGTCCGCGAACCTGAAGCCTACCGGGAACGATCCAGTCGGCTAGATGGCGTTCACCACGTCAGACGGTCGTCACACTCACGGGCCCGGCGGAAGGCGCGCTCCCGCGATCCCGTAAAGTTCACCCGGCACCGCCCCCGTAGCCCAACTGGCAGAGGCAACGGATTCAAAACCCGTCCAGTGTGAGTTCGAATCTCACCGGGGGCACCAACAGCAACCCCACAAGCAGAACCGGCGCGCTGCGCCGGGATGTCTTGGGGAAACATGGGCTCGGTGATCCTCTCCGCTGCCTGAGTGATCTCGGGCAGCTGGTCTGCCGGGAGTTTGATCGTCATTGTCGCATGTTCGCCGTCGTCGTGGATCACGTTGGCGAGCTGGACGGCGTCGAACAGTGCCCGCAGAAGTTGTTCGGGGGCCTTGGCGAGGTTCATCGCGAGGCAGGGGAGTGCGTCGATCAGAGACAGTTCGTCGAGCGTCATTCCTCGGGGTTTCTGCCTTGTCGGCCTCATCCAGTTCTGAGAGCTTCGCTCGTAGCTGCTTCTCGTCATCGGCCAATGCGTTGTAGCTGCCGCGCTGCTCGGTCGTCGACGCCCGCGAGATCGGCTTCGAGGGTGGATCGGCGGTCGGGCCCGAAGACACGGTCAGAGAAGAACTTCGCGACGGTGTCGAGCAAGGCGTCCAGCCGGTCGGTCGCGCGTTGGGACGGCAGTCGCGTCCCAACGCCACCGGCTTCCTCGATCAGGACTGCGGCTACCTCATTCCACTTGATCGGCCAAGGGAGCTCCCGATCTCGTTCCCCGGCGGCGGAGTCATCCGACCTCCTGCGGGGTCAGCAGTTCGTGGAGCCAGGGCAGGACCGCGAACTGTGGATCGACAGACCGGGGGGAGGAGCCCGTTGGCCGCGAGCAAGGAGAATTTCCAATGGCCTCCGTTGCGTCCACAATGAATATCCGCGGAACGGGCACACCCCCGGAAGAGTTCACCGACGAGCAGCGGATCCAAACGTTCGCGAGGTCATCGCCGCGCCGGGTGGGGAGACGACGCCCGGCTGAGGCACCGCAGCGCGAGCCTCAGCCGGGAACGCCCGGTCAGGCGGGGATCGCGTCGGTCTTCCGCAGCCAGGAGCGGTGTTCGCCCAGTTGCGCGGTGAACGAGGCGAAGAAACCATCGGGCAGGCTCGACTCGGCCGCGGTCGTGGTCACCACGCCCTGGTCGATCAGGGTCTCCACGTCGCCGGCCAGCTTCGAGGTCACCCCGGCCCGGCGCAGCAGATCCAAACCTGAGCCGAACGCGGCCACCGGCTTCCCGTGCTTGTAGGCCTCGGCGACGAAATGCACCGCGTAACCGTCGCGTTCGAGAATGGAGATGGAAGCCGGGCCGCACGGAACGACCACGGCGTCGTAGAGGACCGAGGCCATGGTGTTGAGCTGCCTGTCCGGCCGCAGCGGATCGCCCTCGCCACCGGGCCGGAGTTCGACCTCGGTGGGAGACAGGATCTCGGCGATCGCGCCTTGCGCGGTCAGCGCTTCGACGACGCGGCCGACGCCGATCGTGTCCACCCCGTCGGCGGCGAGTACGGCTACCTTCCGGGTGGTCGCAGCACCGGTGGGCTGATTGAGCTGGGAAAGCGCCGGTGAGGTGCGGTCGTGATGCGGAGTGGCCGGCGCGGCCGGCACAGTCACCCCGACTCCCTCGGCCACCCTGGCCGCCAGGTCGTGGTCGACGTTGTTGAGTTCGGTGACCGTCCTGGCCCGGACCTCCCGATCCTCGACCTTGCCGAGTTCGAACCGGAACGCGGCGACGATGTGCTCGCGTTCGACCGTGGACATGCTGTTCCAGAACAGTGTCGCCTGGCTGTAGAAGTCCTTGAAACTCTCGCTGCGTTCCCGGATCTTGTGGCCCGACACGGCTTCGGTGTAGTGCCGGAAGATGTCCGAATCGGCGATCGCCGGGCAACCGCCGCCGAGCGAGTTCGGGAAATAGCTCGTCCGTCCCTTGTGGACCTTGTGCTGTCCGTACCCGTCGCGCTGGTTCGTGTGCACCGGGGCGATCGGCCGGTTCACCGGGAGCTGGGAGAAGTTGGGGCCGCCGAGCCGGATCAGCTGGGTGTCGAGGTACGAGAAGTTCCGTGCCTGCAACAGCGGATCGTTGGTGAAGTCGATGCCGGGGACGACGTTCGCGGTGTGGAAGGCGATCTGCTCGGTCTCGGCGAAGAAGTCATCCGGGTTGCGGTCGAGGACCATGCGCCCGACCGGCCGGACCGGCACCTGTTCCTCCGGGATGATCTTGGTCGCGTCGAGCAGGTCGAAGTCGAAGTCGTGCTCGGCGTCCTCGTCGACCAGCTGGACACCCAGTTCCCATTCCGGGTACTGCCCTGCCTCGATCGCGTCCCACAGGTCACGGCGGTTGAAGTCGGGGTCCTTGCCCGCGATCTTCTGGCATTCGTCCCATACCAGGGAATGCGTGCCGAGGACGGGCTTCCAGTGGAATTTCACGAAGGTGCCTTTGCCTTCGGCGTTGACGAGCCGGAAGGTGTGGACGCCGAAGCCCTGCATCATCCGGTAGCTGCGTGGCAGTGCGCGATCGGACATCAGCCAGAGCACCATGTGCAGGCTTTCCGGTTGCAGTGAGACGAAGTCCCAGAACGTGTCGTGCGCCGACTGGGCCTGCGGGATCTCGTTGTGCGGCTCGGGTTTCACCGCGTGCACGAAGTCGGGGAACTTGATGCCGTCCTGGATGAAGAACACCGGCATGTTGTTGCCGACCAGGTCGTAGTTGCCTTGCCGGGTGTAGAACTTTGTCGCGAAGCCGCGGACGTCGCGGACGGTGTCGGCCGAGCCCCGTGAACCGGCGACGGTGGAGAACCGCACGAACACTGGGATCTTCTCGCCGCTGGTGAGGAATTCGGCGACCGTGAGATCCGCGAGCGCGTCATCGTAGGCCTCGAAGAAGCCGTAGGCACCCGCACCACGCGCGTGCACGACACGTTCGGGGATGCGCTCGTGGTCGAAATGCGTGATCTTCTCGCGGGCGTGGAAGTCCTCGAGCAAGGTCGGGCCTCGGCTCCCCACCGTCAGCGAGTCGTCCGTGTGGTCGACGCGGACGCCCTGCTGCGTCGTCAGTACGGTTCCGTCCGGATCGACCCGGTTTCCTTGCAGTTGTTCGTCTTTCGCGTCTTCTCGGTGCTGTGCCACAGGTCTCGCCCCTTCACGGTGGTGGGTTCCCTAGCGGCTACCCCTGCTCGAACTCCGTAAACCGGCGAGTGTGCGCGACGGCGCCCCTGGGTAACCGGTTCGGGAAAGCGAAGGAGGTGCGATGGGTGACGTCCGGAACCGCTGGACGGCGCCGTTCGGGTGGGTCACCAGGGTGTTCCGCGTTCCGGGGGAGGAACGCCGGAGTCTCGTCCAGACCACGAAGGCGGCGGCTGCGGCGGTGATCGCGTGGGTCGTCGCGACCTCGGTCCTCGAGTTGCCTCAACCCTTCCTGGCGCCGTACGCGGCCGTGTTCCTCGTGCAGGCGACCGTCTATTGGTCGCTGCGCGGCTGGGCGCAGCAGGTCAGCGCGGTCAGCGTGGGGGTGCTGCTCGCGGCGGGAGCGGGTCATTTCATCCCGTCGGTGACGGTCGCGCTCGGGCTGGTCGTCTTCGGCGGCCTGCTGATCGGCTCGTGGCGGGGGTTCGGCGACTCGGGGGTGTGGGTCGGGGTCACCGGCATGCTGCTGATCTCCTACGGCAGCGCGACTGAACCCGTCCTGCTCGCGGACAGGTTGCTGGAAACCGCCCTCGGGGCGGCGATCGGCGCGGTGCTGAACGCGGTGGTCCTGCCACCACTGCACGGGGAACGCCTGCGCGCGGCGACGTCCCGGCTGGCCTCGGCGATCGCGGACGTCCTCGGCGAGACCGCGGCCCTGGTCCGGGGCGGCGAACCGCCCGAGGCGGCCGACCTGCTGCATGACCGCCTGCTCGACGTCCGCAGCCTGGTCGCGGAGGCGGAGGACGCGATCGGCTGGACCCGTGAAGGCCGGTACCTGAACCTCCGCGGACGGCGTGAGGCCAGGGAGGAGCCGTTGGAGAACCTCGTCTCCTTGTGGCCGCCGCTTGCCCAGCTGATCGACGCGGTGAGCGAAGCGGCCCGAAGCGAGCAGCCGTTCCTGCATCCCGGCGAGTACGCGCGCGGAGTGGTCGGCGACCTGCTCGAAGCGCTCGCCGAGGTGGCTCGTTCGGGTGATCCAGGGAGGCTGGAGCGATGCGGCAAGCTGGTCGAAGAGATCGATCACCTGCTGGTCACGCCCACGGACGAGGTCACGACGTCGATCGGGCTGGGAGCGATGGCCCTGCCCGCCCGTCGTCTCGTGCAGCGTCTCCACGTCGATTGAGCTTGGGCGAGGGCGGGTAATCATACTCATGATCAGCAACGACAAGTGGATCGTGGCCCCGGAGGTGCGCCTATGAGGGAACGATTCCACGGTGAACTGAGTGTTCTCGGCGATCTTCTGTCAGCCATGTGCGGCATGGCTGGTGAAGAGTTACGCCTTGCCAACCGGGTCTTTCTCGACCGCGACGGCGAGGCAGCCGTCGAGCTGGCGATGGTCGAGGCGAAGCTGAACGCGGCGCGAACCGAATGTGAGGAGACCGCGCAGAAGCTGCTCGCCCTGCAAGCGCCGGTCGCCGGAGACCTGCGGACCGTGCTCGCGGCGGTGTTCTGCGCCGACCGGCTGGAACGGATGGGCGACCTGGCCCAGCACATCGCCGATCAGGCGGCGCGAGAGCCCGAATTCGCCGTTCCCGGCCGGCTCAGCGGGCATTTCGGTGAGATGGCAGGCCTGGTGTGCTCGATGGCGGAAGATCTCGGTGACGCGGTCGAGGGACCGGCGGGCGAGGTGTTCCACTCGCTGGCCCGGACCGATGAGCGCGTCGACGCTCTGTACGAGGAGCTGATGACGCTGGTCACCTGTCCGGAGTGGACGGACGGCGTCGGGCCCGCGATCTCGGTGGCGCTGCTGGCGCGGTTCTACGAGCGCTTCGCCGACCAGGTCGTCTCCGTCGCCCGGCGGGTGGACTTCACGCTCACCGGCGAGCTGCCCGAATCCTCCGTCCGGGATGCTCCCGCCGAGCTGTGAGCACTAGCGCGTGAAGGCCCCCTTCCCTCAGCCGAGGGAAGGGGGCCTTCACACGAGATCAGGTAGTACGGTCTTCCAGCGCGTCCCGGATCTTGTCGATGAACGCCGTCCCCGGCCCCAGAATCCGGTTGGCGGGCGGCTGGTCCGGAGCGGCGGGATGCGGACGGGTCGGCGCGATCTCCTTGGCCCGCAACACCTTCTCGCCCAGCTCCCGCAGATCTTCCGGGGAACAGGCAGCCTGCAGCTTCGGCAGCAGGTCGCTCTCTTCTTCCTCGATGTGGTGCCGGACATCCTCGATCAGCTTGGCGACGAGTTCGTCGAACCGCTTGTCCTTGGGTTCCAGGCCGATGAGCTCGTTCATCACCCGTTCGGCTTCGGCGTGCTCCTCGAGTTCGTGCCCGACGACGTCATCCCCGTCCGGGATGTGCTTTCGCGCGGCGGGATACATGTGCTGTTCCTCCGCGACCGAATGCCGGACGAGTTCGGCGATCACGTGATCCGCGAGGTCCTTGCGGTGCCGATCACCGCCCTTGCCGGACTCGAGTTCCTTGAAGATCCGTTCGAAAGCGCGGTGATCCTCGGTGATCACCGAGACGAGGTCGTGTTTCGTGGTGGTGGTCATGGACAACTCCTGTCCGTGGTCGTCAGTCCGACCTCCACCGAGTACCCGCATCCGGCCGTTCAATCACCCGGATTCGTCAGTGGCCTCATGCGGCGCGCCGACGGGTTTCGATTCGGGGGAACCGCGCTGGCGCAGGTACACGCTGAACACCGCCATCGAACCGATGGCGAGGAATTCCGACTGCCAGTTCTGGAGTGTGCGGTTCCAGAAGTCGGAGGACGCCAGATAGCCGAACCACGACACCGGATCACCGAATTCGACGATCTGCTCGGCGTTGTAGGCGCTCATCCCGGCGATCGATTGGGCGAGCCAGGACAGCAGGAAGAGCCCCAGCATCACCAGTCCGAGTGACATCGAGAAGATTTCCCTCCGTCACCCGCCCGCCCGCGCCCACTTCGGCGAATCGGCCGTCGCGTGCCGCCCGACCTGCTGGTCCTCGTCTGTTTCCAGGCCTGCCCGGCCGAGGGGTTTGGATTCGGGGGAGCCCCGTTGCAGCAGCCACACGGTGGCGAACACGTACAGGAAGAACTGGAGGTATTCCGATTGCCAGTTTTCGGCGACGTCGACGGCGAAAGCCGCGGAGGTCACGTAGTCGAGCAGACCGACGGGTTCGGCGGCGTGACTGAGCCGGCCGTCGTTGTAGTCGGCCAGACCGGACAGCGCCTGTCCCGCGAGACTCAACAGGAACAGCAGCCCGAAAACCAGCGAAAGCGCGTTGTCACGAAGAAAGCGTCGCATGATCCGGCCCTTCGCCGGTGCAGGAGACCCAGCATGACGCAGTAGCCGAGTACGGCCACGACGAAGACGAGGTAGACGGTGAACACCGGACGCGCTTTCACGGGCCGCCCACCGCGCAGTCGTAGACCTGTTCGTTGCGGTGGTGGCACCCCGCGTCGGTGATCAGCCAGCCGGTGGAGGACTCGTGCAGGAAGAGGGTGTCGCGCGCGGTCTTCACCTGAGCTTCTTCGCTCCAGACGGAAACCGTCTCGGAGGCTCCGACCGGAATTTTCGCGGTGGCCAGACCATGTTCGCAGATTTCCGGCCTCCAGGATTCCCGTGTCCTGGGCGCCAGCAGGGCGCACGCCGAGCGCTGACCACCCGAAGCGACAGCGCCGATGAAGCGCCCGGCGGCCTCCTTCACCGGCGCCTGCCCGCTCGCTCCCGTGCACCCGGCGAGCAGCAGGCAAGCGCTGAACGCCAGGGTTTTGCCGATCATGGAGGCCGGATACCCCGCCACCCGGTCACCTACACCTCGCGGTCGATCATGACGCGGGGTACTGGTTGTCCCGCAGCAAGTTCGCGAGGTGGACGGCGTTGACCGCCAACGTCGAGTTGGTCGACTCGACCGCTTCGGGCGTTTCTTCGAGGTCGTTGTAGTCACCGCCCTTCATCGCCTCGCCGTTCCAGTAGGTCCCGCCTTGCGCGGGCACCGTGAAACCGGTGTCGTTGAGGGCCTGGAACAGATCGGCGGTGATCTTGTGTGCGCCGTCTTCGTTGCCGACGACGGCGGTGACGCCGACCTTTCCGAACGTCGTGGGCCTGCCCTCATCGTCCGTTTCGGACAGTTCGGCGTCTAGCCGTTCCAGGACGCGCTGGGCCACACTGGACATGTGGCCGACCCAGGTCGGCGTCGAGATCAGCAAGATGTCGGCGGCTTGGATCTTGCGGTGGATCTCGGGCCAGGCGTCGCCTTCGCCCATGTCCGCTTCCACACCTGGCTTGACGTCATGGTCGACCACGCGTATGAGTTCTCCGGTGGCACCGTGTTCGGCCAGCTTGTCGAGCAGTTGCCGGGCGATCAGCTCGCTGCTTGACGGCGCGGGTGACGGTTTCAGCGAGCAAACCAGTGCAAGGGCCTTCAGGGGCTGAGCCATCGTGTCCTCCTGTCCATGCCCACCGGCTACCCGGACGAAGATCCCCGGAAACCCGGCCGCTCGGCCAGCAGGTCCACGACGTCCTCCGCGCGTCGCCGTTTCTCGAACCGTGCCCGTTGACGGTCGGCGCCGCTGCCGTCGGTGTTCAACCGGGTGCAGCCGTCGCGGACGAACTCCAGGTCACCGGTCTCTTCGAGAGCATCGGCGGCGAAGGTGACGACGTCGTCGAGCACGTCGTTCGCCGGGGCAGGGTCGCCGGTCCGGAAATGCGCGCAGCGCCCGGAAAGCCCTTCACGCGACGCACGCCAGATCTGTGCCCGCAGGACCTCGTTGGACAGGTCCGCGGGGTGCCCCTCCGAAGCGAGGATCGTGCCGGCCAGGCCCCGGATCAGCGTCGCGAGCAGGACCGCTTCGCCTGGAGTGGCCGCGACGTCGGCGAACCGGAACTCTACGGTCGGCTGCTTGTCGGAAAGCCTTACGTCCCAGTAGACCATCGCGCGATCGAGGATGGCGCCCGCGCGGAGCCAGCCGTCGACGATGCTTTCGTAGTGGTCCAGCGAGTCGAACCGCGGCGGCGAACCGGCCGAAGGCCAGCGGTTCCACTGCTGGTATCGCCAGCTCGCGTACCCGGTGTCGTATCCGTCGCAGATCGCGGAGTTGGCAGTCACGATCAGCAGCGCGGGCAGGAAGGGCCGGACATGATTGATCACCCGGATCCCGGTTTCCCGGTCCGGGATGGCGATGTGGACGTGACAGCCGCAGGTGTGCGACGTCCGCGCGGTCGCCCCGAAATGCTCGGCTATCCGCTCGTACCGCGGATTCGGCGTGATGGTCGGCAGAGCCGTCTCCGCCAGTGGTGCGCAGCCGCTGGGCAGCAGGCGGCAGTCCCGCCGGGCGGCGGTACTGGCCAATTCGGCCCGCAGCGTCGTCAGCTGACGCTCGGCTTCGTCGTGGGTCGTGCAGATGTCGGTGGCGGATTCGGCCTGGGACCGGGTGAGCTCCTGCTGGAGTTCGCCTTCCTCCTCGTCCGCGGCTTCCACAACGGCGTCACCCGCCGGGGAAAGACGGCCATCCCGGTCCACCACGAAAAACTCTTCCTCGACCCCGAAAGTGAGCACGTCGTCGGTCACAACCGCTGATACCCGTGGCTCACCGGGCACAAACTTGGTTCTCGCAGGTCGCGGGCGAGGTATTCGGGGGCCAAAGAAACGCGGCGCGAAGGTGCCACTGTACCTACAGCCCGCGCCCGATCCGCGGTGCGCAGGCCCAACGCGGCCCCGGTCCGAAGGAAACATGGACCGGGGCCGACGCAGGACGTGTGGGAATCAGAACCAGTGCGCGCGGCCACCGACCTTGCGGCCCGTGCCGCCGAGGATTGCCAGAACGACACCCGCGACGGCGAGAACGGTGCCGATGGTGGTCAGCACGGGAATGCCGACGATCAGGCCGACCACGAGAATGATGACTCCGAGCACAATCATGGTGATTCTCTTTCCTTGCGCGACAGGGAAAACCTGCTGCTGCGATGGGGACTCGCCTTTTGTTCCCCTGGTGGCGTCACGTCAAACCCGCGGATCGTAGGAAAGCAGCGACGCCCGTCACACCGGTCCGTCATCCCCATGCCCAGGCGCCTTCTGCCGAGAAGAGGTGTAGGGCGCTGATCACCGGGTAGCCGATCGATGACAGCGACGCAAGCGAAGGGAGCCGAAGATGAAGGCAGTGGTGTATCAGGGTCCGCGCAGTGTCGAGGTGCGTGACGTTCCCGAGCCGAAGATCGAGGAGACGACCGACGCGATCGTCAAGATCACGACGACGAACATCTGCGGTTCGGACCTGCACATGTACGAAGGGCGCACCAACGTCGAAGAGGGGAAGATCCTCGGTCACGAGAACATGGGCGTGGTGACGGCGGTGGGGCCTGGGGTCACCAGGGTCAAGGAAGGCGACCGGGTGTCCATCCCGTTCAACATCGCGTGCGGATCCTGTCGTAACTGCGAGCGCGGCTGGACGTCGTTCTGCTTGCGGGCCAACCCGATCGAGGGGATGGACGGCGCCGCGTACGGCTACGCGAACATGGGTCCCTACGACGGTGGCCAGGCGGAGTACCTGCGGGTTCCGTGGGCCGATTTCAATCTGCTGGATCTGCCTCCGGGTGACGAGTACGAAAACGACTTCACGATGCTCTCCGACATCTTCCCCACCGGCTGGCACGGCACCGAGCTCGCTGGGATGCGCGAAGGTGACCGGGTCGCGGTTTTCGGTGCTGGACCAGTAGGTCTGCTGGCGGCGCACAGCGCGGTGATCCGGGGCGCGTCGGAGGTGTACGTCGTCGACAAGGAGCGGGACCGGCTGGCGATGGCCGAGAAGATCGGGACGATCCCGATCGACCTGTCCGAAGCGGACCCGGTCGAGCAGATCATGGACAGGACCGGCGGTACCGGCGCGGACTGCGGGGTCGAGGCGGTCGGGTACCAGGCTCACGACCACACCGGCGAGGAGCATCCGGAGCTGGTGCTGGACAACCTGGTGAAGGTGGTGCGGTCGACGGGCGGGATCGGTGTGGTCGGTGTGTACCTGCCCGAAGATCCGGGCGCGGTGAACGAGCAGGCGAAGCAGGGTCGGATCGCGTGGGACTACGGCAGTTTCTTCATGAAGGGCCAGCACATGGGGACCGGCCAAGCCCCGGTCAAACGGTACAACCGTCAGCTGCGCGACCTGATCGTCGCGGGTAAGGCGAACCCGTCGTTCCTCGTCTCGCACGAGCTGTCCCTGGAGCAGGCAGCCGAAGGGTACGAGAAGTTCGATCGCCGGGATGACGGCTGGACGAAGGTGCTGCTGCGGCCCTGACCGATGGGTGGTCGTCGTCGCTCACACGACGGCGGCCGCCGCGGCCAGGGGCAGTCCCTCAAACGCCCGCCCGCCTCCCGAGGTTTTTCCGCGTCGACGGGGAGGCCAGGACGATGCCTGCCACGAGCGCGGAGACCGACGTCAGCGCGTGAAGGACGTTGTCGGCCCAGTTGAAATTCACCGCGTCACCGGCGGACGAGGTCGCCGCCGAAAACACGCCGAACGCGGTCAAACCGGCGAGGGCCAAGAAAGTCATCCAGCAATAGCCATAGATCGCCGACGGTTTGAGTACCGCAACGATTCCGAGGACACCGATCAGGGCACGGATGATGTTCAGCATGCCGGTGGCGCTGAACAGCCAAACCGTGTTTTCTCCCGGCTGATTGGCTTCCGGCAGGAAAAAGAAGCCCAGAATGCCCAGTGTGAGATGGACCAGGGCGATGACCAGCACCGTTGCTCGTAGAAGCCGCCCGGTCACTTGTTCGTTCATCGGAATGCCTCCGTTCGACATGGACCGCTCGATCAGCCGGCTGCCTTGGCCTGCTTCCCTGCGGCTACCCCCTGTGTGCCCGGTCAACCCTGTCCGGCGGCGGGGGTTTCCGCCGGGGACGGCCTGGGTACGCGAGCGGAGTGCGGATCGTGATCACCGGTGCCACCGGAAATGTGGGAACCGCCCTGCTCGACGTCCTCGAAGCCGGCGACGACGAGCTGATCGGCGTGGCCAGGAGGCTTCCCGACACCACCGTCGCGCGATATCGCGCGGCGAGCTGGTGTGCGCAGGACCTTGGCGAACCCGATGCCAGGAGCAAACTGGCAGTGCTGCTGGAGGGCGCGGACGCGGTCGTCCACCTGGCGTGGTCGATCTCCCCGGAACGCGGTGACCCGCCGATGTGGCGCTCCAACGACCACGGGACTCGTCACGTGCTCGACGCGGTGGTGGCGGCCGGTGTCCCCAGGGTGGTGGTCCTTTCGTCGGTCGCCGCCTACGCCCCCGCGCCACGTTGGGAGAAGGTCGCCGAGGACTGGCCGTGCGACGGCATCGAGACCAGCGCGTACAGCCGTGGCAAAGCCGCGCTCGAAGCCTTGCTCGACCGGTTCGAGGCGAACCATCCGGAGGTCGGGGTGGCACGGTTACGGCCGTGCGCGATCCTGCAGCGACGGGCGGCGGGGGAGTTCCAGCGCTGGCTGCTCGGTCCTGCCCTGCCCGCCCGGATCATCGGCGACCGGCGGCTGCCTGTTCCGCTGTGGACGGACCTGCGGGCCCAGGCGGTACACAGCGCCGATGTCGCCGAAGCCATCCGGCTCGTGCTCGAAAGCGGTTTCACCGGCGCGGTCAACCTGGCCGCGCCCGGTGTTCTCGACGCCGACGCGCTGGCCGGACTGGTCGGCGGGGTTCGTGTCCCGGCGCCCCGGCCGCTCGTCCGTGCCGCCGTGTACGCCGCTTGGCGCACGGGTGTCCTGCCTCTGCATCCCGGCTGGCTGGATCTTGCCGACAGTGCTCCCCTGGTGGACACGACGCTCGCCGGGACCTTGCTGGGCTGGCGACCTCGATACGACGCCGCGAGTGCGGTCGCGGACCTGGTCGCCGGGCTCCGGACCGGGGCGGGTGAGGCGAGTCCGCCGCTCGCCCCGCCACGGGGTGACGGGCGCTTGCCGCGGCTCCGGTCACTCGCCCGCGTCCGGCCGAGCCATCGGTCCCAGTCCTGACGATCGGGGAACACAGGTGAGCATGGAACTCTTCGACGCGGTCGGGATCGGCGCCGGGCACAACGGCCTGGTGGCCGCGAACCTCCTGGCGGACGCCGGATGGTCGGTTCTGGTGCTGGAACAGGCGGAGAAGCCCGGCGGCTCGGTGCGGACGGACGACATCACCGAACCTGGCTTCCACAGCGATCTGTGCAGCGCTTTCTTCCCGCTCACCGCGGTGTCGCCGGCCATCCGGCGACTGGGACTCGAGGACCACGGCCTGCGCTGGCGGCACGCGCCCGAAGTGCTCGCTCACGTCTTGCCGGACGATCGCTGCGTGGTGCTGTCACGAGACATCGAACGGACGGCCGAATCCGTCCGCGACTTCGCGCCGGGTGACGGCGCCGCCTGGCGAAGCCTGTTCGCCCAGTGGCAGGACATCCGCGAGCCTCTGCTGAACGCGTTGTTCACCCCGTTTCCGCCGATTCGCCCGGCCGTGCGGCTGCTGCGCCGCACGGGCACCGCGGACGCGCTGCGCCTGGCCCGGATGCTCACCTTGCCCGCGCGTCGCTTCGGTGAAGAACACTTCGCCGGTGAAGGGGCGCGGCTACTGCTGGCGGGGAACGCCGCGCACAGCGACCTTTCCGTGGACAACGCGGGGAGCGCGGTCTTCGGCTGGCTCCTCGCGATGATCGGTCAGGACGAGGGTTTCCCCGTCCCGGTCGGCGGGGCCGGAGAGTTGACCGCCGCATTGGTACGACGGCTTGTCGCCCGCGGCGGGCAGCTACGGTGCCGTTGCCCGGTAACGGAAGTACTCGTCGCCGGCGGCCGCGCCATGGGGGTGCGCACCGGTGCGGGCGACCTGGTCCGGGCCCGCAAGGCAGTGCTCGCGGATGTGCCCGCCCCGACGCTGTACGGCAAGATGGTCCGTCCGGAATGGCTGCCGTCCCGGCTGCTCGACGACCTCGACAAGTTCCAATGGGACAGTGCCACGGTGAAGGTGGATTGGGCGCTTTCCGGCCCGGTTCCCTGGACTGCCGAAGGCGCCCGTGAGGCAGGCACGATCCACCTCGGCGCCGATCTGGACGGTCTCTCGGCGTTCGGCGGCGACCTGGTCCGGGGACGGAGCCCGCAGGAGCCGTTCCTGCTCTTCGGCCAGATGACGACGAGCGACCCGGACCGCTCCCCAGCGGGCACCGAATCGGCCTGGGCCTACACCCATGTCCCCCGCGGGCTGATGGAGGACCGGACGGCGCTGGACCGGCAGGTCGCGCGGATCGAGAAGACCGTGGGAAGGAACGCGCCGGGGTTCACCGACCTGATCATGGGGCGGTACGTCCAGGGCCCTCTCGAACTGGCGGGACACAATCCGGGCCTGGTGGGCGGCGCGATCAACGCCGGCACCACGGCCATCCACCAGCAGTTGTTCTTCCGTCCGGTGCCGGGCCTCGGCCGGGCCGACACCCCGGTGGATCGCCTGTTCCTCGCGGGCGCCGCGGCCCATCCCGGCGGTGCGGTCCATGGAGGTCCCGGAGCCAACGCGGCCCGCGCCGCACTGGCCAGGGCCGGTCTGCTCGGCGCGGGCTATGCGGCCGTGATCGGTGCGGCGAACCGGGCGATCTACGGCTGAGCGCTCTTCCGGTTCGCGTATTTCCCGGTCGCCAGGTCGGCGAGCCTGGCGAGAGCTTCGGCGTTGCGGGGTTTGGCGATGAGCGCCTGAACGGGTTCGGGCAGCACCTTGCCTGGCCCGTGCACGATACGTTCCGTCATCCGGATCCGCGTCCTCCCCTCACCGTGAGGGGTCAGGGTGAGGCCCACCTCCGCCGCGCCGAGTGGCCAGCCCCTCGCCTCAAGCGAAAGGAAGGTGCCGGGTTCCACAGCCTTCACCACGGTGACGTCCTGGATGTGCAGTGGCCACGGCCCGACGCTGTGATGGATACGGGAGCCCGCGGCAGGCCAGTCCGCGTCGACATCACGGATGTGCGAACTGCCCACCACCCAGCCCGAGTAAAGCCAGCCGTCCGCGAGTACGGCGAACACTGCCTCCGGGGGTACTTCGACGACGCGGCTGACCTCGGTCACGACGTCCTCCTGTTCCGGGCGGAGTGGCGGCGGTGGCCGACCGCTGTCTGCTCAACAAGCCGACCACCGTCCATCTGGTACCCGCAGCGAGTGACGTCACACACGAAATCGCCACCGGATCCGCGTCCCGGTCACCCGTCGAGATGGTGGTCGACGAGCCACGTTTACGAGCAGTGTGCCGCGCGGTACTTCAGAAGCCCACTGGCCGGTCTTGGCCTGCATCTTCTGTGAAGATCCAACGACCGGCGTACGGTGGGAGTCGCGTGGGGTTCAATCCGCAGCTTCGCGTCCACGACGCCGATGTCCGCCGCAGTGCCCGTCCGCGGGCCGACGTGCGGCCTGGCGACGCGTATCCGCGAGTTCTGCTTCCGTGCGCACAGCGCGGGTCTGCTTGACGGCCGTGTCGTCCCGATCACCGGGAGGCCACCGATGACTTCGTCCTACTCACCCCACCGTGTCGACGGTCATTCCACCCGTGCGCTCGCCAAAGAGCTGGGTTTCTACGCTCGGCCTCTCGGGACCTCGCCGACGCGAGTCCGGGAGCACACCATGACGACCGACCTGCTGATCCTCAACGTGTCCGGCGAACTCGACACGCACACCGCGCCCGCGCTCCAGCGCAATCTGTCCCAGCCTCTGCCCGCCGCCACGGTCCTCGACCTGTCGCGGGTCACCTTTCTCGGTGCCGCCGGCTTACGGGTCTTGAAGATCGCGGCGACCAGGGCGGCGGCGGAGAGCCGCCGGATCGGCTTGGTGACGGATTCCGCGCAGATCCTGCGCGTCATGCGGTTGTTCGACCTCCACCCGCGCGTTCCGGTGTATCCGCTGCTGGTGGAGGCGGTCCGGGAACTGGGCTAGGCCGGAAGAGCGGCGGCGTAGCCGGCCAGGCGGTCGGCGAGGTCAGCGCAAACCGGGAACGGGGAATCGTCCTTGTCTCCCATGGGTTCCCCCGCGTAGGCGTCTCGCGTGTACGCGGCCACTACCCGTGGCGAAGGGAGGACCTCGGCACCAAGGCGTTCGACCACGACCAGGTCCTCCCGGCTGTCGGTCTCGAGAGCGAGGGCCCAACCTGTGCGTTCGTTCCACACCAAGGCGACGTCACAGCCGGGGTGGCCGGGGAGCCGCCGGTCCAGGGCGATGTAGGCCCCCGCCGTCGGGTCGAGCTGAGCGTAGTAGGCGTTTCCACTCAGCCTCAGTTCTTCGATCACGAGCCGTACGTACCGGTGCAACCCCCGGAGGGCCACTTCACCGAACTCGGATTCCATGCCGTTCGCCCCTTGTTCGTCTCGTCGCAACGCGGCGCCGACTGCTTGACGCGGCAACGGGAATCGCCCGTCCGAGCGCAGAATGACCCGTGACAGGCCGGTTCAAACCCCGATTTTGCCGCGCTGCCGGGACTCGGTGAGTCTGTCACGGTGAAGACATGACCACACCCGGACCAGAGCCAGAGGACGCGCCAGGCTTGGAACCCGGAGGTTCCGTTCCTCCCGGCGACACCCCGCCGGACGCCGGGCAGACCTCGGGCCTGTCACATCCGCAGCCGATCCCTTCGCGCAAGCCCGCCGTCGTCACGCTTATCGTGATCGCGATTCTCGTCGTGGGCGTCGCGGGCTTCTTCGTCCTCAGGGCCCTGGATCTGCTTTGAACGGCGAGTGCGCGGAAGGTCTGGCCGGGTTCGGTGGTTGTGAGTCCTCAGCCGGACTGCGGGTCAGTGTCGTCGTGCGGGTCGCCTGAGGATGTCCCTTGCTCGCCACGGATCTCCTCGCGTTCGGATGGCTCCATCTTCCGCTCGGCGTCGCCCGTGCCGCTGGCCTTTTCGTCGTTGTTCGTCATGTCTCCGACTACCCGTTCGAAGCCGCACCAATCCTTGGCGTGCCACCGCTTTTCTATCGGTCACAGTGGAAGTTTGATACCGCGCGACCGGGGTAGCCGTGAACATCCACCGAGTATCGGAGACCTCATGACCGTGTGCACCGATCCAGCGATACCGTCCGCCGCGGCCACCGGGCGTAGGACACGGGTGCGGATCGATCCGGGCGGGCCACTCCTGGTAGAGGGGCCCGTCGAAATCGTCATGCCCGACGGCGAAACGGTGACATCCGATCGGTTCGTGGTCGCCCTCTGCGCCTGCCGCCGCAGCAAGCGCTACCCGCTCTGCGACGCCAGCCACCGCCGCCGGTCACGGCAAGCGGCGCAACGGCCTGAGGAGTGAGGTCTCACTGTCATCTACGCCAAGAACGTCCGCAGGGCTGCCGCGAGGTCGGCCGGGTTGTCCTCGGCCATGTGGTGACAGGACTCGATGGCGAAGCCCCGGACGTCTTCGGCCCATTCGCGCCACACCGCGATCGGGTCGCCGTACAGGTCGGTCATGTCGTCGCGGCTGGACCAGAGCATGAGCAGGGGACAGCCGAGCTTCCGCCCAGCCGCCTTGTCGGCGTCGTCGGCTTCGCGATCGGGCCCGAGCCCGGCGCGGTAGTCCTCGAGCATCGCGTGGACAGTCTCGGGATCGTGGATCGCGCGCAGGAAGTCGGCGTGGTTCTCCGCGCCCATCGCCTCGGGATCGCCGCCGTACCAGGCGTCCGGATCGGCGTTGATCACGCGCTCGGCGGGCTTCGCGAGCTGGCCGAAGAAGAACCAGTGCCACCATTTCCGGGCGAAGTTCGCGTCGGCACGGGCGAGCGCCTCGCCGATCGGCACGCCGTCGAGGACGACCAGTCTGGTGACTGCCTCAGGGTGATCCATCGCCAGCCGGTGCGCGACATAGCTGCCGCGGTCGTGCCCGGCGACGGCGAACCGTTCGTGGCCGAGGTGCCGCATTAGCGCGACGACGTGCCGGGCCATGGCTCGCTTTGAGTGGGCGGAGTGGTCTTCGGTGGTCTCGGGTTTCGAGGACTGGCCGTAGCCAGGAAGATCCGGGCAGACGACGGTGAACACGTCCGCGAGCCGCGGCGCGACGTCGTACCAGGTGGTGTGCGTGCGGGGATGTCCTTGCAGGAGAACGAGAGGAGGCCCCGACCCGCCGTGACGGACCCTGAAGGTCACTTCGCCGACATCGACGTTTTCGAGCTTGAAGCCTTCGAACATGACTCTTCGATAGCCTGCCTCGGCCGGGTTCAAACACCCATCGCCGCCTGGGTGCGCGAGCCCGCTAGGCCATCTGGACCGTTTTCGGTGCGGTTTAAAGGGAAAACGGTCTTCATGAAGAAGAACATCTTCGTGATCGGTCATGACGAGGAGAACGCGCGTGTACTGGAGCGGCTGCCGGATGCCGAGCGGTACGCCTTTCACGGCCTGCTCACCCCGGAAGAGCTGCAACACGGCGAGATCGACATCGTCGCCCTTGTGGGCAAGGCACAGAAACAACTCGACGCGTTCAAGGGTGAGATCGACGCCATCGTGGGGTATTGGGATTCCCGGCCGCGACGATGGTGCCGTTGCTCGCCGAACGGCATGGTCTGCCGCACGTCCCGCTGGAAGCCGTCCTCAAGTGCGAGCACAAGTATTGGAGCCGGATAGAGCAGCGCGAGGTGGCCGACGAAATCCCGAACTTCGGCATCGTCGACCTCGAAGCCGACCGGCCTGCCGCGCCGGAGGGCGTGGGATTCCCGATGTAGCTGAAGCCGGTGAAGTCGTTTTCGTCCGAACTGGCCTTCCATGTCGCGGACGAGCACGATCTGGCCGCCGCGGTAGCCGAGCTTCGCGAAGGCATCGGCAGGGTGGGGGATCCGTTCGACCACGTGCTGAGCAAGGTCGACCTGCCTCCGGAGATCGCCGAAGTCGGCGGCGCGGCCTGTCTCGCCGAGGAAGAGCTGCGTGGTGTCCAGGCGGCGGTCGAAGGGTATGTCCACAAAGGACAAGTGGTGGTATACGCGGCCCTGGACTTGGTCGACTATCCGGGCCACTCCTCGTTTCTGAGACACCAGTATCCCTCGCAGCTCCCTGAAGATGTCATCGAGCGGATGCGTGACGTCGCCGAGCGGGTGATGACGCGGATAGGTTTCGACAACGCCACATTCAGTATCGAGTTCTTCTACGATCCCGAATCGGGCAAGCTGGGTCTGCTGGAGATCAACCCGAGGCACTCGCAGGCACACGCGGAGCTGTTCGAGTTCGTCGACGGCGTGGCCAACCACGATCTGATGGTCCGGCTCGGGCTCGGCGAGCGTCCCGAACCCCGTGGCGGCAACGGTGAGTACCGGATCGCCGGGCGTTTTACCTGCGCAGTTTCTCCGGCGACGCGCCCGTCACCCGTGTGCCGACCGAGACTGAGATCGCCGCGCTGGAGCGTGAACTCGCCGGAACGGTGATCGACGTCGTCCCGAAGGCGGGCGAGCGCCTGTCGGACTTGCCCGAGCAGGACAGTTACAGCTACGAGCTGGCTCAGATCCTCGTCGCAGCGCAGAGTGTGCGCGAGCTGGAGGAGAAGTACGACCGGTGCGTCGAAGGCCTGCGGTTCGAATTCGACGCACCGTGACACCTGACCAAGGCAGCCGGCGGATGGTCGCCCGAGCTGTGAAGTTTCACGCGAGCGGCGTCTGTTCCAAGGCTTTCGTGAGGTCGGCGGGTGTGTCGTAGAGCGCGGCGGCGCCGGCTTCGAGGAGTTCGTCGTCCCCGAAGCCTCCGGAGCGGACGACGATAGCCGGCATCCCGGCTTTTCGTGCGGCCTCGACGTCCCAGACGGAGTCGCCGATCATGACGGCGGGCGCGCCGGGCGACGCGCCGATCTTCCGCAGGGCCGTGTGAAGCAGATCGGGTGCCGGCTTGGAGGCGTCGACGTCGGCGCTGGTGGTCCAGTCGTCGACGATGTCGCGGGCGTCGAGTTTGTCCAGGTAGACGTCGACGTGGCGTTGCTGTCCGGAGCTGGCCAGGACGAGCCGGTGGCCACGTTCCTTGATCGCGAGCAGCAGGTCGCGGGCGCCGGGCAGCAGCGACATTTCCTCGAGCAGTGCGTCGGTTTCCTCGCCCTGTAGTTCCCGCGTGCGGTCACCGACCCGTCGTTCGAGATCGTCACCGCCGAGAGCGGTGAGCAACTGGTCCCCGCCCATGCCGATCAGCCGGTGCAGCCGCCACACCGGATAGATCTCGCCGACTCGGCGCAGCGCGCGATACCAGGCGAGCGCGTGCTGGTAGTTGGAGTCGATGAGTGTGCCGTCGATGTCGAGGACGGCGATGGAGGAGTCGGTCACAGGAGACGACTACCCGCGGCTGCGATGCTCTAACCACGGCGGCCCGGAGCAGGGTTAGCCTGTCGAGATGCTCAGACTCGGGTTCCCGGTGGTCGGTGTGTCCGACGTGCCGCGTGCGGTGGAGTTCTGGACCGCGGCTCTGAACCTCGTCGTCAGTGACGAGTGGGCGAGCGAAGGCTGGCGGACACTGATCGGTGCTGACGGCTCCCGTGTGCTGGGGCTGATGGCGAGCACCTCGCCGATCGAGCCGTATCCGCGGCTGCATCTCGACCTTCTCGTGGACAGCGCGGCCGAACAAGAAGCCGAAGTCGCCCGACTCAAGGACCTCGGAGCCAGAGACGTCGGCTGGGACCGCTATCCGCCCGAACCCGACTTCGTGGTTCTCGCCGACCCGGACGGGAACCGTTTCTGCGTCGTCGACCTCAGTAACGCACCCTCCGGTCGCTGACGCCGCGGGATCGGGCGGAGAACCGAGCCGATTCGCCGCAGGGGTCGTGGCGAGGGAAGTCACACGATGAAGTGGCCGGCTCCATGGGCGGGAGCCGGCCACTTCATCGTGTGCAAACGGCCAGGGTCCGGGAGAACCGGCCGTCCTCCTCACCTCGTGGTCGGGCAACGACCCTGGCGTGGTGAGGTGGTCTGAAAAGGACTAGGACTGGTCAGGGCGCTGGACGTCACCACGCCATGCCCCGGCCTCGGCACCGTCGCGGTGTTCGAGAAAAGTCTTGAACCGGTCGAGGTCACCTTGGACGCGGCGGTCGAGGATGCCGAGTTTGTCGCCGACGTTCTCCACGAACCCCTCGGGATCGATGTCCATCTGGACGGTGACCCGCGTGCGGTGCTCGTCAAGGCGATGCACGGTCACCACACCGGCGTGATTCGGACCGTCGTCGGATTTCCACGCGACCCGTTCGTCCGGGTGCTGCTCGGTGATGGTGGCGTCGAATTCGCGGGAAACGCCGCCCACGGTGATCGCCCAATGAGTATGCGTGTCGTCGCGCTGCTCCACCCGGTCCACGCCTTCCATGAAGCGGGGGAAATCGGTGAACTGGGTCCATTGGTTGTAGACGTCGCTGACCGGCGCCTCGACGTCGACGGACTTGGTGACAGTGCTCATCAAGCGCCTCCCTGGGGGCTGGTCTTTTTCCTGTTCGCCTCCTGATACCCCACCTCGGCCGGTCGAAACCAGAGAAGATCGCCGCCGCGAAACTCTTCGGCGCCGACGGTCACGGCAAGGGGTGCAACGGCCTGAGGAGTGAGGTCTCACCGGCCGACCAGGCGCCGAGCAGGTGCTCGGTCAGCCGGTTTTCCAGCAGGTCGGTGGCCTGGATGCCCAGCGCGACGTCCGCGGCGAGCTCCGGCTCCCGTTCCAGCAGATCGCCGACGACGTCGTGCCGCAGCACCTGCTCGTGCACGGCGTCGGCCTCGATGTGCTCGGTGTAGAAGTACCGGCATTCGGCCGCCCCGCCCAGGCGTCGCAGTGCCTCGTCCATCCGCCGGGCCGACGGCGCGGTGGTGATCTCGGCACTGGCGAAATGCCCGACGAGAGCGCCTCGGAGACCGCGGTGCAGGCCGAACAGCGACATCATGTTCACCGTCGCGAGTGTGCAAGCGGGGACGTGGTCGAGGTAGGCGAGGTAGCCCGGTGAAAGACCGGCTCCGGTCAGCAGGTCGGCGAACAGCTGTGAATGGGCCTGTTCGGCTCGTCCGCCGCCGAATTCGTCGAACTCGACGGCCACCAGCGCGGCCTTGGCCCGGCCGCGCAGCCGCGGGATCACCCACGCGTGCGGATCGCTTTCCTTGAGGTGGTAGATCGACCGATGGGCGAAGAACTCCTCGACGTGCCACCATTCGCCTTCGTCGCGTAGGAAGTGCGAGACGCCTTCGCCATCGACGGGTTCGATCAGCATTTCGTCGAGCAGAGTCTCGACGTCGTCCCCTCCGGGTACGGCGCCGCGAAGCCCGTCGAGGAACGTCCGTTCCAGCGCGGCACGGAAGCCGAGCAAGCGCGTGTCCCACTCCCAGCCGTCGTCCACGCCCGTGAAACCCTGGTAGTGGAGTTCGTAGCAGACGTGCAGGGCCAGCTGGAGGTCTTCGCCGAACGGGTCGGCGTCGAGCGCGGCGTCCAGGTCGAAGTCGTCGTGGCGGCCGCCCGTCAGGGTGTCCACAACAGCGGCCGAGAGCGGGCCGCGGATTTTGGGCAGCGTCGCTGCCACCGCGCGGTCGATCGTCGTCATGATCGCGGAGTACCCGATCTACGGGTGCGGAACCGTTTCCTCGGTCAGCATCCGCAACACTGCGACCTCGCCGTCGGCCGCCGCCCGCCGTTGCCGTTCGGCGCCGGTGCCTTCGTGCTCCAGCTGATCGAGCAGTGAGCGCACGAGATCGCCGTCGCCGGTGTCCTCGAGCGCCTGCCGGACATGCCCCAGCAGCGCGGCCATCCGGTCATTGGCGTTCACGGGTTTGCCCGCGACCGGGTCGACGGCGGGGCCGGTGAGCCCGTACCGGGCGGCTGTCCAGACGGCGGCGCCCGCGACCTGCGGATCCATGGGCGCGGCCTCCACGCCGTGGTTGAGGTCGTCGAGCGCGGTGAGCACCAGCGCGCGGGTGAGGAGTCCTTGCAGGATGGCCTCGTCCACGGTGGACGCGGTGTCGGCCGCGCGGACCTCGACCGCCGACCCGCGCGAAGACGGCCCGGCGAGCCAGAATGCCTGATCCCCGTCGAGCAGGACGCCACAGTCCACCAGGCGATCGACCTGCCGGTCGTAGTCGGCGGCGTCGGCGAAATGGGGTGGAAGACCGGAGCCGGAGAAACGGCTCTGCTCCACCATCCGCCAGCTCTCGTATCCGGTGTCGAGACCGCCGTCGAACGGGGAGTTCGCCGAGAGCGCCAGCAGGATCGGCAGCCATTCGGACACGTGGTTCACGACGGCGACCGCGGTCTCCCGGTCGGACACCTCGACGTGCACGCGACATCCGCAAGCTTCGTAGGACTTGGCGACGCCTGCGTGCCGCAAAGGAGTGCCTGAGGCGATGATGGCGCAGTCCTCCCCGGACGCCGCCTCGGCGATCGAACGCCGCCCGGCGGTCAGGTGCTCGTATAACTCGCCGACCGTGCCGCAGAAGCCCGAGACGGACTCGATCTGCGTCGGCCGCAGCTCGTGACGCACGGCGGCGCCGTCCGGTAGCGGGCAGCAGACCCGGTGCCGCGCGACCACCGCCTCGGCACGTGGGCAGCTCACCCCGGTTCTCGGATCGACCAGGAGGAACTCCTCCTCGACCACGATCCCGGCTGTCACCGGGTACCCTTCTTGGGCAGCGCGCGCACGGCCGGTCCTTGGATCACCGAGCCGTCGAGGCCGAACCTCGAACCGTGGCAGGGGCAATCCCAGGTTTTTTCGGCGTTGTTGAACGCCACCAGGCAGCCGAGATGGGTGCAATGGGCGCCGACCGTGTGCAGTTCTCCGCTCTCGTCGCGGTAGGCGGCGACGAGTTCGCCACCGTCGCGGGTCACCTTGGCCTCGCCGGGCGCGAGCACGTCCGGGGAAGCGGGTTTCCGTATCGCGCTGAGGTGGTCGCCGATCAGGAACTTGGCCACGGTGACGTTGTTCTCCACGGTGGAGAGCGCGGAGCGGAGGTCGAATCGGTTCGGGTCGTACAGACCCGCGGACGGATTGTCCCGGCCGGTCAGGAGATCGGCCAGCAGCAGTCCCGCGGCGGTGCCGCCGGTCATGCCCCATTGCCCGAACCCGGTGGCGACCCAGAGATGACGACTGGCCGGGTGGTAGCGCCCCACGTAGGGGACGGAGTCCAGTGTGGACAGATCGTGCGCGGACCAGCGGTGCGTTTTCGGATGAAGCAGCTACTTCTAACGGATCCCGTTTGGCTATTGAATCAAATTCAATAGCTCGGCGAGGGAAGACGCTATCGCCAAGTTCGCGTTAGCGGGCACGACGCGCGGAACCTGGCCGACGACGGCGGCATCCTGGACCAGGTCGTGCTCGTCGACGGCAACGCGGCCTGGCGAAGGATCTGGCCCTTGGCCCCAGACGCCCCCGTCTGCCCGTCGGCTGTCGCCGACTTCGCATTCGAAGGCAGGTGCAGGGACGAACTCCAGAAGCAGGTGGCGATCGCTGAGGGGCTGGAGAGTGTGTGCGCGGCTTGTCGTGACGCGGTGGAGTTCGTCGATGCGGTGGGTTTGACCCTTATTACCGATGTCACGCCCGGAAGCCGGAGTCGGTGGTGCCGGCGTTGCCCTCGAACATGTGGATGCTCAGGTGCCGATACTGGATCGCTCCGGCGATGCTGCTCGCCCCGGGAACGGCGTTGTGGTCAGGTGGCGTCCTGGGGTAGGCGCAGACGGCCAGTGATGACGTCGCGGGCGACATCGATGATCGCTCGCTGGTGGCTGAAGGCGTAGGCCTTGAGACGGACGAGAGCGTCGTCGACCGGGGTGGCGTGGCGGCCGCACAGGATCCCGGCGGCTTGATGCACCACCGCCCGGTGAAACGGGGGTTTCTCCGGTTCGCTGCTGCCGGAACTCCAGGCCAAGGTTTCGGGTTGGAGCAGATCGGTGAGTGCCGTGGCTGCGGCTATCCGGTTGTCGCTCATCGGCCCGGTCTTTCGTCGATGGCACATCATCGCGCCGACGCAGGTTGGTCCGAGGGCCATGGGGAAGGCGAAGACGGCGCGCACGCCGAGCCGCAGGGCGTGGTCGGTGAATCCTGGCCAGCGAGAGGTCGGGGCACAGTATTGGCTCGTGGCGGGTGATGGCGTCGAAGACAGGCCCTTCTCCCGCCGCGTATTGGTCGTCGTCGAGCCGGGCACTGATCTTGTCGCTGAACCAGGTCATCTCGATGCTGGCGGCGGTCGTCACGGAGATGGTGATCCCGTCGACGCCCAGCCGGGTGAGGTCGATCTTGCTTGATGTCATCTTCGCCTCCAACCTCGAGGTCAGGCACGCCCTACGGCTTATACCGGGCACTTGGAAGCAGATCCAGGCAGGCGAGCCCAGCGGTGAAGGCTGGCTGCCTGACCTCATTCTGGAATCAGAGTTTAAGCAAGCGGAAATTCGGGAACAAGTGCTGTCATTCTGCTGGCGGCCGTTACACCGACAGCGCGGACAATCACAGATCAGTTGTGAATAATTGCCAATGGTTTCTTCCTGTTGAGTGCGTTAATATATCTCTCCGGTTCATCGTGAAGCTCGCAGGTTTCCCGTGCCCGCAGGGGGCTGTGGATGACTGACCAGAGCGCTGGGGAGGTAGCGGTGGCCACGGAACGCGAGGCGCGCATCGCTGATGCGGTACTCGATCTCTCCCATCGTGCGGGGGAACCGGATGCTCCGGATCTGCTCGGTGCTCTCGCGTTCCACGTTCACGATCTTCTGACTGTCCAGGCCGCCGGCGTCACCCAGCTGGACGGGCAGGGCAGGGCCGGTCGCACGGTCGCGTCGACCAGGCTGTGCCGAGATCTGCTGAACATGCAGCTGAGGATGGCCGAAGGCCCGTGCTGGGACAGCGTGTACAGCCAGGAATCCTTGGGGCCGGTCAGGTTTGGCGCCAGCGATCCGCGGTGGCCGCGGTTCGATCGGTATGCCGGTTCGGCCGGTATTACCGCCATCACCGCGATTCCCGTGCGCACGCAAAACGCGAAGGCGGGTGTTCTGATGCTCATGAACACCAGGGAGCCGGTGTTGTCGAGCCTGGAGATGAGGGTGGCTCGGGCCCTCGCCGACGCGGCCACCGCGTGCGTCACGCAGCGCCACTCGATGCGCGATCTCCGCCAGACCGTGGAGCAGCTTCACGGCGCGCTGCACAGCCGCGTCGTGATCGAGCAAGAGAAAGGGGTGCTGTCCGAGCGTTTCGGTGTCTCGGTGGGTGAGGCGTTCAGCCGGTTGCGCGCCCACGCGCGCCGGAGAAGCCTGAAGATGCGAGACATGGCGTCTGACATCGCCGCGGGTGGCGGCCCCGAGGAACTCAACCCGCGGCGATAAGGGACTACGGGAACAGCAGCGACAGCGCAGGGCCGACGTGGCGAGCGTCAGGACGCCTACGATCCTGACGCGTCGCCACCTGGATCCGACCCGGTAAGGGTGGCTGTAGGCGAGCAGCCGTTGGAGATGCTCGGGTTCGTCCTGGCGTCTGATGATGTCGGCTGAACGGTCCGGCGGCACTGGACGGGAACGCGGCGTAGTCACGACAGCGGGAACAGCGGGCCGAAGAGGTCTCGCCATTCCTTGAGCGTGTCACCGGTCCGCCCCTGACGTTCCAGGTTGATCGCGGTGGTGCACGCGGCTTCCGCGTCGCGCGGCGCGGCCCGCGTGCGGGCCATCTTGAATGGATCGGTGTCCAGTGAGCCGGGCACGTTGGGACCGAGCTTCGCCGGGCGCCCACCCCTCGGCGATCCGGTCTGCGGCGCCAGCGAAGAACTCGCGTAGTTCGCGTCGATGGTCGCCGTCCACGGGCCGCCGATCAAGTTGAGGGCGATGACCTCGATGAGGAATGACGGCTCGACCGGATGGTCGTGCATGTCGTTCCACTTCTTGATCATCTTTACCAGTGGCTTCCACTGCTCGACACCCTTACGTTCGCAGAGGGCAACGTATCCGGCCAGCGCACTGACCGCGCGCTCCGCCACCATGGTGCCCCAGGCCTTCTTCGCGGCTGTGAAAGTCGATCAAAGGCAGGTCGTCGGGATCGCCTTGCTGTGCCCTGTTTCAGGATCGCCGTTCCGAATCGAAGACTCGGTCGGCGAAGGACTCGGCCACGACGCCCGGCCATTGTCTGGTGGGCGGGAAACCCTGCGCGTAGTTTCCCGCCGGACCGGATTCGTCCTTCGTGTCGTCGACGAGCCGCGTCGTCAGGGGCACGCGGCTGCGAACTCCTGCTTGTCAGTCACCTGTTTTCGGCTGAGGCGGTTTGCCATCGGCGTCGGCTGCGTCGGCGATTCGGTTGATGGCCTCGGAGACCGCGAGGGTCGCGTGCACCTGGGCGACCGCGTTGAGGTTCTTGTTGACTGCCTCGACGGCTCGCTCCTCGTGACGCTCGGATTCGTTCCGAAAGTCATTCATATTCACCACTCTCCCGTGAAGCGCCTGTTCGCTGATATTTCCCTGGTGGGTGTGGTCGCGAACCTCGAAGTCGGGTTTTCACGCGAAAGCGGTGAGACGGTCAGCCGGATGGACGTGCGCCGGATAGGCGCACGTTGCTTTGGGTCGGCATCTTCCCCATGCTGTGCCGGGGCTGGCTCCGGTCGGGTGACGGGTCTGCTCACCGAGGCCTGGGGGTCCGCTAAAAGAGAGTGGCTTTTTTCGCGGCGGCGACAGCGCAGGGCGTTGGTCCTGTGGCCATGTGCCAAGCCGCGCGGATGGTTCGGGCGAATCGAACGAGGATGCGCGCGCGACACGATCAGGCGGTAGGGGAATCGAGTACTCAAGTTCATGCCCGCTTCGCCGATACCTTGAGGACAATCGACCAGTTCGCGAAAGGAATTCATGCGTAGAACCATGAAGTTCGTCACGCCTCTGTTCATGGCTCTCGGTGTCTCTGTGTGCGCCGCGGGACCTGCAATGGCCGAAGGGCCTGTGGAGAACGCGCTCGAAGCCGTCGACAACGTCTTCGGCGGCGGGGTCAACGCCGCCAACAACTGGAACTTCACCGCGGCGGCCGTGTGCCTGCAAGAGGTCGCGGTCGTGCCGGTATTGGGGGACTGGGTCGGAGACCACGCCAACAACTGTTCGAACGGGAACGTGATCGACCACTCCGGGCGGTGAGGAGTCAGACAGCGGTCCCGTGATTTGTCCGGTGGCTCCCGGCCGGACGTTGAGCCTGTGTCCCCTTCTCCTGCCGTGTCGTGTGCTCGACGCCATGCGCGCCAAGCGATGCGACAGTGGCCCACGGGCAGCCTGATCGAGTGTTTTTCTGGCCTGGGTTGAGATCGCGAGATCGTGGAGAGACCTTCATCCGGCTCACGCGCCTGGCCGTCGGTGGCCGGTTCCCAGGGTGTGCACGCACCACAGGGAACCGGCCACGCGTGCGGCGAAGAGGGCGAACGACTGATTCTCGCGCTCGCCGCCATCAGTGGCTGACCGCTTCGGCCCAGGTGACTCAACATCTTTTCCCTGGCAACAATGCGCGTCCGCTGGACTTGGTCCCGCGCCACCCCAGGCAGGGCACTACCGCGGACTTCGCGACGCTCGCACTGCTCACCGGGATCGGCGGGCTTCAGGTACACGCGGCCGGCGGAACAATGCGGCAGTGCTCGGCAACGCCGACTCGGAAGCCGGGAGGCCGACGCTGCTCATCGGGTCGGCCGGCGCGCTTTCGCTGATGGTCGTCCTTCGAGGAGGGCGGCGAGATCCGGCGGGCGCAGCAGGGGTGGTGTGCGCCGGCCGGGGGGATCGGCGTTCTCGCGCAAGGCTTTGACGAAATGCGCCACTTGGACGGCGGGTGGCGCGATGGTGTTTCCGCCGAGGTATCGGACGACGATGAGGTCTTCGCCGGAATGGGTTTCGATCGCGGCTGCCCAGCCATGGATCTCGTTCCACAGCAACGCGGTGTCCCGGCCGGGGTGCGCGCGGAATTCCCCGTCGAGGGCGACATAGGCGGACACGGGGCTGTCCTGGTCGACGGTGCACGACTCCAGCCCGACGCCCAGTGTGCCGGTGACCTCCGCGAGGTACTCCCATACGGCGTCAAGTGGGGGGTGAGGACGACGGCTCGGCATGGCGAGAGTGGCTGTCACTGAGGATCCTCGTTTCGCGTGGTCCGTCCGTGGCGGGACCGATGGTCGTCCCGGTCCCGCCACGGACGGACGTCAGGCCTGGATCTTCTTCCGGTCGGACTCGGAGCCGCTGATCGTGATGCGCCGCGGCTTGGCTTTCTCGGCGACCGGGATCCGCAGGGTCAGCACACCTGCTTCGTAACCGGCCGCGATGCGGTCGGTGTCGAGGGCTTCGCCGAGGAAGAGCTGGCGAGAGAAGACGCCGAGCGGGCGTTCGGAGACCTGCATCTGCACGTCGCCGCCGACGTTCGGCCGCCGTTCCGCCTTGACCGTCAGGACGTTGCGTTCGATGTCCAGCTCGATCGCGTCGGGGGCGACGCCGGGAAGGTCGAAGCAGACGACGAACTCGTCGCCGTCGCGGTAGGCGTCCATCGGCATCGTGGCCGGTTTCGACCAGGTTCCGGAGTTCGTGGCGCCGAACACCTGCTGGGTGAAGCGGTCCAGCTCACGGAACGGGTCGGTGCGCATCAACATCGGGTTCCACCTCCTGGGTTCGCTGTCTGGCGTCAACACGCACTACTGTTCTAGCATGTCATCGAAACGATGACAACCACCGAGTCGTCGAGAGGATGACAAACATGGAGACCGATCTCGCGCATCGGGTGCGCGCGGTGCACGACGTCGTGGTGGCCGCCCGGTCCGGCGCCGCGGACCCGGAGGTGCTCCTGGTCGCGCTGGCGACGTTGCGCGCGGCTCGAGAGGAAATGTCCGCCTGGGAGCCGGAGCTGATCGCGGCCGCCCGTTCCGGAGGCGCCAGCTGGACCGCCCTCGCCCCTGCTCTGGGAGTGGCGAGCCGCCAGGCGGCGGAACGGAGGTTCCTGCGGTTGCGGCCCTCGGCGACCGGTGAGGACACGGGAGAGGCGCGCGTCGGCGCCGAACGCGACCGTCGCGCCGGCGATCGGGCGGTCGCTGAGTGGGCGCGGCGGAACTCGGCGATCCTGCGTCAGCTCGCCGGTCAGGCCGGGGGATTGAACGGCTTGACCGCCGAGGGCAGGGAAAGTGCCGACAAGCTCAGCACGGCGCTCGGCGAGAACGACGCGACCACGCTTCTGGCTCCCCTGGCCGACTTTCGCACGCACTTGACCGGGAAGCACGCCGACTTCGCCGAGCGGCTCGGCGAAGTCGGCGATCACGCGGGGCAGGTGAGACAGGAGGCGATGGAGAGCCGGCGGCGACGCGAAACCTGAGCACGAAACCACGTGTAGCGGAGGTGCGGAGGGGGTATCAGAACGCGTTTCGCTCGCTTGTCACCGGAAAAGGAGAGACCTTGATGACCCCGAGAGTCGATTCCCCGTCTCCCTCCGATGTCATCGCTTCGGCCTTGAAGGTCCTTGTCGCGCAGGGAATTCCTAGCCAGGCCGCGCGGACCACCCTGCAGTCGATGGCACGGGAGCGTGGGCTGCCGGTCACCCGCTGTGCCACGCTCGTCGTGGCCTCGGTGAATGGACGGGTGAACTGATGGACCTCGCGGAAGAACAGACCTCCGGTACGCACCGTGGACTGCCTGAGGCCGCGGCTACCGGCGGGGGAGTCCTGCTGGCCGTCGGGCCGGTGACCGCCTTCTTCACTTGGTGGTCGTGGTGGACCACGGTGGGCATCGCGCTTACCCTCGCGGGCGTGCTGTGGCTCGTGCTGGCCGCCTCCGTGAACACCCGCCGCGCATCGAGGGATTGATGAACCTCGCACCCGTGTCGCCGGTGTTCGGATGCGGTGGCCGGTTCGTGGCGTCGACCATCGTTCACCCCTTCGGCGGGGAACGCTACATCGTGAGGTCGTTCGGACTGTGTGGAGCCGGTCGGAGTGTGGCCTTGGGCGGGCCACTGAGAATGAGGCGAACCGAGCACCTGCCAGCGGGCATGCTGTGCCCCTCCATGGGGTAATTCTTCCTTGGCTCGCCGGTGGCTGGATTCTTGTCGTCGCGGCCGGGAATTCACTCGACAGGTGACTGTGATTGCGTAACTTCGAACCCTGTGCCGATGTCGCCGAGACGATGCCCAAGGTGGCAGATCTCGACGTGGTGGTGTGACGACGCCCGGCGTGCCCGGCTGCCACCTGACATCCGGGATCACCTCATCGTCCGTGTCACGCAGGGCGGGTACGGTGCCCGTATGTCGTCGGAAACAGAGGCTTGGGAACGGGACAAGGCCCGTTTCGTCGCGGATCTGGTATCGCGTGATCACGGGGCGCCACTCGGGCCGCTGGCCCAGCAGTTCGCCACACTGACCTATTCCCTGCTGGATGCTTCCACCACGGCGGAGGTGCTCGACCAGATTGTGCACGCGGCGGTGCACCTCGTGCCCGGCGCCGACATCGTCTCGATCACCCTCCGCTCACCCGACGGCCGCTTCCACACCCCGGTGCGGACCGACAAGTCCGCGGACGAGTTCGACCAGCTGCAATACGAGTACGGCGAAGGACCCTGCGTCGATGCAGCCCGCGAGGACGGGCCGGCGTCCGCAGTCAGCGACGACCTCGCCACCTCCACGACGTGGCCCCGGTTCGGTCCGGCCGCGGCCGAACGTGGCGCGGGAGCGCTGCTGTCGACCGCCCTCGTGCCGGACGCACGGCCACCACGGCTCTCCGGGGCGATCAACATCTACTCCCGCCGTCCGCACGGTCTGGACACCACCGATCAGACCGCCGCGCTGCTGCTGGCCACCCACGCGTCCCTGGCCTTGGCCAACGTCGAGTCCGTGACCCGTGCCCAGCTGGAGGCCGAGCAGCTGAAACGAGCGGTGGATTCCCGTGACGTGATCGGGCAGGCCAAGGGCATCCTGATGGCCCGCCGCGGCATACCGGCCGGAGAGGCGTTCGATCTGCTGCGTCGTACTTCCCAGGACCTCAACGTCAAACTCGTCCGCCTCGCCGAAACCCTCGCCGAGAACCACACTGACCTTCTCGGCGGGAACTGACCCGCGAACGCCGGGGATACGCGGCGGCCGGTCAGCGGTCCGGTAGGCCGAGCAGGTCGAGGAAGGCGTTCGCGGCCGGGGTGCGTCCGACGCCGCTCCAGACGAGGTACTCCACACGCACGGGTGCGTCGGTGATCTCGACGGTGGCGAGACCGGTCAGGTGGGGGACGTAGGCCGAGGGCAGGAGCGCGATCGCCAGCCCCTTCCGCACGAGCCGGGCCATCATGAAGTCCGCGGTGGTGACTTCGAACGCGACCTGACGGTTGAGACCCGCGGCGGCGAACGCCTCGTCCGACTGCGCCCGTGCGGCCGAGTGCGGCGGCAGATCGATGAAGGTCTCGGTGGAGAGACGGGCGAGATCGACGGACGGTTCGCCCGCCAGTGGGTGATCGGGGGCGACGACGGCGACCAGCCGGTCCTGGGCGAGTTCACGGCCGTTGACACCTGCCGGCCGCGCGCTGGTGGGGAGTCCGAGGAAGGCGACCTCGATCTTGCCTTGCCTGACCTGCTCGGCGAGGTCGTCACTGCCGCTGACCCGGATATCCAGCCGGACCTGGGGATATACGGCACGGAACCGGCTCAGCGCGTCCGGGATGTCGACGGCGGCCACGGTGGGGATGAGGCCGAGGGCGAGTTTGCCGCGTACCTCGCCGGTCGCCGCCGCGACGTCGGCGGCCGCTCGCTCGGCGGCGTTGAGGCTCTCGCGGGCGGCGGCCACGAATGCCTGCCCGGCGGGGGTGATGCGTACGTGACGGCTGGTGCGGTCGAACAGCCGCGCGCCCAGTTCCCGTTCCAGGGCGGCGATCTGGCGGCTCAGTGCTGACTGGACGACCAGGCACTGGTGCGCGGCACGGGTGAAGCTGTTCGTCTCGGCGACGGCCAGGACGTAACGCATCTGCTGGAGTTCCATAGATCAATGATGTCTCGGCATCGCTGTGGTTCCGGCATTGCGTTGGACTCATCGACGATGTGCCGTGAGACTCGAGTCGTGGCAAGGCCGGAACGGGACTCCGGAGGGGAACGGATCGCTGCTCGGCCGGATGGCGGGGCGGGCATCCCCTCGTTCCACGTTCGCAGTCTTGCCGGCGGCCGGAATCGCGATCGCGGTTTCTCCTGACCGCACATTCCTTTCCCGCTCGTGCGGGAACATTCAGAGGGACACATATGACCACTGTCGGTACTGGACCACGCTCACAGCTGCGGGCGTGGCTGGGCGTCGCGGCCATCACCGCGAGCCTGTTCGTCTTCGTCACCACCGAGTTGATGCCCGTCGGACTGCTCACCCCGGTCAGCGCGGGCCTGTCCATCTCCGTCGGCGTCGCGGGCATGATGGTGACGCTGTACGGCATCTCCGCGGGCGTCGGGGTGCCGTTCCTGGTCGCGTGGAGCCGCACGGTGAACCGCCGCGTTCTCCTCGCCACCCTGCTGGCGATCATGGCGGCCGGCAACCTCGTCACGGCCGTATCGCCTAACTTCCCGATCGTCCTGGCCGCCCGGCTCGTCACCGGTTTCGCACACGGTGTGTTCTGGGCGATCGGCGTCGCCATGGCGATGCGCCTCGTCCCCGGCGAGAAGGTGGGCAAGGCCGCCGCGGTCGTACTGTCCGGGATGTCGATCGCCACCGTCGTGGGCATGCCACTGGGCACGTTCCTCGAGAGCCTCACCGACTGGCGCACCACGTTCCTCATCTGGAGCGGCCTGAGCCTCGCGGTGCTCCTCGCCGTCGTGCTCACGCTGCCCTCGCTGCCGTCGCAGAGCGCCATCCCGGTGCGGGAGGTGTTCGCACTGCCGATGAGGAACAGGCGGCTGCGGGCCGTGATGAGCACCGTCGCGCTGTACGTGCTCGGGCACTTCGGCGCGTACACGTTCATCCGCCCCTTCATCGAGCAGCGCACCGGGGCGTCGGCGGCCTGGGTGACCGGGCTGCTGATCGTCTTCGGGATCGGTGGCGCGGTCGGCAACTTCGTCGCCGGGCACACGGTGGCCAGGAACACGCGCACGACGTTTGTCGCCGCCTGCGCGGGGCTGGTCGCCTCGCTGTCGCTGCTCCTGCTCTTCGGCGACAGCCCGGCGGGCCTGGCGATCGCCGTGGTGGTGTGGGGGGTGTCCTTCGGCGCCGCCAACCTCTGCCAGGTCAACATGATGCTCGCCGCGGCCCCGGACACCTTCGAGGCCGCCATGTCGCTCAACACCATGGGCTACAACATCGCGATCGCTCTCGGCGCCTTGCTCGGCGGAGTGTTCGCGGGCGGATTCGGCACCGTCGGCGCGGTCTGGCTCGGCGTCGCGCTGACGGTGACCGCACTGCTGACAGCTTTAGGCTCACACCGCGACACCACGCGAACCTGAGAAGACCGCAGCTCCGCCGGCCGTCCCAGTCTGCGTGCCTTGTCGCCAGTGGTAAGTCCGCGTCGGTGGCCGCTCAGGCGTTGCGCCTCTCGGTCACGGAGTCGGTGTTTTCGTGAGTTTCGACGACCTCGGTCGCGCCCCGTTTGCCGAAGGCGGCCCATAGGTTGAAGCCAATGATGCCGATGCCGGCGGCCAGCCAGAGCCAGAGAAAGCCGGTGTTGCGTCCGATCCCGCTGAAGAGGACGAACAAGAGGATGGCTGCTCCGAACACCGCACCGAAGATCGCCATGGGCTTGGACGGTCTCACCCGGAAAGAGGTCACTGGTCAGAGCTCCATTCGTATTGTCCCGCAACGGATCCGAGATGCCCCGAGACCGATCGGATCAAACATACTTTTGGCGGTCACGCTTTCCGGCGTTGTCGGCCCACTGCGGCTTCGCCGATCCGCTCGGCGTCGATGCGGGATAGAACCCCAGTGGTGGCTGCTGCTCCGAAGATGCCGGTCTGAACGTTCATGGTGGCCTGGCCCGCTCCGGCGACTCCGGTGCGAACACGGAACCGGCCTGAAAGTAGTCGTACGAAGGAAAGTTGCGCTGTTCGCCAGTTACGCCGGAGTCGCCGGTCCCGTTTACTGCTCCCTGTGAGTGCTTGACGGGGCTCGCCAACGGGAAGGAAGCAGTGTGGTCGGCGCGGGGCGGACGGTCTGGGCGAAGTTCGTGCGGGGAGGGATCGCTGTGGTGCTGTCCGCTTCGGTGGTCGCGTGTGAGGTGCCTCGGGCCGCACCGGCCGCTCCGGACGGCAACTCAGTCGCCGGCGCGGCGCCCGCGGTTCCGGTGGGGGAGGCGCGGAAGTTGCTGGGGACGTTGCGGGTCGCGGTCCGCGGGGTACTGGACGGGTATGACCGCGACAAGTTCCCGCACTGGAAGACGGTGTCCGGCAGTTGCAACGTGCGCGAGGAATTGCTGAAGCGCGCCGGTGGGAACGTGGAGGTCGACGCGGAGTGCAACGCGGTCTCGGGGTCTTGGCGCAGCCCTTACGACGGCGAGACGTGGCGGAAGGCCTCCGATGTCGATGTGGACCACGTGGTGCCGCTGGCCCATGCGTGGGTCAGCGGCGCGAAGTCGTGGGACCAGGCCAGGCGGGAGCAGTTCGCCAACGACCTGACCCGGCCGCAGCTGCTGGTGGTGACCGACAACGTCAACCAGGAAAAGGGCGACAAAGCGCCGGATGAGTGGAAGCCGCCGCTGGTGTCTTTCTGGTGTACGTACGCGACCGACTGGATCGTCGTCAAAGCCGGGTACGGGCTGTCGATCACTGTGCCGGAACGGACCGCGCTGACGAGCATGCTCGACCGTTGCGGTTGACTCGAACCCACGCCTGCCGCCACTGACGAGCACGGCCGGCGACCTGCGGGCTGTCACGGGTCGCGTCTTGACGACGCAAGGATCGGGGCCGGATCCTTGGTGGTGATCCGGCCCCGATCTGTGCAAACGGCCTGGGCCGTGAGGACCGGCCGTCCTGCCTCGCCCTGTCGTGGGCAACGACCCTGAATCGGCGAGGAGGTCTTGAAGGGTCAGGATTGGCCGGGACGGTCCACGTCACCACGCCAGGCACCGGTCTCGGAGCCGCCACGGTTTTCGAGGAAGTCCTTGAACCGGTCGAGGTCGCCTTGGACGCGCCGGTCGAGGATGCCGAGTTTGTCGGCGACGTTCTCCACGAAGCCGTCGGGGTCGATGTCCATCTGGACGGTGACCCTGGTGTGGTGTTCGTCGAGGCGGTGCACCGTGACGACACCGGCGTGGTTCGGGCCGTCGTCGGACTTCCAGGCGACCCTTTCGTCGGGGTGCTGCTCGGTGATGGTCGCGTCGAACTCGCGGATCACCCCCGCGATGCTGACCGTCCAATGTGTATGGGTGTTGTCACGCTGTTCGATCCGGTCCACGCCTTCCATGAACCGCGGGAACTCGGTGAACTGGGTCCACTGGTTGTAGACATCGGTGACCGGCGCCTCGACGTCGACGGACTTGGTGATCGTGCTCATCAAGTGCCTCCTTGGGGGCTGGTCTGTTTCGTGTGTGCCTCCTGATACCCCCTCACGATCGGCTGAAACCCGGCGGCCGGGCATTTCGGGGCGAAGCCGGCCTGATGAGATACTCAGGCCCAGGATCGAGGAACTCAGGGCCACGGAGGTCGCCTGGGACCGGACGGCAACCGTTTCCGCGTCGCCGGCCTCGGCAACGGGCCTTCCGGCTGACCCGCACGATGGAGACGAAAGGCCGGACTGGTTCCATGCGTCACGAGGACATCGAGCGGGTATAACGCGATCGCGAGACGAACGCGGTGGAGGTTGCGAGTGCCTGCTGGGTATTCCGGGAGCGGCCGGATCGATGTGTTCGCGGCGGATGGCGAGGTGGGGCGTGATCTGGCCGCGGTGGACTGGACGGCCACCCCGCTCGGGCCGCCCGACAGGTGGCCGCTGAGCTTGCGGACGGCTGTCGGCATCCTGCTGTCGTCGCGGTTCTCGATGTGGATGGCGTGGGGGCCGGAACTCACCTTCTTCTGCAACTCCGCCTATCGGCACAACACACTGGGACGGAAGTACCCCTGGGCTCTCGGCCGCCCGGCGAACGAGGTGTGGGCGGAGATCTGGGACGACATCGGTCCGCGCATCGAAACCGTGCTGTCCACAGGCAAGGCGACGTGGGACGAAGGGCTGCTGCTGTTCGTCGAGCGCTCCGGCTATCCGGAGGAGAGCTATCACACGTTCTCCTACAGTCCGCTGCAGGACGACAGCGGCCGGGTGGTCGGCATGTTGTGCGTGGTGAGCGAGGAGACCGATCGGATCATCGGCGAGCGCCGGATGGCGACGCTGCGCGACCTCGGCTCGGACCCCAGCGTGATCACCACCGAAGCCCAGGTGCTCGCCTTCACCGTCGGCCAGCTCGGCCGGAACACCCGTGACCTCCCCTTCACCCTCACCTACCTGTTCGAGGATGACGGCACGGTGCGGCGGGTGGCTTCCACCGGACTCGCGGAGGACGTCACCGTGCCCTGGCCGGAGTGGCCGCTGAAGCAGATGTCGGAGGGCGGGGCGGTGCTGATCGATCTCCACGAAGAGACGACGGCCGGGCTTCCCGCCGGGGAGTGGCCCGCGCCTCCCACCCAGGCACTGGTCATTCCGCTGAGGCAGCAGGGAGGCGTGCCCCAAGGGTTCCTGGTGGCCGGGCTGAACCGGTATCGCGATCTCGACGACGGCTACCGCGGCTTCATCGAACTGGTGGCGACGCATATCGCCGCGGGGATCACCAGCGCCCGCAGCTACCAGGCGCAGCAGCGGCGCGCGGAGGAACTCGCGGAACTGGACAGGGCGAAAACGGTCTTCTTCTCGAACATCAGCCACGAGTTCCGCACACCGCTCACCTTGATCATGGGGCCGGTGCAGGGACTGCTCTCGGCCACGTCCGATCTGGACGACGCCGCGCGCGCGGATCTGGAAGTCGTCCACCGCAACGGATCGCGGCTGAGCAAGCTGGTCAACACGCTGCTGGACTTCTCGCGGATCGAAGCGGGACGTATGCAGGCCAGCTTCGCACCGGTGGATCTCGCGGCCGTGACCGCGGAACTGGCCAGTGTGTTCCAGTCGGCCGTCGAGCGGGCCGGTCTGTGCTTCACCGTCGAGTGCCCGGCTCTGGACGAGCCGGTGTATCTGGACCTCGACCTGTGGGAGAAGGTCGTCTTCAATCTCTTGAGCAACGCGGTGAAGTTCACCTTCGAAGGTGCCATCACGGTCACCGTCGCCCAGGACGCGACCGCGGCGACCGTCGTCGTGGCCGACACCGGGGTCGGGGTGCCCGCTCGGGAAATGCCGCACCTGTTCGAGCGGTTCCATCGAATCGAGAACACCCGTGCCCGCTCCCACGAGGGAAGCGGGATCGGTCTCGCGCTGGTGCGGGAGCTCGTAGAGCTGCACGGTGGCGCGATCGCCGCCGACAGCACCGAAGGGGTGGGCACGAAGTTCACCGTCCGGCTCCCTTTCGGCCCCGCTCACCTGCCCGCCGGCTCACTGGCCGCGTCCGGCGACCGTTCGCCTTCCGCCGCCGCCGCGGAACCGTACGTTCTGGAGGCAGGGCGCTGGTCCGCCGATATCCCGGAGGTCTCCGGAACCGCCGATACCCCGGCGCGGCGCCCGGCGGCTTCCGCCAGGGTCGTGATCGCCGACGACAACGCGGACATGCGCGAATACCTGACGCGGCTCCTCACCGGGGCGGGGTACGTGGTCGAGGCCGTCGCGGACGGCGGTGAAGCGATCGACGCCGTTCGCGCCAGACCGCCGGACCTCGTCATCAGTGACGTGATGATGCCGGGGCTCGATGGCCTCGGCCTGGTCGAGAGGTTGCGCGGCGAACCGAGCACCGCCGTGGTGCCCGTCTTGCTGCTCTCCGCGCGGGCCGGCCAGGAAGCCTCCATCGAGGGGTTGCGAGCCGGGGCCGACGACTATCTCGTCAAGCCGTTCGCCTCGGCCGAGCTGCTGGCCCGCGTCCGGGCGAACGTCGAACTCGCCCGGTTGCGTGCGCGTTCCGCACGGTGGCGTGCCGCGCTGATCGACTCGGTGCAGGAAGCCTTCTTCGTGTGTGACGAACACGGAGCGGTCGTCGAGACCAACAGCGCGTTCACTGACATTCTCGGGTACGGCCCGGATGGCCTGCCGTACCAGCCGGTCCACCCCTGGTGGCCGGACGCGGACGCCGATCCCGACTCGTACCGGCTCGTCGCCGACGCTTTCGACACCGTGCTGCGCGATCGGCGGGGCAGCTACACCATTCCTGTCGCCCACCGCGACGGGCACCGGCTGTGGGTCACCGCCAGCTTCAACCGGGTCGAAGACCCCGACAGCGGAAGACGCGTCACGGTCGGCACGTTCCGCGATGTGACCGCGGAGCACTACGCGGTACAGCGCCAGAGCGCCCTCTCCGGCCTGAACCAGCAACTCGCCCAGGCGGACTCGGTCGAGGAAGCGCTGCTCGCCGCTATGGACGAGCTCCGCCGGGTCTGGAAGGCACGCCGAATGCTGGCCGTCTTCTTTCCCGCCCACGCCCGCGACGCAGCACCGGTGATCACCGGCGAGGCGATCGTCTGGGAGGACCTGGCGGCTCGTTCCCGGCACGCCATCGCCGCTTTGCGCGACTCCGATCCGCTGAGTCTCGCGGCGGGGGAGCCCGGCACGGTGGGGATTTCGCTTCAGCACCCCGCCGGTGCATTGGTCCTGTGGCTCGAACTGGCCGAATCACGGCCGATCACTGCCGAAGACGAGACTTTGCTGACGGTGCTGGCCGGACGGCTGGGCCAAGGCCTGACCAGGGTGCATCAAATCGATCAGCAGCGGGAAGTGGCGCTGGCGCTCCAGCACGCGATCCTCGGTCCGCACCGGCTGCCCGAGGGCTTCGCCGCCCGGTATCAGCCGGCGAACAGTCCGTTGCAGGTCGGCGGCGACTGGTACGACGTCGTGGAGCTCGAGGACGGGCGGATAGCGCTGGCCGTCGGCGACTGCGTGGGGCACGGTCTCGCCGCGGCCACGGTGATGGGGCAGCTGCGCAGCGCCTGCCGTGCCTTGCTGATGGAGAACCCCAGCCCGGCGGAGGCCTTGATCGGATTGGACCGTTTCGCCGCCCGTCTGCCCGGCGCCGCCTGCACCACCGTGTTCTGCGCGGTGCTCTCCCCGGACACCGGCGAACTGAGCTACGCCGCCGCCGGGCATCCGCCGCCGGTACTGGTCGACGCGGACGGAACCGCTCGGCTGCTCGAAGGCGGCCGATCGATCCCGCTGGGTGTCCGGCCGGGCAGGCCGCGTCCCGAGGCACGCGTTGTCATCCCTCCACGGGCCACGCTGCTGCTGTACACCGACGGTCTCGTCGAACGGCGTCGCCGCTCGCTCAGCGACGGCATCGACCTCGCCACCGCTTTGGTCGCGGCGAACGGCGACTCCACCCTCGAGGGCCTGGCCGGACTGCTCATGTCCGAGCTGGCCCCGCCCAATGGATATGAGGACGATGTGGCGTTGCTGACCTACCGCGGTCCAGGCCCGTTCGACATCAGCTTTCCCGCCCACGTGGGCGAACTGGCGTTCGTGCGCCGAGCGTTGCGCGACTGGCTCCAGCGCTGCGGGCTCGACGTCGAACTGCTCCAGAACATCCTCGTCGCGGCGGGCGAGGCCACCGCCAACGCCGTCGAGCACGGCCACCGCGACGACCCCGACGGTCTCGTCCAGCTCCAAGCGACCGCCTCGGCCGACAGCGTGAACCTGAGCATCCGGGACACCGGCTCGTGGAAACCGCCCAGCCCGGACGTGGATTCCGATCGCGGGCGAGGCCTGATCCTCATGCGTGCCTTCATGGACGAAGTCACCGTCGAACAAGGAAATGCCGGAACCACCGTCCGTCTGAAGGCGAGGTTTTCCTGATGGGTGCTCAGCTCACTCTCACCGCGGACAGCCGTGAAAACGGCGTCACCCTCTTGGCCGCCTCCGGCGAGATCGACCTCAGCAACGTCGACGCCTTCGAGAGCGCGCTCACCGATGCGACGCGGAGCGGCACGGCCATCGTCGACCTGCGCGGCGTGGAATACCTCGACAGCGGCGGCATCCACGCGCTGTTCACCCATGCCGACCGGATCCGCATCCGCACCAGCCCGCTGCTGATGCCCGTCCTCACCGTCAGCGGTCTGGCCGAACTCGTCGACGTCGAGCAGTGATCGACTCTTGCTCTCACCGAGCCGGTCCAGCAGACGGATCCGGCCTCGATCGAGACCGAACCGAGGGGTGCCCGGCGACACGGTGACCGGCGCCGCGGCGCGCGGCGAGCCGGACGTCTTCCACGCCCGGCAGCGAGGTCCAGTGACCTCGCTGCCAGGGAGCGTCCGGACTCACCGATCACGTGGTGCGCACGGATTCGGACCCGTGCAAGGGATTCGGCCACGATCTGCTGACCGGCGGCACCGTCTCGTCCGGGACATACCGGCGCGTCGTGGGGTTTCGCGTTGGGGACGCCGGGTATGCGGGGGTCAGGACCGATTACCGTCACACTGCCACCATCGAGATGTCCGCCGACGATTTGTTCGCCTATCTGCGAGAGCCGCGAAACCTGCCGCGCTATTTTCCGCAGATGACCCAAGCGGAGCCTGGGGGCGGCGACGCTGTCCATGTCGAAGCCGAGGTCCACGGCGAACACGTGGAGGGCGAGGCGTGGCTGAAGGTCGACGAGGACAACCGCTCGCTGCGCTGGGGCGCTCAGGGCCCGCACGACTACCAGGGAGAGCTGTCGATCGAAGAGGCGGGCCCTGCCACGTCCAGCCTCACGGTGACCCTGCACAGCGTCCGCGACGCCGACGACGGAGAGGTCCAGCGTGGCCTCGAAGGGACCGTGGCGGCGCTCGCGCACACCGCGACGTCCTCGACGACCACATCCCGCTGCAGGCGTTCACGACCGTCAACTGGGCCACCATCGCGCTCACCGCCGGCACCGTCGCCGCGCTCACCACGACCCCCGCCGGGGGATTACCGCTTGAGGCGACCCTGAGGACGATCCGCGCCTTGAACGCGCAAGCGCTCACCGAACATACGCAGCCCAAGAACGGGTACGGGCGCCAGCAGTTTGACCTGTACCAGCACTCCAGCCGTCTTACCGCACATGACATCGCTAGGCTAGTCGGCACGCGCGCCTGGCCACGGACCCGCAGATGATCATGCCTGTGGCCTTCTCGATCACAGGCTGGGAAGGCCATCGCGGCGATGAGCTGAGTCAATTCCGGCCTGCGGACTCGTGCCGACACCCCAGCACCCCTGTCCACCCTGGACATCTACTCGTGGAGGATGGCGCGAACGGCGAGAACCGGGAGCTCGCCCCGCGGTAGTCCTCCACGCCGCGATCATCTAGACCAAGACATTGTCAGACATGCCGGCGGAGTGGCGTGGGTAGTCGCCGAAGCGTTCGTGGGGTACGCAAATGCTGAGGCTATCCGATTTCAGTCTCTGCCTGCGGGACGCGATAGAACCGTCCTTGGTGTGTGACGATTACGGAGCCGATGGTTGTGTTGGGTGGCGCGACTGCGTGCCAGGTGGTGCCTTCTGGTGGGGGGTTCTTCGTTTTCGCCGTGGTGCTGGGGAGACCGGTGATGCCTCCTCCGATAACGATGTCGTTCTGGTCGACGAGGAGGACGCAGTCGGGCCGTGTTCCGTTGATGGCGGCCCAGCCGGTGATGAGCGTGTCGCCGGTTAAGGGAGTGCTTGTTTCGCCGCGGGTGTCGCCGGTTTGCGTCGCGCGGGGGAGCAGGGGCAATGTCGGTACCGGCAGTCGGGTCCCCAGCTCGGGGCCACCGCAGCCGAGGGTGAAGGCGTCGTTGAACGGGTACGCACCGAGTGCGCGGGCTGCGGGCGCAGCGGCACGCTGGATGTGCAGGGCGTCGAGGACGGCGGGAGCGTCGACGCGGAGCGCGATGGCTGCGAGGTTCAATGGGGCGTAGTCGTGGCGAACGCGATTCGCTTTCGCGCCACCGATGGCATGGGTGGTCAGCGCCACGGCAACGACGATGGCCACAAGGCTTCGTTGAGACCATTGTGGACGGTTCAGGGCGAGCAATACGAGCAGGGCGCTGGTGGCGAGTGCACCGATGACGACGTACCGGCTGATGAGTCCCACGTTGCCGCCTGGGACTTGGTCGGTCGTCCGCCCCATTGCCAGCATCGCCGCGAGCATGGTGGCGTAGGCGGCAAGAGCGACCCAACCGGCGTTCACAGCCGAAGGGCGGGCATGCGTGACCCGGTCGTGCACGGGGCCGGCGGCGACAAGTGCCAATGCGCCGAGGGTGATCCCGCCGGCGATTATCGCGACGGTGGCGACTTCCGCTGACCACAGGCCGCCCAGCGCCGCGGCCGCGACGGCCATCCGGCCGTCAGGGTCGAACGCCGAACTCGCCAGGGACTGGGGGCTGGATGGTCGGGTCAGGAACCAGGCTGTGACGACGACGATCCCGGCCCCGGCCGGAACCATGACGCGAGAGCGCGGGTCCTTGCGCAACCAGGCGATCAAAGCCAGGACGAACCAGATCGGCAACGCTGCTCCGAAGCTGAGGCAGCCGAAGACAGCTGCGAGGCAGGCCGTCCACGTCCGCCCGTGGTGTGCGCAGGCGATCGCGAGAACGCAGAAGAAGACGGCAGGCACCCAGCTGATTCCGTTGGTGCCCTGCAGCCACAGTTCCGTGGCATGCGAGGTCAGTAGGAGCCACGAGAAACCCGCAGTGAGGGCGGCTTTCGTCACCGCGGGCATCGACTTCGGGAGCATCGATCCCAACAGCGCGACGATCCCGGCTGTCAGCAGCACCGCGAGCACGGTCAGGATCCGATTGTCGCCGCCGAACCATGCCGTGTCCGCCCAGAACAGCAGTGACGGCAGCACGAAAGGCTGATCGAGGTGGTAGGTGAAGATCTGTCTCAGGAGCAGGTCGCCGTTGTCGTCGGTGATCTTCGCCAGTACGTGCCAATAGTCGAGCAGGACGTGCGTTTTCGGTGCTCGTACGGCGGTGAGCAGAGCCAGCACGAACGGGACGCCCGCGAAGAGCCCCATCGAGATCAGGGCAGCCCGCGTCCTCAGGAGGCGCGGCGCTCCGGAAGCGGTCTCGCGCGGTGGGGCGTTCGGGGTGGTGGGGCGTGCGGGGGCGTAGTTGTTCACGGATCTCCTGCCGGGGGTGAGGCGAGCACGCCGTTCAGTCGCATGTCACCTAGGTGGACGCTCATCCGGCGGTCGGGTATCGCGAACTGTGTCTTTACGGCATCCATGGGCACTTTGGCAATGGTGAGGTTCACCTCAACAGGTGGTGTAACGACGGTGCATGGTTTCGGCGATCAACGGCTCGGCTGGGCAAAACCGGCTATTCGGTCGGTAATGCGGTTCGGGGAGATTCCTCGCACAAGCGGCCGTCTCCTCGGAGCGGCGTTCACGCGCCCGCGACGGGGATCGGGGTGACGGGAAAACCGTTACGAGGGAGGGGACCGCTGGTGTTCAGATCGCGTCATGCCGTTGAGAGAACCCGGTGGGTCAGGAGCTTGACCCTGGCCCTGATCGCCACACTGGTCGTCAGCAGCGCACAGGCGGTATCCACGCCGCCGAGAGCAGAAGCTGCTCGTGCTCCGATCGACCCTCGCGACGTCCCCGTTCTGACCTCTCCGACCCCGCAAACTGCGCCGCCTGCGGCTCCCTCATCAGCGGATTTCAGTGCCAGTAACCGGCTTGATCGTGGTTCGGGCAGTCATTTCGATGCGCAGCGGTCGAAGCCGGTGTCGCGGTCGATGTTCGTCACCGAGTACGAGAACCCTGACGGCACCAGGTCGGTGCGGCAGTCGAACGAGCCGCTGAACGTGCAGGACGCGGCCGGGAACTGGCGGCCGGTCCAGACCACTCTGTCGACCGATCCCGCGACGAAGCGGGCCGAGGCGGATCAGCATCCGCTGAGCCCGTCGCTGGCGACGAAGGCCGACGACGCCGCCGTGCTGCAGGTCGAGTCCGGCGGGCACATCGCGAGCCTCGCGATGGACAAGGCCGCCGGCTCGACCGCCGCGGTGAAGGGTGATTCCGTCACGTATCCGGAGGTCGCGGCGGGGACGGACCTGGAGTACGAGGTCACGCCGGGCGCGGTCAAAGAGACCATCAAGCTCAAGCGCCTGCCCGCCGATGGGCGGTCGTCGTGGAAGTTCAAACTCAACACCGGCGGCCTGACCCCGAAACTGGAGAACGGCACCGTCGTCCTCGCCGACCAGGCGGGTGCGGCGAAGATCGTGATGCCGCCGATCGAGACCTGGGACTCCGCGGGCAACGGCGACACCGCGCCCGCGATGACCGGCGGCACCTACTCCCTCGAGCAGGCCGGGGCCGACTGGTGGCTCACCGTCGCCGTCGACGCGAACTGGCTGCGCGACCCGAAACGCATCTTCCCGGTCTATGTGGACCCCACCTTCACCTACGGGGTCAAAGAGTCCCACTCGTACCGGTCCGATGGCACGAACTGTGACGCCTGCGGCCTGCGGATCGGTAACAGCCAGGCCAAGGGCGACACCTACAACCGCAGCGTCTTCAACGTGGACTACACGCCGCTGTTCGGCAAGACCGTCGTCGGCGCCCGCATGGACCTGACCCGCAACACCAGCGTCGTCGGCTCCCTGAAGACCTGGAACGCGAACCTGCACCACGCGTCCGCGTTCAACTTCAACGGCGTCGGCGGCTACATGACCAGCGCGCTTGTCGGCGACGTCGGCAGTTTCGTCGGCGAGGGGCTGACCGGGTTCATCCGCGACCGGGTCAACGCTCGTGACGGCTCCGTGTTCTTCATGCTGATCGGCGCCGAGAACGCCGGAACCTGGACCTACAAGAACCTCAACGCCACCCTGACCGTCGACACCGGCTCACCGGCCCCGGCGACCACGCTCGTCGCACCGGCTGATGGCACTGTGTCGACGTCGCTCACGCCGACCTTGTCGGTGAAGCCGGTGACCGACCCGGACGGCGACGCGGTCAAGTACTGCTTCCGGATCGCGACCGGCGCCGACGCCAAGTCCGGGGTCGTGGTCGAGTCCGGATGCCTCCCGACCCCGACCTGGACCGTTCCGGCGGGGATTCTGCAGGACGGCGTCGCCTACACCTGGCAGGCGATGACCTTCAGCGGCGGCACCACGATCACACCGACCTGGATCGGTCACCTCAAGGTCGACCAGCGCATCGGTGACCACGGCCCTTCCCCGGTCGACACCGCGGGACCGTTCTCGGTCAACCTCGCCAACGGCAACCTCAGCACGTCCCAGGAATCGCCGACGTTCACCACCGTCGCCGGTACCGCGGGAGTCACCTTCGCGTACAACTCGCAGCAAGCCGACAGCCGAGGGCTCAAGGCGTCCTACTTCGCGGACCTCTCCCACAACGGTCTGATCAGTGACGCCCAGCAGCCGACGCTCGTCCGCACCGAACCCCAGGTCAACGTCGACTGGCGCACGGACTCCCCGTTCGCGCCCGCCTTGGCCGCGGATTGGTTCGTCACGCGCTGGGAAGGCTTCTTCGAAGCACCGAAGACCGGCACCTATCAGTTCGCCGGCGTGCACGACGACGGCGCGGTCGTCTGGATCAACAACGCCAAGGTCTACGACGTCGGCGTCCCCAGTGACGTGAACTGGACCCAGTCCACCAACGTCACGCTCACCGCCGGTCAGCGAGTGCCCATCAAGGTCGAGAACGCCGAGGCGACCGGCGCTGCCCGGATGACCCTCTTCGTCCGCACGACCGACAACACGACGGTCTCTCCGCAGATCGTCCCTGCCGAGTGGCTGTACACCAACGATCTCCCGGCGCTGCCCCGCGGCTGGTCGCTGTCGGCCGACCTGACCGGTGCCGGAGCCAGTTACACCGAAGCCAAGGTCACCGACCAGAACATCGTCCTGACCGACGCCACCGGTGCGAAGCACACCTGGACCAAGAAGAGCACCGGCGGCTACACCGCGCCCGAGAACGAGGATGGGATCCTGGCCCTGGACACCGCCGGGCGGGTCACCCTGACCGAGGCCGGCACCGTGTTCGTCTTCGGATCGACCGGCAAGCTCGAGAGCCAGTCCACTGTTCTCGACGGCCGCAAGCCCGCCATCTTGCAGTACGTCTACGACGGAACCCCGTCGCGGCTGCGTGAGATCAAGGACCCCGTATCCCAGCGTTCCCAGATCCTGCACTACGCGCGGGCCGGGAACGACTGCTACAGCGGGAGCACCCCTCCTGCCGGGGCTGACGCGACCGCCTCCGCGCAGATGCTGTGCCGCGTGAGCTACTGGGACGGCACCGAAACCCGCCTGTGGTACTCCCAGGGCCGCCTGGCCCGGATCGAGGACCCCGGTTCGGAGAACAACGACTACACCTACAACACCGACGGCCTGCTGACGGGACACCGCTCGCCGCTTGTCGTCGACTGGCTCGCCGCCAACCCCGGCAACCAGCCTGCGGACGACCGCAGCGAGATCACCTACGAACAGGTCGCCGGAAAACCGCGAGTAACCAAGATCGTCAGCCCGGCCCCGATGCCGAACCAGGCCCGCCCGGAACGGGGCTACCTGTACGACCCAGCGGCCAGAACGACCAAGGCCACCGTCGCCGGGCTGACCCCGGCCGCCGGGTTCTTCAGCAAGGTCACCTATGACGACGCCGACCGGATGCTGTCGAGCACCGACGCCACCGGCAAAGTCACCAGCCAGACCTGGAACTCCCGCGACCTCCAGCTGACAAGCACCGATCCGGCAGGACGGGTGTCCGCCACGGTCTACGACCATGCGGACCGCCCGACAGACAAGTACGGCCCGGCACCGGCATCGTGCTTTACGGGACAGACGCCCACCGCAGCATGCGCGAGCACCGTGCCCAACACGCGCACCGGGTATGACGAGAACCTGCGCGGACTGGGTGCCGCGTTCTATGACAACCTGTCGCTCACGGGCGCGCCCAAGGCATACGCCACCGGGATCGGTGATTCGACGGGCGCTCTCAAGAGCTCGTGGGAGTACGGCACCGCAGTAACCCCGGGCCTCACGACCGACGTCTTCTCCCTCCGCCTCACCGGCGAGATCGTGTTCCCCGCGGCCGGTGACTACCGGCTGCGGGCCTACGTCGACGACGGCATCCGCATGTGGATCGACGACCAGCTGGTCATGGACTACTGGCAGATCAGCAACCCCGCCTGGCGGGAGGCGACAGTCCGCAGCGACTCGCCGGGACAAGTCAAGAAGATCCGGATCGATTACTACGACAACGGCGGCTACGCCAAGCTCGACCTGAACTGGACCACCCCCACAGGTGTCCAGGAACTGGTCCCCGGCAGCCAGCTCAGGCCGCGCTACGGACTCACGACCTCGACCACGAACAGCGAGTCCCATGGTGTCCCTGACAAGGTCACCACGACCCACTACGGCCAGAACGGTCTTGACCCCATCTTCGGCCTGGCGACCAGCACCACCACCGGAACTGGCGCGACCCAGCTCACCGAGGGCACCAGCTACGAAACACACGGGACGGGCTATCTCCGGCAAACCGCGAAGAGCATGCCCTCTGGTGCCGTCGCGTCCACGACGACCAACTACGGCGACACCGAGACCCGAGCCAACCCTTGCGTCCCTGGCAGCCCTGCGGTGAATCAGGGCGGTCTGCCGAAATCCATCACGTCCGCGGCACCGGCAACCGGCACGCCGCGTGTCATCGAGGACGTCTATGACCCCTCGGGGCGTGTCGTCGCCAAGTCGGTCGCCGGCGACTGGATCTGCACGACCTACGACGCCCGTGACCGCGTCATCGCTGTGACATCACCCCACAACTCCGCGGCCGCCGCCCGCACGGTCACCACGACCTACGCGGCAGGCGGCGATCCGCTCACCACCACGGTCGCGGACAACCTCGGCACCATCACCACCCAGACCGACCGGCTCGGCCGGACCGTCGCCTACACCGACGTCCACGGAACCCGCACCAGCACCACCTACGACCTCGCAGGCAGGGTCGGCCAGCAGACGGTGACACCACCCAACCCCGCCGACGCCCCGCAGACCACGGCCTACACCTACGACGACGCGGGACGCCTCCTGACGGTCAAGTTGGGCACCGCCACCCTGGCCACCGCGACCTACGACAGCGCAGGGGAGGCGGCGACCGTCGCCTATGCCAATGGTGCCAGCCTGACCGGAATCGGAGCAGACCCAGCCGGAAAGACCAGCGCGCTGACCTGGAAAACCAGCGACAACCGCACCATCACATCCGAAGTAACCCGGACACGGGCAGGCACCGTCGTCGACGAGACACACAGCGGCAGCGATGCTCGGCCCGACGGACCGAATTACCAGTACGACAGCGCCGGCCGGCTCGTGGAAGCCTACGTCCCCGGCCACCACTACACCTACGACTTCATCTCACCCTCCGCGGCCTGCCCCGCCGGCACGCAAACCAACGCCGGACTCAACACCAACCGCGTCCGCCTGCTCGACCAGACTGCTACAGGCACCGCCGAAACCGGCTACTGCTACGACGCGGCGGACCGGCTCCTCGTCACCACCGGGGCCAACGCCACCACCGGGATCAAATACGACTCCCACGGAAACACCGTCGAATTCACCACCGGAGCCTCCACCACCTACCTCGGCTGGGACAGCACCGAACGCCACCTCACCGCCCGCACCGTCGGCCCCGATGCCGCAGACGTCGCCTACGTGCGCGACGCCACCGACCGCATCACCAGACGCTCCGCGTCCCAGGGCGATGCCGTAACCGACGTACTTCTGTCCCACACGGCCGAGGGCGACAGCGCCGACCTGACGCTCAGCCCCGACAAGCGGCTGCTCACACAAAGCATCAGCCTGCCCGGAGGTGTCCTCTACACCGTCCGCCACGGCGCCGAACACCCGACAGCGACCTGGGACCTGCCCGACGTTCGCGGGAACATCGCCGCCACCTGCGACGACACGGGCAAACAGGTCGGCGACTCACGCACCTACACTCCCTTCGGAGAGCCGCTCGACACCACCGGCAGCGTCAACACCGACGCCGTCCCCGACAACCAGCCAGGGCAAATGGACTACGGCTGGCTCGGACGCCACCAACGCGGCTACGAACACGCCGGCGCACTGTCCATCGTCCAGATGGGCGCACGGCCCTACAGTCCGCTGCTCGGCCGGTTCCTCTCCGCCGACCCGGTCGACGGCGGATCCGCCAACGACTACGACTACGTCTACGGCGACCCCGTCAACGAGACCGACCTGACCGGGCAGTGCGTGCCGCGCGGACCGCGATCGATGATCCGCTGCTTCGGCGGCATCGGCAGGGGCTTCCTGAACGACATGAAACGAGCCGGACACTGGATCAACTCCAAAGCCATCCCGTGGGTGCAACGCACCGCCTGGCCGTGGGTCAAACGCACCAGCAAAAGCCTGATGGTCCGATGGGCTGTCGGCATGGCCCGCGGCCTTCAATACGTGGGCAACGGCTACCAGGCGACCCGAGCAAGGTCGATCCTCTTCTACCGCGTATTCTCCTGGCGATGCCTTCAGAAGGCCAACGCATTCGCCAATGCCTGGGGCAATCTAGGGAACAAATGGATTAAATACCTCGGCTATGGTGTGGGCTGTCTGTACGGGATGAGGTTCGGTTAGTGACGGATGCATTCGGCAACGAGCCACTGAGCGCCGATGCGGCGGCGATCTTCGCCGAGCTCCGCCGCGATCCGGTCGACTCCGAGTACGTCCGCGGCCTGGTTGCCTCGGACAGTCTCACTCTCGATATAAGTCTCGTCGCGGTCATCCGGGCCGCGGCGAGACACCACGAGACCGCGGCGTTGGCGAGTAGAGTCCTCGTCGAACGCAACCCCCACCGAGATCCAGAATTCCTTCCCGACTTCATCCGCCCCGTCACTCTGGCGCGAGCCAGAGGGGCGAAATGGGTCGCACTTTTCACCGAGTTCTTTTTAGGAGAGCCACCTCCCACTGCCCGTCAATTCGGCTACTCGCGTCTGCGGAGTGTGGACGCGCTCGGTGACTACACGCGGATGGCCAAGCATCGCTTCGCCTCTCTTCGCCTCGGCGCGATGCTCGGCCTGGCCGATATGGCCGATCTGATGGCACTCGATCCCGTGGCGGGCGGGCTCACCGACCGTTCTCCTCGGGTCCGCGAAGCCGCGGCAGACGCAGTACGCCGCCTCCGTCACGCAGGGTCGGCTGACGACGTCCTCGCTCATCCAGTACATCCGCTGCTCGTCAAGGCACTGGGAGACAGGCAGGCAAAAGTACGCGTCGCGGCCGCACGTGCACTCGGCTCCCTGGGCGACCACAACTCTCTGCGAGAGCACAGCCACTCCCTACGAGGAGAACAGGCCGAACTTGATCAGATCCTCAACAATCAAATTCCGCCACTCGACAAGATCTGGCAACTCGACGACACGACGTGACGCGCGGTGCGGCCGATCGAGCCCGGCGTCAGCTACCGGAGGTCACGGATCGTCGGCTAAAGCCGTCACCGAGTAGTACGCCGTGGTGTTGCCGGCGACGGCGTCGACTGGCATCGCTGCGTCAGGGTGCGTGTCTGGGGTGGCGGCAAGAACGGCCGTGCGCTGGAGGCCGATCTGCTCTCGAAGGCCATGAGCGTGGGCTGGACCCCGGCCGCGACCGATGGTTCGTACCCGGAGCCTGCCGACGTCCGGTTCCTGATCGAGCGCGCGCTCGCCCTCGGCTGGGATCCTGGAGCGCTCGGCGGCACTTTCCGGCTCACCGAAGAGTATGGGGTGGAGCTGCCGGGCTTCCTGCTCACTGACCGTGTCCGCGACCCGAGCGCGCGGGACCCTTCCGCATGGGTGATCCAGGCGAACGACCGGTAAGACGAACTGATCTCCGACACCGGACCGATCCGGGCGAAGAGCCGGCTAGGTATGGCCACGCGCGGCGCACCCGTCCTCCGGTCGGTGCATGTGGTCGGCAGATGTCGACGTCGTCAGGGGCCACGATGTGCCATGAACACGCGTCACAGTCGCGGTGCTCGACACGATCTGGGGGATGGGGTGACGCTGCGGTGCCTTGACGGCCAGGTCCGGTGGTCTCGGTTTCCGGACTAGGCGGTCGTGCGTCACGTCGCCGGGTAGTAGATCATCCGGTCTCCGACGAAACCGGTGAAGTCCACCGGTTTCCCGGCCATGTCCCAGCCAAGGATGTTGTCCTCGCCGGTGCTTGTCAGGATCTCGTGGATGACCTTGGACATCGGCCCAGGGTGTTCGTGCCAGTCGTCCCGGTCGTTGTAGGCGATCCGCCAAGTGTTCGGGTCGGCCGAATCGGTGATCCACCAGAACGTGCCACCCGCGTCGTGGCGCCCCCACGGGTACAGCCCACCGGGCTCGGGGAAAAGGCGATAAGACACGCCTTTGAGGTAGCCGGTGTACTCGTCGGCGAAGATCTCCAAGAGTTGATCGTTGTGCCGTTTGGTGTCCGCGAGTGCATCGGCACTTTGTGCCGGGTTGCCGACCTCGATGCTGTCCCGGTAAGCCCCTGACGGGAAGCGGGTCAGCAAATCCTTGAAGTCGTCGGGCAACGGAGTACCCAACTCACGCTCAAGAGTTTCCCCGTCCACCTCGGGCCGGAAGTCCCCAGGCTGCCAGCCGACGAGGCGGGCCACCTCGTCGACATAGGACTGTCGTGCGTCTGTCATGCGTTACTCCTGGCCGAGGTCAGGCAGTCCTGAAAGAGTCACATCGTTCCCTTCACAGCGTTCCCGGTGGACACGTCGTGGATGCTAGCGAAGCAGTTCGCGCCGTCCGGGGATCGCCTCAATGAAGATCCATCCCGGCGTGGCGGTTGTGTCGCTGGGGTGCTCCACGTGGACACCTCGTAGATGACCGAAACATCTCCGGTCGGGTGCCGGTTGGGGATGTCGCCGACGGCGTTCTGGACCTTCTCCATGCTCATCGAGCCCCAGCGCCGGGCGGCGACCAGATGACTCTCGTGAACCGGAATGGGCCCAGGGGCACTTGATCTTCCGGTGTCCCACGGGAGGGCAGTAACGCCCACACCTTGGCTGAGGCAGGGCGTCGACAGCCCCAGCGCCTGGCAGCATGGCTACTCGAACCAAGTCACTGGTGACAGTTGTCGGGACATCACGCCGCCTGCCGGCAGTGCCTCCGATGGCTCCGCCATACCTTGGAATATTCACGGTTCTCCTCGCATGTACACACTGCGCACTCCTGCACCTAGTCTGCATGGGTAGATGCACGTGCAGAATCACTCTCGTGCGTGCTCGCCCGTCAATCCCTGATCGCGGCAGCAAGTGCCATCGAGACCCGTTCGAGTTGTCTATACCGTGAAGCTGGAGGCCTGATCGCAACTAAGAGTAACTTTCGAATCCACGTTCACTCGAACGATTTGTGAACCGTGTTCATGTCTGGAAATCTGCATTCAGTGCGGTCATCGCGCACCTTATGCGCATGGCGCAAAACCTCTTCTGCAAATGATCTTTCTCCCGTGTGCATCAGAAGATCAGGGGGTGCCATCATGTCGCCAGAGGCAGCTCGGGCTGCCTCTGGTGACGATTCGCTTCCTCATATACAGAACGGCGCGACCCCCTCGCACAAGGGAGTCGCGCCTGTGTTGCCAGCCCAACAGCTAGTGAACGAAGGAATTGACAACATGCCGATGTTAGAGGCTGTCCCACCGTCTAAGCCAGGCGAGAGGGACGGCGACCCGGCTCGGCCGCTGAAGACCACCCGACCGGGCCCGGATCCGACGCGGGTCACGATCATCTTCACCGATGACGTTCCGGCGTTTTGCCGACAGTTGCCCATCGTGGCACCCCCAGGGCCACGACGGGCGCGGGGCGCGCATCGTCGACCGGTGCCCTCGGTGATCGAGCTGATCGGGGACATCGTGGACAGTTCGGCCAGAACGTTGCGGGCATTGCTGCTGGCCAGTGTTTTACTCACGCTCCTGCTCGCCGGCGCCGTCCTGAGCGCGCGAAGTGTCCTCGCCGGCATCGGCGCGGTGCCTACCGCGATCGTCAGCGTTTTGCTGGCTGTTGCGCTGGGCCGCCGACGCGACGGCCGAACCCCGGAGACGGACCAGAAGCGTTGACCAGGTGAAGGCTGGGGCCGGTTCTGCACCTATATGCCGCCACGGAACCGGCCCTGCCTCAGCTCAGCACGGCCCCGTCGGCAGTTTACCGCGTTGCGGAGGACTACCTGCGCATTCGGAAACGCGGAGCCAATCGTGCCATGGGAGCAGCCGCACTGCCTGACCGGCGCACGGATACTCGCCCTGCCTCGTGCTGTTTGACAATCAGCATGGTCTGCTCAGTCGAGCAGATGGGATCAAGTCCGATACCCAACCCTTCCTGAGTCGGAACTCGGCGAGCAGCGCGCCGGGATATCCCGACCTCGTCGACGAGCAGCTCGACGCCGTCGCCGGCCCGGCATCGATGAACCACCGTTGCGCGCACGTCAATGTCCTGCGCCTCCGCGCATGCTCCCAGGTGCCGTGTCATGCCGGGAAGTTGGATACCGGCCTTGAGTAGCAACGGCCGGACCGTGTCCGGCCGGCGCTGCACCTCCCGGCGAGCAGCGGGATGGACACCTCGCCTTGCCGGAACCGCACAGCGAGCTGAGATGCTACGTGTTTCCGGCGCCGGCCACGCAACGGACGGATCCCGCCAGTCATGGGCCCGGCCAGGCAATCGCGGGCCACGGTATCGGCAGATTCGGGACAGAGCCGCATTCCCGGCCTGTGTTCGACGAACAGATGGTTAGCACCGCAAAGGATGGGATGACTGCGCTCGTCTGTTGGTGCGAGCATCTGCCCGATACACGAGCCATTCGGGTGAATATCCCGCCATGCAGCCCTCTATGCCCTTGCGCTTGGAATAGTCAAGTCCGACGCTGGGAACTAGAATAGTCCAACATTTCAAATGCTCTTGACGAGGGGGCAGTGATGAGGTTTTACGAAACTTGCGACGTCGACGGGGCCTTCGCTGATCAGGGGTGGCAGCGCCCACGTCTCTGCGGGCCCAACTCCGGCTCCTGCGTCGAGGTCAACTTGGGGAATCGAGGCTTGGTGGGCGTCCGCGACAGCAAGAACCCCGACTCCCCGGTCCTGGTCTTCGATGACGAGGAATGGCAGCGCTTCCTCGAAGCGGCCAACGCGGGGCAGTTCCAGCGCAACCACAGGGAGTAACCCGCAGCTGGTTCTCACGTGGTTTCCGCAGCCTCACACGGTTGATGACCTCGATTGACGTGCCACACTTAGGTGAACGAGGTCAAACCGTGTCCTACAATTGGGGAGTACTTCACCGCCGATTGGACGACACAATCTCGTGGCTCGTTTCGTTCCACCGCCCTCAGTCGCGACCCAACAGCGTGAACTCGGTCGCATGATCGCCGCCGCGAGGCGTGCGCGGGGACTGACCCAACAGGAGCTCGGCGACGCTATAGGCTACTCACAACCGAACGTCAGCAAGATCGAACGCGCCAGTCTGCAGATCCGGCCGGCGGAACTGAAAAAGATCATCGTCACACTCGAGGTCACCTCAGAGGACGCCGAGCGCATGCAGGCGCTCAACGAAGCTGCCGAGGCGAGGCGGGTGCGAGCAGAGTTTCGGCTCGCCGCCACGCCCGGCTGGTTCCGCGACATCCTTACCGCGGAAGGGGAGGCGAAGGCGATCTACAGCTGGACCGGCGAGCGGATCTCGGGGTTGCTGCAGTGCGAAAGCTACATGCTCGACCAGTTCCTGGCGAGCGGGCGAAGCGACGTGGACGACGCCGTCCACGAACGGCAGATCCGCACGAAACTGTTCGAACAGCACCCCGACCGCGACTACCACTTCATCATCAGCGAGAGCGCGGTCGATCGGCTCCGCAGAGCACGCAAGATCGGCGGGACGGCAGTAGCACTCGAACAACTCCGCCACATGATCGAGCTGGCCGAACGACACCCGTCGGTCACCATTCAGATCGTCCCGTTCGACGACGGGCCACTGTATGCCGAACTTGACTTCCATGTGCTCCAGTTCGACGACAGCGACCAGGACTTCGCCTACAACGAATCGATCAACGGCCTCACCACCCATGACAAGAAAGAAGTCCCCTACCACCTCGACGCCTGGCAGTCCATGCGCAACAGCGCCCTCAGTCCCAAGGAATCGATCGCCCTGCTCCGCCAGGCTGCGACCGGGTGCGCACGCCCACCGCACCCCACCTGATCTGAACAGCTACCCTGCGCATCTTCGACACCACGACCTGGAAGGAGACACGCCCCGTGTCCGAGCTCAATGAGGAAGAGTTCCCCCCGCCTGGTGTCGATCTCACACACCCGAGCCCGGCGCGAATCTACGATTACGCCCTCGGCGGCACCAGCAACTGGGAAATCGACCGGCAGTTCGCCGACAAGCTGATCGCCGACTATCCCATGGTCAAGTCCATCGCCCTCGCCAACCGCATGTTCCTGCACCGTGCCGTACGACACCTCGTCAAAGCCGGCATACGCCAATTCATCGACATCGGATCCGGCCTGCCCACCATGGGCCACACCCATGAGGTTGCCGATCGCCTTGCTCCCGGACAAGCTCGGGTCGTCTACGTCGACTACGAGCCCGTCGCCGTCGCCCACTCCCGCAGCATCCTGCGTGAACACGGTGACGAAAACCGGCACACTGCCATCCACGCTGACATGCGCGATACAGACCGGCTTTGGGACGCCATCGCCGACACCGGCATCCTCGATCTCGACCAACCCGTCGCGCTGCTGCTCATCGCCGTCCTGCATTTCCAGCAACCCCCAGCGCACCCCGACACCGACAGAGATGACATCGGTGCCAGCGTCGTCGCCCGCTACCGCGAACTCCTCCCCCCGAATTCCTACCTGGCTATCTCCCATGCCACCAACCACAACGTCCCTGCCACCCAAGTCAAACTGCTCGCCGACCTCAAAGCTCTCTACGACAACCTCAGCAGCCCCGCGATCTGGCGTACTCACCAAGAAGTCACCGACCTCTTCGGCAACTTCACCCTCCACCCGCCCGGCGTCACCTGGACCCCCCTCTGGCATCCCGAAGAATCCACCGGTCGTGACGTCACCATCCAATTCGACGATCCCAGCGAATCCGTCATCCTCGCCGGCATCGCACAAAAGGAAGCCTGACACCCCGGTACAGCCTCCCTTGGGCGGGACTGTTCCAAGATCGGTGTTTCCGGCGAGGCCGTGCGATGTCAGCCGAGTTCTGTCAGCGCGTTGCGGGCACGTTCTGCGAAAGGGTGGTGGAGGCGCTCAAAGATAGTGAGTGCGGCGAGCAGAGCTTCTTGCGCGGGCTGGTGGTTTCGCATGGCGCGGTGGGTGTCAGCGAGGTGGAGCAGAGTCGTCGCCTCGTAGTAGTGATCGCCGAGTCTGCGGAACAGGGCTAGCGATTCGTGGTAGTTGCTGACGGCTTTGTCGTGGCTGTCGAGGTGGTGGAAGGCGTAGCCCAAGCTGTCCAAACAGGTGGCTTCCGCATGATGGTCACCGACCTCTCTGCATAGAGCGAGGGCTAATTGGCAGCAGTGGACGGCTTGGTTGTAGTCACCGAGCTGACTGTGAGTTCGTCCCAGCCAGCTGAGCGTGTCAGCCTGTCCGCCGCGATGATCGATCTCGCGAAACAGCGCGATGGCCTCCAAGTAGTGATGTCGAGCATCGTGGTAGCTGCCTTCCCAGCTGTAACTCGTGGCGAGGACGTGGTGGCTGCGCGCTTGGCTGTATCGGTCGCCGATCTCACGGCAAGTATCAAGAGCGTGTTGGCCGTACTTGCGCGCTTCGGTGTAGTTGCCCAGACGTACATGTGCGTTGGCCAGGTGTCGCGCGGCGGTGGCATAGGCATGCCTGTCGTCCAGCTGATCGGCGGCACTCGCCGCGATGCTCTGTGTTGTGGCGTAGAGGTGATAAAGGCCTTGCCGTTGCAGAAAGACCGCGATCGCCCAAGGTAGTTGCCAGGCATGACCGTGCCAACCGTGGCTGTAGGCGTAGTCGATTGCAGCGATGAGTACATGGCGTTCGGCGTCGAACCACCGCCACGCGGAGCCGTAATCGGGAAAGGACAAGGCTCGCGCATCGGGGTTCGGGTCGGCGCCGGCGAGGCGTGGGCGGCTGGGGTCGATGCGCCGGTTGGCGGCGAGTGAGGTGTACAAGTAGTGGTCGAGAAATCTCTGTTCAGCAATGGTTCTGACCGGGTCAGGCTCACGTTCGGCTTGTTCGGCGGCGTAGAAGCGAAGCAGGTCATGGAAGCGGAACCGGTTCGGCGTGTGCTCTTCGATGAGATGCGCGTTGCGTAGTTCCCGTAGCAAGACCCTGGCCGGTCCTGGGGATAGACCGGCGATTGCGGCACATGCGTGGTGGTTGATGTCGGGCCCAGGGTGCAAGCCGAGCAGCCGGAACATGCGTGCGGAGTCCGATGGGAGCATGGTGTATGACCGTGAGAACACCACCCGTAGGTTGAGGTCCGTGTCACCGAGATCGAGGCTGTCCAAGCGGTCGCGCTCGCTGCGCAGCTCTTCGACCAGCTGACTCACGGAGAGTTTCGGATGAGGATTTGCTCGTGCGGCGGCGATGTTCAGGGCCAGCGGAAGCCGGGCGCACATGTTGACCAATTTCATCGTCATATCAGGCTCGGTATCAAGTCGATGGCGGCCAATGCGCTTGGCCAGCAGCGCGATCGCGTCGTGAGCGGGCAACAAGTCGAGCGTTACGCGATGGGCTCCTTCGGTCATCGTGAGTCCTTCCAGCCGGTTGCGGCTGGTGATGATCACAGCGCAGGTGGGGCTGCCCGGTAGCAATGGTCTGACCTGTTCACTGCCGCGGGCGTTGTCCAAGAGCACCAGAACACGTCGCCCCGCAAGCACGCTCCGATACAAGGCCGCTTGGGCATCGAGCTCGGCGGGAATGGCCTGGGCGTCGACACCCAGGGCGTGGAGGAAGCCGGCGAGGGCGTCACCTGGGTCGATCGGCGCCGCCAGGTCGAAGCCCCGGAGGTTGATGTGGAGCTGCCCGTCTGGGAAACGGCCTTTTGCTTTGTGGGCCCAGTGCAAGGCCAGCGCGGTCTTGCCGATACCGGCAGTGCCGTCGATGGCCGTGATGACGACAGTCCCTGACTCCTGACCAGCGATGTCAAGTGATGTGGTGAGCTGGGCGAGTTCGTGCTCCCGCCCCACAAAGTAAGGAGTATGTGCGGGAAGCTGCCTCGGAGCCGGAATCCGGCCGGTTTCCAGCGGCACCTCAGATGGAACAGACAAGGGCGAACGAGGAACGTCGGGCAGGCAGATCCAGCCAACAGTTTTCGTCTCCTTGATCTCTACCGTTGCCCGGTAGTACATGTCGCGGTTGTCGGCCCGGCTGTGCTGGACGACTTCGTCGAAGAACCATGACGAGGTGATGAACGCCAGTACGCCGACGGACCTCGCGAGTACGTCCTTAAGTGCAGGAGCGTCAAGCAGTCGGAACGCGAGGTTGACTGACTCGCCGGTTACGCCGTGATCGTCGTAGTGAACCTCTCCGGCATGCAGGGCGACCCGAAGTTTGATCTGTTCTTCCGCTACATGCGCCCGATTGTGCTCCAAGAGCGCTGCGGCGAGTTCGTCGGGAAAGACTTCGACGAGGACGCTCTTCGCCACGGTCGGTGGTATCGCGACGAGGACACCGTCTCCGCGATCTTCATGATCGCACTCGGTCCACGTCACGCCGACGTTGCCCAGTGCCTGCGGCAAAGCCCGGTAGAGGCCATCCCGCACTACAAGCCTGTGTGGATTGGTGCGGCGGCGGGCTCCGAACCCTTCCACATCTACGACAAGGATCGTTCGATGCACAGCTGGCCGCGGAGTTGTCATGGACCTCATACCCAGACACACGCTGGTGACCGTAGCTCCAGCATGCCAGCCTTAGGACTGACCAGCAAGGCGCTCTGGCTGACCGAGACCAGAGCGGATCCGGATGGAGCTGGCCGGGGAACTCGTTGGAGTCGTCGCGTCCTGCTCACGCTGGTTGCGGGGGCGTCGTGATCACGTAGCGGCGGCCGAGATCATCGCGAACCCCCTGCGATAGCGCCGTGTAACACCTGGACATTGCCTCTTCACGGTAGACCGAGTCTTACGCCTGCTGACCAACGATGTTGATCTGCCCGACTGGCAGTCAGCGAGCGGAGTTCTGAAGGAAGGGCACGTCAGACGCTTCAGCTTCGGGTAGCTGATGTCGCGGCGATAGTCGGTGGAGCCGTTGGCCGCCGTGGTGGCGCCACCGGAGGTCATCGTCAGTACTGAAGTGCGGTTCGTCCTTGTGGATGAGGCGAAAGTGCTACGAACGGCGGTCGGCTGCCGTCGCAGTGAATTGTTGTATTCCTCGACCGTGGGAATGTCAGCTCGGTTTGATAACGAAGCAGAGTTGCCTGAATTCGAGCGTACTGCGTAGCCTAGATTCGATTGTGGCGAACTGACCGCGAGGTTCCGGAGGTCTGTGTGGTAGACGAGGCTGTCGCCGAGCTGAATCACAGGATCAGGAAGTTCGAGGCGGGCGACACTGCCCCGATAACACAGCCGGAAGCCGTTGAGCTGATGGTGTCGACGATTTACGGCAGTGGTTCCTTGTCGGATGGACTTTCCCCTGAACTGCTCAAGCTGGCCGGAGGACTTCACTGGTGCCGAGCGAAGGCCATGTCGGCGGGTGAGGGAAGCGCGGAGATGGTCTATGCGGTCAAGCTGATTATGCGATCGTCCGACGATCCCATCAGCCTGGAGTTCGACAAGCACTACTTCGCTTTTCTGGCCGCTGAATTCCTGGCAGTCGCACATTCGAGCGGGGACGAGTCGCTCGGACAGCACGCAGTCGATTTCGCGTCGGACGTGCTGGACGTGCTCTACGACGTACATCCGATGGTCCCCGCGATCCTCGTGAACATGGCCGAGCTGTACAAGGCGAGGTTCAGTGCGCTCGATCACGAGTCCGATCTCGACCAAGCTGTGGAGCACATACGGTCGTCGTTGACGTACATTACCGACGACGTCTCAGACAAGGCATCACTGCGAGCAGCTCTGTGCGCTCTGCTGCAGACGAGGTTCGAGCACAGCGGGCGAGAAGAGGATTCGGCCGAGATAGCCGAACTCCGGTCGCACTCGCAGAGCGTGCCGAGCACGGCTGTTGCTTCTCAGCGGTTCGGCTACGCCCTCAGAGCGCTATCGGTCGACCGCGGCTCCATGCGAGCGATGATCGACAGGGCGGTCACCTTTCCCCGAGCCGAGGAGCTGGCGGAACACCTCTCCGAGACGAAGGCCGGGAATCTCGTCGTAGAGGCGATCATGAAGCGGTTCGATGTCTCGGCGTTCGCCGACGAGGTGGCTGATACCGACCGCGGTGACTATCTGGTGCTGCGTCTCGGAGACGGCGTCGGCGACTCTGTTGTCCGTTCGTTCCCGCTCGTGGGTGAGCGGGTGAACCAGTTGAGCTGTGGTCTGGCAGCGTCGACTTCCGGGCGCAAGCTGTGGAGCCGGATCGCGGGTTCCGAAAGCGGCCGGGACCTTGCCCTGACCTTGCTCCGCAGAGAGTGGAAGTGGGCTGCTCAGGCCTTCGTCGACCTGTTCGCGGCAGAGAGGTCGGAGGCGGCCATCAAATCTCTCGCTCATGGCGAGGACGGCCGTGAGCTGGTACGTCTGCTGGCCGGCGACGATGACGGCGTATCGCTCGTCGTCGAAATGGTGAAGGACAAGAGGTTCGTCGAGCTCTGTGCCGCGCTGTTGGAGAGCGAGTCCGCCAGACGGTTCCTGGTCGACCTGAGCGGTAGTGTTGCGATGGAGGGCTGCGTCGACCAGTTGCTTTCGCGTGCAGAAGCCGCACAGCTGGTCATGCAGCTCTTGTCGTCCGACTGCATGACTCAGGTGGTGGCTCCGAAAGCCGGTACCGCCGAACTGTCCGTGATCTGGGAAGCGATCGTGGACAGCAGCAAACGACGAACCCTCGTAGACCGGCTGGCCGACGTCGTTGCCGGAGAGAAAGGCCGCGATGCCGAGGTCGACAAACTGTGCGCGCTGCTGCTCCCGTGTTTGCTCGCACCAGTTCTGGGCGTCGTGCTCAGCTCAGTGGGAGTGACCGCCACCGCGGAAGTCGTGTTCGTCGCAGCGGTCATCGCGGTGACAGAACGTCCGGACAGGCTTGCCGAGCAGGTAAAGGACGATGACCTGTGGATCCCGCCCACGACGCATCAGCAGCCGTCGCCGGATTCGGACGTGTGGATCAAGGTCATGGGTGACCGGCTGCGCGACGGTGTGCCGGCAGTGGAAGCGTCAGATGGCGAGAATCTGGACCGCCTCGCCGGCGCCGTTTACGACTACATGGTTCGAAAGGACCTGGTGAACCCCGCGCCGATGCACCAGGACCGCGTGCTGTCCGCACTCGTCGCCGGCTGGAAAGCTGATGAGAAGGAGAGTGTCGACCTGACGGCGGTCCAAGACACGGTTCAGGCCGCGCTGAAGCGAACGCCGAAGGATCGCTGGAAGACGCTGCTCGGAGGGATTCTGATCGGCCTCTCGGGGAACGGCATCTACGACGGCATCATGGGACTCGCAAAGATGCTGATGTCTCAGGCGCCCAGTCCGGATGCGCAAGTTTACGAGATCGATCTAGGGCTTGCCAGGGACATCGACCGCTGGCGAGCCGCCGTCATCGACAGCCGGGACGACGGTCTCCAGTGGACGTCCGACGACGAGCTCGGGCTGATCTTCTGCCTTCACGCGCTCAGCGTCGCGGTGATCGCAGGTGTGTACACGCGGCGCTACGTTCGGACGAACGACCAGGAGGAACCCGGTGTTGTCGTCGCGAGGCTGCGGCTGAACCCCGAGTTCGCGGCCGTTCATGCGCGAAGCCTCGGCATGGACGTCTTCTACACATAGAGGACGCGAGGGGACGCTTCCGCTGTAGCGCCTCGCCGCACGACTTGAATGATGTGAGACGGCCCGGCGTTGGCCTGGTGACTCGTAGCTCTTACTCGTCGATGTTGTCGAGCGGGAAGTACTGATCCAGGCTCGCTCCGTACGGCTGACCGCCCTGGCTGTCGGCTCCCGTCGACAGTGGGCAGACGGTGGGTTATTCGGCGGGGCGGCGTCGTTTGTCGCGGATGTAGATGACTGCGGGTTTGCCGTCGCCGGGAGTGCGGCGGTCCTGTTCGAACAGGGTGGTGGCGGTGATCAGTCCGCTGAGTTTGGGGTAGCCGTAGTTGCGTGGGTCGAAGTCCGGGCGTTGTTTGGTGATGATGCTGCCTACGGCGGCGAGTGCGGCCCAGCCGTCGTCGTCGGAGGCTGCCTCGACGGCGTTGCGCAGTTGGTTCACCAGGGCTGTGTCGGCCTTCAGTTGTGCCGCGGCCGTGGCGGTTTTCGGCTTGGGGTCCGTTTCGACTGGCGCGTTGGGGTTGTGGGGGTGGGCGAGGTTCTCGGTGTAGATGAATTTGTCGCAGGCGGCGACGAAGGGCTGGGGTGTTTTGCGTTCGCCGAAGCCGTAGACGGTGAGGCCGGATTCGCGCAGGCGTGCGGCGAGCCTGGTGAAGTCGCTGTCGCTGGAGACGATGCAGAACCCGTCGAAGCGCCCGGAGTAGAGCAGGTCCATCGCGTCGATGACCATCGCGGCGTCGGTGGCGTTCTTGCCGGTGGTGTAGGCGAATTGCTGGATGGGCTGGATCGACTGGGCGAGCAGGTGGTCTTTCCAGCCTTTGAGGTTGGTGCCGGTCCAGTCGCCGTAGGCGCGTTTGACGTGCGCGGTGCCGTACTTGGCGACCTCGGCCAGCAGGCCTTCGGTGATCGAGGGCCGCGCGTTGTCCGCGTCGATCAGCACCGCGAGTCTGACAGCGTTCTCACCGACCATGAAACAGGCATCCCTCGGGTGTCGTCGGACCATGCACGTCATCCGAGATGATGCACCATTCGCGACTCGGCCGCATGTCCTGAGGCTGGGTGTCTGCGCGTCGATGACGACATTCTCAACCTGTAGGTGTCTTTCATGCAACTATGTTCTGTTGTGAGTGGCGTGCTCCGGTGGCCACGATCGAGTTGAGCAAGGTTTCAATATCAACATTCGGCTGACCGTCATAAGTCAGGTGACGGCAGCTGTTGATCCAATTCCTGCTCACGTCGTTGTCAAGGTGGTAGCCTGTTTTGATGGGAGTCGATGACGCAGTCAGCAATCCCGAACGCAACCCTGGAAAGATCGGTTTATCCGCTGATCTTCTCGAGTTTACGATGCCCAAGCCGTCTGGTGTCACACCTGGCGACATGGCATCATTTACCGTCGATGCTTGTCTCGCACTTGCAAAGGCATCGAAAGCCTTCGGTGAAGCCGCCGCTACCGGTGGGGGAAGTGTGCTCTTTATCGGCATCGGCGTGGCGGCCAAGAGGATCGCCCGAGGTGCCGTCTTCGAGGCTGGGATTTCGAACACGCTTTCCATGTTCGCGGACGGACAAATTGACGCTGCGAAGCAATCGCTTTCCGATGCCCAAAATGAAACCAGTGAACAGCAGCGTCATGACCGCCTGCTGGTGGCCGAAGGTCATCTTACCGGCGCGTATGCGATGTTTGTCCGTGATATGAATCAGAACGCTGGCAAGAAAATACCTTCCAGTCCGAACAAGAACGCTGACGCACTCCGTGCACTGTATGTCAACGCCATGGCCACGGCGGCGGTCACTGCCTCAATTCTCAGGGAGCAGGGATCGCGCAATGTCGTGAGATGGGCAGATCATGCAGATGAGCATCTCGCGGCCTTCGGTGACTTCACCTCGAATCTATATGGGACGGACTGTGATTCACTTGCGGACGCGGAGCGAGAATTCGCGGCGACCAGGATGACGCCGGGAAAAGTTCTCTCTGATATAGGTCGGGTAGGTATTTCGACTGCATCGTTCCTTCTGACAAGGGGGCGACGGTTCATGCCACCTCCTCAGCTTGATGTCGATCAGGCAATAGCTGCGAGTATTCAGTTGGAAACCTGTCGTGTGGCCAAGAAGGAAATGGATACCCTGACCCGAATCCGATCCTCCTACGCGGAGCTCAGAGCATGGTGGCTGGAACCGGCGTAGTCGGCCTTGTCGCGGCCGCCGAGCCAGGGTCACGTGCCTGTCGACTGGCCAGGGCACCTGGCGCTCGCTGCCACGCACGTCACCTTCCCGAACAACGCTGCGCGGACGACGTCGAGTCGGTGAGCGTGTCCGCGACGCCGTGGCCGGGCGGCTGTTCGGTTGTGGGGTGGGCGAGGTCGGTGGTGTGTTGACCAGGGACAGGACCATGTCGGCGGTCGTGCCGGGTGGAGCAGAGCGGCCGGAGGCCGCCGCCCTGCTCCAGAGCCAATCATTACGGCTCATGGCGAAAGTGAACCCGTCATCAGTTCACGGCGGATACGCCTGTTCGTCACCTGGCCGTGGGACGGTGTTCAGCATCGGGACGCAGGGTCTCTCAGACGTCTTTTCGTGAGTACGGGGTAAAAACATGCGCATTGGTACCAGGTTCGGTCGGATCGTCACAGTCGTCGCCGTCGCGTCGGTCGGTGTCGGACTGGCCGGCACGGGGGCGAGTGCGGCGCCGGGCTCCCGGCCTTGGTTCTGCGGTCACGACAACCGGTCGGCACCGTACTCCGGCTACCTGTGCGCCGAGGCCGGTGACCTGCTCGACGTGCGGATCGGCGACGTGCACCCCACTCAGCCGTCGCTGGGCTACGACGAGGTCTACTACAAGCTCGGCCGCTACACCCTCGGCAAGGACGCGATCAACAAGAAGTTCGACGACTGGTGCGAGGCCGACGGCCGGAACGCCGCCGCGTCGGTGTCACCGGGAGCCCGGCTGGACGACCCGTCCTCGTTCGCTTGCGAGTTGGCGGTCGGCGCGGAGACACCGGCAAGTGTCGGAGCCATGAAGACGGTCGTGATCGGGCCTGGCGGTGAGCCGTTCCTGACCGATGGCCACCACACCCTGACCTCGTTCGCCGAAACCCCCGACGGCGGGCTGAACCTGCACGTCCGGCTGCGGGTGCTGGCGAACTACAGCACGCTGACCCGGCAGGACTTCTGGGCGCGGATGAAGGACCACAAGTGGGTCTGGCTGCGCGACGCCGACGGCAAACCGGTCAAGGTGAACAAGCTGCCGTCCTCCGTGGGGCTGGCCAACTTCGGCAACGACCGATACCGCGGCCTGCTCTACTTCGGCCGTGACATCGGCTATACACAGGGCGATCTGCCGTTCCAGGAGTTCTACTGGGGCGCCTGGTTGCGCGACGCCAAGCCGGTCGATCTGTGCAAGTGGAACACCGGCGACCTGACGAGCTACCTGGCGACGGTCAAGTCGTTCACACAGGCGATGGTGGCACTGCCCAAGTCTTCGGTGGTGGACAGCGGCTTCACCGCCGCGGACCTCGGCGCTCTGGACGACTGGAACGACGGCGCGGCCGCGGGCAAGGGAGAGTTCGGCAAGCTGAGCAAGCCCTACACCGACGCCAAGCCCGGCAAGCTCGCCTACGCCTTGGAATACAAGAAGACCCACGGCCTGCGCTGAGCCGGACCTCGACGAGACCGGTAGCTGGTCTGCCGGGCGCGTTCGTTCAACCGGGTGGGACATCCTCCGGCGAGGATCGGTCTAGGCTGGGCCGTCGTGGTGCGGCGATATGATTCGAGGGGAAGCGCTGCCGGCGTGAACGTGCACGATGTTCCATGGCGACCGATGTTCGACGCCGCTGCGGCGCTCGACGACGACGCGCTTGTCGATGAAGTCACCCGGCTAGCCAGGGTCGTCGGGGACGGTGACGGCCGTCGCGCCGACGAACTCGTGGTGCTCGCGCGCGTGTTCGACCACCGGTACTTCACCCGCGCGACCGGTTTTCCGGCGTCGAAGGCCGGGCCGCTCCGGCTGACGGAGATGGCTGTGCGGGGGACAGCGGCCGAATGCCGTGCGAGCGGCGACCTGGACCTCATGGTCATGCACATGCTCAGCGACAGCGCCCCTGCCGACTACGCCGACATCGCACAGCGGGGTCCGGGATACGCCACGACCACCGCCGGATATCTCCGGAACGCGTTTTCCGGTCCGGTCCCGATGCACGAGGCGATGGCGGACATGAGCGTGGCGATGCTGCCGGTCGAGCTTCCCGGCGAGGACGAAGCCCCGGTCGTGGTGTTTTCGCTGCTGACCGGCGCGGCCGCCCGGATTCTCCATGCCATCGGTCAGTCCCGCGACCCGGCCGACGTCGTCGCGAGCGCCCGTGAACGCATCGTGCAGCATCGCCCGTTCTCCTGGGAGGTCGAGCAGGGGGAAGCGACGTCGGGCGACCCAAGGTGACGCGAGGCTGGGGAGCCATCCACGGCCTTCAGATGGGTTCGGGGGCGCGACCGGGATCCCGTTCGGGCATCTTCGCTTCGACACGCTCCATCAGCAGCGTGAACGACATGACCAGCAGCGGGATCACCAGCACCATCCACATGATCCTTCTGGTACCCGGATCGGCCGCCGCGTAATCCTCCCCGACGGCTGTACCGCGACGGATCAGGGGGAAGAGCCTCGATCACCCGGAGTGCCAATGTCGCGAAGGCCACTTTCGAGACTTCAGACGTCTCGAAAGTGGCCTTCGCAACACGGGAAGCGGTGCGTTGGACAAGAAATGCCGTCTGTACCGGAAACCCGGTACAGACGGCATTTTCGCTTCGGTGAACTCAGAACCTCGTGCAGTGGTAGCTCGATGAAAGCGCCGGGTTACCGTGCCCGTTGTAGCGTGACATCTGCGGCAGCGGACAGAGGTTCCGCGACCCCGTGCCGTCGAGGGTGGTCGCGGCCAGCGTGGCCGGGGCCTTGTCCTGCTCGACCCAGTCGACCAGCGCGCTCAGCGCGTTGACCGGCTGCGCACCCGCGCCACCACCGCAGTGCTGCACACCAGGGGCCAGGAACAGGCGGTAGAAGTCGTTCACCCGGTCCGCCCCGCCCATCCGCCGTTCGACCTGCTCACGGTAGGCGAGCGTGCCGCCCGGCGGGATCAGCTGGTCGGCCGTGCCGACGACGGTGATCAGCTTGCCACCCGCGCGGCGGAAGTCCGACAGGTTCGGGTCGGAGGTGCCGATGACCCGGTCGTACTCCCGCACCGACTGGCGGAACAGGTCGCGGTACTGGACGTACGTCAGCTTCGAGGTGTCGAAACCGGGCTGCTTCTTCAGGAAGCTCTGCACCCAGTGCACGGCCACCGGGAACCCCGGAGCGAACAGGGTGCCGTTCGCGTCGGGCTGCGTGCCTGCCAGCCAGGTGTAGTCCGCGCCCTTGGGGAGCCCGGACCACAGTTTCCGTCCGCGCTCGTCGGTCGGGCCCGCCCAGATCTTGCGCATGACGTCCGCGTCCTCGGTGGTCACGGCGACCTCACGGCCGGCGCAGAGCACCTTGGTGCCCACCAGCGAGCGCGGATCGTAGCTGCACTCGTCCGGCTGGTCGATGACGCCGTTGGTGACTCCGTCACGGGCGTCACAGGCCTGGATCGCGGCCTTCTGGAAGGCACCGAGGACGCAGTCGGCGACGAAGTGGCGGTCGTTGTTCATCACGACCTGCGGCCACAGGGTCGCCACCGCGAACTGGGTCCAGTTCACCGCCGGCGCGTTGGCCAGGATGCCGTCGAAGTCGCGTGCGTGGTCCTGGGCTTCTCCGTAGCCCTGGCGGCCACCGGTCGAGCAGCCGTTCCAGTACGCGTACGACACCGCGCGGCCGTAGTGCTTGCGCACCACGTCCTTGCCGATCAACGCCGACTCGTGCACCGAACGGGACGCGAAGTTGCTCAGCAGCGCCCGGTTGACCGTGCCGTCGCCGGTCACCGCCCAGCTGGTGTCGAGTCCACCGAGGACACCGGCATCGGTCGTGACCCCCGTGTAGCCGTCCTTCACCGCCTGCGCCAGCGGCGCGCCGAAGTTGCCCGCGGCGTAGGCACTGCCACCGATGCCCTGGAGCCGCCCGGTCCAGCCGGTCTCCGGGAGCGTGATCCCGACCTTCACGTGATCGCCCGCCCCCGGATGGGTGACGGTCACGGTGAGCTGGCAGTACGACGGCACATCGGTGATCACGGTCGCCGGCGACAGCTCCGTGGCCGGGAACGAGAGTGTCCCGCCCTGGTGGCGTTCGGCCTGCACCGATTCGATCTTCGCGCCCTGGGGCGCGGTCACCGGCACCTGCGCACAGGCCGGGGCCGTGGCCTGTGCGGGCGTGAGTTCGGCCGACGCGCTCCCGGCGAGGGGGATCAGGGCGGCGATCGGCAGTGCCACCACCAGGACCTTCGCCAGGCGGCCCGTGGGTCTGCCTTTTCGTCTTGTCGTCATTTCCGTTACCTTTCGTTGGTCGTCCGTAACCTGCCGGGGGTGGTCACGTGGAGCACGCCTTTCCCTGCGGCAACCTCGCCCTTGACTTCGTGGGCACTCTGCGTGCCCGCCGGAGCCTGCCGAGGGAGATGCTGCGTACTCCTGGTGGCCTCGACCTGTGGTTCGTCGAGGCCGGTGTCGCGGACCGTGCCCCTGGCAGCGATCCGGACGATCTCGCCGCCGCGCTGGTCCTGCGCGAGCGGATCTACGACCTCGTCCGGGCTCGGCTCGAGGACGAGCCCGGTGAGGCCGCGGCGATCGACGTGCTCAATCGGATGGCCGCGAGGCCGCCAGTGGCCCCGCGACTCGGCCGAAGCGGACTGGTCCGGGAGGCCACGCCGGACCAGGCGCTGTCCGACGTCGCCCGCGTCGCGATCGAAGTCCTCGGTGGTCCGGACGCCGCATTCCTCAAAGAATGCGGTCGGCCGGAGTGCACCCAGGTCTACCTCGACACCTCCCGCGGCGGGCGCCGTGAGTGGTGCGCGATGGCGACTTGCGGGAACATGATGAAGGCGCTGGCCCATCGAGCCCGGCAGCGCGGTAATCCTCCGTTGAGTCCGTCACGTCTGGGATGAACCGTAGACGCCGGAAATAGACGATCGATTTACGTTTCGCAGACGAGGATCACTCGAAGGAACAGCCGGGGTTGGGGGCGTGGTGCCCAGATTGCGTCCGATGTGGACATAGCCGGGGCCGCTCGCTTCGGAGATGCTCTGCCCCGCCCGGTAGACGCCGTCGCTGTCGCAGCTCGAGTCGTTGTGGCTCAGCACGCCCCGCTGGACGTAACCGGTCACCTGACCGGGGTGGTAGTGCCAGCTGGCGCGAGGGTGATCTCCTTGAGCACGTAGTCGGTGCCGTCGACGACGTGGTCGAAGATCGTGACCGCCGAGACACCCTTGCCGGGGGTCGCGTTCGCCGTGCCCGAAAGGAAGGTCAACGACAGGCCGGCCGCGGTGACCATCACGACTGCTGCTTTCTTCTTCATGCGCGGTAAGTTATGGGCACACTGTGGACAGTCGTTGTACGTGGAATCGACGATGTCGACCAGGTGTATACGACGCGCCTGCATTCTGGACTCATGTCCGACAACATTTCCGGGGAGACCCGTGCGCTCGCCCTGCCGAACCTGCTGCGGGGCGCGATCGAGGCCGCGCGTGACGAGGCCGACATGCTCGGCCGCCTGCCGGATCACCTGGTCACCGAACTTCGTGACGCGGGTGCCTTCAGTCTGTTCACTCCTGCCGAGTACGGCGGGCTGGAGGTGTCGCTCAGCACCGCGCTGACCGTTTACGAACAGTTCGGGCGGATCGACACCTCGGCCGCTTGGGTCGTGTGGAACGCCAATTTCGGTTTCACCGCGGCGATGCTCGGTGAGGCGGGCGCGGCGAAGGTCTGGACCGGAGGCCGGGAACCGGTGCTGGCGAACGCGGGCCAGCCTGGCCAGGCCGTCGCGGTGGACGGCGGTTACCGGCTTTCCGGGCGGTGGGGCATCGTCAGCGGGATCGAGGCGGTCGAATGGTTCGTTCCGCTCGGCGTCGTGATGGACGGCGAGCAGCCCGTGATGACCGAGGCGGGCACCCCGGACGTGCGCCTGTTCCACGTCCGTCAGGACCAGCTGAAGATCGAGCACACCTGGAATGTCAGCGGTATGGGTGCGACCGGCAGCCACGGGGTGGTGGTCGAGGACGCGTTCGTCCCGGCGGAGCTGACCGCGAGGATCGATGCCCCGTTGCGGCTGGACCGGCCCACTTACCGGCTCAACCCGATTCTGCTGGTCTTCGCCGGCTGCACCGCTGTCGCGCTGGGCACGGTCGAGCAGGCCATCGACGAACTGGTCACGCTCGCTCCCGGCAAGGCGTCCCCGTTCGGCGGTCTGCTCGCCGAGCAGCCGCACGTCCAGGAATCGCTGGCCCGGCACGAGGCCGCGGTCCGGGCCGCGCGCCTGTTCCTGTTCGACGTGGCCAGGCGGATCGACGAGACCGCCGGGCAGGCCACGGTCGCCCTGCACGCCGATCTGCACTCGGCCATGGCCCACGCGGCCGTCGTCGGCCGGGACGCCCTGGTCGAGATGTACCGGTTGGGGAGCTCCACTTCGCTCTACCTGGGCAATGCTCTCGACAGGCTGTACCGCGACGGGATGGTGGCGCTGCAGCACGTCAACCAGGCACCGGAATTCTTCGGTGGTTCGGGGCGCGTGCGGCTCGGCCTGGAGCCCGGTCTGCCGTTGTTCTGACGAGACGGAAGGGCGCTTCGGCATCAGCAGGGCGAGTACCAGCCCGCCGAGCAGTGGGTCGAGGGCGGGCCCGGTTCACCAGGGGAGCGGGCCTTCGTTGTTGTGGAAGCCGCCGGTTCCTTCACCTTCGTCCACTGGGCGGACGCCGCTGAAACCGTTGAGGTCGGTCGCCGTGTAGCCAGGGGTGACCGAGTTGCGCCAGCGCGGGATCGTCGAGGAAGGCGTTGGCGTACTTGAGGGTGAGCATGTTCACGGCGGCTTTCGTCGCCGAGTACACAAAGGACTTACGCCACCGCGTGTTCGGGCTGGTGCTCGCCGGAATGCGCGCGCCAAGGCGGTAGCCCGGCCTGAAATGGCTCGAGCCCGCCCCCAGAGGAAACGGGGCGGGCTCGATGAACAGGGGTCAGGCGACGGTGGCGTCGAGGGTGACTTCGATGTTGCCGCGCGTGGCCTTCGAGTACGGGCACAGCTGGTGCGCGCCCTGGACCAGTTCGTCGGCGGTCGCCTGGTCGACGCCGGAGGCCTCGAGATGCAGGGCCGCGCTCAGCTTGAATTCGCCGGCCTCGGTGTCGTGGTGCAGGGTGATTTCCGCGACGACGGCGAGGTCGGTCGGCTTGACCTTTTTCGCCGCGGCGACCCGGCGCACGGCGCCGACGAAGCAGGACGCCCAGCCCGCCGCGAACAGCTGTTCCGGGTTGGTGCCGTCACCGGCGCCGCCGAATGCCTTCGGGACGCCGAGGGTGACGTCGAGCGCGCCGTCGTCGGACCTCGCGTGACCCCCGTTGCGGCCCTCCGCGGTGGAGGAGGCGACCGCGGTGTAGGTGACTTCAGACATCGGCTTTCCTTTGCGTTCCGTGGTTTGTGCCGACCACGTTACGAACAGGGGAACCGCCGCGGCGACCGTCGGACGACGTCACCGGTGTACGTCACCGTGCGGATCGGACCAGGGAAGCCTCGGCCGCGCTGATCCGCGCGTGCATACGCCGCAAGCCAGGGGGAGAGACAGGGGCTAGCTGAAGGTGAAGGCATAGGCCTGCACGCCGGGGCTCACCGACAGCGACAGCTGCCCGTGTCCGGTGTGTCCGTCCAGCAGGGTGTAGAGCGTCGGTGCGCCGGAGACCGCGATGGTCTTCGTGCCGTCCACCGTCACCGTCCCGGTGCCGCCGAGTACCAAGTGGACGGACGAGGCGCGGAAGTCGAGGCGCAGTCCCGCATCCGGGCCCGCGGTGAGGTGCTCGCCGTTCGAGGTCCAGGTGCCGCCGAGTGCGAACGTGTCCGGATCGAGCCTGCCGGGAAAGGTGTAGGCGCGGGTCTCTCCGGCAGAGATCTTGTCGCCGCTCGTGGCGAGCGGCGCGTGTTCGGAACCGAGGTAGGTTTCCGGCGTCAGTGCGGTGCCTGGCGTGGTGTCCGGGAGATCGGTGGGGCTGGGGAGCGAGCGGGCGCCGCTTTCGGTGAGGGCGGTGCGGATCTGCTGCTCGAAGTCCGCGTAGCCGCCCTCGCCGAAGCTGGACCGCCGCACCTGACCGGTCGCGTCGACCAGGTAAGCCGCCGGCCAGTAGTGGTTGTCGTAGGCACTCCAAGTGGCGTAGTCGTTGTCGATCGCGATCGGATAGTTCACGCCCAGGGCCTTCGCTTGTTCGGCCACGTTCCCCGGATCGTGTTCGAACGCGAACTCCGGGGTGTGCACGCCGACGACCTCCAGGCCGGCCCCGCGGTAGGTGTCGTACCACTGCTTCAGGTGCGGCAGCGCGCGCTGGCAGTTGATACAGCTGTAGGTCCAGAAGCTGACGACGACGACCTTGCCCCGTAGTTCCTTGAGTGACAACGGTTCTCCGCCAGGCGTGTTGAGCCACTGGGAAATCCCGGCGAAGTCCGGTGCGTGGGTGAGCTGGTCGAGCTGCTGCGATCCGACGGCCCGTTGTGTGGCGGCGGTGTAGTCCGGCACCACGCGCTGCAGCGGGGCGGCAAGGTCGAACGCGGTCACGGCGGCCACCAGGATCAGTGCGGCGCCGGTGGCGGCGCGCAGACGCCGGGCGTGGTCGCGGAAGAAACGGGTCCGCCGGGCGAGCGCACCGCCCGAAGCGGCCAGCGCGAGCAGCGGGATCCCTGTGCCCACGCCAAAGGCCGCGGTCAGCAGGAGAGTGTCGAACCCGATCTGGTGCGTGGCCCCGAGGACAGCGATGGTGGCCAGGACCGGGCCCGCGCACGGCACGTACACCAGCCCCAGTGCCAGCCCGGTCACGAAGCCGTTTCGGCGGGGCGATGCGGCGTGGCCGCGCAGGCGGGCGAACGGGCGCTCCAGCAGTTCCCCGGCGCGCGGGAAGATCAGGCCGACTCCGAGCAGGGCGAGCGCCACGATTCCCGCGTTACGCAGGAGCCCGCCGGGCAGGTTCAGTGAGCCGAGCACGAGCGTGCCGAACAGCGTCGCGAGGCTGAAACTGGTCACCAGCCCGCCGACGACGCCCCACGGCCGCCGCGCTGCGGCGGTCAGGACGACGGGCAGGACGGGGAGCACGCAGGGCGAGACGCTGGTGACGATCCCGGCGAGTAAACCGGCGAGAAGCAGGGTGGGCATGCCCGCGATGGTATTGCGTGCGTAACCCTCCGAGCAGGTTATGAATGGATGGTAAGGATCTCGTCATGTTCGTGGCGGCAGGTGCGGCACACCGCCGTCATATGACGTACAAGTACCGCGTCATCTGACGGGCGCGAAGCGGGTGACGCGAAGCCTGGCCCAGTCCGGCCGCGTCTCCGCCTGACGGCCTGGTCGGCGGCGAGACGTACCTGCGGGGTCAGGCACCGTCGCCCTCGGGAGGAGCCGCCAATGGCGGCATCCGCCGGAGATCGTCCAAGGCTCATTTCGGCATCGAACTGACATCAACCCGCAAGGTCGGGTAACTCTCCCGTCGGCGCCCGCGACGAGCGGACTGCGGGATCGTGGCGATGCCTCGAAAGCACAGAAAGAGGGCGAACCAATGGAAAGTCGACGCCTCCTCGTCGCGTTTGGAGCGGCATTGACAGGCGCCGGTCTCGGCGTTGCGATCAATCTCGCCACGGAGCTGAAAGGAAACGCTCTGGCCTGGGTCGCCGTGGCGATCCTGACGGCCACCAGTGCCGCGATCGGGTACACGGCGGACAAAACCGTGCAGCGCAAGCGGGCCGGAAACAGGAAGTCACCAACCGGCAGCCCTGGCGGCACCAGTCTGACCAGCCAGGACAACCGTGGAACGATCATTCAGAACTCCGGGTCCAGCATCGACTCGTTTCACGTCACCTCGGATTCCCGAACCACCCTGTGGCTCTCGTTGAACCTCACGGTTCTCTGCCTGACCGTCGTGACGCTGGTCGTTGTTCCGCAGGCGACGCACATCGGGGCCGCCGCACCGGCGGCACCATCCACCTCGGACAGCGCGAAACCGGCACCGAAGGACCCGGTTTCGTTGACGGTCGAATCCGTGGCGACCTCGTGCACCTGGTACGGAACTTCGCGACCGGTCACCCAGGTTGGTGCTCCACCACAGCGGGGAGACATGAACGCGGACTACGCCGCATGGGCACAAGACAATGACGTGGCCGAAATCGGCTGGAGCAAGGTACTCGTCACGGTCAAGAGCACCTCCGAGAAGCCCGTTTCGATCACGGGCATCGACTTCCTTGTCAGCGAACGGAAACCGGTGATCAAAGGTGCCACGCTCGGTGGTGGCTGCGGCAGCGAGACCACGGCCCGCTTCGCGGTCGTCGACCTGGATCAGAATCCCCCTCGGATCACCGAGTCCACGTCAAAGGAGTTGACATGGGGAGACGAGAATTGGCGGACGAGTCCGCTCCGGTTCCCCTACACCGTGTCCGACAAGGAAACCGAGTCGCTGCTGCTGATCGCCAAGACCGATGCCTGTGAATGCCGCTGGAAAGCGCGCCTGCGGTGGTCCAACGGTGAGACGACCGGGTCAAGCGTGCTCGACTACAAGGGAAAGCCGTTCCACACCTCCGGCTCGGCCGGGCTGCGGGACAGTTACATCTACAACGACACGGCCAAACAGTGGGACAAACTGTGAGTCCGTACTCCATGGCCGGGCCGGCATGTGATCACTCGGCCATCGACACCTGTGCCTCAGTCTTCACCCTCCGGCACTCCGCGGAAACGCATCAGCAGCCGGCATGCCGGGTCGCCGTCCCGCAGGCAGGCGACCGCGCGGTTCTCGGTGAGCTCGACCCCGAGCCCGGCCGCCCATCCGGCATGGATGTCGGTGCACGGGCACTCATAGCTGTCCAGAGACTTGGCCATGCGCACCATCGTCACCGCGAAGTTCCGCCGCATGGTCAGTTCCAGCAGGTCGTCGTCGACCACTTGAACGCCGCCGTCACGCAGTTCCGACGGGAACATCGCTTCCGCGCACTCCTCGTAGCGTTTGCGCAGACCGTCCATATCGGCATCGAGGTCGCCGGTGCGCTTGGCCACCTTCCGGCCGATGTTCTCCGCGACGTAGCGCAGCGCCTCCGCGTTGATCTCGTTCGCGACCTCGGCCCCGAACCGGCTGGCGACTCCCTGATACCAGCGGGCGTCGTGCAGCCACCACGCCCGGTAGGCGTCCATGGCCCGCAGGTGCGGCGATACCTCCATCGGGTCAGGAGCGTCCGTCATGCACGCTCCCCGGAAACCGTGGTGGCGCGGAACCGCTCTCGAAGCGTGCGCTTGAGCACCTTTCCGGTCGCTCCCTTGGTGACTTCGCCGGCGTCCGTCACCAAGGCACGGGCAAGCGCCGGGAGCCCGGCTTTCATGAGCGCTTCGTTGACCACGCGGGTCCACTCCTCGTCGGTTCGCGACGCGGTGGTCTGCAGCAACACATACGCCTCCGCGACACCATCCCCGTCCCAGTCGGCCCGCACGTTCTCGGGTGCGACAGCCACGACCGTGCAGTCGTCGAGTTCCGGCAGTTCCCGCAGCAGGAGTTCTTCGGTGCTGGTACTGAGCACGAGCCCGCCCGCCGTGCGGATCGCGTCAGGAGCCCTGTCCAGGTGGTAGAAGTTCCCCGCTTCGTCTTGCGTGGCCAGATCGCCGGTGAGCCAGTAGCCGCCGAGCCGCAGACGATGGAAGGTCAGTGAGTCGTTCCAGTAGCCGGGGGTCAGCGTCGGCGACTTGACGCCGAGCCGTCCGACCTCTCCCGGCGGCAAGACCTTCCCGTCCTCGGACAGCACGGCGGCTTCTGCGAAGCTCATCGGCTTGCCGATGCACCGGTTGTACGACGTGCTGCCCGGCCGGTGTCCATTGTGGAAGATCGAGTACCCGGTCTCGGAGGAGCCGAGCCCGTCGGTGAAGACCGAACCGGGCATGCGGACCCGAGTGAATTCGGAATCGATCCATTCGTGGCTGCCTTGTGCGATCAAAGCGCGTACGTGCGCTTCATGGGCGGCGTCGCCAGTGTTGTACCAGCCCTCCACCGAAGACAGGTCGCGCTTCGACAAGTCATGCGCGGCCATCTCGGCGTAGGTGCCGCTGAAGCCGAAGATGGTGGTGGGCTTGAACTTCTCCGCGGCGTCGAGCACGTCCCCGCCGAGCTGACTGGACTGAAGGTACACGGGGGAACGCAACAGCAGGCCGAACAACAGCACGGAGATCGCGGCGTTGTGCGAGCCGGGCAGCGCGACCAGCAATCTGCTCATCGAGGTCCCGAGCGACAGTTTCAGCCGATGCAGCTGGGCATAGAGCAAGGTCTCGTGCGTGTGCGGAACAGCTTTCGGCATACCCGTGGTGCCGGACGAGTGTGAGATGATGATCGGGTCGGTGGAGTCGTGGGCATACGGGAACTCGTCCGGAAGCGAACCGCCGGGGCCGATGTCCTTCGCGGTGACTCCGAAGTGGAACGCGAGCTCGTCGAGGTACCCGGCGAACACCTCGCGATGCGCCTCGTCCGTGAGCACGCCGACGACGCCTTGGCGGCGCACGTACTCGCGGGCGACCTCGGGGCGGAGTTTGCCGTTGACGAACGACGGGATCGCGCCGAGCGAAGTCAACGCCAGGAAGTTCACCGCGAACTCGGTACTGGAGAACGTCTGGATCGCCACCGGGTCCCGCGGCCGCACCCCCCGCGCGTGATACCAGGACGCGTAGACCTTGACCGTGTCATGGAGCTCGCCGAGCGTGAGGCGCTCGGGTCGCGTGCCGTCCGGGGCGGTCCAGGTGCCGTCCGTCCACAAGGCCTCGCCATCCAGCGGATGGCCGTAGGCGATGACGCGGTGCAGGACATTCCCCGCGCCGAGGGTGGTGTCGGCGATGATCGTGGCACGTTCGGTCTTCGTGATCACGGTTGTTCTCCTTCGGCACGCCCAAGGGGCGCCGTCGTGGTCGCCGAGCGGGCCAGTGCCAGGAGGCCGGCGACGTCGTCGGGATAGGGGCGGGTGAGAGCGGAGCCGGGGCCGACGAGCAATCCGGCGGCGAGGTCGGCCGGCGGCGATTCGGTGCCGCGCGCCCGGTGCGCCGCGTCGGTCCGCGGCGTGCCGGTGAGTTCCACGCCCAGTACGAGGATCCGGTCCAGATCGTCCTCGAGCAGGAGCGCGGCCAGGTCGAGCGGACCGTGACCGGCGTGCCTGCTGGGCGAGATCGAGAGCGCCGGTCCGGTGATGCCATGCTCGATACCGATTCGCCCGAGGATCGCGTTCGCCGTGGCCTGCATGAACAACAGGGTGTTGGCGGGCTTTCCCTCGGCCAGTTGCCTGCTGGCGAGATCCGTGGTGACGCTGTCGCCCAGCTCACTGGCGAGCACCATCCCCGTGCGCGCGCCGTCGACGGCGCAACGGCCCAGCAGCGTCGTCGCGACCTGGTGCACCAGCGGATTGAACGGCGACTCGATGAACCCGGCGACCGGGGGAGCCGTCGCGGCCGAGCCCGTCGCCGCGGCGAGGATGTTCACGGGCGCTCCAGGACGATCGCGGTGTTGGCCCCGCCGAACGCCGCGTTCACGGTCAGCGCCCGGCGCAACGTCACCGCGCGCGCTTCATGGGGCACATAGTCGAGATCGCATTCCCCGTCTCGCCCGGTGAAGCTCGCGGTCGGTGGCAGTGTCTGGTCGAGCAAGGCCAGCAGCGTGACGACGAATTCCACGACACCGGCACCTTCGAGCATGTGCCCGGTCGTGCTCTTGGTGGAGCTGACCGGGATTTCCGGCGCGTCCGCACCGAACAGGTCGTGCAGGCCCGCGGTCTCCGCGCTGTCGTTGTGCTTGGTGCCGGTGCCGTGCGCGTTGACATAACCCACTTTCGACGCTCCACCTTGCCGCAGCGCTTTCCGCGCCGCCAGGACGAGACCGCGCGCCCGTGGATGCGGACGGGCGATGTGATGGGCGTCCGACGCCATACCCCAGCCGGTGACCCGCGCGAGCACTTCCGCGTCACGGCGGGCGGCACCCGCCTTCGACTCGAGCACCACGGCCGCCACACCGTCGCCGAGCAGCAGCCCGGACCGGTTCTCGCTGAACGGCCGGATCACGCCGTCCCTGGCGAGTGCGCGACCGGAATCGAACTTCGCCTGGTTCTCGGGTTCGACGAGGTAGCCGCCGGCGCAGACGGCCGTGTCCGCCGCGCCGGCGGCGATCAGACGGCAACCGTGGATGATCGCGCTCGCCGAGGCCACACAGGCCGTCGTGAACGTCGTCCGGGGGCCGCTCGCGCCCAGCCGTTCACTCAACGCGTCGGCGAACCCGCTCGCCACGGTGTCGCCGATCCGGCCGGTCTGCCCGGCGGCCCAGAACCCGGTCACCGCGGTGAAATCACCGGCGGCACCGGCCACGACCGCGGTTCGCCCGCCCGGCACCACACCGGCCATCGCCACGGCGGCGTCGGCCACCGTGGTCAGTGCCGTCCGCAGCGGCGGAGTGCCCGGCCCCGCGCCGCAGGCGGCGACGCCCGTGCGCAGGTTCGAGGTGTCGAACCGGGTGATCGGGCCGAAGCCCGCGCGCCCTTCGAACACGCCCGAGCGCAGCGCGTCGGCGCCGTCCCCGAACACGGTCCGCACGCCGTGACCGGTCACCACGATTTCGCTCATCGCACTGCCGTCTCACTCAGGTAGGCCGCGATCCGGCGCGCGGAAGTCAGCCCGGAAAAGCATTCGTCGGTGGACTGGGCGAGCACCTCGCAACGGAGTTCGAGCAAGTGGAGAAACCAGACCAGGCCGAGCGAGTCGAACACGAACTCGGTGTCGTCGTCGGCCAGCTGCGGAAAGATCTTGGGATCCGACAGAAGATCCCTCACCTGTGCGGCCGAGATCGGCACACCGGAGGCTCCGCTCATGCCGTCGCGCCCCGTGCCACCGTGTCGGCCACCAGTTCGGCCAGGCTCATCGCGCCGACCGGCTCGATGCTGTCCTCGGGGTACTCCACCGCGAACCGTCGCTCGATGCGCATCGTCAGCTCGATCAGGCTGAGCGAATCGAGGTCCAGCCCGGCCGCTCCGAGCGGTGCGTCGTCGCGGACGGCGTCCACGTCCAGCGGCTGCCCGAGATCCTGGACGATGGTGGTGAGGACGAACTTGCGGATCTCGTGTTCCAGCGTCGTCTGCATGGGTTTCGCCTTTCGTTCCGGCCAGAAGTGGTCAGGCTGGTACTGCCGCCGCCCGGAGGACGTCGTGCCTTCGGACGAGCTTTCCGTTGGAGGTGCGGGGAAGCCGGGGGAGCACATGGATCTCTCGGGGGAGCTTGTAGTCGGCGAGCCGCTCATGGCACCACAGCACCAGGTCCGGCGCGGCACTGTCGCCGACGACGTAGGCCTCGATCGTCCCGCTGTACACGGCCACCGCCTCGGTGATCCCCGGATGGGTGCGCAGCACGGCCTCGATCTCGCCGAGGTCCACCTTCAGCCCGCCGACCACGACGAGGGAATCGCCGCGCCCGCGCAGATGAAGACAGCCGTCCGCGTCGAGTTCGGCCCGGTCGCGTACCCGTAGCCAGCCATCGGCGTACCGGTCTTCGCCCCCGTTGAGATACGGCGAACCCTCGTCGAGACGGACGTCGACCTCGCCGTTGTCGATCCGCAGCACCACCCCTGGGGCGGCGCGACCGACCGAGGGCCGTAGCCGCCCGCTGACGTCCATCGCGATCACGCCGGTTTCGGTGCTCCCGTAGGACTCGCCGACGCCGACCCCGAACCGGCGGGCGAACTCGGCCGCCACCGCGGGGTCCATGATCTCGCCGCCGCTCACCGCCGCTCGCAGGGACGGCAGCGGCGGGATCGTCCGAGCCGTGGCCAGCAGTGCGTAGTGGAACGGTGTGCCGAAGATGGCGTGCACGTCGTACCGGGCTGCCGTCGCGAGCAGGTCTGCCGCGGTCAGGCTGGTCGCGAACACGGCGACGGCACCCCGCGCGAGACCGTGGAACAACCCGGCGATCAGGCCGAAGCTGTGCGCCGTCGAACTGAGCAGCAGCACCCGTTCCCCGGCCACCGGCATTCCCTCGATCCGGGCGAACCGGTCGATCTCGGCGGCGATCGACGCCGGGGTCCGGCCGATCGTCTTGGGCACACCGGTGGACCCCGAGCTGAACTGCACCAGCCGGTGATCGGTCGCCGCCGGGGACCCGCCCGTGTTCCGGGACGTGACTAGTTCGTACTCGCGGGCGAATCCGAGCGCGGCGCCGAAGGAACCTCCGCGCACCGTGAACTGTGGCCTGCTGACCAGCTTGATCGCGTCGACTTCGGCGGTCTTGAGCCGGTGGTCGACCAGCATCACCTGAGCCCCGAGCTGCCATAGCGCGAACATCGCCTGCACCTGCGTGTAGCTCGGCGGTACCTGCAGCAGGACGGTGCTGCCTCCGGTGATGCCCGCCGCGGCGAACACCGCGGCCTCCGCGGCGACCTGAGCGCGGACGTCGCCGCGGGTCCGGACGTCCTCGCCGTGGGCGAGGTACGGGGTCTCGTCCGGATGGGCGTCGAACAGGCGGGTGAGGAGATCCGCCATGGCCGCCGTCATCAGGACTCCCGGCAGAATTCGCCGATGGGGAACCCGACATGCCGCTGATCCGTGGCGAGATAGCCGAGCAGCTCGTCACCGTTCTGCAGTTCGGTGACGTTGCGGACCTTGGCACCGGGGCCGAGCACCCGGACGTGCCAATCGTCCTGCACCGTGAGGCTGACCACCGTTCCGTCGGCCGAGTGCGCGGTGATGGTCAGCAGCGGGCGCGATTCGAGCTTGGCACGCCCGACCACGACCCGGCGGGTCCTGCCGTCGGAGTCGACGGCGAGCACGGCGCTGCCCGAACCGAGTTCGGAAAGGTAGTTGGTGCGGTTGTCGGGGCCGACCACATAGGAATGCAGAGCGCCCGCGTTGACCCGGAACGGCCTGGTCGGCATGTAGGGCAGCGGGTGGGTTTCGCTGCAGCACAGGATGAATCCGGTCGAGTACGACCCGACCAGGATGCCCTCGTCTTCGCGGAAGTGCGTGCAGGTGTCCACGCAAACGCGATCGCCGAGGCCGTGGTGCTCGATCCGGTCGACGGTGAGCGTGGTGAGGTCCAGGTGCGGGGTCGACCCCGACAGCAGCCGGGTCAGCGCGAACACGTCGTCGGCGGAGCGCGGGGTGAGCAGTACGCCTTCGGAACCGCGTTCGAGCACGTCGACCACGATGGACGCTTCTTCGATGTCATGGCAGACGGTGATCAGCTGACCGGGAGCCTTGTCTGCGGCCGCCAGCACGATCTCGAGGGGGATCTTGGTGGGGTCGGCGAATTCGACGATCGTGTGCGGCAGCTGGACCGCGGCGGCGCAAGCCAGCTTCAGCGTGCGGTCGTCCACGACCCGCACCCAGCCTGCCCGGTCGTCCGAGGTCCGGACCAATTCGGCGAGCTGCTGCTCGTCGCCGACCGTCGTCACCCGCATCTGCGAGGCGCCCTCACCGCTGGCCACGCCGAGGATCGTCGGCGGCAGTTTGGCGAGCAGTTCCGCGTCATCGCTGACTATCGCCTGCGCTTTGGCGTGGATGGCCGCGTCGACCACGGCTTCGGTCTGCGCGGCCGGGATGCCGCGGACATCGATCCATGCGTGTTTCATACGACACCTGCCGTGAGGGGAGGGAGGGTTTCGGACAAGGAAGCGGGGTCGGTCGCGTGCACCACCGAGGCCAGCCGGGCGACGACGGCGGCCGGGTTGTCCGAGGTGAAGATCCGGCGTCCGACGGCGAGTCCGGCGCACCCCGCGGCCATCAGCTCGGCCGCGGTCTTCACCAGGTCCCGGACGTCGGGTGCGCCACCGGCGCACAACACCGGGATAGGGCAGCTCTCGACGACCTCGGCCATCCGCGCCGGATCGGCGGGCGCCGACGTCTTCACCAGATCGGCCCCGAGGTCGGCGGCGATGTTCACCGCGTGCGACAACAGCCTGACTTCCCGCGGATCGGGAATACGAGGTCCCCGTGGATAGATCATCGCCAGCAGCGGGATGCCCCACCGCTGGCAGGCTCCCGCGACCAGCCCGAGATCGGCCAGCTGACGGCTTTCCGTGTCTGAACCGATGTTGACGTGCACGCTTACCGCGTCCGCGCCGAGCCTGAGCGCGTCTTCCACATCGCCGACGAGGACCTTCGCATCGGTGTCCGCGGCATGCGCGGTACTGGCGGACAGGTGCACGACGAGCCCGCAGGAACCGAGTGCGGTAGGTGCCAGGACACGTGCCCGGCCCTTGTGCAGCACGACCGCGTCCGCGCCGTAGCCCGCGATCGCGCTGACCAGGTCTTCCCAGCTGGAGCGGCCGACGACCGGACCGTCCGAGACGCTGTGATCGAGCGGGACGAACAGATGTTTGCCGTCCCCGGTGCGCGAAAGCCTGCGCATTCGCAGGGCTTTGCCATCGACGGTCACCGGACCTCCTATCGCGTTGCGGATGAGATTTTTCGAACGTGTCAAAAGTCTGGTCGGGTCGATCCGGGAAAATCAAATACCAGCAGGTGATAACTCGGCAGTTATCAGGCTTTGAGGACATCGCTAAGGTGCGTTACCAGGGATTCTTGATCGGATTCTCAGGTTTCCGTGGCATATTCCACTCACCGTTCCGGCGAAAGGAGCAATGGTGAATTCCGATCTCCGTGTCGCGATCGCCTACCACGGTGGCCGCGGGCACACCGCGCGGTTGGCGGAGGCGGTGGAAGCCGGGGCCAAGGCGAGGGACGGCGTCGTGGTCGACTCGATCGACGTCAGCCGGATCACCGCGGGGGACTGGTTCCGGCTCGATGACGCCGACGCGATCGTCTTCGGCGCCCCGACCTATATGGGCACGGCGTCCGCGGCGTTCCACACATTCGCCGAGGCCAGCAGCCGCCGCTGGTTCACCGCGCGCTGGGTGGACAAAATCGCCGCCGGTTTCACGAACTCCGGATCGAAGGCGGGCGACAAATCGAGCACGTTGTCCTATTTCGCCACCCTGGCCGCGCAGCACGGAATGCTGTGGGTCAGCCTCGGCCTGCCGCCGGGCTGGAACTCCACCAAGGGCGGCCCCGGCGACCTCAACCGGCTGGGCTTCCATCTGGGCGCGGCGGCACAATCCAATGTGGACGAGAAGCCCGCGGCCATGCACGCCTCGGATCTCGCGACGGCCGAGCACCTGGGAGCCAGGGTGGCCCGGTGCGCGCAGCGGTTCGTGCTTGGCCGCGAGCGCGAGTCGTGACCGGTGCTTTCGCCCTTTCCGGCGGCGAGGTGACCCGGCGCACCCGACGGCTGATGCTTGCCGTGGCGCTGGTTTCCCAGACACTGGTCCTGCTCGACAACACGATCGTCAACGTCGCCGTCGAAGTGCTGGCGGACCCCGTCCGCGGGCTCGGCGCCGGAACCGGTGAACTGGCCTGGGCGGTCAGCGCGTATCCACTGGTGTTCGCCGCGGTGACCCTCGCCGGAGGCGCGCTGACCGATCGGTTCGGTGTGTCCCGTGTGCTCCTGCCGGGCTTGGGCCTGCTCGGCGCCGCGTCGGCGGCCGCCGCGATCTCCCCGGACGGCGTGGCGCTGATCGCGGCCCGTGCGGTGATGGGGGCGGGCGGCGGACTGATCGCGCCTGCCACGCTGACCCTCGTCACCGCCGGGCTCCGGCCCGATCGGCGTGCCCGTGCGGTGGCGCTGTGGTCGTCCGCGGCAGGCGTGGCCGTCGCGGTGGGTCCGGTGCTCGGCGGGCTGTTGCTGGCGCGTTTCGCGTGGCAGGCGGTCTTCCTGGTGAACATCCCGATCGTCTCGGGTCTTCTGCTGGCGGGCGCGTTCCTGCCGCGGCTCCCGGCACCCGGACGGCTTCGGCCCCTTGATCTGCGCGGTGCGGCGCTGGCGGGCCTCGGGCTCGCGGTCCTGGTGGGCGGGATCGTCCAATGCGGCCGTGAGGCGTCGGCGCCCGCGCTGCTCGTCGTGGCCGCGGGAATGGCCTTGCTCGCCTTGTTCGCGTGGTACCAGTCGCGGGCGCGGAATCCGGCGTTCGATGTCCGGCTTCTGCTGAATCGGGGTTTCGGCAGGGGAGTCCTCGGCCTGTTGCTGAGTTTCGCCGGGCTCGCCGGGCAGTTGTTCTACTGCGCGTTCTTCCTGCAAGGTGTGCGGCACCTGACGCCGGACCAGGCGGGATTCGTGATGTTCTCCGCGGCGGCAGGCATCGTCATCGGCAATCGTGTGTGTTCCGGCGCCGCGGAGCGGTTCGGCGCGCGGACCACTGTCTTGACCGGACTCGTGACCGCGTCGCTGACCTACGCTTCCTACTTGCTCTTCGACGAGCGCACGCTGATCGCGTGGATCATCGTCATGTTGTTCATCCAGGGTTTCGGTGCGGGCCTGGCGTTCGCCCCGTTGACCTCCAGGCTGGTCGGCGGGCTTCCGGACGACCGTGTCGGCGCCGGTGCGGCACTGGTCACGGTCACCCGGCCGCTCGGCAGCACGATCGGCGTCGCCGTACTCGGTTCCGTGTTGACGCTGGCCTACGGCAACACCATTCGACCCGCGCTGAACGGCTTGCCGGGACCGGCGGCCGAGCGGGCGCGTGACTCGGCGGAGAGTGCCAGGGCGGTCGCGGCGGATCTGGGCAGGCCGGAGCTCGCCGCGGCGGCCGACGCCGCTTACGTGCACGCCATGCATGTCACGGCAGGTTGGGCGACGGTGCTTTCTCTCGCCGGGTGCGCCGTTGTCGCCCCTGGCCTGCGTCGGATCGGAGAGCAATGGAGCTGACCTTGCGACACCTCGCGCTCGCGGTGGCGGTCGCCGACGCCGGCGGGATCAGGCGAGCGGCGATGACCATCGGGGTCGCCCAGCCGGGGGTGACCGCACAGCTCAAACGCATCGAGCAGTACCTGGGCGCCGAACTGTTCGAACGCCGCGCCGAGGGGGTCGTGCCGACCACCCTCGGCATGCAGTTCGTCGCCGAGGCCCGTGATCTTCTGGCCCGTTTCGACGAACTCGTCTCCAGCGCCCGCGAACTCGGCCGCGGGGTGGACCCGAGCAGGACGTTGCGGGTGGGCGCGACGGACAGCCGTCACCTGCCGCGGATCATGAGCGCGTTCGTCGAGCTGCTCCCGGATTGTGAACACGAGACCTTTGTGGTCGGCGAATCCGACGAGGCGCTCGCCGCGGCGGAAGAAGGCCGTTGGGACGTCGTCGTGATCACTGAGCACGCATACCACTCGCGCCCCCGGCTGGGCGGCTTCCTCGACCACGATCTGGGCCGAGAAGCGCTCTTTGTCGCGCTTTCCGCTGGGCACCGGCTGGCTTCGCGGCAGTCGGTCAGCCTTTCCGACCTGGCCGGGGAGATCTGGGCAAAATCCCTCGATCAGTCCGAGGACGAGTGGCGAAGCCTTCAGGAAGCCTGTATCCGGGTCGGGTTCAGTCCACGGCTGCGGCACCGTGGTGTCGATCGCGTGAGTACCGAAACCCTGGTCCGGCTGGGGCAGACGGTGGCGTTGATGTCGCCGCACGAGCCGACGGGCGATGGAGTCGTCCTGGTACGGCTGAGTGATCCAGGGCTATGGCGTCGGACGCGTCTGCTCTGGTTGCCGGATTCCCCGATCGCGCCCTTGGCGGAACGGCTGCCGGATCTGTTGCGGCCCGCGGGCGAACGGACCGGTTGAGAAAGGGCGGCCCGACCAAAGAGGGTATGTCAACTTTCCGGAACCGTGCTAATAGTTGAAAGTGAAACGAATTTTCGCGGAGTCTCGCTGTTGATGAGAGAAGCACGGTGGGAGGAAATCCATGGGCGGGTACGCCGGCCATCCGCTTGTGCTCGAGGAGCGGCTGGCGAGCGCGGAGATGCGGGTCCTGCTGATCACCGGAGATCCGGATGTCGCGGCTCGGCTCACCGATGCGTTCGGCCGCACGAATTGTGCCGCTGAACGGGTCACGGACGCCGGAAACGGGCTCATCCGGGCGCTCTCGCGGGAATTCGACATCATCGTTCTCGACAGGAGACTCCAGGCGGGACGTGGCCTGGCCCTGATGAGAAAACTTCGGCGGGCGCAGGTGCTCACCCCGGTGATCATGCTGACGGCGGGTGGGCAGGTGCAGGACCGAGTCGCCTGCTTGCAGGCCGGATCGGACGACTGCGTGGACGACCTGACCGAGGCCGAGGAGTTGCTGGCCCGCGTGCGGGCATTGCACCGCAGAAGTCCCCAGAGAACCGGAACGGTGCACTTGGGCGCGGCGCGCGTCGACGTCGCGCGGCGAGTGGTGATGTACGAGAACGGGGCCTGGGTGACTCTCACCCGGCGGGAATGCGCCGTGATCGCCGTACTGGGAAGCGAACCGGGGCGGGTGGTGTCACGGGCGCGGCTGCAGGCGCTGGTGTTCCCGGAACGGCAAGCCAAATCCATCGTGGACACCTACGTTTACCACCTGCGGCGCAAACTGGGGCGTGAAGTCATCGCCACCGTGCACAGTGTGGGATATCGATTGGGATATGTCCCCTTTGACTGATTCTCGCGGCGGTCGGGCAAGGATCTGCGCAATCGCGGGGCGATCCGCCGTGCCGCGACTGGACTGTCCGATGTGGATGGTGGCGTTGTCGCCGTCATCAGTGTCTCGGTCCGTCGATCACCCCGCCGCTCGTTCACCAGGGACGACAGCTGCTGATCACTCGTCAGGCTGACTCCGATTGTGTCGCGGACCGCGCTGCACTGGACTGGTCGCACATATCCAGTCTTCAAAGGACGGAAGGACATGACCATGTTCGGCTGCTCACGTCTCAAACAGGCCGGTGTGCTGATTTCCGCGGCCGCGGCCGTCTTGCTGGCCTGCCCGGTCGCTTCCGCGGCGCCTGCTGCGGCCGGTGCGACACGGCAGGCGGTCGTGAACAGTGGTGATGCGATGTACACGGTCTCGCCGGGACCCGGCCGCGAACCGTACTACTGCTCAGCGGGGTTCGCGATCCTCGTCCAGGGAGTCCGGTACATCCTCACGGCCGGGCACTGCACCGAACACGGGCTGGACTGGCAAGGTATCGGCCCCAACGTGGACACCCATTTCCCGGTGACCGATTACGGTCGTATCAGGGACCTTTCCGGCTCCGGGCACAGCCGGGTCAACCTCTACGACGGCCGCACCCAGCGGATCCTGCGCGCGGGCATCCCCCAGGTGGGGCAAACGGTGTGCAAGAGCGGCATGACGACGAAGAAGACGTGCGGAAAGGTTCTCGGCCTCAACCAGACCGTGAACTACGGCAAGGGCAAGCAGGTCGTCGGGACGATCGCGACCGACATCCCCATCGAAAGCGGCGATAGCGGCGGCCCGTTGTTCTATGGCGGAGTCGGCTACGGAGTGCTGTCCGGCGGGAACAGTCAAGTCAGCTTCTTCCAGCCGCTACGTTCCGTGCTCGCAGCCTACGGCGCCACCCTCGCCTGAGGGGACGCACCCTGGCGCACCGTAGGTTCGTCATCCGCGGTCAGCTGGGGCCAGCGTGCGCGGACGATTCCGTCGTCGTCCGGTCGCACAGCCACCAGCAGTGGGTTGTAGTCGTCGGTGGTGAGCGGCAGGAGGATGGCCGCACGTGCGCCGGAGAACGCTTCGGCCAGGCCTGCTCGGGCATCGCTGTCGGCGTGGAAGCCCCGGATGCGGCCGTCCGCGTGCTCCAGGACGGCCCAGCCGACGAAGCCCGGCGGCATCGCGCGCAGCACTTCCCCAACATCGGTGGACAGGTCCGGCCACACGCTCAGCAGGACGCGCGGACCCAAGACCGGTACAGCGTCGGCGGTGAGCCGATGCCAACGGGAGTGGTTGCCGACGACCTGCTCTTCCACCAGGACCGCGCCGCGCCGTGCCACGAGTCCCGCCACCTCGGCCCAGAACGTCGCGTCCGCCGGACGCGACTCGTACGGCTCGTCGTCATCCGGGTCGTAGGGCGAGCCGTCCACCGCTTCGGCGAACAAACCGCCCGCGTTGGTCAGCGCGACCGCATCTCCGCACGGTCGGTCGCTGCCGATGAACATGTACTGGTCGTATCCGATGTGGACGAAGAACCGGTCTTCGGCTTCGAGGCGGCACCACGCGCCGTTGTCGCGCAGCATGGCGCGCACCAGTTCACGTCCGACGTCCAAGGTGATCTGTGCGCCGTCGTGGTAGCCGGTGAGGTCGGGCGGGAACAGCCCGTGCAGTCCGTGTCCGTCAACGGGTGGCTCCACTCCGAAGTGGACGAATCCGGTGACCTCGGGGTCGCGGATGTTCAGCAGGGTCACTCCGGTGTCCTCGGCGAACGCCGTCACCGCGGCGAGATAGGCGGCCTCCGCCGGACCATGATCGCTCGACACGTCCTCGGACCCGTGGTACCTGCCCCACTCGTCGCGATCGGCCGGGTCGTACTTGGTGATCCGGTAAACGTACGACGTACTCATGATCGGCTGGGCCGTCCTTCGGAAGCTCGGATGATCGCTTCGGCCACGATAGCCGGGCCAGGTACCGCGGAAGGAGCGCCCAGGGGGGCGCGCTGATCAGCAGGCCAGCCTGCGGAGCAAGCCCTCCAGATCGCGTTCGCCGTCGCGGGTCTGGGCGCCGTGGGCCAGACCGGCCCGGATCAGCCGTTCGGCCGCGGGCCGGACGAACTGATCCGCCCAGGCGTCGTGTTCTCGCCGGTAGCCCTCGGCCAGATCGTCGGGGACGATGGCGTGTTTCGCCGCGGCGACCACGCCATCGGGCAGCGCGGCGATGTTGCGGGCCAGGCGGTCGACAACGTCGTCCAGTTCGTCGGCGGGGAGTGCCCGGTTGACCCAGCCGTAGCGTTCGGCGGTCTGTGCGTCGTACAGGTCGGCGCCGAGCACCGCCTCCAAAGCGCGATTGCGGCCGATCCGGCCGGCGAGGTACTGGGTGCCTCCGCCGCCGGGCACTATTCCCATGAGGGCCTCGATCTGGCCGATTCCGGCGGGGCCGATCGCCGCGAACGCCATGTCCGCGGCCGTGACGAATTCCGCCCCTCCGCCGCGCGCCAGGCCGGCGAGCTTGACGATCGTCACCTGAGGCTGGTGCCGCAACAGTTCCCCCAGTGCCTGGAAGACGTTGACACCGGCGGGCACCTCGGCCGCGAGTTCGTCGAAGGCGTCCGGCGCGTCGACCAGGGACATGTCGACATGGGCGATGAAGAACTCCGGGTCGGCGCTGTCGAACACGATCACCCGTGCCGAGTCGTCGTCCCGCAACGTGGTCAGCAGCCGCCGGAGGTCTGTCATGAGAGTGACGTCGAGGACGTTGACGGGCGGGTTGTCGAGGGTGACGCGGACGATGCCGGCCTCGCGGCTCACTCGCAGGGTCGCGTAGGCGTCGTGGTGCATGCAGATCTCCGATCCGTACCTGGCAGGCATCTAGGTTCCTGATGTATACCTAGAGTCCGGCTGGGATCGACCAGCGTCAAGAACGCACTTTCGGCATCTCAAGGATCGCGGAGGATACCGGCATGGCTGCTCCTGGCACCGACGCGGACACCGGCACCGTCTACCGGGCCGACTGCCCCAGCCGTCCGATTCTCGACCAGATCGCCGACAAGTGGTCGATGATGGCGATGGCCGTCCTCGAAAGGCCTCGCCGGTTCAACGACATCAAACGCCGCCTCGAAGGCGTGACCCAGCGGGTCCTGACCCAGACCCTGCGCCGTCTGGAACGCAACGGGATGATCGAGCGGCGGGTGCTGCCGACTTCACCGGTCGGGGTGGAGTATTCCCTTACCCCGCTTGGAGAATCCCTTCGGGAGCCGTTCGGTCGCCTGTACGACTGGACGGTCGCCCACACCGACGAAATCCAAAACTGCCAGCAAGGCTACGACCAGCGTCTCCGCTCCGAACAAGCCCAGAAGCTGTCCTGAGACACGCGGAGAGACCGCAGGCCGGTGTTTGGCGGCTAGCGGTGCACGTCCGGTAACACGACTCGGGCCACGGCCGATCCGAGACGTCGGCCCGAGACGTGATCGAGACGGCTGTGCACGCCGGCGAAGATCCGGCTTTCCCCGGCCTCGTCGGCCACCTGCTGGAACGTCCGGAAGTGCCGGACGATCCCCGGCAACGCCTCGGACGTCACCGACAGCATCCGGCGAGAGCCGAGTTCGTGTCGCAGGATCGTCGCGCCCGCTTGGGAGATCACGCTGTGCGCGCCGGGGTACGCCGGATCTGCCGGGGTGGTCGCCAGGCTGTTCCAGGCCGGGTCGGCCGTGGTCGCCGGATTGCCGTCGGTGTCGGCCAGCCGGACCGCGGTGATCGGCCGCCAGATCCGATAGTGGTACTTGGCGTCGTAGAAGGCGATCACGGCGTCGGCGAACGCGAGGTTGAGCCGGGCGAACACCTGCGCGGCGCTCGCCGTGGAGGCGGTGGCGAGTACGGACTGGGCGATCTCGTTCCAGAGGTTCCAGATCGGCGCGGCCCAGAACTTCGCCTGCTCGGTCTGGTCTGCGGTACGGGTCGTGCTGGTGTCCTGCCCGAGCGAGGCGACCTCGTTCGCGGCGGTCGCGTACCGCGCGCTCGTGAGTTCCGGGTACCGGCCGGGCCGGAAAACACTGGCTCGGGCCAAGACGAACGGCCGCACGGCCGACCAGTGGGTGAACACCGCCGGCGCGAACCCTGGCGGGGTGGGGCGGTACTGGCCTGGTTCGGTGCCCGGTGGGATCGTGGGTGGGGTGGCCGTGGAGCCGTCATCGGCGCGTGCTCGGAGGATCTGCTCGGCGGCTTGCTTACCGGCGCGGATTCCGGGCGCCGGATCGTGAGCGGTGGCCAGTTCACGGGCCAGCTGGGCGGCGAAGTCTGCGGCCATCGCCGGATACAGGCTCGCCAGCACGTCGTGCGCCGCTTGGGACGCGGCGGCCGTTTGCGACCGGGTGGCCGCCACGGCGTCGTGCACGGCCGCGTGCAGCATGGCGAAACTGCGCGTGGGATGCACGGTCGCCGGATGCGCCCCTGGAGTCCGGACGATCCGCAGCAGCGTGCGGTTCCAAGCGATGACCGGCGTGCCGGTGGCCGGTTCGGCGAGGGCGGGCAGGCCGGTGACGGCCAGCGCGGCGGTCGTACCGCCGATGACGAGAAAGCGTCTACGGGAAAGTGGTGTGGTCACGCAAGGAGATACGGGCGGAGGTTACGTGTAACCCGGCCGCGTATCCATGGGCGAGGGTAGGGAGGGTGACACGTGGCTCAACGGTTCCGTGCCCGGCGCGACGCGTCTGCAGACGCCGAGCACGATTCACCGCGCCTGCGTGTAGTCGAGATGGACGCATATCCAGACTGGGATGCCATCTACCGGGACAACGTCGAGCGCGTCTACCGGTTGATGTACGCGAAAGTGGGTAATCGCCCGGATGCCGAAGATCTCACCACGGAGGTGTTCATGACCGCTTTGCGGCCCATGCGTGCCTCAGCGAGCGTGGGCGAGGTTCGCGCATACCTGTTGGCGACCGCACGTACGGTTCTGGCCACGTTCTGGCGGCGCACACTCGGCCAGGAGATCACCACTTTGCAGGAAGAACGGGACGTCGATCTGCCGACCGACGACAAGCCCCTGGGGGATACCGGGGCATCCGAGGTGAACCGGATCCTTGCCGAGCTGCCCGACCGGTACCGGCGCATCCTGCGGCTGCGCTTCCTGGAGGGCTGCTCCATCAAGGAGGCCGCGGTGGAATTGGGGGTCAGTGTCGGCAACGCGAAAGTGTTGCAGCACCGAGCCTTACGCCAGGCAACGGTGGTGGCAGAGAGGATGCGGACGTGAGCGCGGCAAGGAAGTTCGTCGAGGACATGCTCGCCCGGCGACGGGTCCGCCGTGCCAAGATCACCGAGGACGACGCGGCCGACATCCGCACGGCGATCCTGCTCAACTCGGCCCGGTCCGGCGGCGACCGGCCGGACGAGGAGTTCGTGGCCAGCCTCAGCGCCCGGCTCGCGGCCGAGGCGGACGGCAAACCGAGGGTCGATACCCGCCGCAGGTTCGTCCAGACCACCTCGGTGGCTGCGGCCGCCGCCGCGGTGGGTGCGACCGTGGATCACTTGCTCCAGACGTCTCCTTCCCTGCCGGAGGCGACCATCGTGCCCCACGATGGTCAGTGGCGGGCCGTGGTGTCGTCCACCGAGTTGGCGGAGGGCGCGGTGCGGCCGTTCGACTTCGGCACGGTCGCCGGGTTCGTGCAACGGGCCGGTGGCGAGGTGCACGCGGTGTCCGGGATCTGCACGCACCTGGGGTGCAGACTCGCATTGGACGTCGCGACCCTGCGGTTGAACTGCCCGTGCCACCGGACGGCGTTCACTGTGGACGGTGCGGTCGTGTTCCATCAGTTGCCCGTGGCGCCGCCGCCGTTGCCCAGGCTGGAGGTCCGGGAGAACTCGGGGAACGTCGAGGTCCTGGTGCCCCAACGGCCGGTGTGAGAAGCGGCGGTGAGAACCGCTCGCCATGGGGATCGGGCGCACTGTCGGTCCGACCATTCCGGTCCGTTGGGCGCAGCAGAAAGTCGCCTGGAACGTGTCCGATCCTAGCCGCAGTCGGGCGGGGCGAAGGGCAGGTCGACGAAGCCGTCGATGGTCTCGCCGGTGTCCGACCGCTTGGCGTGTACCGACATGCGGTTGGTCTGGTTGTGCTTGGCCGGGTTCGGGTGGACTTCCCTGATCCCTCCTGCAACGGAAACGTCATCGGGGTTGCTGAAGAACCCGACACCGTTGTCCGCGAACGACACCGACCAGTGCTGCCCGGCGGCGGTGGCGATTTCGAACTCCTCGCCCGCGACCAACCGATTACCGACCGGCCCGTCGTCGTCATACTGAGACTTCAGTTTCCACGAAGTCCCCAGTGTGCCAACGCCGTTCGTCTTCACCGGCGGACCGCACCGCCGATTACTCGCCTGCGCGACGCCACCACCCGTCACGCTGCTGACAACCGCCAAACCGCTGACGGCGACGGCGATCATGACCATTGTTTTGCGCATCGAACATCCTCCCGCTCTGTCTGGATGCCTACCTGTGTTGATACGCAAGCGGGTTACAGTTTCCGGAGAGCTTTTGCCCGCGGTGTCGGAAATGCCGGAAGCGTGGCCACACACTCGGCTGTATGAGCGGAAGTTCGTGCTATTGCTGATGGTTTGGAGTGTGTCGTCAGGATTCGGTGACCCGGAAGTGTTCGAGGGTTTCACAGTCGCAGGCGCCCAGCACTTTCACCGCTGATCGGGAGAGCAGGTCCCAGGACGATCCTCGGGCTTCGATCCAGTCGCGGGTGGCGGGGAAGGTGAACCGGTGGTCGCAGGCCGCGCTCGCCAGGCGTTCCCGCAGGTGCTCCACGAGGGCGTGCCGGTCTTCCGGCGTCAGGCCGAGCCGCCGGTCCGCGCGCCGGACCCGGTCCGCGTGGAACTCCTCCCGCCGGGCACGGGCGGCCTGGTCGGTCAGCCCGGCGGTCTGCAGCCGCGCCTCGAAGACCTTCACCCGGAATCGCTCCAGCGACAGGATGCTGGTGAAGTGGCCGTCGGTGGGCAGGACGGCGATCTCGTGTCCCTCCCGGTGGAAGCGCTCGAACACCTCGTCCAGCAGCACGTCGACGTCGACCGGGACCGCCGGGCCGGCGTCCTCGAACCCCATCGCCTCGGCGGCCATCACGGCCAGCCGGGGATGCGGCCACAACGGGACCAGGGCGTTGTCCTGGTCGTCGATCTCCAGCAGTCCGGTCTCGAAGTCCCACGCCCACACCGTCCCGGTGGCGGCGACACTGGTGAAGAAATACTCGTCGCGCTCAGGACGGCCTCCGGCCCACAGGCCACGGGCCCCGTCCTCCGACAACGAGGGGATCGCGCTCATCGGGCCTGCTCCTCGTCGTCCGCGGTGTCGCAGGCAAAGCCTAACCTGCCCGACCGACAAGAACCGCGAGTGTCAGACGTTGATCCGGCCAGTGCGGGGCCGTGGGCTGATCAGTCGAGCGTGGACCTCTCATCGGATGTGCCGGTGCCGGGGGCTGCGCTGATCTTTTCGGTGTCCGGGGCGTTCCGGATTGCGGGCGCTGCTTGCTTGGAGTTGGGGCCGTGGGGGAAATCATCGACGGCGTGGACTGGTCGCGGCTCGAGCACAACTATGGCAGCGCGTCGGACGTTCCGGGTTTGCTCCGCACTTGCGCGAGCCCGGACGCGGGCGCTGCCTCGGAGGCGCTTTCCGATCTGTCGAACAAGCTTTTCCATCAGGGTGGCTGGGTGTGCCCGGCGGCTACTGCCGCGCTGCCCTGGCTGACCGATCTCGCCGCCGATCCGGCCGTGCACTACCGGCATGAGGTGGTCGAGCTGATCAGTCAGCTGGCGGGGGAGGCGGTCACGGTTTCCCAGCGGTTCACCGACTCTGGCTGGTGGCCCGCCTTGGACAGCGCGAGACCACGGTTGCTCGCCCTGCTGGACGACCCGGACGCGGCCGTGCGACGGGCGGCGATCCTGCTCGCCGCGGAGGGCATCCGCCATCCCGAGACGGTCGCGGTGCTGCGCCGCCGATGGACGGCGGAGGCAGACCCGGCGATCCGGATCGATCTCGTGCTCGCGGTGGGAGCCGTGCTCACCTGGTCGCAGGACGAGGTGCTGCTCGAGCGCTTGCAGGCGCTACTGGCCGGCGGCGATCCGCAGCCAGGGCTGGCCGCCGTGCACGCTCTGGCCGCGTCCGATCCGGCCGTCGCGGTGAGCAACGTCGACCGGTTGGTGTCGACCGTGTTGCGCGCCGACACTGTGGTGTGGCGGGATTCCGAGTGGATGGGACAAACGCCGGAGGCGCTTGTCCACCGGACCGGGGGGTTGTTGCTCGGCGATCCGGACGCGGCCACCGTGTTCGCCCGCGGCATCGCCCGTGCCGGGGACACGGCCAAGCGGGTCGCGGCGCTCGGGCACGCCCAGCGGGTGCTGTCGCGGTGGCGCACTGTCACCGAAGACCTTCTGCCGGTGCTGGCATCGCATCTCGACGATGAGTCGCCCGAGGCGCGTTACCGGGCGGCAGCCCTCCTGGCTTGCCTCGGAGACCAAGCCGCGCCTTATGCGGAGCGGTTGACCGCCCGTACCACCGATCACGCGGTGCGAGAGAAGCGTTCTGTGACGACCGTGGGCGACGCCGCGGTGTGGGCCCTGGCCCGTCAGCGGCATCCAGGCTGTGTGCAGGGTTTGGTGAAACGCCTGTCCGGTAGCCGTCTCGGGTTCCGCTTCGCGGGAGCTTACTTCGATTCGGACATACCGCTACTGGAGCAGCCGGCGATCAGCGAAGTCCTGATCCCGTTGCGCGGACACGCCGATGCCCTTCTCGACGCTGTCGTCGGCCGGCTGGCCAAGGCCCGACGTGACGGTGTACTCGCGTCGAACCTGTGCCAGGTGATCGCCGTGTGGGGGCCGCCCGCGGCGGCCGCCCTTCCGGTCGTGACCCGATTCCTCGAGGACGAGAAAGTGTTGCCTGCGGCGGCGAAAGCGATCGGGGCCATGGGACCCGCCGCGGTCGGTGCGGCGGACGCGTTGCGCCGTCAGGTAGCCGAACCGGCCGCGGCGTGGGCATTGTGGCGCATCGGTGCCGATCCCGGCAGAGCCGTCGCCGCGTTGACAGAGCACGTTGCCCGGCCGAACGTACGGCACACGACGATCGCGCTGCTCGCCGATCTCGGTCCGTCGGCGGCGTCCTGTGTCGACGATCTCCGGACGTTGACCGTTTCCGCAGACTTCTGGACCCGTGCCGAAGCGGCCTACGTCTTGGCCCGCGTCACCGGCGACCCGACCGAGCCCGTGGCCGTGCTGACGGACCTGGCCGAACCGCTCGCCAACGGCGATTGCGTGCCTGCCCGCATCGCGGCGCTCCGATACCTGGCCGACCTCGACGCGACCGGCGACCGGGTGCGCGAACTGGCACAGGCCATCGCCGACAGCCCGCGGCGGATCGCCTGCTCCGGCGGATGGCGCACCTTCGCCGAAGACGAACAAGTCCGCATCTCCGCATCAGCGTTGCTGGCCGATCACTGAGGAGTCCGCTCGCCGCGCTTGAGATGTGCGCCCGCGGTCAAGATCTTGGCGACGGCTCGGGCAAGAAGCCATCGCCACCTTTGACGACTCCTGTCCAGTCTGCATATACTTTCCATATCGAAAGTTGATGCAGATTGGAGAAGGCGGATGTCCGAGACACCCGAACTCGACCAAGTCGCCGACGCCCGGCGCAAGCTGGCCACCTACGCCGGGTTTTCGCGCACCTACTGGACGCTTTACGGGGTCGCGCTCGTGCTGATGGCCGGGATTCCCATCTGGATGTCGTTCTTGCCCGAGTCGGCGGGCAGCTTTCAGTGGGTGCTGCTCGCGATCGGCCTGGCCTCCGCGGCCTACTCGGTGAACCAGCGCCGGCGAACCGGGGTTCAGCTTCCGCGTCGGATCGGTGCGTATCCCAGCGCCCGCAGGGTGTGGATCGTCGTGCTCGCGATCACCATCGCGAGCGTCGCCGGCATCTACGCGCTGGTCGGCAGCGGTCAGCGCGTAGTCGCCCTGGTGGTCCTGATCCCCGTGGCCGCGGTCATTTTCGCCGGTCAGGTCCTGACCCGCGCGAAGATGCGTGACGACATCGCGGCGGGACGGGTCTTGATGTGACCACGTCCGATCATTCCTCCGAGGACGCGAGCGCCAAGCGCGACCCGATCTTCGAGACCGGGCCGCGTTTGGCGCTGTGCGCACTGCTGCAAGGCGCCGACTGGGTCGAGTTCGCGACCGCTCGCGACCTCGTCGGTGCCAGTGACTCCGCTGTCTCCAAGCACAGCCGGACCCTCGAAGACGCCGGTTACCTGGAAATCCGCAAAGGGTCGGTCGGGCGGCGACCCAGGACCTGGCTGCGGCTCTCGCCTGCCGGGCGCGCCGCGTTACGCGGCCACCTCACGTGGTTGACCAACCTGCGCCACGCCATCGACCAGCCGCGGTAACGAACACCGGTGTGGTGCGGCCAGGGTGTCGGATCAGGAGTCACCGTGTTCGACTCGCGGATATCCGACGGTCAGGAACGGCGCAGGAACAGGCTGATCGCGGCGGACACGTTCTCCCGCACGAGCTCTTCCGGTTCGGCGGCCATCATGGCACGCATCGGTTCGATGCTGTCTTGGGCGCCGGGCAGGTCGAACACCGCGCAACCCGCGGCGTTGCGGACATCCCAGTCCTCGTCCTCGCCGACGAGCCGGAACAGCGCCTCCCGGCACGTTACGGCCAGGTCCGGATCGGTGAAGTCGAGCAGTGGAATCGCCCTGATCGCCTCGACCCGCACCAGATCGTCCTCGGCGACGTCGTTCGCGGTCGCGAGCAGGAAAGGGCCGAGCACCGGCGACTCGGTCTTGCCGGGAACCAGCAGCCGCAACGCCTGGAAACGCTCTTCCGCGTTCGCTCGGCCGAACCGGTCGACCAATTCCCGTGCAGTCATGCACCCGACAATAGCTGCGGCCTTCACCGGCATCGTCAACCTCGTGGCTCGTCTCAGGGGCGTAGCGGTCGTACGAATACCGGCTCGCCGTGGTGGGTGCGGTCCGTGCCGTGAAAGCCGCAGCGGCGCCAGAACCCGTCGGCGCCGCCCGTGACCGGTACGACGCTGGTCTCGAGCGTCTCCCAGCCGTCCGCGCGCAGTTCGTCTATCAGCAGTTCGACGGCGCGGCTGCCGATTCCGCGGCCTTGATGGTTTGCGTCGATCATGAATCTGACCAGATGTGGTGTCCCGTTCTCGACCTCTACGAGCAGGACACCGACCGGTGTTTCGTCGAGGTGGATGGCCCGCAGGATCGCGTCCGGTTCGTAGTTGCCTTCGGCGACGGTGTAAGCGGCAGGCGCGACGAGATGGTGTTGGTCGTCGGCCAGACGGAGCTCGCAGACGGCGCGGACGTTGTCGCGGGAAAGCGGCACTAGCAGTACGGACATGGTTCGACCATATTGCAATCCGTCAAGTGCGGGCACGCGTCTTGTCAATGGACAAAACCCGGCGAACGTGGACCTGCGCGCATTCTCCTACTGAAGTAGCGCAACCCGACGGATTTCGTCGCCGACGCGATCGCGACGTATACGATCAAGGCGTCGGCCGGGGCGGGTCAACGGGCCGTAGCGATTCCGGGAGGCTGAGATTCTGACCGATACGAGCAAGTCGGCGGGAGCGGCGAGATGACGCGCAGTGCGGTGACGATGGCGCTGCCCACTCTCCCCGTGCTGGTCTACGAAGTGCTGTGGGAGCGGCTCGGCCTCGGGCCCATGCCGTCGCCTCTTCTGGTGCGCCGCCACGGCCGCGATGACGCGGAGCGACAAGAGTATCTTGCTCGCGCACATCGATGGCTGACGTCGAACAGTCTCGGCGACGCGGGCAACCTCGACGGTGATCTGGTGCAGGCTTTGCGGGCGATGGACGACCGCGACCTCGCGCTGTCCTTGCGTTACAGCGACTCCTTCGGACGGATGGCGATCGGCTGTTTTCCTCAGTCCACCGGCCGGGCGCTGCGCGTGGCGGTACGGAACGAGACCGTGGAACTGGGCTGGATGAACGCGGCGAGGATGGCGGAAGGCATGCTGGAAGCGTTGCCCGATGTCCAGCCGGGCATCGGGCGGCCTCTTCGCGTGGGCGAACTCGCCTTCCTCCGGTCGGGCCGGACGTGGCGGCGATCGGGGCTGCTCAGCGATGGGAAGCGATCGTTGATCGAGCACGGGGTGGCCCCTGAAGGCGCCGAGTGGTTCCTGCGTGTTCTGTCGAGGGCGAGGGCGATCGGACAGGCGAGTGCGGAGCGATCGGGAACCGCCGGGGAAGAGCTGGCAACCGGCCACCCACTGTCCTTTGTGGATAGTTATGATGGCCGGTACGCCGTCATGCGGAGCTACGGATCGGTCACGCTCATGCCTGCCGACGGTGCGACGTTGGCAGTCCTGATCAAAGGCCTCGCACACGACGACTTCATCGAGAGCAGGCCGGCGCGCGATACCGGTGCGTTCAGCCACCTGTGGTGATCCGCGGGGCGACACCGACGGTTGCGCGATCTGGCTGGGGGATGCGATGATCACGTGGTCAGCCTTTGACGAGAGGAGGTGCGGTTGAGATGTTCACCCAGGAGACTCCCGCGCCTCACAGCCGGCACAATCAGCACCGCTGACCTGATGTGACTTTGGGGCGCATTCATCCACATTGGAGAGTGCAATGGTCACAAGTATTCACAGCATCACCTTCGATACCGCCGGTGATCCGTACGAGCTGGCACAGTTCTGGTCGATGGCGGTCGGACGCCCGATGAGCGTCGAGGACGAGCCCGGCGACCCCGAGGTGTCGCTGATCGCCGAGGGACAGCCGACGATGCTGTTCATCCGAGTGCCTGAGGACAAAGTGGTGAAGAACCGCGTACACCTCGATCTGCAACCTCGGGATCGCACCCGAGATGAAGAGGTCGACCTGTTGATCGGTGCCGGCGCGAAGCTCTTCGAGGACCACCGTCGGCCGGACGGCACCGGCTGGGTCACGCTCACGGATCCGGAAGGCAACGAATTCTGCGTGGAACGCAGCGCCGCCGAAAGAGACGCCACGTAGCCACCTTTGGGGGCGGTCCGTGCTGGACCGCCCTCATCGTGCTCAGAGGTTTCGGGCGAGGAACTGCTTCACCCATCGGTGTGCCGTCGCGCAGGTCTCGGCTTCGGTGCCCCGGAGGTGTTCGACGACCTCGCCGTCGTCCCACAGGATGAGGGCGACGGCGCCGGGGCTGACCGGGGTGAGTCCGATGAGCCAGTGGCTCTTGCTTCGTTCGATGATCCGTTCGGCGGTGAGCCACTGGCCGGTCGTACCTGTGCGGGTGACCCTCCAAGCCGGGTCGGTGGCGAGCTCGGCCACCGACCGCGGGACGACCTCTACTGGTTGTTCGCCGTGCACGCGCACCAGCCCTGCTTGACGTCTCGCATTCGGTGAACTCTAGGTGAATCCAAGGTTGACGGCTACGGCTGGGAATCACCGACCGCCCGGAACCCCGGCGCATTCCTCGCGGACCTCTCGCCGTCGAGCACGAGATCACCACGAAAACCTTCGAAATGAAAAAACTGAGTACTGCAGGCTACTTAGTTCGCGGTGTAGATTCCGGCACGGTGTGGGTGGGCGCGATGGTGCGCCGCGGACCCATGGATCCGGTGATGTGGATCGAGGTTGCAGCCTGCCATGATCACGATTACCACCTGGGAAATGGACCGCCGGCAAACCGGTGTGTCGTTCCGCGCGGCGCTTGCCGAGGTGATGAAGCAGCCTGGGTGAGCGATCAAGCGATGACGAAGGAAGGCGACGTGTGCCCCACACTAGCCGACAACTCGGACAAAGCGCGGATCGACGAGAGGATCCAGCACCTGGCGGAGCGCTTGGCGCGTGAGCACGACCGGCTGCCGCCGGGGCTGGTTCACCGGATGGTGCGAGCCGCCCGGACCCGCTTCACCCAGGCCCGGATCGTGAATTATGTGCCGGTTTTCGTCGAGCGGACGGTGCGCGCGCACCTGGATCTCACCACCGGCGCCGACGAGCGATCCTTCAAGCCTGGGACCGGGAACGCGGCACGGGCGTACTCGCTGTCCGAGTGGGCCCGGCTGGCGGCGCACCGCCTGCTGGCCGTTCCGCTGCCGCGCCGCTGGGCTCACACGCAAGGCGTGGCCCGACGGGCGGACGAGGTCGGGTACCTGTTCCCGTCGGACGAGCGTGAGGTCTTGCTGGCCGCGGCGTGGCTGCACGACATCGGCTACGCTCCCGCCCTCACCTGCACCGGGTTCCATCCGCTGGACGGGGCGCGATTCCTTGTCCGCAGCGGTGTGCCGGACCGGATCTGTGCCCTGGTCGCCCGCCACACCGGCGCGGCCGCCGTCGCGGAACTGTGCGGGCTCTCCGGCGAGCTCGTGACGTTCCCGGACGAACGGGGCGCGGTGCGCGACGGGTTGTGGTTCTGCGACATGACCACCGGCCCGGACGGCGGACCGGTGTCCTACGCCGAGCGGCTGGCCGAAATCCGCGCCCGCCGTGGCCCCGATGATCCCGTCGTACGCGCGTTGGCCGTCAACGGCGCCGAACGTGCCGCCGCTGTATGCCGCACTGAACAACTCCTTCAGCGCAACGAAAGCCGGGCAGGCAACCGTGTCCGGTTCTCCGGCAGCTGTTCCGGGATCGCTTACGACACCTGACAACCTCTGGAGGTAGGCAGATGTTCGGTCGAACCGGATATTTCGATCGTGGAAGACGTGTCCGGCTTCAATATCAGGATCCGCATACTGCGGCCGATTACGCGAGGGCGTATTCATCGGGACCGAGTGAGCGCTATTTCGCATCGCGGCTCTACGCCGTCGCGGAGACCTTGCGGGCCTTCCCATCCGGCGACCTGCTCGACGTGGGGTGCGGGCCGGGGATGATGGTCCACTACCTGCTCGGCGCCAACGATGGTGAGTTCCGGATCACCGCGTGCGACCAGTCCGCCGCGATGATCGACTTGGTCGCGCGCGGACTGCGCGAGGACGACAGGGTGCGGCTGCATGTCGCCGACATCGCCGACATGCCTTTCCCCGGCCGCAGCTTTGACATCGTGCTGGCGATGGGAGTGCTGGAGTACGTCGAGGCCGGGCGCGCTCTGCGCGAGATCGCGCGAGTGACGAAGCCCGGCGGTTTCGTCGTGGCCACGATGCTCAACCCGTTCAGTCCATACCGTCTGTTCGAGTGGGGCGCGTTCTGGCCGGCGCGACGCCTGCTCGGACGGATCGAGCGGCTATTCGGCGTCCCGGAGGAGCGCAGGCATCGCGCGCGCAAAAGCGGCATCCATGCCTTGCCGTCGTTCGAACTGGTTCGCCTGATGCGGGAATCGGGCTTGCAGCCGCGTGACGTCTTGTTCTACGACATCACGGCACTGGTCCCGCCGTTCGACCGCCTGGTCCGACCGTGGACGTACCGATGGCGGTATGCCCCCGAGCGCACAGTGAGCCGGAGGTCCCGCCGATGGCTCGGGACCGGGTATCTCGTCGTCGCCCAGTTGCCCGCGAAGACGCGAGTCCCCGAATCCGCGGAGCGGGAGGTGCGCGTGGGGACACCGTGAAGGCAGGAGGTCGATCGTGATGGTTCCGCCCGCGACGATGCGCGCCTGGAAGGTCGCTCGCCCTGGGCCGATGGCGTCCGGCCCCCTTGGTACGAAAGTCCCGGTCTGGCTCGACGAATCCGGGAACCCGGTGGGCGCGCCGATGACACTTCCCCATGCCCGCGTCCTCGGTGTCTTCGCGGGCGTCGGCCTTTGGCTCGCCCTCATCGTGTTCGTGCTGGCCGGGTACCGGTGCGTCCGGCCCTTCTGCTCGACAGGGCCCGAGCGGCGCGCTGGCAAGAAGAATGGCGCGAGTCGGCGGCGCGATAGAGGCGCTGTAGGTCGGCGAAGGGCCGCCTCACTCCTGCCCGCGCAGACGTGGGCGGGACTGCTCCAGGTAGGCGTCGATCGCTTCCCGGTCCTTGGTGAGCGCCTCGATGCGCCGGTGGATCTGCTCCCGTTCGTGCTCCAGTTTGGCCAGCGTTTCGGGCGCGACGACGCGCATGTGGATCGCGCCGGGACTGTTCAAGCACGGCAGGATGGCACGGATGATCCGGGTGGGGATGCCGTGCTCGAGCAGGCCGCGGATCTTGTGGACCCGGTCCAGGGAGGCTTCGGTGTACTCGCGGTAGCCGTTGTCGTCCCTGGTGGACCTGAGCAGCTCTTTTTCTTCGTAGTACCGCAGCAACCGGATGGAAACACCGGTACGCGTCGACAGCTCCCCGATTCGCATGTGCCTCACCTCACCACTCGTCACCTTGCCCTGACACCAGTGTGAGACACCCAGGATGGCGGCATGACTGTGGATGCCGATCCTTTGTGTGACGCGGTGCCGGCTCGCCCGAAGCTGCCGCTCGGCGCGCTGCTGGCTTTCGCGACGGTGGTCTTCATCGGTTGCGTGACCGAGACGCTGCCCGCCGGGGTGCTGCTCGGTATCAGCGCCGACCTGCGCGTTTCCGAGGCACAGGCCGGACAACTGGTGACGGTGTACGCGATCAGCACGGCGGTGACGGCGGTGCCGCTGACCGCGCTGAGCCGTCGCTTGCCGCGTCGCGCGCTGTTGCTGTGCCTGATCCTCGGCTTCGCCGTTGTCAACGCGATCACCGCGGTTTCTTCGGTCTACGCGCTGACCTTGGTGGCGCGGATCCTCGCGGGCGCGGTGTCCGGGGTGCTGTGGGCGATGATTCCCGGCTACGCCATGCGGTTGGTCCCGGCGGCCCACGCGGGGAAGGCGCTGGCGATCGCGATGATCGGCACCCCGATCGGGTTCGCGATCGGGGTGCCCGCCGGGACGATACTGGGCGACCTGATCGGCTGGCGCTACGCGTTCGCCCTGTTGGTCGCCATCACGGTGCTGCTGGCGGGCTGGGTCCGGTGGCAGGCCCCGCCGCTGCCGGGGGAACCGGCGGGGCATCGTGCGGAACCGTGGAAGGTCCTTGCCATCAAAGGCTTTCCCGCGGTCCTGGTCACCACGTTCGTCTTCGTGCTCGGCCACAACATCCTCTACACCTACCTCGGTCCGGTACTGGCCGCGACCGGTGAAGCACGGCAGCTCGGTACCGTGCTGCTGGTCTTCGGCGTCACCTCCGTCCTCGGCCTCTGGGTGGTGGGCACGGTGATCGACAAGTGGCCGCGTGCGCTGGTGCTCGCTTCGACGGCGGTGTTCGTCATCGCGGGCGCGCTGATCGGTTCCGCCGCGGACCAGCCGGTGGTGCTCTACGGCGCCGTCGCCTTGTGGGGCTTGGCTTTCGGTGGTGCCCCCACCTTCTTCCCCGCGGCTGCCGCCAGGGTCGCCGGACGTACCGCGGACGTCGCGCAGTCGCTGGCGATCACGGTCTGGAACCTCGCGATCGCGGGTGGCGCACTCGTGGGCGGATCGGTGCTCGACCAGGCCGGAACCACGACGCCGCTGCCGTGGATCGCGGTCGCACTGGCCGCGCTGGCCTGTGCCGTGGCGATCGCCGCCCGGCACGGGTTCCCGGCTGCCCGAAGGTGACGGGTTATCTGCCGTTTCACGTCCGAAGTGGCCACGGCGGCGGACCGTGGCGAGGTGGGCGCTGGGCCGCGTCGTCAGGAACGACGCGGCCCAGCCGGGTACCCACCCAGCCCAAGGCATTCTTGAGCGTGCGGATCATGGCATCCGGCACCGACAATTCCGGCAAGGGCGAACGACGTCGCGCCGGGTCGGTGTGCGGACAGGACCTCCCGAGAGCTCGTTTTCCCAGGTGACGCCGGTAGCTTCGCCCTCGGTCGCGGTGTCGAGGGCGGAAAACGGTGAACGATCGGCGGGAAGCGCCTGCGGCGGCCCGGAAGGTGTCCGCACGGGACACGGTGCGCCTGGCGGTGATCATCGTCGGGCTGTTCCTCGTGCAACGCCGGGCACGGCCGCGGTCGGGACCTGTTTCCTGTCCAAGATCGAGCTGCAGGCCGTCGACGAGCCGACCATGGCGAACTGGCGCAAGCACGTGTTCATCGCCACCGCCGGGATCGCGGACAGCTTCACCCTGCCCCGCGACCGCACCATCATCATGGGGTCCCAGATCGAGGTTCAGGTCCGCCGCTCGGTCAACCCGCGGGTGGTGACGACACGGGCGCTGCCGTCGGCCAGGCGGTAGGACAGTCCGGCGATCGCGGTCTCCCCGGTTTCGATCTTGTCGGAGATCAGGCGGGAACGGTCGGCCAGGAGGTCGACGGTGTGGCGGATGTGCTCGTCGATGATGTCGTCGTCGCCGGTGAGGCCGGCGGCGCGGGCGGCGAGGATGCTCGGGGTGACCCGTTCGATGACGTCGCGGACGAAGCTGTTGGTGCCGAGTCCTTCGGTCAGCGCCGCGCGGGTCGCGGCGACGGCGCCGCAGGAGTCGTGGCCCAGCACGACGACCAGGGGACATTCGAGGACGCTGACCGCGTACTCGATGCTGCCCAGTACCTCCGAACCGGCGACGTGGCCGGCGGTGCGGACGACGAACAGGTCGCCCAGTCCGCGGTCGAAGATGATCTCGGCGGCCAGCCGCGAGTCGGAACAGCCGAAGAGGACGGCGAAGGGACGCTGTCCGGGGACTGTTTCGGCGCGGCGGGTGGCGTCCTGGTTCGGGTGCTCCGGGGTGCCCGCGACGAAACGCTGGTTACCGGTGAGCAGAAGGTCGAAGGCCTCGGAGGGGGTCGGCGGCGCGTCGCTCATGAACCGGACAATACCGGCGATCCACAAGATCAGCATCTCGGTCGGGTTCAGCTCATTCGGCCTCGATGAGGAATTCCTGGTCACCTTGCCCGTCGCAGGTTTCCTGGGTCAGTTCGGCGCCGAGGTCCGTGCTGGGTTCGACGACGCCGATGCATTGTTCGGAGGTGCGCAGGGGAAGGAACCGGTATCCGCCGGGAACGGGCGTGTCCACGGGCTGGATCCGGAACTGCTGGTACATGCGGAAGTCCGGGCAGTCGTCCCACGGCTCCATCCGGAGACCGGTCTCGCCCTTGATGTCGATGACGGTCAGGCAGCCGTCCCCTTTGGTGGGGTGGTGCCACCAGATGCGGTAGATGTCGCCGCCGAGTGGCTGGAGGGTGGTCCGCGGAGGAACGGCCCCGGCACATTGGCGCTGCACGGCGATTTCACGGTCGTCGGGGCCGGTGCGGTCACGGCCTTCGGAAAGGCACAGGCCCACCTGCGCGGTGTGCGCCGGCTGGATGCGCACGAACCCGGTGCGCGGTTGCCGGGCAGCCTGGAAGCCGGTGACGGTGCCCGTCGTCGGGGCGAAGGTGCTGGCCGTCATCAGCAGCCCTGCCGCGATCAGCAGAACCAGGAGCACCGGCAGGCGCATCCGGGATCGCGGGGGCGGTACGGGCGGAACCGTGGCCGTCGTGGCGGTCGGCACCCCGGCCGGGCGGCCAGGGGTTTCCGGCGCGGGGACGGCGAGAACCGGGCCGGGGTCTTCGGCCAGCAGTTTCCGGTGCAGGGCCTGGACGGGGGCGCCGGGGTCGGTGCCGAACTCCTGCGCCAGCCGCAACCGCAGCCGCTGATACTGCTCGAGTGCTTCCGCCCGGCGGCCCGACAGGTGCAGCGCCAGCATCAGCTGGAGGATGAGCCGCTCGTCGAAAGGATGCTGGACCGCCAGGGCGAACAGTTCCCGCACCAGGTCGCCGGTCCGCCCCTGCCGCAGGGCGAGATCGTTGCGGTCCAGCCGCACGGCCAGCCGTTCCGCGGTGAGCGTGTCACGCACCGTGTCCAGCCAGGCGGTGTTCAGGCCGTGAAAGGGCTCGTCCCGCCACAGCCGCAGGGCCTGGTCGTACAGCTCCAGTCCGCGCGACTCGTCCTCGGCGGCACGAGCCTGATCGACCAGCACGCGAAACCGGTGCAGGTCGACGGTGGCGCTGTTCAGTTCGAGCAGGAACCCGCCCGGCTGGCGCACGATGCCCACGTCCGTGGGTTCCAGCGCGCGGCGAAGCCGGTACAGGTAGCTGTGCAGGCTGTTGCGCGCCCGGAGTGGCGGATGGCTTCCCCAGACACGATCGATGAGTCGATCGGCGGTCACCGTCCGGTCGGCGTCCAGGAGCAGCACGGCCAGCACACAGCGCTGGCGGGCGTGACCGAGATCCACCTGCCGCCCGTCGGTCACTGCCTCGAACTCCCCGAGCACACGAAATTCCACGCCCACTCCCCTCGATACGCACCCTCCCGGCTCAGCGGACCCCGCTCCTGGCTTACCGCCCGCCAGCAGGCAGTTCAAGGCGGATTTCAGTTTTACGCCCAGTTGCCGCAGGCAGTGTCGGCTCCACATCCCGGACATCGGCCGGACCACCGAACGGATAGGGAGAAGTCGTGCATCGTGCTGTGTTTTCCGGTCTTGCCCTGCTCGCACTGCTCGGGTCGTCGGTGCCCGCGAACGGTCTCGAATCAGGCGCGCCCGCCGCCGGTGCGAAGACGGTCGCGTGCGCGAACACCCGCGACGACGACGAAAAGATCAACAGCGCTGTCGCGGCCAGTGCCGACGGGGACGAAATCGTCATCGACGGGCCTTGCCTGATCGACGGCACGATCCGCCTGCGCGGACAGCGTTCCTATCGGGGGCAGTCCCGCTCGGGCACCGTGATCCAGCAGGCCGACGGGGCCAACCTCGACGCGATGCTCGCCAGCGACTCCTACCTCGACAACGCCCCGCTCACCGGTGACCCGGTCACTCTCCGTTCGCTCAACCTGATCGCCAACCGGGCAGGCAACCCGAACGCGAAAGACGCACTCGTGCTGCGTTCCTGGGGAACGGTGGTGGAGGACATGGAAATCCTCCAGGCCACCCGGCACGGGATCCGGCTGACCAATCTTTCCGCCAACGGAACACCGCTGAACAACACGCAGGTCAACGGCCGCATCGCCGCCAACCACGTCGTCGAATCCGGCGGGCGGGGAATCTTCGTCGAGGACACCAGGAACTCCGTCACCGACTGGCACCTGCTCGACAACTGGATCGCCGGGGCAGGCTCCGACGGCATCGGCATGGACAACGCCGCGGGCTGGAACATCCACGGAAACCACGTCTACGACGTCGGCGCGACCGCCATCACCGCGGAACGCCTGTTCGGCAGCATGATCGGCAACAACTACATCGAAAACTTCGCCACCACCGGGGTACGGATATCCGTCCAGGGCGAAACGGCCTCCACGATCACCGCCAACCGCATCTTCAAACTCACCGGTGGCAGCGGTGTCTTCCTGACCGTACGGGTCAACTACGGCACCGGGAACCTCGCCGTCACCGGCAACACCATCCGCGGCAACGGCGCCGGAACGGGACTGGACTACCAGAACGGACAAGGCACCGGCCTCGTCGTCGCCTCCACCGGAAACCTCGTCACCGAGGTCACCACTCCACGCGCCACCGGGCCCGGCGTCACGGTCACCGCTGGCGTGTGATCCGGAAACCGGGATCACGATCGGGAGAGGGGAGGTCGCGACAAAGAAATCCTGAACTTTGCCGTCAACTGCGAAATATCGATTACCTCATACAGAAAGGCAAGAAAATGAAGGCTGCATGCTCGCCCGGCGAGGAGTGGACCGAACCGGCCTGCGTCACCGCGGGCGCCGGAAGTTGTGAGGCGACGAGGCGCAAGTACACCCAACTGCGCTACTACGCCTGCTATGACGGATATCCGGTCGAAATCTCCTCGCGGCGCAAGTTCGTCCGCTGTGGCTGCTGATCCACGGCTCCGCAGCTGAACGGGGCTGCCCGCCTCCGGCCGACGGTCGGCGGGCAGCCCCCCGTCCCGCGAAGGGGGAACTCAAGTGTTGGAAGCTTTCGTCGAGCTGGGGCGCGGTTTCTTCGCCGCGCTGTTCGCTGTGGCCGCGGGCGGCAAACTGCGCGCTCGCGGCTTTGCCGACCTGTCCGCCGCGTTCGCCGCGTTCGGTTTGCCCGGTGCGCGGCTCAGGCGCTTCTCGGCACGGATCCTGATCGCCGCCGAGGCGACCGTCCCGGCCGTGCTGCTCTTCGGCCCTGTTTCGATCGGGCTGAGCCTTGCCGCTTTGCTGCTGACGGTGCTCGCCGGAGGTGTCCTGGTGAGTACCCGCCGCGGGCGCGACGTGCGCTGTGCCTGCTTCGGCACCGCACGCGAGACGCTGAGCGAACGTCACCTGTGGCGCAACGCGAGCCTGGCGTCGATCGCGTTGGTTCTCGCTCTGACCCCGGCCGGTCCGACGCCGCTCGACCTCGCCGGACATGTCCTGCTCACGGCGATCGGCGTCGGTCTCGGTGTCGCGGTCGTCCTGCACGAGGCCGTGTCCGCGGCCCTGATCCCGAGGAAACGATGACGATCTTCTACGTTGCCTTCAGTGCCTTGGCCGTCGCGGTGTGCGCCAACTTCGTGTTCACCGCCCGGCTCGTCCGCGCCGTCGGGAAACGCCCCGAATGGCCGCCTGCCGACGAGACCACGTTCGCGGTCGGCCGTGAAATACCTCCCTTCGAAACCATGTCGGTCGAGGGAAAACCGCTCACCACGACGGGGATGGACGAGTTCGTCGTCGGGTTCTTCATGATCGGATGCCCGCCATGCCAGGCCGCGGTGGCGGAGTACGCGGCCGTGGCCGATCATCTGGCGGGCACCGGCCTCCCGGCGATCGCCGTCATCCGCTACGAAGCACCCGACCTGGACAACCCGCTCGACCGCGACGAGCTCGCCACGGAGACGGAACAACTGAACCGGTCCGCCGTCGTCGTGCACGAGGAAGGTGACGGCGTCGTCATCACGACGTTCGGCGTCACCGCCTACCCGGCGTTTTTCCGGGTCCGCCGTGATGGCGGAAGGCATACGGTCGTCGGCGAGGTGCCCAGCCCACGTCATCTTCACCGGCTGGCGCCGGCGTGACCGCCCTGGCACGCGGCAAGCGGCCTGCCGTCTGGCGCGGAGTGCGGAGCGCGTTCGCGCTCGTCACCACGGCGGCGCCCGGTTCGTTCGCCGCCTACATCGCGACGGGGCTGCTGCTCGCGGCCGTTCCGGTGGCGAGCGCTTGGGCCACCAAGTTCCTGGTGGACGGCCTGCTCGACAGGCGGTCTGTCGGAGACCTGCTCGTCTCGGGGGCGGTGGTCGCCGGGACCGGGGTCGGCTTGGCGGTGCTGCCCGGTTTTTCCGCCTACTGTGCCAAGGAATTGCAGCGCAGAACCCGGCTGTCCGCGCACCGGCGGGTCGCCGAAGTGGTGAATTCGTTCTCCGGGCTCGCCTACTTCGAATCACCGAAGATGGCGGACCGGATCCGCATGGCGCGTGACTCGGCGGGATCCGCGTCCCTGGAAGTCGTCGAGTCGGGGACGAATGCGATCAGGTCGCTGATCACCTCGGCCGGATTCGCCGGTTCGCTCTTCGCGCTCCGGCCCGCGCTGGCCGCCCTCGTCTTCGTCGGTTCGCTGCCCGCCGTCCTCATGGAGGCGCGTATCCATCGTCGGCAAGTGCGCAACATGTGGCTGCTCACCCCGGTCCACCGCAAGGAATCCTTCTACTCCGAACTGCTCACCGGACCGCGTGCGGCCAAGGAGATCCGGCTGTTCCGCGCCGGTGCCTTCGTCGCCGGTCGCGCCGCCGGGCAGATAGCCAAGGCCAACACCGTGGCCCGGCGGCTGGACGGCACGGTGCTGCGGTACGAACTGGTGGCCGAGTCGATCACCGCCGTCATCACCACCGCCGGTCTGGCCTGGGTGGCCATGGACGTGTGGCGCGGCACCCTCAGCGTGGGCGACCTGACGCTGCTGCTGGCGGCGATCACGGCCACCCAGGGCGCCTTGGCGAGCCTGTTCAACGACACGGCCCGAGGTTACGGCGCCTTGCTGCATTTCCAGGCATACCTGGACTTGCGCGAAACCCCCGACGACATCCCCGCGTGCCCGGCACCGGTCCCCGTGCGCCCGCTGCGGGACGGTATCCGGATCGAGGACGTCTGGTTCCGGTACCACGCCGACCAGGACTGGCTTCTGCGTGGCGTGACCCTGGACATTCCGGCAGGCCGCACCACCGCGCTGGTCGGCGTCAACGGAGCGGGCAAGTCCACCCTGATCAAGCTCCTGTGCCGCCTGTACGAACCCTGCGAGGGCCGCATCCTGTGGGACGGCGTCGACATCCGCGAATTCACGCCCGAGGCTTATCGGGCGCGGCTCAGCGCCGTGTTCCAGGACTTCGTGGAATACGACCTGACCGCCGGGGAAAACATCGGTATCGGCAGGCTCGAAGCACTGGGCGACACCGCGGCGATCGAGCGCGCGGGCCGGAACGCCGGCATTCACGACGAGATAACCCGGCTTTCCGCGGGCTACGACACCATGCTGAGCCTGATGTTCCACCAGGACGACACGCAGGCTGAAGACCGCAACGGCCACACCCTGTCCGGCGGCCAGTGGCAGCGCCTCGCGCTGGCGAGAGCGATCCTGCAGGAAGACAGTGACGTGCTCCTGCTCGACGAACCCAGTTCCCGCCTCGATCCCGCCGCGGACCGCCGGTTGCGGACGATGCTGCACTCGCTGCGCCGGGGCCGCACCACACTGCTGATCTCCCATCGGCTCCACTCGATCAGGGACGCCGACAGCATCGCGGTCATCGAGGAGGGCCGCGTGACGGAGACCGGAACGCACGACGAACTCACGGAAAGAGGAGGAACCTACGCCGAACTCGTCGCCATGCAGTCGGACGTCCTGAACCTGCGGGAGCCAGACCTGGCCTGATCCGGCAGCCGAGCGGAACGCGCGACCGGGCGGCCGACACGGTAGCGTCCCGGACGGCGGTGTTCGCCGTCGGCGCAAGACGAGGTGGCCTGGATGACGTGGCTGACGCCGGTACTGGCCTTGGTGGCCGGGTTGCTGACCGCCGGCGCGGCCTTCTTCGGGGTACGGGTGACCGTCCGGCAGAAGGAACAGTCGGAGAGCCGCAGCGAATGGCGGGCCCGCTTCCAGATGGCCCAAGAGCTTTACTGGTCGAGTGATGCCGAGAAGCGGCTGGCAGGCCTGGGGATCTTCGACGTGCTGGCGGAGTCCGATCTTGCCGGGCCGGACGAGCTGAGGATGATCGAAGTGTTCCTCAGGCCGATCCTCCAGCAACCTCAGCAGGCCGAAGAGCCGGAGAACGGGGGCTCGGCGTGACCGCGCGGCGATTCTCCCCGCCCGAAATCGCGGCCGCTGCCCGTCTTCAGGCGTCGATCGACATCAGGCTGGGCAGAGATTCCGCGCCACCGCTGAACAACGAGACCTTCGTGGCAGGCGTACCGGCATCCCACCGGCCTGTTTCCCCGAATCTCCGGGCCGCGGCCGCCCGGTTGCACCGGAAGATCAGCCGGCGGCTGAATCGCGATCCCGTGCCCAGCCCGTGGATCGGCATTCTGCGCCCGCCGATCGTCTTGACCGTTCTGGCGACCTTGCTGCTCGTGGCGATGAAGGTGAACCCCGTCGTGGCGCTCGCGGCCGTGCTGCCGGTGAGTTCACTGGTGGGCGTCCTGCGCTGGACCGACCGTTGGCGTCCCAAGACCGAGAGCCAGTTCTGGCGTTTCTGCGGACGGGGGGCCGGGGCGGGCTTCGTCGTCTTGCTCGTCATGGGGGTTACGGGCGCGCGGCAAGGCAGCGGGAGGAACCTCGAACTCGTGCTGGGTGAACCGGTACTGGCGGAGTCGCTCAAGGGCATCGTCGTCATTCTGACTGTCGTCCGGATCGGTGACGAACTGGACCGGATGCTCGACTGGATCGTGTACGGCGGTTTCGTGGCCGCGGGTTTCGTGTTCGTCGAGAACTTCTCTTCTTTCGGCGCTCGCTACGGTGGCGCGTCGACCGGCGAGGTCACCGCGTTCATGTTGCGCGGTGTTCTGGCCCCTTCCGTGAGCCTGCTGTGCACCTGCTTGATCGTCGTCGGCGTGGTTCTGGCAATCCGGACGCGTCGCCCGCTGATACAGCTGGGCGCTCCACTGCTGGGTTTCCTCGGGGCGGTCGGCCTGCGCAGCATCTGGATCAGCACCGAGACGTTGCCCCCGACCGCGTTCGTCACCATGTACTTCCTGGTCGTCCTGCCGGTCGCCGGGCTGACCGTGCTGGTCGTGTACAACCAGCACGCTCGTGACCTGGGCGCGCTCGTGACCGAACTGCCGGATCTGGTCGCCGACAAGATCGTCCCCCCGAACGAGGTCACCCTGCTCACCAACCGGCGGGCCCGGCGCCACTGGCGCACTGAGGCACGCAGACGGTCGGGGATGCGAACGGCGCGCGCGGTGGCGCAGTACCAGGAAGCGGTGACCGAGCTGGCGATCCTCCGCCGTTCCATCCGGTCCGGTGACACCGGGCCCCGCGTCCGCGCCAGGGAACTCGACCTGATGGGCGAGGTCGCCAGAACCAGGGTCGAAGCGGAATGGCTGGAGGGCAAGGTCTCCGCACCGGCAGGGCGGTGAAAGAAAAGGGTCGCAGGGGAGGTGCGGATGAGTTTCCGGCTGGCGGCATATGCCGTGTGCGTCGAGGACGGGCGTGTGCTGCTCGCCCGTCATGTCTCGCCGACGGGAGACACGAACTGGACTCTTCCGGGCGGCAAGGTCGAGCCTGCCGAGGATCCGTTCGACGCGGTGGTCCGGGAGGTCGCCGAGGAGACGGGCTGCGAGGCGGTGGTCGAACGCCTGCTGGGCGTGGACTCAAGGGTGATTCCCGCCGCCGAAGCGCGGTTGGGGATCGAGCACCAGAACGTCGGCATCTTTTACCAGGTCCGGATTACCGGTGGCGCCTTGCGGCCCGAGCCGAACGGCGAGACCGCCGAGTCGGTCTGGACGTCGCTATCGGCTGTCGCCGGTCTGTGCCGATCGTCGCTCGTCGACGTCGGTCTCGCGTTGGCGCGGACGCTTCCGGCGACCGGTCACGTGTCTCCCGTCGCGGTCGGCGGCCTAATCCGGCATTGACGTGCCGTCCGGCAGTACGTCATCGGACCCGCGTTCGAACGGGTCCTCGACCGGCTCCCGGACGACGACGGATGAGGCTTGATCGCATAATCATGTCTCTAAGGCAGGGTTAAGGGACGACATCGAGCACTTGACATGTGCGTTGATGCTCGATTTACTGCTGAACACGTCGGAATGGACGCCCCGACGTCAGAGGTACGCCCAGCCGGTATGTCGGCCTTCGCCGCGAGCCCGGACTGAGTCGCCAGGACCTGCTCATGGTCCGAGGCGGGGTCGTGCCCACCATCATCCGGAGTTTCGATGATGCACGCTTCCCGCGTTCGGTTTCTCGCCACTGCGGCCCTGTGCGCCGCAGCCGTCGTCAGTACCGCCTGCTCTGCTTCGGCCGCGCCCGCTCCGGCCGCGTTCTCCCCGCCTCCGGTCAAGGCCGGTTTCGACTATCAGATCGGCGGTGCGTACGCGCCGCCGTCAGGGGTGCGGGTGGTCAGCCGCGACCACACCGCCCAGCCTGCCGCCGGTCTCTACAACATCTGCTACATCAACGCTTTCCAGGCGCAGCCCGGTGCGGAGGGGGAGTGGGGCGACCTGGTGCTGCGCGACGCGAACGGCGAAGTCGTCATGGACGAGGACTGGGACGAGGCGCTGCTCGACCTGCGAACCGCGGACAAGCGCCAGCGGGTGGCGGCGAAGGTGAACGCCTGGACCGACGGCTGCGCGGCCAAGGGATATCAGGCGATCGAGCCGGACAACTACGACAGTTTCACGCGTTCGCGCGGTCTTCTGTCCGAACAGGACGCTCAGGCCTACATTCGCCTGCTGTCCACGCACGCCCATGAGAAGGGGCTCGCGACCGGGCAGAAGAACACCTCGGAGCTGGCCGGGAACCGCAAGGCGAACGGGCTCGACTTCGCGGTCGCCGAGGAATGCGGCGAGCAGGACATCTGTGGCGAGTTCACCGCGGCGTTCGGCGGCAACGTGATCGTCATCGAATACGCCGACGCGGGTCTCGCCAACGCCTGCGATCGCTGGGGCGGTTCGCTCAGCATCGTCCGCCGTGACCGTGACGTCGTGCCCGCGGGCGCGTCCGGTTACGTCCGCAAGACCTGCTGACCCGCGGCTCGGGAGGGCGTGATGTCCGCACCGGTGAACCGGCGGGGTTTCCTGCGCGGGGTCGGCGGAATGGCGCTCGGCGCGGCGGTGGCCGGGTGTTCCCCGGCCACCGCCGGAAGCTCCGGGGGCACGGTCACCGTCGAGGTCTGGCACGGCCAGACCGACACGGGCAAGAAGGTGCTCGATGCGCTGGTCGCCGACTTCCAGCGGTCTCATCCGGGGATCCGGATCGACCTCGGTGGCGGGGTGATCTCCGACGCGATGTTGCAGAAGATCACCGCGGCGCTGGCGTCGGGGTCCTATCCGGACATCGCCTACGTGTTCGGCTCGGACCTGGCCGCTGTGGCGCGCAGCCCGCAGGTCGTCGACGTGACCGATCTCGTCGATGCCGGTCCCGGTTTCCGGGCGCCGGCTCGTGAGGCGGTGACCGTCAACGGCCGGGCGCGTGCCGTACCGGCGCTGCTGGACTCGCTGGCCGTGGTGTGCAACAAGACGTTGTTCGCGAAGACCGGGACGCCGTTGCCCGCGGCGGGGTGGACGTGGGCGGAATTCGTCGCAACGGCGCGAAAACTGACCGACGCGGGCAGCGGCACCTTCGGTACCGGCTGGCCAGGCGCGGGTGACGAGGACACGGTGTGGCGGCTGTGGCCGATGGTGTGGGACCTCGGCGGTGACGTCATCGGCGGGGACGGCCGCGGCATCGGCTTCGGCGCGCAAGGTGTGCGCGCACTCGAGGTCGTCCGCGACCTTGCCGCCGCGAAATGTGTCTATGTCGACCCGAAACCCGGTGGCGAGCAGATGTACCAGGCGTTCGGTGGCGGCAACATCGGCATGGTCGTCACCGGGCCATGGCAACTGCCGGACATCACCGACGCCGGGATCGAGTACGCCGTCGTGCCGTTGCCGAGTTTCTCCGGCCGTCCCATGACCATTTCCGGGCCGGACACCTGGACGGTGTTCGACAACGGCGAGGACCGGGTGCGAGCCGCGCGCACGTTCCTGTCGTGGCTGACGGATCCGGCCCAGGACGTCCGCTGGGACGTCGGCGCGGGCGGCCTTCCGTTGAGCCGCCGGACCCAGGATTTGCCCGCGTGGCAGGAGAAAACCACCGGAACGCCGGGGCTTCAGGTGTTCGCCGACGCGCTCGACCGCGCCAAGGTCCGGCCGGTGCACCCGGCCTATCCACAGGTGTCCGCGGCGCTCGGCACCGCCATCGTCTCCGTGCTGCTCGGCCAGGCCGCTCCCGCGGACGCACTGCGCGAATGCGCCAAGGCCGCCGACGCCGCTCTGATCATCCCCCGATAGGGAGGCCGCCATGCCAGGACTGCCGAGAGCGGTCACCGTTCCACCGCGAAGCCACTCCGCGAAAAGCAGGCGACGCAAGGAAACCACGGCCGCGTGGACCTACCTCTCACCCGCCGTGCTCATCATCCTCGGGCTCGGCGTGGTGCCGGTGGCCTGGTCGCTGCTGCTGTCGTTCCGGGCAGACGACCTGGTCACCCCGAGCAGGTTCGTCGGCCTGGACAACTACTCGGCACTCGCCCAGGACCCGCGGTTCGCCCAGGCGGTGGGGAACACCGTGCTGTACACGGTTCTCTACGTCCCTCTGAGCGTCCTTTTGGGATTCCTGCTGGCGCAGGCGCTGAACCGCCGCATCCGGCTGATCGGGGTGTACCGGACGCTCGTGTTCGTCCCGTTCGTGCTTTCGGCAGCGTCGCAGGGAGTGCTGTTCTCCTTCATCCTCGACCCGCAGTTCGGCGCGGCCAATTCGCTGCTGCACCACCTCGGTGTTTCCCCGCAAGGATTCCTGACCGATCCGGCGCAGGCGCTGCTGGTGCTGGTCGGGATCACGCTGTGGAGCGGAACCGGGTTCTGCGTGGTGGTCTACCTGGCCGCGCTGCAGGACGTGCCGCCGTCGCTGGTCGAGGCCGCCCGGCTGGACGGCGCGGGCACCTTGCGCGTGCTGCGGCACGTGACGTTGCCCGCGGTGACCCCGGTGACGGCGTTTCTGGTGCTGTGGCAGCTGATCACCTCCCTGCAGGTATTCGATCTGGTGTACGTCACGACCAAGGGCGGCCCGCTCGGCTCGACCACGGTGATCGTCTATTTCGTGTGGGAACAGGCGTTCAAGAACTTCACGGCCGGGTACGGCGCGGCGTCGGCCTACGTGCTCGCGCTGGGGCTGCTCGCGGTCGTGGTCGTCGTCCGTCTGCTCCGCCGTCCCCGGAAGGCGCTCCGATGACCGCCCGGCTCAGTGTGCCCGCGCCGCGGGTCCTGCCCGCCCTGCGGCGGCCCCGGCTCTCGTTCAGCCCCTGGCATCTGCTGCTGGTGCCGCTGGCGCTGGTGTTCGCCGCGCCACTGGTGTGGCTGCTGCTCGGTTCGGTGATGAGCAACGCCGAGATCAACCGGTTCCCGCCTGCCCTGTGGCCGTCCGAAATGGACTTCGCGGGCTATCGTTACGTGCTGGAGAACGCGCTCTTCCTGCGCTGGTTCACGAATTCGCTGATCGTTTCGGCGGTGACCGTGGTGTCGAACCTGGTGTTCGGCGCGCTCGGCGGCTACGCGTTCGCGCGGATGCGGTTCACCGGATCGCGGGTGCTGCTCGCGCTGATGGTGGCCACGATGGCGATCCCGTTCCAGCTCACCATGATCCCGACGTTCCTGGTGATGAAACGGCTGGGCCTGATCGACAGCCTCGGCGCGCTGATCGTGCCGTCACTGGTGACGCCGTTCGCAGTGTTCCTCCTGCGGCAGTTCTTCCTTTCCCTGCCGAGGGAACTGGAAGAAGCGGCGTGGATCGACGGCTGCTCGCGGCTGCGCGTGCTGTTCACGATCGTGCTGCCGCTTTCCCGGCCCGCGCTGAGCACGGTGGCCGTGCTGACCTTCCTCGGCACCTGGAACGACCTGACCTGGCCGCTGATCGCGCTCAACCACGACACGGCCTACACCCTGCAACTCGGGCTCACGACGTTCCAAGGTCAACACCACACCAACTGGTCCGCGGTCATGGCGGGCAACGTGATCACCGTACTGCCGGTACTGCTGGCCTTCCTCGGCGCGCAGAAGACCTTCATCCAGTCCATCACCTCCAGCGGCCTCAAAGGATAGGATCCATGCACCGTTTCGACCTGCTCGTGGTCGGTGACGCCAACCCGGACGTCATCATCGGTCCACTGAGGACGGATCTGGAGTTCGGCCAGCGGGAACAGCTCGCCGATTCGGGTGTGCTCACCCTCGGCGGCTCCGGTGCGATCACCGCCGCGGGTGCGGCCCGGCTGGGGCTCAGGGTCGCCGTCGCCGGACGGGTCGGAGACGACGCCGCCGGCCGGTTCGTCCGGGACGCCCTCGAAGAACGCGGCGTCGACACCGGCGCGCTGCGGACGGATCCGGTCCTGCCGACCCCGTTGACCACCGTGCTGACCCGCGACGGCGATCGAGCCATCATCACCGCCCCTGGCACACTCGCCGCGTTGACCGCCGCCGACGTCCCACCCGAACTGCTCGCCACGAGCAGACACGTCCATTCGTCGTCGTATTTCCTGCTCCCCGGTCTCGCGCCCGCGTTGCCCGCCCTGCTGCGGACCGCCCGCGGGCACGGCGCGACGACGTCGGTCGACACCAACGACGATCCGGCCGGTGCCTGGGACACGGGGGATCTGCTGGGGGAGACGGATTTCCTGCTGCCCAACGCCGCCGAGGTGAGCCGCCTGGCCGACGTGACCGACGCACGGGAGGCCGCCGCGCTGCTGGGCGCCCGCGGCCCGGCCGTCGTGGTCAAGGACGGTGCCGGGGGTGCCTTCGCCCATCGCGACGGCGAAATCTTCACCGCACAAGGGATCCCGGCCGAAGCCGTCGACACCGTCGGCGCCGGGGACAGTTTCAACGCCGGATTCCTCGCCGGCGTCCTGGCCGGGTTGCCGCTGGGGACGGCGTTGCGCTGCGGCGTCGTCTGCGGTGGTTCCTCCGTCCGCGCCGCCGGCGGCACGGCTGGCCAGGCCACGTGGGACGACGTCCTCGTCCACCTCGAACGCATCGGATCGGACCGCTCATGACCACCCCCAAGATCACCTTCGTCGGCGCCGGCAGCGTCGTGTTCACCCAGGGTCTGCTCGCCGACCTGTTCGGTTTCCCGGAACTGGGCGACGTGCACGTCGCGCTGCACGACATCGATCCGGACCGGCTCGCGACCGCGCTGGCCGCGGCGAAGCAGATCGCCGCCGCGCGCGGGGTGAAGCCGGTGCTGACCGCGCACACCGACCGGCGGGAAGCGTTGGCGGGCGCGGATTTCGTCGTCAACATGGTGCAGATCGGGATGGGGGAGTCGACCCGCGTCGACTTCGAGGTCCCGGCGCGCCACGGTCTGCGCCAGACCATCGGCGACACCCTCGGCGTCGGCGGGATCTTCCGCGCGCTGCGGACTTTCCCGTTCCTCAAGGAACTCGGCGCGGACATCGCCGACGTGGCCCCGGAGGCCTGGCTGCTGAACTACACGAACCCGATGACGATGAACGTCCAGTACCTCACCGAAGTGACCGGGCTGACGCGGGTCGTCGGGCTGTGCCATTCGGTGTACTGGACCGTGCACGGGCTCGCCGAGCTGGTCGGGGTCCCGTTCGAGGAGGTCACCTACGTCGCGGCGGGCGTCAACCACCAGGCCTGGGTGCTGCGGTTCGAGCACGACGGCACGGACCTCTATCCCCGGCTGGCCGAACTGGCGGCCTCGGACGAGCAGCTGCGGCGGCGGGTCCGGTTCGACATGTTCCGGCGGCTCGGCTATTACCCGACGGAGACGAGCGAGCACTCCGCCGAGTACGTGCCCTGGTATCTCAAGCACGACAACGAAATCGAGCGCCTGCGGCTGCCCGTCGGGGCGTACCTCGACATCGTGGCGGAGAACGAGGCCGAGTACGGGCGGACCCGGCAGGCGATTCGGAGCGGGGAACGGCTGGCCGTGGAAGGCACGAACGAGTACGCGCCGCAGATCATCCACAGCCTGGTCACCGGCACACCCCGCACGGTCTACGGCAATGTCGTCAACCGCGGCCTGATCGAGAACCTGCCTGCCGGGGGAGTGGTCGAGGTGCCTTGCCTCGCCGACGGGACCGGCGTCCGGCCGACCCGGATCGGCGCGCTGCCGCCACAACTCGCGGCGCTCAACCGGACGTACCTGAGTGTCAACGAGCTCGTCGTACGCGCGGCCGTCGAGGACGATCCCCGCCATATCCGGCACGCGGCGATGACCGACCCGGCCACCGCGGCCGCACTGCCGGTCGAGCGGATCTTCCAGCTGTGCGACGATCTCGTCCGCGCGCACGGCGACCGGCTCCAGCCCGGCCTGCGCGCGATCCTCGGCCACTGACGCCGGCGGCGTCACTCTTTCGAGTAAGCGGAGTCGTGTAACACGGCACCGCACGGCGGACGACTCCTGAGCCGGAAGAGCCGGTCAGGGAGGAACGCCATGGCGGTCGATGTCAGTGCGGGAAGAAACCAGAGTTGCTGGCGGTGCCGCGCGATCGGCAGGCCGGGAGACGGGTTCTGCCAGGCGTGCGGTGCGTCCCTGACCCGCCGGGACAACACGACCCGCTATCTGTGCGCCGCCGCGCAGCTCAGTGAGGACTACGCGAACACGGCGGTACGGGAATTCCTGATCGAGCCATGGCGGTCGATTCCGCCCACACCCGGCGTCGACACCGCCGCGGTGCTGCGGGAGGCGGTCGCGTCGCGGATGCGGCGCCGTATCCGCGACGCGGCGCTTCTGGCGCTCCTGCTGGTGTTCCTGTTCACCGAGCCTGCGGTGCTGATGTTCTGGCTGCTGGCGGCCATCGTGCTGGCGCTGATCCCCGGCCGGTTCAGGACGCGCGGGATCGGCGACCTCGCCGTGGCGATGGGATTGTTCGCCGTCAGCGCGTTCGTGATAGGCCTGGAGGTCTTCACCGCGGCCACGGGGATGACGTCGTCCAGAGGTTCGTCGAGATACGGCTCCCTCGACTCCCCGAGCTCCGCCTCCGGCGATGCCACGGACAGCACTGTCGGCATTGTCGTGCTGAGTGTCGTGCTGACCCTGCTGATCGCCGGTGTCCTGCTCGCCGACAGGCTCGCCGTGCGTTTCCTGGTGCTGCAGCGATTCCGGCGCGGCACGTTCGTCGCCGACGGGCGCAAGAGCGCTTCCGAATGGGAACGACGGCTCCGCGGTCTGGGGCTCGACACCTTCCGCCTGCCGCTGGAGCGCGCGGTGGCCGCCCAGGAAACGGGTGCCGCTCACGAAGCGAGCGCCGATGTGGTGGTGCACCGTGGATTCTCCCCGTTCGTGGGAGCAGGCGTCCCGGTGCACCGGCAGGTCATCACCCTGCCCCTCGACTCGTCGGACGACGACGTCGACCCGCGGCGCATCAACGTCACCGAGCTGCAGGACCACGTCGGCGCGGCGATCCAGGCGTTGCGGGAAACCTCGTCACTCGGTCCGGGACGACGCCTCGAAAACCTGACCCACCGCGAGCAGGTGCTCGTGCCCGCGGACCGGCTGGTCGTCGACCACCGGTCGGTCCCCGAGGTCCTCGCGGACCTCGACCGCGCACCGGCCCGCCGCCTGCCGATCGAGAAGGCGCGAGCCCTCGCCGACAGCGTGATCGAATGGGCGCGCTACTACCGCTGCTACCGCGTCGAGTCCTGGGATCGCGACTTGACCACGTCGTGCTACCTGCACGTCGGGACCGATCAGCGGATGCTGTACCTGGAATGGCAGTTCCTCGCGCTGCTGCCGATCGCCCCGGAGTTCCGCGCGATCGATAGGCACCACTCGCTGGCCAAATCGCTGGGGCTCACCTTCGTGGAGCTGTGGCTCCTGCCCGCGACGCTGTTCCGCCGCGGGAAGTCGGTGTTCCGGCCGTTCAACCAGCTGAGGCAGGACACGGACGAGGCCGTCCCGGCCAAGTACGGGGCCGACCGCAGTCTCCGCGAACTGGCCCAGGCGGACCGCGTGCAGAGCTATTTCCAGGACGTCGACGCGGAACGGTACGTGAAGATCCTGGACACGACGTTGTTCCGCTCGGTGGGCCACTACCTCGAAGAGCGCGGCTATTCGGTCGTCGAGTTCATGAAACTGGCCGATCCGGTCGTCAACAGCTACGACATGCGCGGCAGCACGTTCGTCGACTCGGCGGTCGGTACGAACAGCAAGGTGAGCAACCAGAGCAATTCGGCGAAGGGAAAGTAGACCCATGGGTGACCGGTTCGACCTGCGGCAAGCGAAAATCTCCAACACCGCCATCGGAAATCACGCCACGACCTACAACAACTCTTCCGCGGACGACGCGTCGATCCCGGACCTCATCAAGGCTTTGGCAAGCTCGCGGGAGGCGATCGCCGAGTCCGCTCCGACGCCCGCCGACCGGACGGAAGTACTCGAGGCGCTCGACAGGATCGAGGCGGAACTGCGGAGCGACAAGCCGCGCGGGGCGGCCGTCAGCGCTCGCTGGCAGACGGTCACCAGCCTGGTCGGCACCCTGAGCGAACCCGCGGGCAAGATCGCCGAACTGGTGACGAAGCTGTTCGGCTAGCTTCGCCGGGTCACCTGCCCTTGGAGTTGCCCGCCGGACCGCCGGAGTGGGTCAACCGGCTGGCGTGGCAGTCCTCTCGGGCGAAGTTCTGCTCGTCGCACCAGGCGTTGGCCGCGTCGGCGTCCGGGAAGACCTTCGCTTCGAGGGTGACCCAGAAACCTTTGCGTGAGAAGGTCTTGAAGTCACTCGAATTGACCATGATGGCTTCGGGGAAGCGGCTGCGGAGGCTTTGGAAGTCGGCCATGATCGCCGGGTAGTCGTACGTGGTGCCTCCGACGACGAGGCCGGGCTGCTTCGAGGAAAGCTGCGGAACCCATTGTCCGACAAGGCTTTCGGCGACGGTGCTGTCTTGCGTGGTCTGGCGGCGGAGGTCCGCCTCGGTCACCTGAAGCGACGGGGTCGTTTCCGTCGTGGTGATTTCCGTCGACGTCGGTGGTTGCGTCGCGGTGGTGAGGACGGTCACCGGGGCCGTGGCGCTCGGCTGGGTGATGTCCACCTGTGCGGTGTCGGGTTGCGTGGAGTCGGTGTTGCGGGTCAAGGCGAAGGTCGTCACGCCTGCCGCGGCGACCGCCACCACCGCCGCGGCGACCACGACAGCGGCCGTCGGCTTCGGGACCGTTTGCTTTGGCCGAGGCGAAACCGGTTCGACAGCGACCGGTTCATCTTGGGGCTCGCCGACAGGAGTGCCGCACGCGCCGCAGAACTTCGCCTGGGAGCCGAGTTCCCGTCCGCAGTTCGAGCACGAGTTCATGTTTCGTAGTCCGCGAGCGGCAAGGAGGTGTTACAGCTCGGCGGTCGTTCTCACCGGGGCGGCGGAACGAACCGACCGGCGGGCACGACTGTCCACAGTGTAATGATCACGGCATTTCGGCGTCTCCGAGGTCGCCACGGCCATGGCAGCGGCGCCGCACCTGAAGCTCAGGGCGCGGTCCGGCGCCCTAGTCGTCCGGCCCGCGCAAGGTCAGGACGACCCGGACGACGTGTTCGACCGCGGCCGGGAACACGGCCCCTCGTAGTTCGCCGCGGTTGGCGAGGGTGAGCCCGGCGAAGTCCAGCATCCGGTCTTCGCCGAGACGCCGAACGGTCAGTGTGGCCACTTCCTCGAGGTCGAGGTCCGGATGATCCAGCCGGGTCAGCGCGAACTCGATGAGCAGCTGGTCATCCGTCACGTCGTCACCCCCGCGTCCGAGTCGAGTCTACTGCTCGCGCAGGGAATGGATCATGCTCCGCAGGATCCGGAACGCGCCCGCCTGCTCGGCCTCGGTCATCCCGGCCAGCATCCTGACCTCGACGGACCGGACGGCCACGGTCGCCTTTTCGAGTCTCTGCCTGCCGCGAGTCGTGAGCCGCGTGGGAAGGACCTTCCCGACGGGCGCCTCCGCGGGCCTGGTCACGTGGCCCTCCCGTTCCAGGGTCTGGAGCAGCACGTTCATCGACTGCCGGGTCACGAACGCGCCCCGTGCGAGTTCGGAGTTCGACAAGCCCGGTCGCTGGGCCAGCAGCTCGAGGCAGGAGTAGTGCGTCACGGTCATCCCGAGCGGGCGCAGCACCTCCTCCATGGCCGCGCGGAGGGCGCTCGACGCCTCCTTCAGCAGGTAGCCCAGTGACTTGTCCAGGTCGACACCGCCGCCTTCTTGACTCATGTCAGTATCCTGACATAGGGTCCTACGTGTCAGAAGACTGACACGTAACGAAGGAGCGTCATCTTGCCCGCCACCGGCCCCGACTTCATCTCCCTGCAAGCGCGTGACCTCACCGGTTCGCAGGCGTTCTACGAGCAGTACCTCGGCCTCGTCCGCTCGCAGGCCGGACCTCCGCACGCCGTCGTCTTCGAGACGAAGCCGATCGCGTTCGCGCTCCGCGAGGTCATTCCCGGCACCGACCTCGCCTCTGTCGCCCAGCCCGGCATCGGCGCGGCGATCTGGCTCCACGCCACCGAGGTCCAAGCCATTCACGACGCGCTGGTCGCCGACGGTCACACCATCGTCTCCGCGCCGATCGACGGCCCCTTCGGCCGGACATTCACCTTCGCTGACCCCGACGGTTACCGGATCACCCTCCACGACCGTGTCTGAGGCGGGCACGCTGGTCTTCGGGGCCACCGGGGCAACTTGGCGGCCACATCCTGGACGCGCTGGCCGCCTTCCTGGTGAGTCTCGACGAAATGACCAGCGGGGACGGCGCGAGCCGGCAACATCGGCTCGCGCTGCCCCACCCCCGATCGGCCCGCCGCGGCTACTGTGGTCAGGAACGCTTCGTCGTGTCGAAGGGGGCCACCATGCCGGGGCGGGAACGGTCCACGACGGTGCGCCGCAGGATTCCCCGGCGCCTGGTGATCGCTGTGCCGGTCGTTCTCGGCGCGCTGTGTGGTGCCGCGTTCATCCCTGATGTGGCGAACCACTTCGGCTACGCCCTGCCCGGTGAGCGAGGCCTTCCGTACCAGGTCCACTACAACGGCAGGGACTACCGCAACACCCTGACGTGCGCCGGCGCGCGGTGGTGCGAGGACGAGCGGACCCCGGAACAGCGGGCGAAGCCGTACTGCACACCCCGTGCCGGGCTGGGCCTCGGGAGCGGCGATGCGGAGCTGGTGAAGGTCGATGAACTCTTCACCGTGTTCGGATCTTCGCACCCCGTTTTCACCGCGGGTGTCGTTCCACAGGAAAAGATGGTGGCGACAGTCATCGTCGAGGCCTCCGAGAACTGTTACGTGGCGTACGACCTGGCGGGCGGCCCATAGCGACAAGGGCGCGTCGCCTACCGCAACTCCAGGACGATGCCGTCTTCCGCTTCCCTGCCACCGGCGCCATGGACGCGGATGATGCTGACGATCTCGTCGAACAGTGTCGGACCTTCCCCGCGCCGCGCGCTGTCGATCCTGGCCTGGAAGTCCGGACGGTTCGAGGGATGGCAGGTGAGAACGAGCCGTTCCAGCCGCCGGATCGTCTCGGCGTGGCCCAACGCGGAACGGGACGGCTCGGAGTGGAGCCACCGCAGAACCCATCCGGTCTCCGGCGTCCCGTAACCGCCTCGGAGCAGGTCGTTGAAGGCGTCCAGGTTCCCTCGCCAGGTGTAGTCGCTCAGCAGCCGTGAGAACTCGCGGGCGAAGCCGTCGAAGTCGGAAAAGCGGGATCCGTCGATGGTGAGCACAGGAAGGTCGTCGCCGCGGCCGGTCATGATCCGAGCATCGCACGATCCGGGCTCACGCTATCGTCGAGCGATGCCTCGCGCGGTGATTCTCGGTGGTACCGGGCTGATCGGCCGCGCCGCCGCGCGCCGGTTGCTGGCCGCGGGCTGGGACGTGGTCGCTGTCGGCCGAGACCGTTCCCGGATGCCCGAGGATGTCGCCGCGGCGGGCGGACGGTTCGTTGCCGGAGACCGCACGGTGGACGGCGAACTCGTGGCGGCCGTGGGGGAGGGAGCCGACTTGCTCGTCGACTGCCTCTGCTTCACCGCCGCCCACGCGCGGGGCCTGTTGCCGCTGCTGGCCGATATCGGGTCCACGGTGATGATCTCCGCCAAGGCCGTGTACATCGACGCCGCGGGGAATCACGTGAACTCGGCCGTCACACCGGACTTCGACGGCCCGGTCAGCGAAGCACAGCCGACCATGGCCCCGCGGGAGGACATCGATCACCGCAGCCGCGAGGGTTACGGCGCCAACAAGGTCGCCGCCGAACACGTCCTGCTCGACAGCGGGCACCGGGTCACGGTTCTGCGACCGTCCAGGGTGCACGGCGACGGCGCGTTGAAGCCCGACACGTGGGTGTTCGTCAAACGCGTGCTCGACCGGCGCGGAGTCGTCGTCCTGTCCCGCGGCGGCCGCGGTGTCGATCAGACCAGTGCCGCGTCCAACATCGCCGCCCTGATCGAGGTCGTCGCGAGCCGTCCTGGCCCGCGGATCCTCAACAGCGCGGACCCCGACGCGCCGAGCGCGCTGGAGATCTCGCGGATCGTCGGGGCGCACCTCGGCCACCGGTGGCGGGAAGTGCTTCTCGGCCCGAGTGCGCCCGCAGGACTCGGGCGGCATCCCTGGGACCGGGTACCGGCGATCCGGCTGGACGTGAGCGCGGCCCGGCAGCTGGGTTACCGGCCGGCCGGGGACTACGCCGCCACTGTGACCGCCGAATTGGACTGGCTGGCCTCCGCCGCTCGGCTGCCTGCTGGGTTCGACCACGGCTATTTCGCGCCGATGGTCGACTACGCCGCCGAAGACGACTATCTCGCGGCGCGGTAGCCAAGGCACGCTCATGCCGACGACCGTGCGGTGCGCCGAGTCGCGTTTCGGCGAGATCCCTCTCGTCGCCACGACGACCAGTCCATCGGGCAGACTCACCGGACACGGCTAGGTGTTCATCGCAGGGACGACATGCTTTGCGAAGAGGTCGATGCTGGAGCGGTCGTACGCGGCTTCGGGGAAGTTGAAGATCGCGTAGGTCATGCCGAGCTTTTCCAGCTTGGCCAGTCGCTCGGCGACCTGCTCAGGGGTGCCGATGCCCACCCCGGCGGTGAAGATCGAGTACGCGCGCTCGGCCGCCTCCGGGGACGCGTGCCTCGCGTAGTGGTCCTTGAGCCAGGCCAGCTTGTCCTGGACCTCCTTCTCGGTCTCGGCGATGACGCCGTTGTGGTTGGCCGAGCGCACGATCGCGCCGAAGTCCGTGCCGACGTCCTTGCAGTGCCCGGCCAGGATCTCCGACTTCCGGGTGAAGGTCTCGATGTCGGCGGCGAAGTTGGTGTACTTCGCGAATCGCGCGGCGATCCGCAGGGTCTTCTTCTCGCCGCCACCGGCGATCCACAGGGGGATACCGCCGTCCTGCAGCGGTAGCGGGCGCAGGATCGCGCCGTCGGTGCGGTAGTGCTCGCCATCCAGTGTGGACCTTCCGGTGGTCCACAGGTCCCGCATGATCCGGACGCCTTCGTCGAGCTGGGCGAGCCGCTCGCCGGCACTAGGGAAGCCGTAGCCGTAAGCCCGCCACTCGTGCTCGTACCAGCCGGCGCCGATACCCATCTCGACGCGCCCGCCGGAGATGATGTCGGCGGTCGCGGCGACCTTCGCCAGGTACGCCGGGTTGCGGTAGCCCATGCAGGTGCACATCTGCCCGAGCCGGATGGTCTCGGTGGCCGCGGCGAAGGCCGACATCAGTGACCACGCCTCGTGGGTGGCCTCCTCGGTCGGCTCCGGCACCGTATGGAAGTGGTCGTAGACCCAGATCGATTCGAAGGGCCCGGCTTCCGCGTGTTTCGCGATGCCGAGCATGGTCTTCCAATGGTCCACAGGGTCGATGCCGGTCAGGTCCAGCCGCCAGCCCTGCGGGACGAAGAGTCCGAAGCGCATGATCCCCAACCTAGCCCGCGGACCCCGCCATGCGGCGCGTTGTCCGGGATTTCCAGCCGGACGAACTCCAGCATCCGGTGTGCACACGAGGGGGTCGGCTGCCGACGGTGCGATACGCCGGTCGTTACCGAGCTGCCGGCAGTGCCCGCGACGCGTTCGCCGGCTGATGCTCCTGTGGTCGGAAGCATCAGCCGTCGAACACCTCTTCGTCAGCTCCCGGAGCCCCGAAGTGTCTGGTCGGACAACGAGTCCGCCAAAGGGGAGCGGGCACCATTACGCCACGCCGCCGATGCGCAGACCTCAGCGACCGAGTTGATCTAGGTGGTCGGGATGGGCAGCAATTCGTAGCCGACGGACGACACCATTCCGTCCGGCGCGGTGAGCACGGCGGTGCCGACGATGACTCCGGCGTCGTTGATGCCGGTGGCGCCCCCCACCCGCACGTTCGGGGTCGGCTTGATCAGCGAGTTGAGGTCGGTCGCGTGGCCGTTGCGGTACACGAAACCGTTGCTGATGCCCGACACGTCGGGGAATACGGCGTCGTCGCCGACGATCACGCCCGCGGTGTTGATCGCGGTGGCGTGCGCGGTGCCCTGGTTGACGCCACGCGGCACGTTCAGGTCGATCGCCTTGCCGCCGCTGAACATCACCGCGTGGGAGTCGAGGAGTGAGCTGCCGGCGGGCGACGCCGAACCCACCGCCTGGCCGGCGGTGTTGATGGCCAGCGCCTCGCTCCAGGCTCCACCGTTGAGCTGGCCGAGCGTGGTGAGCTTTCCGTTGGCCCACTCCAGGGCCACTTGGTCGCCGCCGGGCAGGGTGCCGCCGGGGACCGCGGCGTCGCCGACGACCACTCCGTTGCTGTTCTCGCCGAGCGCCTCGGTGTCCTTGGAGCCACCGAGCGGCGGCAGGTCGGTCACCGTGGTGCCGGTGCGCTGCCACGGTGTGATCGAGGTGTGGCCGCCGCCCTGCCAGCCCACGATCTGCTGTTGATCGTTGACGCCGAACGCGTCCGCCGACCCGGTGGGATTCACGCCGAGGTCTGATCCGGCGCTGCCGGGCCCTGGCCAGATCGCCGGGCGGGTGATCTCCACTGCCCCACCGGGGACCACGACGTTTTTCAGGTAGTTTCCCACCGCCACGCCCTGGTCATTGATGGACCGCGGCACGGAGTTCTGGTTGTTCGTGCCGGGGTTGGCCAGGAAAAGGGGTGTCGTCGTACCGGCCTTGATGACGAAGCCCTCCTCCCGCCCGAAGCGCGCCGGGTCGAGACCGACACCGATGATGTCGCCGCGTGCGTTGATCCCGCGGTATTCCAAAGTTTTCGCTGAGCCGAGCACGAGTCGGTACTGCGGAGCGGGCGCGGCGGCTGCGCTGGGCGCGGCCATGCCGACACCCATGGTCACCGCGCCCGCGGCCAATACGGCTATCCGGAAAGGTAAACGCATGGAAATCCTCCCTCGATAAGGATGTCAAGGCTTCATCAGGTAATACGTGCCGGGGTTACGCGCCATTGTTCGGCGAGATGGGCAGTGCGCCTTTGTCGATGCCGGCGGCAAAGTTCTCCGGGAGGTGTAACCCGCTTGCGTATCAACACAAGTAAGCATCCAGACAGGATGGTCGATGCGCAGAGCGATGGCCATGATCGCCGTCGCAGAAGCGTTTCGGCTGCGGCGCGGACACCATCCCTTGAGGAGGCCGGCTCACGAGGTCGGCGCAGCGAGAAGGAGCAGCCACATGTCAGGAAGAACGTGGGGGTCCCGGTCCCGGATCGCCCGACTCGTCGGGCTCGCCGGTGCGGTGGCGATATCGGTGATCGGGGGCGGCGTGGCCACGGCGGTAGCGGCCACGCCGCACTACACACTGACCGTCGCCCCGGACGCGGTGCAGCGGTACACGGGAATCAACAACAACGGCGACGCCATCGGGATCGGCATGAGCGGGTCACAGTCAGGATTCGTCATCAAGGCGGGCACGACCACGCCGATATTCCTGTCCACAGCGGCCGACCCTGGCAACGCGCACCAGTTCACCGACGCTCACGCGATCAACGACAAGGGCGAGGTGGTCGGGGACATCTTCCCGTCCGGCAGCCCGAACATCCTCCGCGCCGCCCGCTGGCCCACCGCCGGCGCCACCGGCGTCGACCTCGAAGTGGATCCGGCCCAGCCGTTCTTCGACGTGGAAGCCACCGGGATCAACGACAACGGCCTGATCGCCGGGCGGACCGTGGACCCGGCGAGCAAGGTCACCGCCTGGACGGTGAACGGACGCGAGATCACCAGGCTGCCGTTCCTGCCGGGCGGGGCGCAGGCCCGTGCCCGCGCGGTCAACAACACCGGCTTGGTGGTGGGCGGGTCCGCGGTCTCGGCGTCGGCGGCGTCGGCGGCCGCGTGGCAGAACGGTCGGGTCCGCGACCTCGGTGTGTTGCCCGGCGGCAACTTCGCCGAAGCCCTCGCCGTCAACTCCGCCGGGGTCGCCGTGGGCGTCTCCAACAACACTCCCAGCGGCGAGGGCATCTCCCAGCGCGCTGTCGAATTCTCCGGCGGGAAAGTGCTCGACCTGAACATCGCGGGCACCGGCCCGATCTCCAACTCCACCGCCAACGGGATCAACGACAGCGGCGTCATCGTCGGCGCACTGCCCAACGGCGGCGCCTATGTCTACCGCGACGGTGTCGCGACCGACCTGAACACCCTCATCCCGCCCGGCACCGGCTTCCACATCATCAACGCCACCGCGATCAACAACAACGGCACGATCGTGGGCACCGCGCGGAAAGGATTCGGTGGACGCACCTTCGGCGTCCTGCTCACCCCCGCCGCCTGACACCCGACCCCGCGGCCACCAAGAATACCGGGCCGAGCACGCTGTTACCGAGAAAGTCCCATGGTGTCGGCCCATTGTGTAACGGCTTGGTGGTAGTCGGGTGCGTTGGGTGCGTAGTTGATCGAATGGCCGTAGCCGGGCAGTACGTAGGTCCGCAGTTGTGCCGCCGCTGAATAGTACGGCGCCTCGGACTGGAGCAGGCCGGCCGAGGAGGTGCAGTCGGTCGCGAGCGGGCCACAGAGGCCGCCGTCCCCGCCGCCGAGCACGACCAGCACCGGCACCGTGATCTGCCAGGTGTAGGGGAGCACCGTGGTGAGGGCGGCGGCGTCGAGCAGTTCGCCGGGCGCGACGACGTCCTTGGTGGCTTCGTCGTAGGCGGTCATTTCGGGGATGTCGGGTCCGGGTGCGTGGAATGCCGCGTAGCGAGCGCCTGGCTGGGTGGTCAGGTAGGTGGGGTCGAGCCCCAGCTGCGACATCACCGGGTCGAGCGCGACGGGGATGAACGAGCCGAGGACGATCAGCGCGCCAGGCGGATTGATGTGGTGTGCCAGTCCGGTGATCAGCACGCCGTCCACGTCGTGGTAGGTGCCTGCTTCAAGCACGGTGATGGCGGAGCCGAGCGAGTGTCCGCCGAGAATCACCTTGTCGAACTGCGAGCCGAGGTCGCCGTGCCGAACCGCCTGGATCACCTGGTGTACCACGTCGGCCTCGGTGAACGCGGTCAGCAGCGCGCTGGGCGGCTTGGAGCCGGCACCGGTGCCGAGCCGGTCCAGGGCAAGGGTGGCGTAGCCGGCCTTGTTCATCGCGAGCCGGAACGACTGGGTTTCCGGGTTGAGTGCGGGATCCCAGTAGACGCTGTTGTAGGTGGCGCCTGGGACCAGCACCTGAACGGTTCGCGCGCCGTGCGACGGTTCGCACAATCTGCCGTGCACGATCTGGGGAAGCAGCCCGGTCAGTCGCACCGGGATGGTCACGTCCTGGCAGGACGCCGTATCGGCCTGAGCCTGCGCGGTCGTCAGCAGTGACCCGGCCAGCAAAATGGCGAGCGTCACCGCGCCGACACGACGCTTCACTCCGCCATGACGCCAATGCATGAAAACAAACCTCCACTGAGACAGGGTGTTTCGACGATTATCGGAAGCGCGGGACGACCGTCATCGGCAGCCGGCTCGGGTACGCGGTGGTCGTGTGCTTCACCCGGACCGGCTTGCCAGGGACGGGAACCAGCCGCCATCGCGCGGCGATCGTGGCCACGACAATCGCGATCTCGGTCATGGCGAAGGAATTCCCGATGCACTGATGGGCACCCGCTCCGAACGGGATGTAGGCCCCGCGGGGCAGCTCCTTGGCCCGCTTGCCCGCCCAGCGGTCCGGGTCGAAACGATCGGGGTGGTCGTGGAACCGCGGATCGAAATGCATGGCGTGCGGGCTGATGATCACCTCGGTGCCCGGTGACAGGCGCACACCGCCGAGATCGACCTCCGCGGTGACCCGGCGCATGAGGATCCACAGTGGATACATCCGCAGGACCTCGTTGAGGACCTGTCGCATGTAGACCAGCCGTGGCACGTCCTCGGCGGTGGCCTCCCGGCCGCCGAGCACCTCGTCGATCTCGTCGTGGAGCTTCTGCTCGACCTCGGGGTGCCGGGCGATTTCGTGGAACAGCCAGGACAGCGCGAGCGCGCTGGTCTCGATCCCCGCGGTGAGCAGGGTGATGACCTCGTCGCGCACCTGCTCGTCGGTCATCCCCTCACCGGTGTCGGCGTCCCTGACCAGTAGCAGCATGGACAGCAGGTCACTCCGATCGGCCTGCTCGGTACGCCAGTCGTCGATGAGCTCTTCGACGATCGTGCGCATGCGGTCGACGGCCGCGTCGAACCGCCGGTTGGCCGGAATGGGGAGCTTCTCCAGCAACGGTGGCGAGAGCACGCGGATCATGCCGTACTTGAGGATGACCGGGATCGACCGGCGGGCCTCCTCGATCGCGGCCTTGCCCAGTTCGGCGGAGAACAGCGCCTCGCCGACGATGGCGACCGCGAGTGCCTGCATGTCGTGGTCCACCTCGCGCACCTCGCCCGGCTTCCACGGTCTGATCAGGTCGGCGGCCGCTCTTGTCATGATCCCGGCGTATCCCGCGATGGTGGTGTGGTGGAAAGCGGGTTGCATCAACCGGCGCTGCCGTAGGTGAAGAACACCCTCGGAAAGGGCGAGGCCGTTGCCGACGAACGGGCGGAACTTCTCGAACATCGCGCCCTTGCGGAAATTGCTGCCGTCGGTGACCAGTACCTGGTGCGTCAATTCCGGGCTGGTAAGGAAACAAGTTTCCATCGGGCCGAGGTAGATCCGCACCACGTCTCCGTGCGCGTACAACGACGACGTGAATCCGAAGCGACGCCGCAGCATCGCCGGAGTGTGTCCGATCAGCGGCCATCGACCGGGCGCAACCGGTGCAGGCATCCGGACTCCATCGCCGTTGCGGAAGGGGACAGAACACGTTAGCGCCATTCGGCGGCAGCCCACAGCGCTCGATCGGGTGACTATGCGGCCGCGACCCGATCACCATGCCGGGCTGAGTAGACTCGGTGGCTCCCAAGGAAAAGCGATGGGATAGGGGTGTTGACACTGACGCGACTGCCGGACTGGGTCCCACCGGGCACCGACGACACGGTGCCCAGTGCCGCCCGGATGTACGACTACATGCTGGGTGGCGGTCACAACTTCGCCGTCGACCGCGAAGCCGCCGCGCTGGCCGAGCAAGCCGTGCCCCACGCGCGGGGGGTGGCGAGGCTCAACCGCGCCTTCCTCCGACGGGCTGTCCGGTTCATGATCGACCGAGGCGTCCGCCAGTTCCTCGATATCGGTTCGGGCGTACCGACCGTCGGCAACGTGCACGAAATCGCGCAGGACGCCGACCCGGAATGCCGGGTGGTGTATGTGGACCACGATCCCGTCGCGGTCGCGCACAGCCGACTGATTCTCGCCGGCAACGACCGCGCCACCGCGCTCAAGGCAGACGCCCGTGACCCTTCAGGCATCCTCGGCGATCCTCAGCTGCGTCGGCAGTTGAATCTCGACGAGCCGATCGGCCTGCTGTTCCTGTGCCTGCTGCACTGGATCCCGGACGAATCCGACCCGCGCGGCCTCGTGCGCCGTTACGTCGACGCGATGGCTTCCGAAAGCTATCTGGCGATCACCCACATCACCGAGGACTACCAGCCCTACCAGGTTCGGGAAGCGCTCAGGGTCGCGACAAGGGGTGGCGACCCGGTCACGTCACGCCCCTATGAGGAGGTGCTCACCATGTTCGGCGACCTCGAACTGCTCGAACCCGGCTTGGTCGGGTGCGGCACCTGGCACCCCGCCGGGCCCGGTGACATCGCCGAAGACCCGAAACTGAACCAGGTCCTCTACGCCGGGATGGCATACAAACCCTGAAGCGGCGACTGTCCACTCAGGACACTGAGGCTCACCGGCCTTGAATCGGACCGGCCCGTCCACCGCCGATGAGGGATCCGATGTCGGTCACCGGTCCCTCGTCGCCGGTGAACAGCGGGCCCATGCCCAGCTCGACCCCCGCTCGCCGCCACCACCGTGCCTGCTCGCCGGTTTCGAGATCACCGGCGAGCACGGTGATCCCGGCCTGACGAACCAGCGCGATCATGGTCCTCGCCCCGGCGAGGGCGATCGAGTCCTCATCGATGGCATGCCACACGAGACGAGAGTCGAGGCGTACGGCGTGTACCGGGAGGTCCTCAAGCAACGCCAGCTCGCCTGGCGTCACGCCGAAGTCGAGCAGTACCACACCGATCCCCAGGTCGGCGAGTACACGCACATGGTCGACGATCTCGTGCCCGGCCACGAGCAGTGCCCCGGCAGGCAGGCCGAGCCACAACCGGTCTGTGATCGGCGCGGCGCTGTCGAGAATTCCCTGGATCGTCCTGGCCAGCCGAGGATCGGCCAGCTGGTTCGGTGTCAGTGGTACCAGCAGCGGCATGTCCGCGCCGTCGCCCGCGGCCTTGTCCGCCCAGCCGCGCTCGACCAGCCACGCGCCGAGCGCGCCGATCAGCGCGGTGCGCTCGGCGAGTTCCAGGTACCGTTCCCTCGGCAGTAGTCCCAGGTCCGGATGTTCCCATCGCAGCCGTGCCTCGGCCCCGGCTGTCTCGCCGTCGGCCAGACGTACCAGCGGCTCGTAGCCGATGCCCAGCTCGCCGTTCTCCCAGGCGCCGGGCATGGCGGCCACCAGGCCGATGGCTTCCCTGGCTTGGCCGTCCCATACCGGGTCGTACCGTTCCCACCGGCCGGGTCCCTTGCTCTTGGCTCGCCGCATCGCCAGATCCGCCGAACGCAACAACTCGGCTGGTTCGACGTTGCGGGAAAGGTCTTCGACCACGCCGAAACTCGCCGTCACCGCCAGGCCCTTCCCGTCGATGTAGGCCGGCTCGGACAGCTTCTCGTTGATCCGCTCGATCATCGTGACGACGTCCGGTGTAGTCGCCGAATTCTCGATCAGAATGCCGAACTTGTCGCTCTCGAATCGCGCGACCATCGCGTTCTCGCCCGCCACCACGGTCCTGAGCCGGTCTGCGGCGATCCGCAGCAGGCTGTCTCCCGCCTTCCTGCCGAGACCGTCGGTGACCAACGACAGCCCGCCGAGGTCCACGTGGTACAGCGTCGCCGGATTCGGCAGGTGCAGCACGTGCTCGAGATGCGTGCCGAAGAACTGCCGGTTCGGCAGACCGGTGAGCATGTCATGCAACAACTGGTGCCGCAGCTGATTCTGCAGGAGCGTCAGCTCCGCGTCGTCGGACACGATCGTCACGTAGCCGTGCGAACCGCGCAAGAGCGAAGCGGTCAGCGTGGCCTGAAACAGGTCGCCGTCCTTGGTGACGAAGCGCGGTCGCGATCGCAGCCGGTCGATCTTGCCGTCCTGGAGATCGCGGTAGCCGTCCAGCAGGAGCTGCCGATCCGCCTCGTGCACGAACTCGACCAGGACGCCGCCCGCGACCTCGCTCGACTCCCTGTCGAGTATCCGGTGCAGGGCGGGATTCGTGCGGACGAGTCGCCCATCGGGCCCGGTGACCGCGATCCCGCTCGGCGAACCGAGGAAGATCTCGTCCAGCTGGGCCTCACTGGCCCGCCACTCACGCTGCGACTCCCGGACCGCGTTGAGCAGCGCCTGGTCACTCGTGCCCCGCTGCTCGACGGTCGCGGAACGGATCGCTTCCACGTAACCGGACGCCAGCGCACCGAGCAACCTGGCGACGCGCTCCGGTAACCGATCGGCGGAGCGTGAATCCGACGGCGCCAGTAAAGCGGCGGCGAGCACGTCCACCGTGCACTGCAGGCTCGTCTTGCCGACACAGTGCATCCGGACGAGTTCGGCGCCGACCTCCGCCGCGCTCTCGATGGCGGGCCGGTCCCCGGCCACCGCCTCGAGCAGCCGATCGAGCAGGCCGAGCAACTCTCGTTCGATCCGGTCGTGCGACAAGGGCAGGTAAGTGGTGCTGCTGACGAGATAGGCCCATTTTCGCGCGACCTTGACGCGTTCCCGCTGCGACGCCAGAGGCTGCTTTCCGGTGGGCCGCTCCTGTTCACCGGAAGGTAGTGGCCTGGTCATGACGCTCGACCCCTTGATCTCCGTGTCCTCGGCCGGCCGCTTTCGCCGATTCCGCTTTCGTTCGAGACCGGCCAGGGTACGGCAGACTCACCACGGGGCGACGCCGCTGCGGATATGCGAATCAATTTCGGGGATTTCCGAAATATCGCCCGTTCTGCCCGGTCTACCGCCATTGCGCGGCCGACCTGTCCCAGTTCGATCAGCATGAAGTCCTCGTACAATACCTCGACCTCATGGTAGCTGACCGCGACGGTCGCCCCGACGTCCCGGATGTCGAGCATGATCTTCTCGGTCTGCCTCCGCGGTGTACCGATCGACTCGGAAATGGTGTGCGCCGCCAGTGGAAAGTCGCGTTTCCGGGGGAAAAGCCTACTCGTTACCGCCGAGTTCGTGGCTGGTCCATCGGTGTGACGGCGTATCAATCGATGGAGTGAACCTCGGTTTGCTGGAAAATATTTCCCGACGGACCCGAAGTTGGTGAATTGCGTCCGTGTCGCCGGAGAGCCGACTTCCGGAAGGCTCTCGGGTGACGTCGAAAGCCGCTGTCATTTCGCTGTCGAACTGTCGCGGGATCGGAGACACGCGCACATACCGAATAGCGAACGCTGCGCGTCTCGGTTTGTGACTACCCCGGCCGCCCTGGCCGATCTAGTGTTGGGCCGCATGGAGCCTGTCAGCGGACTCGCCGCCAAGTTCGCGTCAAGCAGAATGAGTTTCTACACCGCCATCTACCTGACCAGCGTGCTGCTTCCGGGAGCCGTACTGGTGACCGAGCTCCTCGTTCTCTGCGTACACCTCGCCAGACGCGGCCAGGCCGACATCGGGTTCATCCTGGACGCGCTGGCCGGCGTGAAAGCGGCAGGCATCGTCGTGCTCGTCCTGGTGGCGATCGCCGCCAGCTTCGTGATCGGCTACCTGGCCAGAGAGGTCGGCTTCAAGATCACTGCCCTTTCGGAGCGGTTCGACCGACGCAAAGCGGCGCCCGTGCTCACGGCGTCGTGGGCCAGGATCCGGGACACCTTCGGCGAAGACTTCACCGAGCGTCTCACCGGGTTGCACCCGATCCTGCGACATCTCGATTCCGGCGAGCGCCGAGACGACGCTCGCGATCGAAGCCTGCCCGCGGGCGGCGGGCATCAGGCGAACGCGTCGTTGTACCTGTTCACCTACAGCAAACTGTGGCTCCGCGCGCGCGTGCCCGCGCTGAGCGTCGACAACACCGAGGTGGAAATCAACATCCTGGTGTCGACCATCATGCCGGTGCTCCTCCTCGCCCTCGACGCGACCGTGCTGTCGGGCACACCTGTCGCGATCAAGATCATCGCCCTGCCGGGAGCGGTGCTCATCACGCTCGCGGTCATGACCGCCGTGCGGCGCCTGCGCAAGACAGAGCAGAGCGAGGCCTTGCGCAACCTGGCGTTCGACTTCGCCATGCGCGAGGCCGAGGCCGAGTACCCGACCGCGGAACGGCGGGATGAAGAGGAAGCGTCCTAGGGCGAGTAGTGCCGAAGATCGGGCAACATGCCGGAATCCGTCGGGCCGCGAAGAATGTAGAGCAGCAACCGAGTATCGGCGTCGGCCAGGTACGCCGCCGCCGCGCGATGGTTGCCGTCGAGCAGTACGACCTCGTCGCCGACCCGGTAGCCCGGAAGTGCCAGATGCACGGGCCTGTCCGCGCGGACGTATTCCCGTCGCAGCGCGGCGATCGTGGTCGCACGAGCGCGCGGCCACGACGCTTCGGTGACCGCGGCTTCCGACACCCGCAGCGGGCGGGAGCCTTGGTGGTCGTAGCCCGCGTCGTGTCCGGATCCATCCGCGTACCACACGGTGCACAGTTCGCCGAGTTCCTTACGGGAACGGCTGTAGCGCTCCTCGACGGCGCACTCGGCAGCGACCCGCCGCCAGTCCAGCTTCGCCCGTATACCTCCATCGCCGAAGATCAGTGCGAAGGCCGATGTGTCCATGCCAGGAGACGCTACCGGCCGGCACCAAGAGGGGCCGAGTGGCAACGACACCCTGGCCGCCGGTCTGCTCGTTAAGATCGGATGATCACTGAGGGGACGATCGCGTGTTCGAGCTCTATCTGGCCGACTACCGCTACTTCGCGTTGTTCGAAGACGGACGTGGCATGTCCGATGTCGGTAACGCCAAAGGCCTCTACCGCAGCATTAGCGCTCACGACGAGCAGAAGTACGTCGGCCACGGCGTGTGGACGCGAAGCAACGGCCTGTCGAAAACCGGCGACCGGGACTCCTACGACGACTACCGTGAGGTGAGCGCCGCGGAGCTGGAGAGGCTCAGGCAACTGGCCGACGACAGCGGGCCCGCGAAGCACGAGCAGCGGGACGGGTTCGAAGGCGGCGGCTTCGCGGTGTTCCGGCACGAGGCCGACATGGTCGACCTGCGTTCCGCGTACGCCGTGGTCGACGAGTTGCTGCCGGAACATCGTTACGCGTTGTCGCTGGCGCCCTTCGAGCGGGACGGCCTCGCGGGCATCGTCGCTCTGCTGGCGGCAAGGCGGCGAGCCGAACCGGTGGCGGGCCACTACTACTTCGCGGAGTTCGAGAGGCTGGGCGACGTCGCGGACCTCAACCGCGCGCACGCACTGATCCGCTGCCCCTCAAGCGGCGACGGCGAATGGGAGACCTGCCTGCGAGAGGGTGCGTGGGTGCTGGGAAAGGAACCGCGGGGCAGGGTCGTGCTGCCGGTCGGCCGCGACGATCTGGACCGGGCCATCCGCGGACGAGAGACCGCCGAGGTCAGGTACTTCGACGTGTGGCACGGCCTCGCCATCAAGGGCGGGTACTACAGCCACGATCTCGTCCGCCGCACCGGATCGGTCGACGAGACCCTCGATGGGCTCGGCTGGCAGCACACCGACGTGCTGGGGCGGCTGGAGCCCGGCTGGTGGGTGATAGAGCTCGGCGAGCGGCACTTCCGCAGCGCACGCTACGTCGCTGCGATCAAGGGGAGAGCGCAAGCGTTCCGCGGCCGGGCCCACGACTATCAAGCAGTCTTCCGCAAGGGGGACGACGTCTACGAACTCGGTAACGTCCTCTTCCTGGCCAAGCGCCTGCCGAACCCGTATGAACTCGAATACGAGCTGTGGACACCGGACGGCTGGCGGCCGACCAGCCAACTGCTGCTCGAGTACACGACGCTCCCGATCTCCGAGGAGGAGTTCCAGCGGCTGGCAGCCAGCCGGCGGAGCCAAGGGAATTCCCTGTGAGGCGACCACGCCGCACCACACTCTCAGGCCGATGAGCGGGATGTGGCCGCGCGGACAGGCTCGACAACTGGATGCGGAAGGGCGACAGTGGGGAGTCATGCGGTCGTCTGACTCCGACCATGGCGAGCGGGATGAACAAGATGAGCGACGGGCTGTGACACGTGAGCGAGAGGTGCAGTTCCGCGAGTCGGCGGTCGCGGCGCGCGAGGCTGCCGCCGATGCCTGAGAGATTGCGCTCGAAATGCGCGAGACGAGCGCCATTCACCGTGAAAGCATGGCCGACTACCGCGAGCAATGGGCCGGCCATCGCGAGGTTCGGGCCGACCATCGCGAGCAGCAGGCCGACGAGCGCGAGGAGGAGCTCTCGCGACAGCATCCGCCCACTGCCGAGGTCGCGGAGCGGTTAGGGCACGAGAATCTCGATCGGGCGCTGGACCAACTCCGGCGCGCCGAAGACGCCGTCGCCCGAGCGCGCAGGCATCTTGCCCGCACCGATACGCCGTGCCCGCGTGATCGCCGCCAGCCCGGTACTGGCCGAACGCGACCTGATCAAACTCGCCGACATCGCCGCCGCACTGGCGCGGGCGATCGAGGGTCGTGGCGTCGGGTCCGGCGAGGCACACTTCATCATCGATGTGGCGATCGCGATCTCCCGGCGCGCCACGTCCCGCTGGCCGGCCGTCCCGGACGCGACCTTGGCCGAGCTCAGCCGCAGAGGGCGGCGACGACGAGCTTGCCCTCGGCCTTTTCGACCTTCTCCTGACCGGCCTTGTCCTGGTAGTCGAGCGCGCCCTGGGTCGCGGACAGCTCCAGGCGCCGGCTGCCGTCCGGCGTGCTGAGCAGGTACGTCTTGTAGCCGGGGATCTCGCCGACATGGCCGACCACGACACAGTCCGGCGCGAGCCGGTACTGGGCGAGCCCGAGGCCGTATTGCCGGTTCGCGCTGCCCGCTTCCCGCATCCGGCGCATTTCCGCGTAGAGCTCCGGGGACAGCAGCTTCCCGCCGGTCAGCGCGGTGATGAAGCGGTCGAGGTCCTTCGTGGTCGAGACGATCTCGCCGGCGGCCCACGCCCAGGTCGTGCTCTGCCGGGTGACGTCGACGGTCGTCAGCCTGCGGTTGTCCTGGTACGCCTGGTAGGCGTGGGCGTGGTCGCCGGGGATGGTCGTCCGGGCGCCGGGGAGGCTGGTGTCGTGCATCCGGAGCGGCTGGAGGATGCGTCGTTCCACCTGCGTGGCGTAGGAAGTGCTGGTCGCTTGCTCGACGAGAAGCCCGGCCAGCACGTAGTTGGTGTTGGAATAGCGCCATTGGGTGCCGGGTGCGAAACGGGCAGGTTTGGCCAAGGACAGGCGGACCAGTTCGTCCGGGAGGTAGCGGTGGAAACGGTTCGCCACGCCTTCCTTGCCGACCAGCGGGATGCCGGGCTCGAACGTGGCACCGTCCGGGCTGGTGTCGCCGATGTAGTCGAACAGGCCGCTGGTGTGCTGCAGCAGCATCCGGACGGTGATCCGGCGGTCCAGGCCGAACCTCGGCAGGTAGCGGTCGACCGGGGCATCGAGTTCCAGCTTGCCCTCGCCGACCAGCTGGAGCACCACGGTGGCCACGAAGGTCTTGGTGGTGCTGCCCGCACGGAACTTTCCGTCGGTGGACGGCGAACGGTGCCTGCCCAGTTCCCGTTCTCCGGCGCTGCCGGTCCAGTCGCCCCGGTCATCGTGCAGGCGCACCTGGACGCCTGCCGTGCCGGTCGCCACGAGTCCGGCCATGGCCTGCCGCACCGTGCCGCGTCCGCTGTCCGCCGCCGCGGACGCGTTCGCCGGGCCCGGCCCGGTCAGTCCGATCAGGACAGTCATGGACAGGACCACGGCGCCTGCGCGTCGAATACTTGATCGCAAGAAGAGCACTCCTTCGTCACGGGAAACCGATCCCGGTCGCCCCGGCCCCATGATCGTTCGGCCCGCCCGTCCGGCACATCGGGGACGGCCCCCGAACTTCCCCTGACAGGGCCGGGAAGATGCCGCCAGGTTTGAGCCGGCCGCGTCCGTGGTACTGACGGAGATCATCACTGTTCCGCTTTGGAGGGTGCTCGTGCAGATCCAAGTCAACACCGACCACAACATCCCCGGTGGCGAACGACTGGTCAGCTACGTGACCGGCGATCTGGAGACCAGGCTGTCCCGGTTCGGCGGATGGGTGACCAGGGTGGAAGTGCATCTCAGCGAGGACGGAAGCGGCAAGCCGGAAGACAAGAAGTGCGTGATCGAGGCGCGGCCGGGCGGTAAACAACCCCTCGCGGTCACCCATCACGCGACCATCGTGGACGACGCGTACGCGGGCGCGGCACACAAATTGGGGACGGTACTGAGTTCCCGGTACGACCGCGCGCACGATCACAAGGGCAGCGACAGCATCCGTCACATGCCCGCCCCGGAGGAACCGGAGCCGGTCTGACCACGATCGTCGTGCCGGAACTCAGGCCTCCCCGAAAGCGTCTCGCCGTCGGCCTTCCTTCTTCAGCTGGGTCGCGCGCCGTCGTACGTCGGCGGCTTTGCGGGGGAGGCCGATGTTGTCGTACAGGTTGGCGGCTTCCTGCCAGTAGGTCAGTGCCTCGTCGGTGTTGCCGAGCCGGTACTGGCAGATCCCGATGACTTCGAGCGGTTCGGCGAGTGTGTCGTCACGATTGAGGGGCGTGCGGCGGCCGATGGCGATCGCGTCCAGGCAGAGCGCGATCGCCCGGTACGGGGCGCGCATTCCTTGCCAGATCCGCGCGATCTGGGTCAGCGCCCCGGCCTCGCCGGTGAGATCTCCGGCTTTTCGCCGCAACCGCAGACTGCGTTCGCCGTGCACGAGCGCGCACTGGTGGTCGCCGAGGCCGCAGCGAGCGGCACTGAGATTGCCCTCCACCACCGCCTCCCAGCGGCCGGTGTCGATTCCCCGGCTCAGCGGCAGCGCGGAGAGGAGATACCGCTCGGCGTCTTCGAATCGGTTCTGGTGCAAGAGGATCAGGCCGCGAGAGTTGAGTGAGTACACGGTGAGCGTGTCGTCGTCGAGGTGCTCGAGCAAGGTGTCCGCGCGGTCGAGGTCTGCCTTCGCGTGATCCAACCGGCCCAACCGGTAAACCGCCTCCGCGCGGGTGAGTACGAGGGTCGCCTCCTGGGTGCGGGTTCCCGACTGCCGTGCGGCGTTGATCCCCAGGTTCAAAGCGTCGATCTGTTCCTGCGGACTGCCCGCCGAGAGGAGAAAGCGGCAGGCGTGGGCGAGCGGAATGGTGTGCTGGTTGAGCTGATGGTCCGCGGCGTGCTGGAGCGCGGCCTGGAGATTGATGCGTTCGGCGATCAGCCAGGCCCAAGCCTCACCTCGGCCGGTGATGGGATGCGGATGAGCCGGTTCCGTGACCACCGCCGGGATCTTCATGAAAGCCGGATGGAGCCGGTGGTCTGCCGTGCGGGCGGTGTGGCTGTACCAGGTCAGCAAGGCGTTCAGGGTTCGCAGGCGCTCTTCGGCGGTGTCGAAGCGGCCGGCTTGTTCGGCGGCGTAGGCGCGAAGCAGATCGTGGAGCCGGTATCGGCCAGCGGAGATCGGTTCGACCAGATGTGCCTCCGCGAGCGCGGTCATCAGAGGGCGGGCATGAGCGGGTGGCAGTTCGGCGAGCGCGGCAGCGGCGGGCAGGGACAGATCGGGGCCTGGATGCAGTCCGAGACGCCGGAACAGCCGCGCCTGCTCGGCTGGAAGACGCCGGTAGGACCAGGCGAACACGGCGCGGATCGCGGCGGGCTCGTCGCTGCTTTCGCTGAGGGCGTCCAGTCTGGTCCGGTCGTCGGCCAGCTCGGCGACGACGTCGGCCACTGCCCGATGAGGATGGACGGCGACGCGACTGGCCGCTATGCGCAGCGCCAGTGGTAACCGGGCGCACCATTTGACCAGCTCGCCGACCGCTTCGGCTTCGTCATCGGCCCGTCGCGGGCCGATGATGCCCGCGACCAGGTCGAGTGCTTCGGAAGAGGTGAGAAGGTCGAGGGTGAGCCGATGCGCGGCGTCGGTGACGACCAGGCCGGTGAGACAGTCGCGGCTGGTCACGACGACCATGCAGCCAGGGCTGGCAGGCAGCAGGGGCCGTACCTGTTCGGCGCTGTGGGCGTTGTCCAGCAGCATCAGTACCCGCTTGCCTGCCAGCAGCGAGCGAAGCGAGGCCGCTTGTGCTTCCACGTCGGCGGGGATCGCGCGGGCCGCGACCCCCAGTGCCCGGAGGAACCCGCCGAGGGCCTCGCCGGGGGTGGCGGGCTCGCCCGACCCGTAGCCGCGAAGGTTGACATGCAGCGTGCCGTCCGGGAAACGGTCTTGAACCCGGTGAGCCCAATGCAAAGCGAGAGAGGTCTTGCCGATCCCTCCCGTGCCGTCGACGGCGGTGATCACCACCGACTGCGCGCGTTCGCCGGGGGTGCCGGGATCCGGCGGTATCAAGGCGTCGAGTGCGGTCAGATGCTCGGCGCGGCCGGTGAAGTCACGCACCGCTGCGGGAAGTTGCCGCGGAATCACCCCCGTACCGGGTCTTCCGATGCCACTCGCCCGGCTGCCCGGCTCTGGCGGGTAAGGGTGGTCGGGAAGAGCGATCCACCCCGCCGTGGCTGCCTCCTTCACCGCGACGGTGACCGGGCGCCAGGTCTCGGGCGCGGCCGCGGGAGTATGGCGGACCACGTCGTCGAAAAGCCGGTCGGACGCGATCACCGCCAGCACTCCGGGGGAGGTGTCGAGCGCGGTCCGCAGAGGAGGCGCGTCGCAGAGCCGGAACGCCAGGGTCAGTGACGACGAGGTGACGCCGTGCTCGTCGTACCCGACCTCGCCGGCGTGCAGCGCGATCCGCAGCCGGATGCGTTGCATCTCCGGATGAGAGTCGTTGTGCACCCGCAGCCGCGTCACCAATGCCGGGAACACGGTTTCGACGAAGGCCGCTTTGTCTGTTTCCGGTGGTACCAGCACGAACACCGCGTCCCCGCGGTCTTCTCGATAGCAGTTTTCCCACACCAGCCCGGCCGCGGCGAACGCGGCGGCCATCACCTCGTACAAGCCGTCGCGCACCGCCTGCTGATGCGGCCCCGTCCGCCTCGGATCCCCGAACCCCTCCACGTCGGCCACCACTATCAGGTGATGCCGCGAACCCCGGCCCGCCACCATCGCCACCTTCCCCGTCGGCCCGCTGACGGACACCTTCTTCCAGGGTGCCCCCGCATCAGGCCACACCGACCCGGAATTCCAAGCGCCACGACGGTACAGGCTTTCCGTGAGTCATCATGACCGGTGGCAAGTGAATTCATCCTGGTGTGCACCTGCATTCAGGGTAATGGTTCTCGAAAGTCTTGAACGCTTGGTTCGAAGATCTCCGTGGCAGGTTATTGTCATTACGGTTTCGTGTGGTCGGGCGGTATCGGTGATCATGATGTCGAGGTTCCGGTGCCAGGTCGACGAAATTGCTTCGAGTGGTTCGGTGGCCGCCGGGTTTTGTCAGGTTCGCTCAGCTGCTCGCGGTTTCTGTCAGAAATGCGCCGGAGAATGTCCCGTCGGCCGAGCGGGCGAGTCATTTCTGTACTGTGGACAGTCGTTGTACGTCGAAAGGACGTGCTCATCCAGGGGCGACCGGGCCTCGCCGGTCGTAGAGATCCTCGCCGAGCCAGCGGACGATCCCGCTGTCGTTCACCAGCGGCGGCGCGGCGGTGAAGTTGCTTTCGTCGTCGATGCTGCCGCTGCCGTCGTACCGAGCCCGTTCCGGATAGGCGAACACCGGCCTGGTGCGCGCGTTTCCTTGCCTGCCATGGCCTTCCGCGATGGTCCGGTCCGGCGCGCGCCCGGTCTCGACCCAGTGCACGAGCTCGGGGAACGCGTCGTGCCGGGTGAGCAGTTCGCCGCCGCCGCAGTGGTACAGGGTGGGCACCAGGAAGAGGCGGGCGAAGGACCGCGTGTTCTCCAGGCCGCCGTTCCGCTGGGCCAGGCGTGCGTAGTAGTCGATCACCATCGAAGGTGGCACACCCTGGTCGGCCCAGCCGTGCTCGATCACGAGCCTGCCTCCGGCGCGGTGGAACTCGGTCAGGTCCAGGCCGAGGGCGTTGATCTTGACGCTTTCCGGTACGAGCCGTTCATAGTCGCCGACGGTGAAGCCGAACCCGGCGAGTGACGAATGTGGTGTGCCGATGGGGAAATCCAGGTATCGGAGGTGATTCTCCGCGAGAACCGCACTGGTTCCTGAATCGCCTTGTCCAAACCAATCCGGCCAGCCGAGTTCGCCACCGAAAGGTTGACGTCCGGGGAACAGCCGACGGCCCTGTCCGTCGGTCGGACCGGCGTAAAGCCGCTGTGCCGCTTCGGTCTGCGCGGCGGTCAGGCAGTTTCTCCTGGCGGAGCCCGGCTCGCATCGAATGGTGGCCGGATCGAACTCGCACAGCCGCGGATCTTCGAGCTGGCCGTCGATCAGCCCGTCGAGACCGTCGCACGCCCCGAGTACCGCTTCGTGCAGGACGCCGGCCGCGGTCGCGTCGATGATCGGCCCGCCGGACGCGCCGGTATTGGACCGGACCAGCCAGGTCTGGTAGATCCCGCCGAGCTGGAGGATCGAGATCGCCGGTGACGACGCGAGGACGCCGTCGAAGTCGCGGGGATAACGCTGGGCGAGCAGCATTCCTTCGCGTCCGCCGTTGGAACATCCCCGGAAGTAGGACTTCTTCGGCGGGGTGCCGTAGTAGGCGGTGATGATTTGCTTGGCCACCAGCGAAAGGACATGCGGCGCGCGGAAGGCGAAGTCGTCGCGTGCGGCCTGATCGCGCAAGGCCCAGCTGCCGTCCATCGCCGGTCCGGCGTGACCGTCGTCGGTCGCCGCGACGGCCGCGTCGCCGGTGTCCTCCCCGCAGCCGACGACGGCGGGGGAAGACACCTCGCCGCAGAATCCTCCGCAGCCGTACTGCAGGTAGCGACCGCCGTAGGTGCGGACGGGCAAGGCGAGCCGGAAAGTGACGGCCGGTGCGATCCGGCCGGTCACCTCGCACCGTTCCGGCCCGGAAGACCGGACGGTCGCGGAGGTGACTTTTGCGGTCGCACCGGGGATGTCGTAGGCCCTGACCAGCGCCTGGCAGTCCCGGACCGGGGCTTCCGCGACCGTGGCGGGAGCGCACGCGGCCAGTACGGCGAGGGTGAACACGGGGGCGAGCACCCGGCCCGCTCTCTTTCCCTTGCCCGCGTTACCCATACACTTGCCCGGTCATGGCCGGGGTGATCGGCGACTTGGCGGCGATGACCACTTGGGCGACAATGGAGTCGGACGTTAAGGAAGCCTGGGACAAGTGAACCGGATGGCACGGAACATGCGAGGTTTGGACGGCGCTGAATCCCCGCGTTCGGCCGAGCCGACGCGGCCTCGGCTGGCCGAGGCGATCGAGGAGATCATCGCGGAGCTCGACGACCGTGAGCTCACGTTGTGCCGGGATCGCATCCTCTCCACCCAGCCTGCCACCCTCGCCCAGATCGGGGAACGCATCCGGGTGTCGCGGGAACGGGCGGGCCAGCTCGACAACCAGGTCAGGCGGCGGCTGCGCGAGGCGTTCGAGAACTCCGCGCTGATCTCGGAAACGACGCGCTGGGTGTGCGACAGCGTGACCCATGTCGCCGACGTCCACCGCCTCATCGTCGTCCGCCCGGAGATCCGGACCCCGGTCCCGAGCGTCGGCATTTCGGCGTTGAAAGCGCTTGCGGCGGTGTTCGGCCGGTTCGAGATGCGCGGCGAATGGGTGCTCGCGCCGACAGCCGAGAACGCCGTGCGCACGGTGGCGAAGCTTCTGGAGGCCAACGCCTCTCCCGAGGGCGTCGTCCCGATCACGGTGGCGTCCGCCGCGATGCGGGTCTCCGACGAGGAGGCCGCCCGGTGGCTCACCCACCGCGGTTACACCATCCGCGGCGCGCACGTGCTCACGAAGACCTCCTCCATCGAGGATCACGCCGCCGCGCTGCTCGGTATCGCCGGGACGCCGATGACCCTGGAAGCCATCCGCGCGCAACTGATCCCGAAGCGCACCGACGCCGCCGTCCGCAACGCCCTGGTGGCCGACACCCGCTTCCTGAAGTCGGACCGGACGGCGTGGGCGCTGAGCCGCTGGGGCCTGCCCGAATACGTGCCGATCCGGCGTCAGATCGCCAAGCTGATCACCGAGAACGGCGGTTCCCTCGAACTCGCCACCCTGATCGAGTCCATCCGGTCCCGGTACGACGTCAGCGAGGCGAGCGTCCGCACCTACGCCTCCGCCGGGGAGTTCGTGCAGCGGGACAACGTCGTGTCGTTCCGCGGCACGACGGATTCGCGGGGCAAGAGCCCGCAGAACACCGGGCGGGTGTTCCGCGAAGGCGACATCGTGCGCTTCCGGCTGAAGATCAACAACCAGCACGTGCGCGGCTCCGGGTTCAGCCTGCCGTCGGCGCTGGCGACCCTGCTCGGCGTCGGCCCGAACTCGGCGAAGACCTTCCAGAGCAGGCTGGGACCGCAGGAGGTGACCTGGGCGTCGGTCCAGGCCAGGTCCGGCACCATCAAACGGTTCATCGACGAGCTGGGGCTGCAGGCCGGGGACCTGGTCTTCCTGGAGTTCCGGGCGGGCGGGGAGTTCGACGTGAAGCGGACTCCGCCGCCCGGCCGCGGGGTGCGCGCGGCGCTGGCGATGACCGGCCATTCGAACTCGGACGACCCCGCGCTGGATCAGGACGCCGTCGTGGCCGAGCTCGCCCACGCCGTGTGGCTGGACACCGACGCCGGCCTCGACGACATCCGTGGCGTGCTGACCCGGCGCCGCGAGCTCGACATCCTGGAGATGGTGGACAGCGCGGCCTGACCGGCCGGGGATCAGCGACCGCAACGGCACCTCGAGGCCCGTCCGTCGAACAGCGCCTCGTCGATGAGGCGGCGCAACGGCACGGCCATCTTCAGTTCGTGCCGTGCCGCGAGCCGCATCGTGCCCGGTGGTCCGGCGTGCGCGCCGACGGCATGCCGGGCGCCGGATCCGCTCCCGCCTGCCGCCGCCGGGCAGGCGTGGAGGCCGATCGCGGAGGACATGCCGCCTTCGGCCGAACCGGTGATGAGGTGGATGCAGACCGCGGGCAGCTCCGCCGCGAAATAGCGCAGGAAGTCCTCGTCGTTGTCCCCGCCGGAACTGATCACCGCGCGTAACTGAGGCCACGGTGGCGCACCGTCCGCCCCTCGCGCGTCGAGGAGCCGGGTGAGGTGCCGCGGCCGGGAGGCGAACACGGTGACCCCGTGCGACGGCGCGGTGTGCAACCAGTCACGGTCGGAAAACTGGGATGTCCGGTTCAGTGACAGGCCGGCTCCGGTGAGGAAGCTCGCCACGATGACGGTGATCGATTTGCGCGAGGCCATCGAATCGGTGGACGCGACGACATCGTCTTCGGAGAGGTCGAATCGTTCGGCCATCTCCAGCGCGCCCGCCACTATCGCTTCGTGCGGCACGAAAGCGCAATCGCCGGTCTCGTCGACGAAGAAGACGACTCCGGCGCAAGCCGCCTTTTCGCCCGAATCGCGCAGACAGTGGACGAGGGTGAAATCCGGGGCGCCGGGAACGGTACGGGACTCGCAGTCGCACTCGTTCAGGACGTCTTCCAGAAGGTACGCGTCCGCGTCGTGCGTCACCACGTACCCTGCGCCGGAATCCTCGATCATCTTCTTTGTCTGCAACGGGTTGTCGAGCACGTCGAGCAGAACCGGCGTCGCGTCCAGCCTGGCCAGTGCCAGCACCGTGACCAGATATTCGTACCCCGAACGGATATAGACGGCCACGAGGTCCCGCGGCGCCACCCCCGCGGCGGCCAGCGCGTCGACGAAGAAATCGACGGAATCATTGAGGCAGTAATAGTCCGAAAAGTAACCATCACCGACAATGGCAGGATGATCCGGCCATTGGTCCACTGATTCGCATAATACTTGGTCAATAGTTTTCTGCGTCATTCACGATCCCCCCAAGATCTTGGAGCAATTCCCCCATTGTCCCCGGTAAAACGCTCTCGATGCTAGCGACAGCGGACATGTCCGTCAGGGCAAATATCCGGACAGGTCGCCGCATTCGGACATTCTACCTGTGACGTACGACACAGGTAGGCCTACCTGATGTGAGTCCACCAGGATAGTCTAGGTATTCGCAAGTGACTTCTGGGAGGATGTCGATGACGGTCGGCGAGGTCAGGTCAAGCCGGTTACTCGGTGCACAGGAAGGAATCCTCTTCGCACAGCAGCTCGTGCCCGAGAGCCCGATCTTCAACATCGGGCAGGTCGTCTGGTTCGACCGGCGCCTCGACGCGCGGCTGCTCGACGAAGCGGTGCGCATCGCGATCTCCGAATCCGACGTTCTCCTCGCGTCCCTCACCGCGGACGACGGCGGGGCACGCTGGGAATCGGCCGGGGCACCACGCGAGCTTCCGACGGCCGTCCACGACCACAGCGGCGACGCCACGCCCCGGCGGTCGGCTCTCGCGCGGATGCACGACGACCTCGCGACACCGCGCGAGCTGAGCGGCCGGGATCTCGTCGGCAGCGCGTACCACGTGCTCGGGGAGGACTCCAGCGCCTGGTTCTTCCGCGCGCACCACGTCCTTCTCGACGCCTACGGCCTGATGCTCGTTTCCCGCCGGGTGGCCGAGCTGTACACCGCCCTCGCCGGAGGGAAGCCGCCCCGGCCCCGCTGGTTCGGCACCTTCGACGACCTGGTGGCCGAGGAAGCGGCCACCCGCGACGGCCAGGCCGGGAGCCGGGAGTTCTGGATCGGCAAGGTGGACGGCCGGTCGGCGCAGCGGGTCCAGGGGACCCGCAGGTCCGAAGGCGCGCACGACTATCTCCGGCCGCCCCTGCGCCGGACGGTGACCCTCGGCGAGACCGTGCGGGACAGACTCAAGCAGTGCGCGGCCGAGCACAAACTGACCTGGGGCGACGTCGTCATCGCCGGCTGGGGGACCTACCTCGCCAAGATCACCGGCAGCACGCACGTGGTGCCGGGGCTGCCGCTGATGTGCCGCTCCACCCCGGCCGCCCTGCGCACCCCGGCGGTCAAGGTCAACATCCTGCCGCTGCACATCGACGTCGACGAGTCCGCGACGGTGGCCGAAACCCTCCGCCGGTTCGCCGACGAGGTCGCGCTCGCGCGCACCCATCAGGGCTACCGCCGGGAGCACATCGCACGGGAGGCCGGACTGGTCGGCACGGACGGCAGGCTGTCCGGCTCACAGGTCAACATCAAGGCTTTCGACTACCACCTGGCGTTCGGCGACGTCACGGGCGTGCAGCAGGGACTGTCCACCGGACCGGTCGACGATCTTTCGCTGTCCGCGTACTTCGACGCGACGCACGGGCTGCGGTTCGACCTCGACGCGAACGGCTCGACCTTCGACGGCCCCTCGGTCGACAGGCACCTCGGCCGGTTCGCCGCGTACTTCGCCGAGTTCGTGACCGCGGCGTCCGACCGGAAGCTCGGCACCGTGCGGGTGGCGACGGAGGCCGACCGCCGCCAGGTCACCGGAGACTGGAACCTCGGGCCGCGGCCCAGCGGTCCCGGCACCCTGATCTCGTTGCTGGACGCGCAGTTCCGCGCCGCGGCGGCAGACCCCGCCGTGGTGTTCCGCGGCGAGACCATGACCTACGCCGAGCTCGACGCGGCCGCCAACCGGCTGAGCCGGGAACTGCTCGCCGCGGGGATCGGGCCGGGTACCAGGGTGGCCGTCGCGCTGCCGCGTTCGCACGGGCTGATCGTGGCGCTGGTCGCGGTGATCCGGACCGGCGCGGCCTACGTCCCGGTGGACACCGCCTATCCCGGCGACCGGATCCGGTACATGCTCGAGAACTCCGGCGCGCGGCGTGTCGTCGCCTCGAAGGATTCCTTGGCACAGCTCGGGGAAAGTGTCCCGGATGACATGCGTGACGCCGTGCTCGTCGTGGACGATCCGGCGACGAAGGCGCGGGTGGCCGCCCGGTCCGCGGATCCCGTTCCCGACGCCGAACGGGGTGGGCCGGTCCTGCCGCAGGCCCCCGCGTACGTCATCTACACCTCGGGCACGACGGGCCGTCCGAAGGGGGTCGTCCTCTCCCACCGGTCGATCGTCAACCGGCTGCTCTGGGGCCAGGCGCAGCTTTTCGCGCTCTCACACCGGGACAGGGTGTTGCAGAAGGCGCCGATCAGCTTCGACGTCTCGGTCACCGAGATCTTCGGCACGATGGCCGCCGGCGCGACGATCGTGCTGGCCGAACCGGGGGCGCACGGCGATCCGGCCCATCTGTTCGAGCTCATGCGGGACGAGCAGGTCACGCTGACCAACTTCGTGCCGTCGATGCTGCAGGCTTTCCTGGAGTCCGGGCCGGATCCGTCCCGGCTCGCCGTCCGCGCCGTCGTGTGCTCGGGTGAGGCGCTGAGCCGGAAGCTGTCCGCGGAACTCGGCGACCGGTTCGGCATCGCGGCCTGGAACACCTATGGCCCCACCGAAACCGGGGAGGTCACCTATCACCGGGTCGACCTGGTCGGTCCCGGACCGGAAGGCGGGATCGAACCGCTCGGCCGGTTCGGCGCGAACTGCGGCGGCTACATCCTCGACCGGTTCCTGCAGCCTGTCCCGGCCGGGGTGCCGGGGGAGCTGTACCTGACGGGACCGCAGCTGGCCAACGGTTACCACGGCAGGCCGGGGCTGACCGCGGGCAGGTTCGTCGCCGATCCGTTCGGTGCGCCCGGCGAGCGCATGTACCGCACCGGCGACCTGGCCCAGTGGTCCGAACACGGCACCATCCTCTATCTCGGCCGCAACGACGACCAGATCAAGATCCGCGGGTTCCGGGTCGAACTCGCCGAGATCGCGGCCGTGATCGGGGCCGCCGCCGGGGTCGGGAACTGTGTCGTGGTCCCGAAAACCGCGCCGAGCGGGGCGCTGGTCCTGGTCGCCTACCTCGTCGCCGGTCCGGGCGCGGCGGTGGTGGACCTGCCTGCCGCGGCCAGGGACGCCGCGCGGGAGAACCTGCCCGATCACATGGTCCCGTCGTTCTTCGTGACCGTGGACCGCATCCCGATGACGCCCAACGGCAAACTCGACAGGCGTGCGTTGCCGGAGCCGGACTTCGAGGTGGTGGAGGGAAGCCGTCCGGCGGAGACCGACGCGGAAAGGCGGGTCGTGAAGGCGTTCGAGGAGGTGCTCGGCCTGTCGAAGATCGGCGCCGACGACGACTTCTTCCAGCTCGGCGGGCATTCGCTGCTGGCGACCAGGCTCGTCACCAGGCTCAGCGAGGAGTTCGCGGTGAAGGTCTCGATCCGCGTGGTGTTCGACAACCCGACCGTGTCGCAGCTCGCGGCCGCACTGGACTGAGCCGGTTCCGGCCGGGAGCGTTCGGCTCCCGGCCGGAAGCGCTTCATGCGGAACCCGTCCGCGCCGGCGATCCGCGCTTGATCCCGACGGTGTCGAGCATCAGCAGGCAGGGGCCGGTCATGGCGGTCGCGACCAGCGCCATGATCACCATGGCGAGGAACAGGGGAGCGGTCAGGATCCCCGCGCTGAACCCGACCTTCAGCACGATGAGCTCGGTGAGGCCGCGGGTGTTCATCAGCACCCCGGCCCGTGCCGCCTCACGACGACGGCTGCCGCCGAGCCGCGCGCCGAGGTACCCGCCGCCGAGCTTGCCGACGACGCCGAGCGCGACGGTCAGCGCGATGAGCGGCCACTGCGCGGCGTGGAAGCCGGACGTGAGCACGGTGACCCCGGTGACCACGAAGAACACCGGTACGAGCGTGCGGCCGGCACTGGTCACCGACGCCACGGGGACCCGCCACGGAGTGTCCGCGCCCGCCGGGACGGCCAGTCCGAGCACGACGGCTCCGAAGACCGCGGTCAGCCCGCCGTGTTCGAAGGCGAGGGCCGCGGCGATGGCGGCGACGCCCAGCGCCACGGCGACCACGCGCGGCGCCCTGGTCGCCAGCCGGGTCGCGGCCGGGGTTCGCAGCACCCGTCGCAGCGCCAACGCGCCCAGTACCCCGGCGACCAGGACGGCCGTCGAGCGGAGCAGCCCGGCCAGGCTGCCCGACGCCAGGCCGACGGCCACGGACAGCAGCAGCCAGCCCGCGACGTCGATGAGGATCGCGGAGACCATGGCGAGCCTGCCGATCAGCGAGTCGAGCAGACCGTGGTCGGCGAGGATCCTGGCCAGCACCGGGACCGCGGTGATCGACATCGCCACCGCGACCATCAGCAGGAAGGCGGGAAACGGGGCGTGACCGCGCACCACGGGATCGTCCTGCGCCACGATCCAGGCGACGAGCAGCCCGCCGGTCAGCAGCGGCGGCACGAAAGCGCAGACGGCCAGCCAGCCCGAAGCCTTCCTGCCCGGTCGCCGGTCGCCCAGCCGGAGCTTGTGCGCGACACCGATGAGGAACAGCGCGAGACCCGCTTCGGCGATGAGTTTGAGCAGGTCGAGCACTCGCTGGGGGAGCAGGTCCCCGAGCGTGCCGTCGCCGAACAGCGCGACCACCACGGGGCCGGCGAACAGTCCCGCGACGATCTCGCCGATGACTTCCGGCTGCCGCAGTGCCTTCGCCGTCACGCGTCCCAGCCAGGCCAGCGCCAGGATGGCGGCCAGCGCGGCCACCACATGCACTGTCAGCAAGGCGACTTCCCCCGCGTGCCCGCCATTCCGGGCTCGGCCCAGTTGGCTTCGACGAAGGCCAGCGCGTCGTCGTGGGTGGCGTCTTCGAGTACCGGCCGCCAGCCTGCCGGGATCCCGGCGAACACCGGCCACAGCGAATACTGCGCGTCTTCGTTCACCAGGACGTGGAAGGTCCCGTGGGTGTCGTCGAACGGGTTGGTCATCTCAAGTCCCCTCATGACCTGGAATGGGAACGGCGGCCGCGCGAGGATTCCCGCGCGGCCGCCGGGACAAGGACGGTCAGGCGGGGACCACCGCGGGTTCCGCCCAGCCGAGGCCGTCTTCGGTCGGAACCAGGCCGTCGGGCAGCAACGGCGGTTCGACCAGCGCCTCGCCCGCCACACCCCGTGCCTGGATGGCGTTCATCTCCTCCATGACCTCGCGCACGACCGGCGTGCCGAACAGGTGGTTCATCCGCTGCCCGGAATCGGTCTCCATGCCGCCGGTGCGCTCGGCGGCCTCCGCCATCTGACGCGTCGACTGCTCGAACCGTTCCGCGACCTCGTTCGGATCGGTCAGGACACGCTCGTGGGAGAAACCACCGGCGACCAGCGACACAAAGGACTCGAAAGAGGACTCGGACAGGTTCGTCACCTTCCTCGCTTGCCAGAAGTAGGAGTCTTCCGCCTGCTCCATGTTGTAGAAGGAGGACAGGAACTCGTAGAAGACGGAGTACTCCCGACGGTACCGGCCTTCGAACTCGGCGAAGGCGCGAGACTCGTCGACGTTCCCTTCGAACACGCTGTTGATGGACCGCGCGGCGAGCACACCGGCGTAGGTGGCGAGGTGGACGCCGGTGGAGAAGACCGGGTCGATGAAGCACGCGGCGTCACCGACGAGCACGATACCGGGGGCGTGGAACTTCGTGTTCGCGTAGGAATAGTCCTTACGGATGCGGATCTCCCCGTACATGCTGTCGTCGTTCACCCGTGTCGCGGTGGTCAGCATGTCCTTGACGTAGGAGCTCTTGCCGATGAACCGCATGAGCGCCGCTTCGCGATCGCCCTGGATCTGTGCCACGTGCTCCCGGCTGATCACCGCGCCGACACTGGTCAGCCCGTCGGTCAGCGGGATGTACCACAGCCAGCCCTCGCCGAACGCCTCGCAGAGGATGTTGCCGCTGTTCGACCCCGGAAGGCGGCCGCCGCCCTCGAAATAGCCGAACACGGCGACGTTCTTGAAATGCTCGGAGTACTGACGTTCGCCCCCGGTGGCCTTCCACAGGCTGCTGCGGTTCCCGGACGCGTCGATCACGTAGCGCGCGGAGATCTCGTGCTCGTTCCCGTCGGCGTCGCGATAGGTCACGCCGCGCACGGCTTCCTCGTCGCGCACCGCGGCGATGACCTCGCTCCGTTCACGCACGTCGACCCCGGAAGCGGCGGCGTGCTTGAGCAGGATGTCGTCGAACTTCGCCCGTTCCACCTGATAGGCGTGCGAAGTCGGGCCGGAGAACTCCGGCGAGATCGAGAACAGGAAGTTCCAGGGGACCGGGTTGGTGCCCCAGCGGAAACTGCCGCCCCGTTTGTACATGAACCCGGCGGCCTCCATCTCCTTTTCCACGCCGAGCAGACGGCAGATCCCGTGCACCGTCGAGGGCAGCAGCGATTCGCCGATCTGGTAGCGCGGGAACTGCTCCTTTTCGAGAAGGACGACCGAGCGTCCGCGCCGCGCCAGCAGTGTCGCGGCGGTGGAGCCGCCTGGTCCGCCGCCGACCACGACGACGTCAACGTTTTCCGTACGAGTTTCCATCTGGCCAGCCTCTTCCGGTATTGGTTAGTGAACGGTTTCGACGCCGGACTGCGCGTCTTCCCCGGTGATCGCGGTGGCCCACGCGCCGACCGTCGGTTCGGTCGCCAGGGTCACGAAGTCGGCGCCTTCGATGCCCTCCGCCCGCCATTTCTCGACCAGGGACATCAGCCGGATGGAATCCAGCCCGGCGTCCCGCAAATTGACGTCCGCGCGGATCTCGTCGACGCCGACGCCCATGGCCTCGGCGATGTCCGCCGTCATCTGCTCATGACTTATCTTCGACATGGTTCCCATCTCATTGAAGGTCGCCGGGGCGACGTGACTGCCTTGACGGAGAAGGCCGGGTCAACCGCGAAGTTCCTCGCGGAGTGCTTTCCTGCTCGCTTTCCCGACACCGGTCTTCGGGAAGTCGGGCACGATCCTGAGCTCGTCCGGGAGTTTCCAATCGGCCAAGCCGCGTTCCCTGCCGAAAGCGCGCAGTTCGCCGAGAGTCGGCTTCGCGTCGGCTTCGGAGAGAACGACGAACACGCAGGTGCGTTCGCCCAGCGCGGGATCGGTCATGCCGACCGCGAGCAGATCCTTGACCGACGGGTGCCCGCGCAGCTGCCCTTCGAGTTCCTCCGGCGACACCTTTTCGCCTGCCCGGTTGATGAAGTCGCCGGAGCGCCCCACCACGCTCAGGTTGCCGTCCGGGCGGACGCGCACGATGTCTCCCGTGCGGTACCAGCCGTTTTCGGTGAAGGAACGCCGGTTCGCCGCTTCGTTGCGGTAGTAGCCGCGAATCGTGTACGGCCCCCTGGTGAGCAGCCTGCCCGGCTCGCCGGGCGGCACCTCCCGGTCGAACTCGTCGACGACCAGCATCTCGTCGAATTCGGACATCGGGCGCCCCTGCGTGGTCGTCAAGACCTCGGCTTCGTCGTCCAGCCGGGTGTAACAGACCAGCCCCTCGGCCATCCCGAACACCTGTTGCACGGTGGCCCCGAGCGCGGGGGTGACACGGGCGGCGAGTTCGTCCGGGCAACGGGCGCCCCCGATCTGCAGCACCCGGAGCGAGCCGATGTCCGGATCCGCCAGGCGTTCGGCGGTCTCGACCCAGAGCCGGGCCAGCGGCGGCACCAGGCCGGTGATGGTCGTCCCGGTCTCCCGGATGAAGGAAAAAGCGGCCGACGGGCTGGGATCCCGGCTGAGCGCGACCGTCCCGCCCGCCCAGAGCGTGCCGAGAATGCCCGGCGAGCTGAGGGTGAAGTTGTGCGCTGCCGGAAGCGCGGCGAAGTAGACCGCCGACGCGTCGAGGCGGCAGATCTCCGCGCTGCGCCGGACACTGTAGAGGTAGTCGTCGTGCGTGCGCGGGATGAGTTTCGGGATTCCCGTGCTGCCACCGGAAAGCTGGAGCAAGGCGATCGCGCCCGCGCTCGGTCCCGGCAGGGATCCGGGAGTCAGGAACAGGTCTTCACCCGCGTCGGTCTTCGCGGTTCCCGGCCCGACGGTGATCACGTGCCGCACCGAGGGGGTTTCCCGGCGGACCCGTTGTGCGAGGCCGACGAAGTCGTATCCGGCCCCGTGCGAGGGCACGATGACGGCGACGGCTTCGGTGGCCGCGGCGTTCGCGGCCATTTCCGCGTGCCGGTGCGCCGGGAGTCCCATGACCGGTATCGCGCCGAGACGGAACAGTGCGAAGAGGACTTCGACGAACTCCACACTGTTCTGCAGGTGCAGGAGCACCCGGTCCGACGGCGCGATGCCCAGCGCGCGCAGGCCGGTCGCCAGCGACGAGGCGGCGGTGTCGAGCTCGGCGTAGGTCAGCCGCCGGTCCTGGTCGCGGACCGCGCACCGGTCGCCGTGCGCGGCCGCCCGTTCGGCCAGCGATTGCCCGAAAGTCTGCCCTGTCCAGCATCCCGCGTCGCGATAGCGGACGACGTCTTCGGCCGGCCAAGGCACGTGCTCGGCGTCGTGCGGCATGCCGCCCCCATTTCCTTGTGGATCAAGAGATTCGTGCGATACGCGGTCCCCGTGCCGCCTCCCCGGACTCTACCCGGATCATTAATATCATGATAGTCTAGAACTTGTGACCAGCGTAGTGGATCAAGCCAAGGGGAATGGCCAGGCGCAGCGGCGGGTCACCCCGTTCATCCTGTCCAGACCGCATCTTTCGGTGCAGTCGCAAGGCGTTCGCGACACCCTCGACGACCCGCACGAGGCGGCTCGGAGGTTGCGTGAGGGAACCGTTCCGGCCGTCGTCGGGGCGTTGCCCTTCGACACCGCGAACCCTTCCGCGCTGACCGTGCCCGTCGACCTGTACCGCCAGCGGCGGGTCTGGCAGGGCTACCCGAAACCGAGTCCCATCCCGGCGTGCACGGTGTCCGACAGTCTTCCCAGCCCGGCGCGCCACGTCGAAGCCGTCGAAACGGCGCTGAAGCGGCTGCGCGCTCCCGACGACCCGTTGACCAAAGTGGTGCTCGCCAGGTCTCTCCTGGTGCGCGCGGAAGCGCCGATCCTGCCGACGATGCTGGTGCAGCGCCTGGTGTCGGACGACGCGGGCAACAACGGGTTCTGTGTGGACCTGAGCCCGGCGGGCGCGGACTATCGCGGCCGCACCCTGGTCGGGTCGAGCCCGGAGGTGCTGGTGCGCCGGTCCGGGCGGCACGTCACCTGCTTCCCGCTCGCAGGCACCGCCAAACGGGAGTCCTCTGTGGACCAGGACGCCGCCGTGGCCGCGCGGCTCGCCCTCTCGGTCAAGGACCTCGCCGAACACGCGATCGTCGTCGAAGGGCTGAAGTCCTCGCTCGGTGAGCTCTGCGACGAACTCGACGTGCCGGAGGCGCCGAGCCTGGTGCAGACCCCGGCACTGTGGCATCTCGGCACCCCGATCTCCGGCACCCTGCGCGACGAGCGCACCAGCGCGCTCGACCTCGCGCTGGCCATCCACCCCACCGCCGCGGTGTGCGGCAGCCCGCGGGCCGAAGCGGCCAAGGCCATCGCGCAGATCGAAGGCGACCGCGGGTTCTACGCGGGCGCCATCGGCTGGTGCGACGGCAACGGCGACGGCGAATGGATGGTCGCCATCCGCTGCGGCGAGATCGCGGCCGACGGGCTGAGCGTGCGGGTGTACGCGGGCGGCGGGATCGTCGCCCAATCCGATCCCCTGGCCGAACTCGCCGAGACTTCGGCCAAGTTCGCCACGATGCTCACCGCACTCGGTGCCGTCGAGCAGCCTGTCCCCCGCACCGGCTGACGATCGGCGGCCTTGCGCCCGGTTCGCCGGGCGTGATGGCGGCACCGTGACCACCCCCTCCACGGTGCCGCCATCGCGGGAGCGTCCGCGAAGCGGCCTAGGCCGCACTGCGTTCGATCAGCGACGTGATCACCCGGTCGGTCGGCAGCACCGTGCCGCACCGCTTGGCGACGTAGTCCAGCGCGCCGAGGTGTTCCGCCCGGCTGAAATCGGCGGTGGCGTCGGAGATCATGAACGGTTCGATGTCGTTCATGAACGCCTCGGCCGCGCTGAGCATGCAGCCCATGTGCGCGTACACGCCGGTGATGATCAGCTGATCGCGGCCGTGCCGGTTGAGCAGCTGCGCGAGGTCGGTGCGCTGGAACGCGGAATAACGCCATTTGGTGACGAAGATGTCGACCTCGTTCGGCGCGAGGTCGTCGACGATCTCTTCGTCGCGGCCGGAAACCAGGCCGGTTCCCCAGAAATCGGCCAGGATGCCGCGCCGCGACGGGTGCTGATTCCCCGGCTGGGCGGTGTAGATGACCGGAATCCCGTTCTGGCGGCAGATTTCGCGGATCAGGCGGATGTTCTCGATCAGGGCGGACGCCGGTTCGGTGGTGCGGTCGAAGGCGTCGATGAAGTACTTCTGCATGTCGTGGACGAGCAGCGCGCACCGTGTGGTGTCCAACCGCCAGTGGACCCGGTTCGCGGTCAGTTCGGCGGGCGAGGGCAGTGGATAGGCGTCGATCGGCGGAATCGCCATGGTGCGGCCTTTCTTTTGGTTTCGGGGTCACAGGTCGAGCGTCGCGCCGCCGTCCACGCGCAGGTCGTGCAGCGTGATGTGACGCGCGGCGTCGGAGGACAGGAACAGGGCGGCACGCGCGACGTCGTCCGGCGTCGCGATCCTGGCGAGCGGGATGCCGAGCCGGAACGCGGCGGGATCACCGGCGAGCGTGCTCGCGAAGTCCGCGTCGCCGGTCCAGCTTTCGCGCAGCATCGCGGTGTCGGTCGAGCCGGGGGAGACGATGTTGCAGCGCACGCCCCGGCCGGCGACCTCGAGCCCGAGGCTGCGGGTGAAGGCCGCCGCGGCGGCCTTCGACGCGCAATAGGCGGCCATGCCGATCCTCGGTGTGGCGGCCGCGTTCGAGGCGATCACCGTGATCGCGCCGCGTCCGCGCGGCGCCATGCGCCGGGCCGCCTCGGCGGCGACGAGCATCGTGCCCGTGGCGTTCACGGACAGGCATTCCTGCCAGTCCTCATCGGACATCCCGAGCGCGGAACCGGTCCGCAGCACACCCGCGGCGTGCACCACGACGGCCACGTCGCCGTGTACGGATTCGCTGTGGTCGAAGGCTTTCCGGACGTCGGCGGGATCGGACACGTCGGCGCGCACCGCGACGGTCCGCGTGTCTTCGGCGGCCCGGAGCTCGCTCGCGGCGGTTTCGACCGCCTGGTCGCGATCCCACAGGGCCACTCGCGCGCCCGCCTCGGCGAAGGCGTGGGCGACCGCGCGGCCGATGCCCCGCGCGGCACCCGTCACCACGACGGACTCACCTGAAACTCCACTGATCTCGACACCCGGCATACAACCTAGACTATCATTATATCCACTGTTAAGGTAGGAATGGTCGACTCGGGCAACAGGGAGATCAGATGCGCTCACATATTCTCGGCAAGATCGAACTCGACCGGACACGGCTGGCGAAGGATCTCGGCTATCTCGCCTCGGTGCCGACCGTCGAAGAGGAATACGACGAGTTCAGCAACGGGTTCTGGAAGAACATTCCACTGTGGAACGCCACCGGCGAGGGCGAGGACCGGCTCTACCGGGACGTGCCGGGCAGTGCGATCGCCACCGAGCACGCCGCGCGGGTTCCCTACCTTCGCGAGATCGTGCAGACCGTCTTCGTCGGCGACAGGCTGAAGATGGCCCGTACCAGGAACTTGAAGAACGCCGTGGTCATCCCGCACCGCGACTTCGTGGAGCTGGACCAGGACGTCGACCGCTACTTCCGCACGTTCATGGTGCTGGAGGACAGCCCGCAGGCGTTCCATTCCAATGAGGACACCGTGATCCACATGCGGCCGGGGGAGATCTGGTTCCTCGACGCCGCGACGGTGCACGCCGCGATCAACTTCTCCGAGCACAGCAGGCAATCGCTGTGCATCGACTTCGCCTTCGACGGGGGTTTCGACGAGAAGGAGATCTTCGCCGACCCCACGGTCTACGACCCCGGCGCGACCCCTGAGATCGTCACCCGCAAGCCGTTCACCCAGGAGCACCGCGACCGGATCCTCTCGCTGTCCAAGGTGATCGAACGGCAGAACTTCCGCGATCTGCTGTTCCTGCTGTCCAAAGTGCACTTCACCTACGACGTGCATCCCGGCGACGCCTACGACTGGCTGGTGGAGATCGCGAAGAAGGCCGACGACGAGAAGATGGTCGTCAAGGCGGAACAGATCCGGGAGTTCGCGATGGAGGCCCGTGCGCTCCACGACAGGTTCTCCCTGACGTCTTGGTAGCACCTCCGCCGGATGACGTCCTGGTGGCGAGGCGAAGATCGTTGCGCCGCCGGACACCGGGGCACGTAGGTGGTGTACGTCCTGTCGAAGTCACGGCAGCAGCTGCTGGTTCGACTCCAGCTGCCCCGACCACGATCCGTAGCTCTTTCTTTCAGGAAGCGACCTTCTATGTCCTTGAGTGAACAGTCCGCGCCCGTCGTCGGCCCGGATGACGGAACCGTCCCGGCCGACCGGCGCCGGGTCGGCAGGCTGCCGTCGCTGACCGGCCTGCGTTTTCCCGCCGCCTTCCTCGTGTTCGTCTTCCACGCGTCGCTGCCGTTCCCCGAAATACGGTTGCTCGCCGACGACGGCGCCGCGCACAAGTACAACCAGGTGGTCGGCCAGATCGGCGCGCTGGGTGTCACGTTCTTCTTCGTGCTCAGCGGATTCGTGCTGACGTGGTCGGCGCGCGACGGCGATTCCGCGACGTCGTTCTGGCGGCGCCGGTTCGTCAAGATCATGCCGAACTACGTGGTGGCGTGGATCCTGGCGATGGTGCTGTACGTGGGCGCGAAGGCCACCCTGTTCCAATCGCTCGGCAGCCTGTTCATGCTCCAGGTCTGGACGCCGTACTTCACCAGTCATCTGCCGGTCAACCCGCCCAGCTGGTCGCTGGCCGTCGAAGCCGTTTTCTACCTGGCCTTCCCGTTGATCTATCTCGGCGTCCGCCGGATTCCGGCGCAGCGGCTGAAGTTCTGGATCATCGGCGCCATCGTGGCCGTCGCCGCCACCCCGTTGATCACCACGCTGCTGGTCCCGGCAGGGCCCGAGGTGATGGCGCACGCGGACGGCACCTCGCCGATCCACTACTGGTTCGCCTACATCCTGCCGATTCCGCGGCTGCTCGACTTCGGGCTCGGCATCCTCGTCGCCAGGGCGGTGATGCTGGGGCGCTGGCGGGACATCGGCATGCTGTGGTCCGGCCTCCTGGTCGCCGCCAGTTACGTCGTGTGCTTCTTCGTGCCCTACCTGTACGGGCTGCGCGTGGTCTTCCTCGTGCCGGCGGTCATGCTCACCGCGGCCGCGGCGATCGCGGACAACGAGGGCCGGTTCACCCTGTTCCGCAACCGGGCGATGGTCTGGCTGGGGGAGATCTCCTTCGCGTTCTACATGGTGCATTACATCGTCCTCGCCTTCACGAGGAAGCTGCTCGGCCCGGATCTGTTCTCCACTCCGGCGGGTTTCGCGATCATCGCCGGGCAGGCCGTGCTGACGCTCCTCGTCTCCTGGGCGCTGTACGCGGGGGTCGAGCGGCCGATCACCCGACGCTGGTCGGTGTCCCGGCGCAAGACCGCCGCCGCCCGGATGTGACCGTGCGTGAAGGGTCATGCGACCAAGGCTATTGCCGGAGCTGTGACTACAGTGATACTTTAGTTGATGTCCGAGTCCGGCGAGCGCCGACCGATCGAGGAATGAAGCAGTGACTACTCAAGCGCGGCAACCAGGGAACACGACCCAGACGGCCGAACCGAAGAAGCGTGATTGGCTGCTGCTGGGCATTTCCCTGGGATACTTCATGGTACTGCTCGACACCACGGTGGTGGTCGTCGCGCTGCCCGCGATCGCGGACCAGTTCAAGGCGTCCGTCGATTCCCTGCAGTGGATCTCGAACGGGTACACGCTCGCGTTCGCCGCGTTACTGCTCACCGCGGGCGCGTTGTCCGACCGGCTGGGCGCCAAACGGTTGTTCCTGGCCAGTTCCGCGGCCTTCGCGCTGATCTCGGCGTTGTCGATCTTCGCGCAGAACACCGGCACACTGGTCACGCTGCGGGTCCTGCTCGGCATCGTCGGCGCCGGATTGCTGCCCACCTCGATGGCGCTGTTCGTCAACGGCTATCCCGATCCTGCCCGCCGCGCCAAGGCGATGGGCGTCTGGGCGGCCATCACCGGCGTCGCGCTCGCGGCCGGACCGCTGGTCGGCGGGCTGCTCACCGACACCCTCGGCTGGCAGGCGATTTTCGCGATCAACATCCCGGTCGCCGTGCTCAGTATCGCGCTCACCAGGAAGTACGCGCCGCCGACGGCGCCGAACCGCGCGCGAAGCCTCGACCTGCCGGGGCAGTTCACGGCCGTGGCGGCGCTGGCGTTGCTCACCTACGGGCTCATCGCCAGCGGCACCAGCGGATTCGGTGATCCGGTCGTGTACGGCTCGCTGGCCGCGGCTGTTCTCTCGGGTGTCGCGTTCGTCCTGATCGAGAAGCGGCGCCAGGCGCGCGGAGACGATGCGATGCTGCCGATGTCCTTGTTCAAGGCACCCGTGTTCTCCGCCGGGCTGTTCGCCGGTCTGCTGGTCAATTTCGGGTTGTCCGGGGCGATGTTCGTGCTGTCGCTGTTCTTCCAGACGGTCAACAAGGCCAGCGCGATCGAAACCGGGTTGCTGTTCCTGCCACTGACTCTGCCGACGGCGTTCAACGGCGCGTACGCGGGCCGTCTCGTCGCGAAGATCGGGCCGCGTGTCCCGGCCACGCTCGGATTCGTGCTGATGGGTGCCGGAACAGCCGTCCAGGTGCCGTTCATGCATGCCTCGGCGCCGATCGTGGTGACGATGGCGGGGCTGCTCCTGCTCGGATTCGGGATCTCCTTCGCGATGCCGTCGCTCATCACCGCGGTGATCGGCTCCGTGCCCAAGGAACGGGCGGGGATCGGCGGCGGCGCGCTCAACGCGTTCCGGCAGACCGGCGCGGTGCTCGGCGTGGCCATCCTCGGCGCGATGATCGGTTCGAGCGCCGACGCGGCGGAGAACTACGGTCCCGCCATGGCGATCGCCGCGGCCCTGCTGTTCATCGGCGCGCTGGTCGTCGCCGGCTACGTCGGCCGGAAGACCGCGAAATCGTGACAGGCAGCTGGATCCGCCGGTTCCATCCGAACCAGGGCGCCGAAGCGAGGGTCGTGTGCCTGCCGCACGCGGGCGGCTCGGCGAACTTCTTCCACGGCCTGTCCGGTGCCCTCGCTCCGGCCGTGGAGGTGCTCGCCGTCCAGTACCCCGGCAGGCTGGACCGCAGCCGTGAGCCGCTCGTCGACGACATCGGGGTGCTCGCGGACGAGATCACGGCCGCACTGGGGGAGTGGGCCCAGAGTCCGCTGACCCTGTTCGGGCACAGCATGGGCGCGACCGTCGGCTTCGAGGTGGTGAGGCGCCTGGAGCGTGACGGCGGTCAGGTGCGAGGCCTGTTCGCCTCCGGGCGGCGGGCGCCGTCCTGCGGGCACGAAACGCCGCTGCATCCGGGTTCGGACGCGGAAATGCTGGACTCCCTCGTCGCCCTCGGCGGGATCGAACCGGAGCTGCTCGATTTCGAGGATCTGGTCGCCATGGTCGTTCCGGTGCTCCGCAACGACTATCGCGCGATCGAGCGCTACCGGGCGGACCCTGGCGCGACCGTGCGGTGCCCGCTGACGGTGCTCACCGGCGACAGCGATCCCGCCGTGGACGACGAACAGGCCCAAGCGTGGGCGCTGCATGCCACCGGTGGCTTTACCAGGCGGACGTTCCCCGGCGGGCATTTCTACCTGAAGGACCACTGGCCCGAGATCGCCGGGATCCTGACCGGGCACGTTCGCGCCGCGGCGGTGGGATCGTGAATTCGGCACTCGACGATCCCGAGCTGACGCGTGTTCTCGACAAGATCTACGCGCGGTCTTGGCGAAGCGACGCACGGGTGATGCGCCGGGCCCGTGCGGCGTCGCGGCGCTCGACCCCGAGCGCCGCCCAGTTCGCCGAACTCTGCGGTGACGCCGCGCTGCCGGTCGACAGAGAGGTCGGCAGGCTGCTGTACACCCTGGTCCGCACCGCACGGCCGTCCACCGTCGTGGAGTTCGGCACTTCCTTCGGCGCCTCGACGATCTATCTGGGTGCCGCCGTCCGGGACAACCAGGCGGGCCGGGTCCTCGGCGTGGAACTGAACGCGGGCAAGGTCACCGCCGCCCGCCGGAACCTCGCCGACGCCGGGCTGGCGGAATTCGCCCAGATCGTGGAGGGCGACGCACGGGAAGTGCTGGCCGACGTCACCGGTCCGGTCGACTTCGTGCTGCTGGACGGCTGGAAGGAACTGTATCTCCCGGTTCTCCGGCTCCTCGAACCGAAAATGCCGTCCGGTGCCCTCGTGGTCGCCGACAACCTGCCGATGCTTCCCCCGGAGTACACCGACTGGGTGCGAGACCCGTCCAACGGGTACACGTCGGTCACCAAGGACTGCGGCGGCGGAATCGAACTCTCCGTGCGTTCGGCCGGGTGACCGCCCGGCTCAGGAACTGCCGAAACAGACGAAAGGCATCAACGGCTCGCCGGCAAGGGCGTCCGCCAGGGCACGTGGCGCCACGACCCCGCGAGCCAGCGATCGATGGTAGGCGTCCATGACCTCGACGGCCGCGTGGTCGTCGACCCTGGCGACACTGGACACCACCGTTTTACAGCCGCTGTAAAGAAGTGCGGCGGTGAACCCGAGTATCTCGTCGCCCGCCCGGACGACGGCTTGCCCGACATCGCAAGCGGACAGGACGACGTGCTCCGGAACTGATTCGAGCCGATGGACGTCGTAGGCGATCAACGGACCGTCCGCCAGGTCGAGCCGGGAGAAGAGCACGTTCTCCTGCTCGTGATGACCGTGCGCCGCGAAATGCGCGATGGTCGATTGATCGATCGCTTTCAGTGTCGCTTCCACGGTGGCGTCCCGGCCGTGCAGAACGATTCCGTCCGGATAGATCGACGCGAGCCGTTCGGCTTCTTCCTTCGCGTGGTCGAGCGCGGGCCCGGCGACCACGAGCGCGCGTCCGTCGCGTGCCGGTTCACGACTCCAGGCTTGCCTGGCCGCGAGCCAGGCCGAGGGGGACGGAGTCACCGTCACCGGACGGCCGCGCAGCAGGGGGAACAGTCCCCACGGGACCGAGGTCAGGATCCCGGTGGGTACCAGGACCACGTCGAGATCGCCGAGCATCGGCAGCAAGGGACGCACCAGCTGCTGCTCCAGCACGGCCAGCTGCCGCTGGATCGAAGCGCGGATCACCTGATCGAGCGCGGACGGCAGGACACGCCCGCACGAGGCGTTCAGGTCGCCGCGCAAGCGGGCGAGTGCTTCGGAGACCGTCGCGAGGTCACCCAGGCGCAGCAACGAGTGCGAGCCGCCGCCGGTGACCAGTCCCCGGATTTCGCCGCGGTCCACGAGAAAGCTGACCATGACACTGTCCGCGTCGGACAGCTCGGACAGCACCTCGTCGTAAGTGGCCTCGTGGTGGAACTCGCCGGTGCCGTCGGTCTGCCAGTCCTTGGCCTTGATTTCTCGTTCCAGTTCGGCACACCGACGCAGGGTCACCGGGTCGCCGCGGCCCGCCAGCTCCGCGATCCGGGCCTGGTGCGTGAGGTGGCGGAGTTCGGCGACGGCGTCCAGCGTCCCGTCGTCGGCTCGCGCGTGCGCGGGTCGGACCCGGAAGGCTTGCGCGCGCGATCGGTCCACCCAGCGCAGAATGACCCGCGCGTTCCCGGTCTCCATCGCCGCGGCGAGGCCGATGCCTGCGAGTTCCCCGCCGAGCGAGGTCATACCGGTTCGCAGGTCGAGGCTGCCGAATTGACCGCGGTGGCCACGAAGGAGCGCCAAACCGGCTTGGGCCTGTGCGAACGCCTTGCGCCGGTTGCCTTGCGCGGCACCGAGTTCGGCCTGCACCAGGCGTCGCAGCAACCGGGTCATCAGCGGTGCGCCGGGCCGCTCGCCCCGCGTCAGCTGGCTCGTGGCCGTGCCGTGGTCGTGCAGGGAGATGTGCGCCGACGCCGACAGCAGCAAGGCGACGTCGGCGTCGTTGTACAGCCCGAGCACGCGCAGTCGTTTGTCGAGCGCGGCCCCTGTCGCGGCGACGGCCGCCAGGCCCCTGCCGGTTTCGAGATCGGCGCGCAGCACCGTCAAAGTGGCGATCGCGGCCCAGGTCTCGTTCCTGCGCCGGTGAAAGTGGCGCTTGGCCCGCATCGCCCATTTGCGGGCCTCCTCGTGCTCACCGGCCGCCAGCGCCGCGCACGCGCGGGTGAGTTCGGCTTCGGCGTGTTCCTGGTCCATTCGCGACGCGGCGAACCGGGTCAACGCGGAGTCGAGTTCGACGGCGGCGTCGCTCGGCAGGCCGACAGCCAGCAGCGCCCGTGCCTTGTCCACCGCGAGCGGGGCCAGCATGCCGTCGGATACACGCTCGTAGGCACGCCCTGCCGCGTCGAAGTCACGCAACGCTCCGGGGATGTCTCCGGTGAGCACCTTGCACTGACCGCGACCGTGCAGGGCTTTCGCGACGAGGCCACGTTCGGACTCGTGGTGCCGGGCGATTTCCGTGCACCGGTCGAGATCCGCCATCGCCGGACGGACCCGCCCGGCGACCTGATGCAGGAGCGCGCGATTCAGCAACGCCCTCGCCAGCACGACTTCCTCGCCAGCCGCGGAAAGCAGGGGGATGGCGTCGTCGAGGCAATACAGCGCTTCGGGCAGGCGGCCGACCAGCACCAGCAGGAGACCGCGTTGCTGCAGAAGCAGTCCTCGACCGTCTTGTTCGACCATCGCGTCGGCCGCGTCGAGGAGTTCGAAGCCGTGCTCGGTGTTGCCGAGCACGACCTCGACCCCGGCGAGACTGTTCAGCACCCGCACGACCTGCGCCGGTTCGCCAACGGCCGCCTGAGGCCAGCCCAGCAGCCGCAAGGCGGTGAGCAGCATGCGCCTGCCCGCCAGCGGATCCCCGTTGTTCGTCGCTTCGACCCCGGCGACATGCAGGGTCTGTACCCGGTCCGTCAGATGCGGTGCAGCCAAGCCGGATCTCCCCTCACAGCTCGATCGTGGGCGTGACGAAAGTGCGCGGGGACACGCTGACGATCAGCTGGGCCGGGCCGCTGAGCACGGGCTGGACGGCGAATCGCCCACCCGCGTCGGCTTCGGTCTCCAGTGAACCCGTCGAAGTGCGCACCTCGACCCGGTGGCGACCGGGCGGGGTCAGCCAGCCGTCGACCCGGACCGTCCCGTGCCCGGCGGAGGTCAGGTTCACCATGACCGTGAGCTCGTCGCAGGTGCAGGTGAAGGTGCGCTGCCGGACAGGCTCGTCACCCCGCGCGGCGGCGTGCTCCGGGGCGTCCGCCGGACGCAGCACCGCGATATCCGCACTTTCGATCTCCGCGGCGAAGCGGATGCGATCGATCAGGTCCGGCGGCAGCGGATCCTTGGCCTCCCACAGTTCCCTGACTCTCCTGAGGATCGCGAAATCGACCTCGTCCACTCGTTCGCCGCCGGACGGCTCCCGGAGGTTCATCACGGCACCCCACCCTGGTCGGTGGTCAGCAGACGCCGCAGCTCGGTGAGGCACCGGCTCCTGGTCGGCCCGATACTGCCCCGTTTCATCCCGAGCGCGGCACTGACCTGGTCGTAATGCGGACGGTGCACGAACGCCACGATGCGCAGCAGTGACTGGCATTTCTCCGATAACCGGCTCACCGCGGCCCAGAGCAGGACCTGGCTTTCCTCGGTCAGCGCGCGCTGCTCCGGTCCTGGCCCCGGATCGGGCTCCTGGCGCAGCTCCGACTCGTCGAGCCGCCGGTGGGCGCGGTGCTCGGTGCGCACCCGCCACGCCTCTCGCTTCGTCACCGTGACCAGCCAAGCGGTCAAGGCGCCCGGCGAGCAGACCTCCGCGAGTGAACCGAGCAACGTGAGCCAAACGGTCTGAACGACATCGGCGCTGCTGTCCCGGTCGAGCCCCTGAGCACGGGCCACCTGCCACAGCACGGGGGTCAGGATGCCGATCAGTTCGTCGAACGCGGACCGGTCACCATCGCGTGCGGCGAGGAAGACCGCGGCGAGATGCTCGTGATCCAGCGTTCCCGAGGATGGCCGTCCAGTGTCGGCGATGCTCATCGATACCTCGCGCGCGCCCTCTCGAGCGCTTCGCGTGCGCGCTTCACCGTGCTTTCCCTGTCAAGGTCCGTCAGCGCGAGGTCTGCGTCTTCCTCGGCGACGTTCATGAGTTCTTCGGCGAGTGCGGAAGCGACCAGTGGGGTGGCGAACGAGGTGCCGCTCCACATCGCGTACCCGCTCGCGAAGTTGTCCGGGTCGTAGCCCCATCTCTCCAGCTTCGCCACACCCGGCGGGTTGAACGGCCCGTTCACCTGCGGCGGGTAGGTGCTGATCACGGCGACACCGTCCGCCCAGCAGTTCACCCAGGCGGCCTCGTTCGAGAACAGGGATTTGGTCCCGTCCGGGTTCAGCGCGCCCACCCCGATCACCTGCGGTCCCGAGCCCTCGTCAACGGGTCTGGTCGACAGCGCGGCAGGGTAGAAGCGCTGGTCTGTCGCGTCGTTGCCCGCCGCGGCCAGCACGAGCACGCCGCGCGCGGTCAGCTCGTCGATGACCTTGACCAGCTGCTTGGTACCGGGCCATCGATCGGTGTCGGCGTAGTAGCCTGCCGAGAACGAGACGATGTCCACCATCCCCAGCCTTTTCACCTCGTCCTGGGGCCTTTCCTGCGCTGCCTTGACCCTGTTCAGGATGCCGTGCAGCGCGATCAGCGCGTCTCCCGCGTAACCGACCCTGTCGCTGTTCACCGCCTTGATCGCGAGGACCCGTGCCGCCGGTGCCGCCTGCCGGATGATCCCGGCGATGAACGTGCCATGCCCGAACGCTTCGTCGACCGTGCCGTTCAGCAGGTTCGACGGCCTCTCTTCATGATCTTTGAACCGCATCGTGCAAGCGGTCGGCGCCTTTCTGTGGCTGCTGAAGATCGCGTTCTGGATATCCGGTGCGACCGTGATGAACTGATCTTCGAAAGGGGCCCCGTTCACTTCGAAGACGTCCAAGTCGGGATGCGGTACGAGGCCCGTGTCCACCACGGCGATCACGGGTCTCCGCCCGCCGCGAGGGCCGGGGCGCGGAGGCAGTCCGGCCAGGACCTTGACCGCGACTTTGCCGTAGGCGCCGGGCTGGGGGCCGAACTGCCCGACCGGGTCGACACTGATCGCCCAGGGCACGAGCGTCAGCGCACCGGCCATGGTGGTGATCAGGGGCTCGGGGTGGACCTCCGCCGCGGTTTCCGGGGTGAGCTCGGACGCGTCGTCTTGAGCGGCCTTGTCCAGCTGCTCCAGTGCTTTCGAGGCGTCGACGGGTTTTCCGGATTCGTCGGGGTTCACCGTGACCCGGATCGGCGCGCCCTCGATCTCGGTCGCCGCGTCTTCGGCCACCATTCCCGCGTCTTTCAGCGTGGTTCGGATGGCGTCCTGTTTCGCCTGCACGTTCCACGTGTCCGCGTCTATCAGCAGCGCGTTCCGGCGGTATGCCGTTGGCCGCCTCTCCGCCGTGTCGAGTACCGGTCCGGCGGTGGTCCGGGCACCGTGTCGTGTCAGCAGTTCCTGAAGAATCGCCGGATCGTAGCCCGATCTGGCCTCGTTCGAATCAGCCTGTTCTTCCGCATTCGAGTCAACGAATCGAATCGTCATGTGGCCTCCCATTCCCGTCGTCACGCCGCTTTGTCCACGGGGCGGCTCGCTGACAATGTAGGCCGGAAGCCGCCGCAGATACATCGCGACGTCTCGCATCGGTAACGGCAGAAAATTCTCGATACGCGTTCTGATTTCGCCGAAGAATCACCGTCGTCGCGACGGTATCCGCGATCTCCACCGCGGCCGGTTCATTCGGCATGGCTATGACCTCCCCGCAACCGATGGTGACATATCGCGCCTCGGGCAGGGTTGCCGGTCACCTAAATGCAGTAACTGATGCAAAGGCATCAGTCCGGGTGTCCGCGTCAGTTTTCGACCTTGACGTACAGTCGCACCGATCCGCCGCGGTGCGTGCGGAAATAGTTCTGGAGCTGCGCGCTGCTCGCGATACATCCGGCGGTGGTGAAATCATTCTCGGCTGTCCGGGACAGCACGACGGAACACTGGGCGAGATAAGTGAACTTGTCCGGCCACAGAACGAAGAAGGTCGCGGTTCCGGATCCCGTCCCGCCGTTGTTGCGGAAAACGGCGCTCATCGAGCACGCAACGTCGTTGCACGGTCCGTTCCATTGCGAGGAGCGCACCTGGAACGCGGGCCGGGCGGGCGGTGTCGTCTCGGTGGACCGGGTGGTGCTCGTCTCCGCCTCTTCGGTGGTCGTTTCCGGTTCGTCAGTGGTCGTCTCCGCGGTGGTCCGGGTCGTTCGCGGCGCGCTCGTCTCCGCGGCGAGCGGCCGCGAAACCGTCGGATCGGGGGTTTTGGAAGGCGCGAGATCCTGCAGCGGATTGAACCCGATCAGCGTATTGAGTGCCGCGAGAATGGCGAATACGGCACTGATCGTGCCGACTATGACGCCCCACTTCTTGTAGTCCGGCTCATCCCCCGCCATGGTTCCATTCTAGGGGACCGGCCCGGAATGAGGATCGCTCTCGGCAGCATCCTGCCGATGCCGCGACACGGTGTTGCCTCGGGCGCTAGGTTCAGGGGTGAAGACCCGTTGTCCGACATCGGAGAACAGTTGATGCAGCCGTCGAATGTCCCGCGGACCGAGGCCGCCCCCGGACTGACGCTCGCCGACGGTCGTTACCGGCTGGTCAGGCAGCTGGGACGCGGCGGCTACGGCCGGGTGTGGCTGGCGGAGGACAGCGCGCTGGGCGTGGAAGTCGCGGTCAAAGAGGTGGCGGTTCCGCCGGGAAGCAGCGCCGGGGTGACCGCCGAGATGATCGAGCGCGCCACTTCGGAGGCTCGTAACGCCGCTCGGCTGCGGGACCATCCGAACATCGTCACCGTGCACGACGTGCTCGTCGAGCGCGGAGTGCCCTGGACGGTCATGCAGTACGTTCCCGGCCGGTCTCTCGCCGACGAGATCGACCTCGGCGGGCCGGTGCCCGTGCCGGCGGCACAGCGCATCGCGGTGGCGATGCTGTCGGCGCTCTCGGCCTGTCACGAGGCGGGCGTCATCCACCGTGACGTCAAGCCGCACAACATCATGCTCGCCGCGGACGGCACACCGATGCTCACCGACTTCGGTATCGCGAAGGCCGCCGGACAGGCGACCATGACCGCGGAGGGCATGGTCGCCGGCTCGGTCGCCTACATCGCGCCGGAACGGGCCAAGGGGGAGCGGGCGACATCCGCCTCCGATCTGTTTTCGCTGGGCGTGACCCTGTACCACGCCGTGGAAGGAGCTTCGCCGTTCGACCGGGGTTCGGGGATGGCCACCCTGGCGGCACTTCTGCTGGAGGACCTGCCGGAGTCGGTCAGGGCGGGCGCTCTGGCGCCGGTCATCCGGGGCCTGACGGACAAAGACCCGGCCGAGCGCCTGACCGCCGAGCAGGCCACGGCGCTGCTGGACGGGCGGCAGACCGTGCCACAGGAGTCCGCGACCCGCCGTGAGACAGCGGTCATCGACCCGCGCCTGCCGATGAGACGGCACACCGTGGTGGCGTTGTCAGCGCTCGCCGCCGCGTTCGCCGCGCTTCTGGTCTGCGGGATCATCGGCCTCGCCGGTGGTGACTCCCTCGTGGTCGCCACCCAGCTCGCCATCGCCCTCAGGGCCGGGGTCATCGTCGACGCCGTGCTCGTCGGTGTGTTGTGCGCCAAGGGGGTTCGACATTTCCGGGCGGGCTCGGGGCGGGCCGCCGGTATCGCCGCGTTCCTGCTCGGTGCCGGTGTCACCATCACGACCCTGCTGGCCGCGCTGGTCGCTTTCGCGGATTTCGAACGCATACCGGGCATGCCCGTGCACGTCGAGCTCGAGTTCTCCGACGCCTTGGCCGTGGTGCTCGGCGTCTTCCTGCTCGCCGCACTGCTGCTGGCGCGCTGGACGTGGGCGGCAGGCAGGTCGCGGCATCGTCCCGGATACGGGAGGCCGTCTCGCCGCGCGGTTCTCACCGTCGATTCCCTGGCGCTGATCGGGGCTCTGCTGGCGTGGGGACTGTGGCCTGCGCCGATGGCACCGGCGCCGCCGACGGTCGCCCAAGTCGGTGAGCTGCCCGGTCCCGCGACCGCGTACAGCGTGCAGAAGGTCAAATTCAGCCCGGACGGCCGCACCTTGGCCACCGTTTACGGCGACCAGACGGTTCAGGTGTGGGAGGTGGCGGGACGTCGGCAGATCGGCCGGCTCCTCGGGCCGTTCGGTACCTACAGCTGGGACGTCGACACGGCGTTCAGCGCGGACGGCCGCATCCTGACCACGACGGAGGTCGACAACGGGACCTGCGTCGTGCAGTCGTGGGAAGCGGCCACCGGCCGCGCGGCCGGTCAGCTTCGCGTCGACCCGGCCAAGGAGGGCACCGTCGAGAAGGTGTCACTGAGCGCGGACGGCCGCGCCATGGCCGTCACACCCGCCGAGGATTCCGCGGACCTCGGCGTGCGTCTCTGGGATGTGCCCGGTGACAGGGAGATCGGCGGAATCGGCGCCACGTCGGACGAACACAGCGTCAAGCTCAGCCCGGACGGCCGGGTCGCCGTCACCATCCGGATCGATCCCGCCACGGGCACCCACCTGACCTTGTGGGACGTCGACGGCCATCGGCAGATCGGCGACCCGATCACCTTGTCCGCCGGTGACGAGCTCCAGGAATACGAGTTCAGCCCGGACGGGCGGCTGCTCATGACCGCGACCTCGCCGCCCGACGATTTCATGCCGACGACGGTCCGGCTGTGGGACGTCTCCAGCCACAACCAGGCGCGTCGACCCATCACCGTCCCCTACGCGGTCGCCTCGATCGCGCTCAGCCCGGACGGCCGCACCCTGGCCGCCGTCGGAGGTGCGCTGGGGCTGTGGAACATCGACACCGGGCAGCAGATCGGCGCCGCCACGGGCGGCACGGGCGCGGCCCTCACGTTCAGCCCCGACGGCCGCACTCTCGCCGTCAGAGGGAAAGGCAGCACGCTGCGGTTGTTGAACGTTCCCGCGAGCTGAGGTGTCCGTGAAGGCCTCCTTGAGGGACTCTGAGTCCCTCAAGGAGGCCTTCACGGACTAGGACACACGTTCGGCGGCATCACAGAACCTCGACGGTCACTTTCCACGGCTGGACGACTTGCGGGCACTGGCTTCCGGGAGCGGGATGGCAGCGCCGGACGGCGGTGATGTCGCTCAGGCCGGGCCCGGTCACGCGAAAGACCGCTGTCGCGTCCCCGTTCGGGGACAGACTGCCCCCGATCCGCTCCAGCGTGCCGGGCGACCCGGCCTTCGGTTCGGACCACGTCCAGGTCACTCCCTGCCCCCGCGTACCCGTGAGACGCACGTGGACCTCTTCACCGGCGCGCACGGATACGGCGCGGCCGTTGTCCGCGTTGGTGAGCGTGACCCGCGCGGCCGAAGCGGAAGCGGACATCGCTGTCGTGGTCGCCGTCAAGGCCAACACCAGTGGAACGAGCACGTACCTCACGGCCTTCACGGCTACTCCCAAGGATCGTCGGTGAGCACAGTGACCCCACCGTCACACGTCTACGACGCCCGAGGAATGCCCTTGCCCGAGAACCACCTGAACCAGCGAACCACTGACCGGATGACGATCACTTTTCGAACTCACGTTCCGCGAGAGTGAAAGTCGCGGTCTCGAGGAAGGGTTTTCCCGACTGCAGCAGCCATCGCTCCAGTTGTCGTCCGGGGTCGGTGCGGAAAACGGTTTCGCCGTCCTTGACGACCTTCACGGTCCCGCGTTGTACCTGCGCGGTCGTCGGGCCGGTGCGCACGACGAAACCGCGATAGCCGAGGTTGTTGTCTATCCGGCCGCCGGAAGTCTGCGGCAGGGACTTGAGTTTGCGCTGGAATTCTGCGGCTTCGGCGGCCTGCAGGGTCCAGGCCGGGTTCGGCACCCCCGAGTAGATGTCGAGCTCGACGGCTACGTTGTCTGTCACGGCGGTGTTCCCTCCTGACGTCGTCGGCCCCGTGCTGCACGCGCAGAGGACGAGCGCCAGGAGGATCCACCGGAGACCGGACTGCACGGCGATGGCTGCTCCTAGGCGACTAAGGCGGTGCTGTTGTTCTGGTAGAAGTATCCGCAGAAGTCGGTGTAGTTCCCCCGACAACAGTTGTTGGGAGCGTATCCCTTGCCGTTGTACTGGTAAATACTGTGGCCGCAGTCATCGGTGTACTTGGCGGGGGTCCCGCCCGGCTTGTGGCCCCACCACCAGTACGGCGCGTCGGTGACGAGCCGGTAGAAGTGGTAGTCGCGGTTCGGCCAGATCACCAGCACGATGGTGAGGCCGTTGGTCTGGCAGCCGTCCTTCCAGCCGTCGGCGTAAAGACCGTTGGTCACGCCGCCGCAGGTGATCGAGGTCGCGGGCCGTCCACCTCGTCTGCCCGGCAGCGCGTAGCGCACCCCCGCCAGGTGGTTGCTGGCGAAGCAGTAACAGTTGTTCCTGCCGACGTTTTCAGGTTTGTTGAACAGGTCCGCGTTCGCGTTGAAGTAGTTGGAATTGCAGTCCCACCATGTCGCGCCCTCGCTGTGCACGTCGCCCGGTTCGTTGGGGGCGTGCGCACCCTCGCCTTCGAGGTCGAGGGCGGTGGCGCCGTCCGCGTGGCGGCTGACGAACGCGGCGGGATCCACCGCGTCGAAAGACGACTGGATCAAGGAAACCCCGTTCGATGCGACTTCGCGCAACTCGTCGTCGACCCCGGCGTCCGGATACGCTTCGGAGGTCCGCAAGAGCCACTCGGCGGCCGGTTCGGTCGCGGGTCTGCTGCCGATCCGGAATTCGCTGGGGAGCGTGGTTCCCCAGGCGGACGCGCGTTCGTTCCATGGTCCGTCATCCGTCTTGGCCAACCGGACGAGGAGCCCCCGGTAGCCGAGGCTGAACTGTTCGTCCTGAGTGAACGCGGGCGATACTTGGGCCGGATCGGCCGAGATTCTTTCGATGAGTTCCTGTTCTTCTCTCCCCGAGAGGGTCCAGGTCGGATTAGGCATACCTGAGAAGATGTCGAGTTCGACTTCGAGCACGGTCGCACCTCACCTTTGGCATGGGCTCTTCCACGAAAAGGGAGTGATGCCTCCCTCCCCTGATCCTGTGTACTCCGGTACGAAGTACTCGAATAGGGACTTAATGCTCCTGATGTGCTTTCGGGAGTGCGTAAAGATTTCCCGAAAATACGCCCTATTGGGCAAGCGGTCCGCGTGCCGACTTGCGGTCCGGTGCCGTCCTGTCTCCAATGGACACATGAACGGCGTTGAGCAGCGAGAGGACACGTACAGCCTGTGGACCTGACCCTCGTCGTCGTGCTCGGCGTCATCAGCATCGTGTTCGTGGCCGCGTTCTCCGAGCGGCTCAACCTGGCCGCGCCGCTGAGTCTCGTGCTGGTCGGCATCGGCCTGAGTTTTCTGCCGGGCGTCCCGCATCCGGAGGTCGAACCGGAGCTGATCCTCGCCGGGGTGCTGCCGCCGCTGCTGTATTCCGCGGCGGTGAACATGCCGATGGTCGACTTCCGGCGGAACATCCGCCCGATCACCGGGCTCGCGGTCCTGCTCGTGGTGGGGTCGACCCTGGGCGCCGGCTGGCTGTTCCACTGGCTGGTGCCGGATATCGGCTGGCCCGCCGCGTTCGCGCTCGGCGCGGTCATCAGTCCCACCGACGCCGTCGCGGCGACGTCCGTCGGACGGCGGCTCGGCCTGCCGCCCCGGCTGCTGACCGTCCTCGAAGGCGAAGGGCTCGTCAACGACGCTTCCGCGCTCGTGCTGCTGCGGTCCGCTGTCGCCGCCGTCGCCGGGTCCGTGTCCGTCTGGGGCATCGTGGGGGAGTTCGCCTTCGCGGTCGTGGTGGCGGTGGCGATCGGGATCCTGGTCGGCTACGTCAACGTCCGGGTGCGCGCGCTGCTGGGCAACGCGGTGCTCAACACCGCCATCTCCTTCGTGGTCCCGTTCATCGCCTTCCTGCCTGCCGAAGAGTCCGGCGCCTCGGGTGTCCTCGCCGTCGTCGTCGCGGGCCTGGTGACCGGTCACCTCGCACCGCGGCACCTGCGCGCGACGGATCGTCTCGCCGAGACCGTCAACTGGCGCACCGTGGCCTTCCTGTTGGAGAGCGGGATGTTCCTGCTCATGGGGCTGAGCGTCAAAACCCTCGTCGACGAGGTGCACAAGGACGGTTCGAGCGCTTGGCACGCGCTCTACATCGGCCTGGCGGCTTCGGTACTCGTCATTCTGGCGCGCATCGTCTTCGTCGGACCGCTCGTCGCCGGCCTGTACCGCGAACAACGGAAAGCCGCGCGATTCAAGCCACGCCTGGAATCGACGCAGGCGGTCCTGCGGGGCGACAAGGACATCCCCGCCGTCACCGAACGTCTGGACAAGGCGTCGCCGCGGCGGGTGGCGCATTTCCGGAAACGGCTCGATCGCGCCGCCGCCGACGTCGAGTTCCGGCTCACCGAGACCCTGGGCTGGCGCGGCGGGGTGGTGCTCGGCTGGGCGGGGATGCGCGGGGCGATCACCCTGGCGGCGGCGCAGACCCTCCCGCAGGACACCCCGGACCGCGCACTGCTGGTCCTGATCGCCTACGTGGTGGCGACCGTGACACTGCTGGTCCAGGGATTGACGCTCCCGGCGGTCATCCGCGCGGCACGCGTGCCCGAGGAAGACCCCGGCAAGCTGCGCCGGGAGTACGTCCGTCTCATGGGGGAGTTGAACGACGCGGCCAGATCGCTGTTGGACGATCCTGCCCTGGAGGACCCTGGAAACGGGCCGTTCAGCGACCGGGTACTGGACCGGGTGCGCTCCGACGTCCGTGTCCCGGCCGAAGCATCGGCGAACCGCCCGGCACCCGATCATGCCGAAAGCGTGTTCCAGTACCTGCGGCTGAGGCTGCGTGTCCTCACCGAGCAGTCCGGGCGCCTCCAGCGGGCCCGGTCGAGCGGCCAGTACAGCTCGGAGGCCTTGGGCCGCGCGCAGACTTCCTTGGACGTGGAGACGGCCCGCCTCGAGCAACTGGCGGACCGGTAAAGTACCCGTACTCCGGTTTGCCGCCTGCGAAGATCTTGAGGTCGAGATGAGCATGGACGAGGCCGCACGGTTGAGTGCGGCGGTGGACAAGGTCTCCGTGGGACGGGTGTACGACTACCTGCTCGGCGGGACGCACAACTACGCCGTCGATCAGGCTTTCGCCGAGAAACAGCTCGCCGTGCTGCCGGAGATCCGCGATTTCGCCAGGGCGAACCGGGCGTTCCTCGGCCGCGCGGTCCGGTTCATGGTCGGACAGGGGATCCGGCAGTTCGTGGACATCGGCTCCGGTCTGCCGACGCAGGGCAACGTGCACGAAGTGGCCGACGAGGTGGCCCCCGGTGAATGCCGGGTGGTCTACATCGACAACGAGCCGATCGCCCGCGCGCACGCGCAGATCCTGCTCGAACAGACCGCGGACCCGAACCGGCACGCCGCGCTGGACGCGGACTTCTTCGATCAAGGCCAATTGTGGGAACGCGTGCTGGACACCGGCCTGATCGACCGGACCCAGCCTGTCGGGCTGCTGCTGGTGGCCCTCCTGCATTTCATGTCCGACGAGCAGAACCCGCACGCCACGCTCGGTTTCCATCGCACGATGCTGCCGCCGGGCAGTTTCCTCGCGGTGTCGCACATTCACGTCGCGCCCGAGGACGTCGAGACCCAGAACGCGGGCAAGCGGGTGGCGGAGGAGTACGGCCGCCGGACCAACCACACCGCGATCATGCGGTCACGTGAGCAGATCGCCGGGTTCTTCGGTGATCTGGAGCTGGTCGAGCCCGGTCTGGTGTGGCTGCCCCAATGGCAGCCCGGCGCCGGGGACTTCACGGACGAGGCCGCCCGTTCGCGCGGGCTGGCCGGGGTGGCCCGCACCCGCTGACCGGACGGTCAGGCGGTCCGATCGTCGGTCTGGCGCTTTTCGAGTTCCCGCAAGGAAAGCGTCGACCGGCGCAGGGTGCTGCGAGCCTCTTGCAGTGTGTGCTCGTCGAGGTCGGCGGCCGAGGTGACCCGGTCCAGAGCCGGTCGAGCAGAGCGCGGCCCGCCGGGGTGACACCGACCTTGGGCGACCCGCCCGACCCGACGGGGTCGTCGACGACGCGCTGCACGCCTTGGCGCACCTGCCCGAGCCTGCGCGCTGTTTCCGGCACGGCGGCCGGTTCCACCGATGCCTAGACTCGTTCGTGATCGATCGTGCGTTCTGCGGACCACTCCGATGTCGCTTAGCGTTGGTTATAGCTTCCCTTCAGGTGGTGAGGAGCTGACGACGCCGACACGGAGGAAAGGTCTATGACGCGACCCGAAGCAGCCACGAAAGACCCGGACAAAGGGTACGTAGCTCTTTTGGGATGGAGCCTGAACGCTGTCGAGGCACTCGACCGGTTCGATCGGCGCTACGTCGTCGTCGCGCCGGACTGGGCCGAGAAGTACTGCGCGGAACACGCTATCCCTTATCTACCATGGAATTTCGAGCGGCTCAACGACCGCTCGCTGGAGATCGCCGAGACGCTGCAACGCGAAGGCGTCGACGTCGCGATCCCGCTGTTCGAGGAGACCGTGGAGTGGGCAGGGGCGATCAACGCCGTCCTGCTGGACAATCCGCGCCTGTTCGGTCAGGCCATGCTGCTGCGGGACAAATCGCTGATGAAGCGCCGGGCGCAACTCGGCGGGATCCGGGTCGGGATCTTCGAAGAGGCGCACGACCGGGACGACGTGATCCGTTTTCTCAAGCGCGTCAATCAAACGCTGCTCAAACTGGACGGTGATCCGAACGATCCGATCCACCTCAAGGCCTTCGACAAGGCGGGCTGCCTCGGGCACCGCGTCATCCGCACGCCGGACGACGTCGACGCGATCCCGGAGGAGGAGTTCCCGGTACTGATGGAGTCGCATCTCGACGGCTGGGAGTTCGCCGTCGAGGCGTGGATCCACCAGGGAAAGATCAAGTTCCTGAACATCTCCGAGTACGTCACGCTGGGCTACTCGGTGTTCGTGCCTGCCACCCCGGAGCTGGAGCGGTACCGGCCGCAGATCACCGCGCAGATCGAAAAGCTGATCAAGACCTTCGACATCGAGTTCGGTTTCGTGCACCCTGAGTACTTCGTCACCAACGACGGCGAGATGTATTTCGGTGAGGTGGCCTACCGGCCGCCGGGTTTCAAGGTGTTCGAGCTGCTCGAACGGGCCTACGGGTTCAACGCCTACCAGGGACTGGCGCTGGCCTTCGATCCGAAGACGACCGAGGAGGAGATCGACGCGTTCTTCCCGAAGGAGGTCGACGACGCCACCGGGGTCGCGGGCTGCTTCGGGGTGTACCCGCGCCGCCGGGTGGTCAGCGAGCTGCGGATTCCGTCGGAAACCGAGGATCACGACTACTACGAGTCACATGATCTTTCGGCGCCGCTGGAGGAGACCGTCACCAAACGGACCGCGTTCGGTACCCACTGGGGGCTGCTGTACTTCTTCGGTGATGATTCCTACCGGATGCGCGACCTGCTGAAGCAACAGGAAGAGTTCGACTTCTACGTCTGAGGGGCAGCCCCGCGCGCAGGAGACCGACCCGAGGGATGCTTTTGAAACCGACCGTCGATGTTCATGGCGCGTCCGCCACGCTGGACAAGCGCGTGGCCTCGCTCGACGACGCCATCAGGGTGATGGCCGAGACCCGCGACTTCGGCAAGCACACCAAGCTGCGCCGGATTCTCGAGGCGTTGCGGCGGGTGCTGGTGCAGCCGGGTGGTGCCGCGGCGGTCCAGGCCAGGGCGCGGGCGCTGGAGGAAGCGGGCCTGTTCCTGGGAACGGACTGGGCCACCCCGGAGATCCTGATCCCGGCGCTGGTCGGGCCGGGGCTGCACGCGGGTGACGCGGACACCGTGGTGATGGAGGCGTGCAGCGAGCTGCGCACTCTCGCCGTGGCCCGCGGTGACTACGCGCATCCGACGCTGTCCGCCGAGGATGCCCGCGAGTTCCTGTCCCAGGTGCTCGCGTTGAACCTGGAACTGCTGTTCACCCCGCCCACCGAGGCGGAGCGGAGCAGGCAAGGCCGGACCGCGCAGCTGATCAGGGATCTGTTCCGGCACGTCGCCGACGAGATCGGCTACGAGAGCGTGCTGGACAAGCTGGTCGAGGAGATCTGGCGGATCCTGCGCCAGCGTCCGATCCAGGTCGACCAGGTGCAGTCGCTGATCACCCGGATCGCGATCTATCGCGGGGATCCCGAGGGAGACCTCGGCAACGCCCCCGGTCAGGGCATCGACCGGCTGATCAGCGCCCTGTTCGGCACCACGGAGGCCTGCCGGGAGGACCCCGGCGTCGAGGTCTTCCGGGCCCGGCTGGAGGCGATGGACGACGGTGGCCTGCAGTACGAGGCCACCGGGTTCGCCAGGGCGATGCACGACACCGGACTGGTCTCGCCGTATCACGCCGAGTTGCTGCGGTTCCTGCGGCACAAGAGCGATTACCTGCTCGGGGAGGCGCTCGGCCTGTCCGAAACCGGCCGCAACAGCCTGCTGCGTCATCGCGACCTGATCCACCGGCTGATCGAGGTGGCGGTGCACACGCAGACCGCACAGTGCGTCTACGGGCTGGCGCTGCTACTCGACCGCGGCATCCTCCACGCGGCGCCGATGGTGCCCGCGCTGTGGCGTCAGCTGGGGCTGGAACTGTCCGAAAAGTCCCGTGAGCGGCTGACGGCGGTGTTCGGCGACGAGCCGGGGCCCGAGGCGAGGCTGATCGCGGGTGTCCTGTCGATGCTGGGCCTGCCGCTGGGCGTCGGGCAGGGGGACAACCCGACCTGCCAGTCGGCCCGCGCGCTGTCGATGTGGGCGTACAACGACCCGGACTACCTGCTGCAGATCGTGGTCTGGGCGGCACGGGACGACGAGATCGTCATGCATTTCGAAGGCCAGCCGATCTCGTCGAACGACAGCGCCGGCGGCGTCGCGAGCACCCCGCAGACGGATCTGGACCCGGTCTCGCTGCTCGTGGTGCCGCATCTGGACCGGATCTACGCCGAGATGGGGCGCCGCTGCATCGGCAGGCCCGGCGATCCGCATCGCTGGGTCAACCCCGAGTTCCACGGCTGGTGGGCCGCACGCGGTTTCCGGATCAACGTCGACGTCGAGACCGGGAACCTGATCGACCTCGACAACTTCCTGCGGCAGTTCCACGTCAGCTATCACCCGGCCTACAACGGCGGGCAGCCGCTGATCCACCCGCAGCCCGCCGGTGTCGCCGTCACCGACAGCGCGGCCCGCTACGTCGGCTGGCACGCGATCACCATCCTGCGGGTCACCGCCGACCCGCAGGAGGTCACCAGGGTGTACTTCTACAACCCGAACAACGACAGCGGACAGGACTGGGGAGACGGCGTCGTGGTGTCGACCGCGGGCAACGGCGAGCGGTTCGGCGAGGCGTCGCTTCCGTTCGACCAGTTCGCTTCGCGGCTCTACATCTTCCACACCGACCCGCTCGAACACGGCGAGCCGGAAAAGGTACCGGCCGAGGACGTCACGCGGATCATCGACTACATCGAACGCAGCTGGGGAGCGAACCGGCTGCCGGGTGGCACGCTCCAGGCTTCGAAAACCCCGCGCACCTGACCCCGGCTCGGATCTCTCGTGACCGGCGCTGTCCGGTGTTGTGCGGGGTTGTGAAAGCCACTTTCGCAACCTTCAACGTTGTGAAAGTGGCTTTCACAACGTCAGCGGGAAGCGGGAAGCGGTGGTGGGCGGCCGGTCCGGCTGGGTTGTGAGTGGTAAGGACGGCCAGCGCTGACCCGTGTTTTCCCACCCGCGCCTGATCTGCGCGAGGGTGGCGGTTCCGCGGGTGTAGGGCTTGACGGTGAAGGAATCAGGACGTTGAACGTCCTGATTCCTTCACCGTCGAGCGGGTCGCCCGGTCTTGAATCTTGATCAACGTAGGATCCGGGACATTCACCGTCCCGAATCCCTCATCACCGAGACCGAGCGTGGAGGATTTGGGACGTTCAACGTCCCAAATCCTCCACACTCGACCGCCAGTCGCGCCAGTGGGTAGGCAAATACGGGTCCTTACCACTCACGTGACCCGCCGGACCGGGATGTCAGCCGGTGACGTCCAGATGCGCGGGCACCGGGGTGGGCTTGGGGGCCTTGCCGCCGGGCTGGGGCTTGTTGCCCGGCTTGGTCGGTTCCGGAGTGTCGCCCTGGGACTTGGCGCAGGTGGCCGACGCGATGTCCAGGGTCTGCGTCCGGCCGAGCAGGCTGGCCGAAATCGCGGTCACGGTGAGCGTTCCGTCGGCGTTCTTGGTCTGCTTGTTCACCGTCAGTTCGAGCAGCGAGGCCACCGGGACGGTGGTGTTCGGCGCGACCTGGTCGAGTTTGATCGTCTTGCCGCCGACCTTCAGGTTCGCGATCGACACCGAACCCTTGCCGTCGCGGCAATCCGCCTCGATCACCTCGGCGCTCAGGCCGGGCAGAGCGGCTCCGGTGGGCAGCAGGCCGAGGTTCAGGGCGAGTCCGGCGACACTGGACTCGGCGTGACCCGGCTTCACCGCGGCGTTCAGCGCCTTCGCGCCGACCAACGACGGGCCGGGGGTCGGCAGCGCCACCGAGGCGAGGGATTCCTTGCCCGCCCCGGAAACCGAAGGCGTGCGAGGGATCTTGACCAAACCGGACGCGGCGATGGCGTACGCGGATTCGGCGGGGGCGGCCGTGGCGGGAGCGGCGGTGAGGACAAGACCGGCGGCCGCCGTGCAGGCGAGCACGCCCATGGTGCGTGGGGACAAGGAATTACCTCCGTGATTGGGTTTCAGGCGATGTGCACGACGGTGCCGAGCGGCAACTCGACGAGGCGGTTCAGCGCCTCGCGGGTGACCCGGATGCAGCCGTCGCTGGTGGCCTTGCCGACGAAACTGTTGTCAGGCCAGGTATGCAGGCCGACCGTGCCGGGTCCGCCGCCGAAGGTCTCGTGCGAATCGGAATGACTGCTCAGTGGCAGCACGATCGGGCTGTAGGTGTTCACGCTCTCCTTGATCGAGGCGAGAATGAACGCGCGGCCGGTGGGCGTGGGGTGCTCGGGCTTGCCGGTACCGATCTTCCATGAGCCGGTCGGCTTGCCCGCTTCGAGGATTTCCAGGCGGAATCCGGCGAGGTCCACGCGGACCTCGAAGTCGTTGTGCGCCGATTCCACGGCTTCCGGGGTGGCGTGCAGCCAGCCGCTCGCGCCGTTGGGACGGGTGGGGAGCAGCACCTGCGCCCACTCGCCTTGCCGGGCGATCACCGGGACCCACGTCGGGGAGCCGATCTGCGTCTCCGGGAGCCGGGCGATCGGCTCGGCGCCAGGGACGCGGTAGATCGCCGCGTCCGCCTTCGGGTGCAGTACTTCGCCGCTCGCGGGAGCGGACGGGTCGGCTGGCGCGTTGTTCAGTTCACCGAAGGTGTTCGCCTCGGGCAACGCGGCCAGTGCCTCCGGCGACGGCGATCGCGGGGCGACGGCCGCGGCGGCCCCGCCACCTTCGGCCTGGGGAGTGCCGCAGCCTGCCAGTGGCAGCGCCACCAGGGCCAAGGCGAGAAGCGCGGCAGCCGCCTGAGGGCGTGCGCCACCGCAAGAGGTCTGCAGTCGGGTCATTCAAGGCCTGTCCATGCGCAGGGTCATTCGCAACGGGATGCGAATCCGGGATGGCTATCTCTAACAGCAAGGCAGTGCGCCGATCAATGTGCGCGACGGTTCTTCAGAGCTAATCTGCCTGCGGTTTTACCGCGTTTCCGCAGTTCAGGCGCATGCTCCGGGTTTCACTCGATCGAGGCGAAAATGCGATTTCGGTAACGCGGAGAAAAACATACTCTGCGTATTTCCGCCTGCGGCCATTCGGTGGAGAAAGGACAGTGTGGCCCTCGTGATGATCACGCGGAGTGCCCGGCGGAGATGCCCGCGGCCAGGGCCAAGGCCGCGGCCTCGCCACGGGAGCCGACGTCCAGTTTCCGCAGCACCCCGGTGACGTGGAACTTCACCGTGCTTTCGGTGATGCCGAGCGTCGCGGCGATGGCTTTGTTGCGCTGTCCCCGCGCCACGAGCCGCAGCACTTCGAGTTCGCGGCGGTTGAGCTCGGAGAGCACGGCCTCGCCGGACCGGTCCGACTCCGGCTCGAAAGGGAGGACGACGGTGACGCGGCTGCCCCAGCCGGGAACGGCGTCGACCTCGACGGTGGCTCCGAGGGTCTTCGCCCGCCCGTCGAGTTGCAGGCGCAGGCCCGCGACGTCGAGGTCACCGGATTCCTGGTCGCGAACGTCGAGGTGCAGCGCCGTTTCGTCGCTCGTCCACGCGACCCGGAGCCGGGTCAGTTCCGGCTGGGTGGTGAACGCGAGCACGGCGGTGCACGTCATCGCGCGGGCGGCGTGGGCGACCTCGCCGGACAGCGGCCGCCCGTCCTTCGGCGGCGCGACGAACTCGACTTCGGCGCCGTGGTGCCGCATCACCTGCCGGACCTCCCGGCGGAGCCTGCCGAACGCGGTGTGCGCCTGTTCCTCGGACAGCGCGAGGTCGGTCCGGTGCGCCGACCGCAGCGCCACCAGCGCGGCGGAGGCGGAGTCCGTCGCGACGTGACGGGCGCGCTGATCGTCCAGCCGGGTGGAGCGCAGCGCGGTCAGGATCGTGACCAGCGCGGTCTCGTGCGCGGCGGCCATCTCCACGATCGTGCGCGCTCGCTCGCTGGAGGCCGCGCGTGACTCGGCGAGGTAGTCAGGGCTGGCCTGGGTGACCTGCTGGCGGATCGACGTCGCGACGATGCCGAAGATCTCCGCCAGCCGCGAGGGCCGAGGAAAGCGTTTGCGGCTGGCACGCGGAACGAGCACGAGCAGCGTCCCGCCCGGATCACGCACGGCCCAGAGCGTCCTGGTGGTACCGCCGAGGGTGGCCGTCGTGGTCAGATGCCCGCCGGGTTCGACGCGCGCCTTGATCGCCTCCAGTTCGCGGATGGCGACCTTGTCGGCGATCTCCTTCACGCCGGTGACCTTGCGCGGCCTGCCCGTGCATTCCAGGGTGAAGATGACGAGTGCCTGATGCGGCCAGTCTTCGGCGAGCAGCCGTGAGAACCGGACGGCGATCTCGGCCAGCGGGCCTTCGACGACGTCGCGCAGTGCGGTCAGGTCGGCGGATTCGGGCATCGCCGTCAGCGTAGCTCTCCACCCGACCCGGTCGAAAGGCCAGGTTTTCCTCGACCGACGGTCAGGTCGCGGCCGGTTCCGTCCCGGTCTAGCCTCGCGTGAGGCATGCGTTGCCGCGCATGCCTTCGTCGTCGAGCGGAGGAAACAGGGAATGCCACAACAGGTGCGCGGGGTGATCGCCCGGTCGAAGGGGGCGCCGGCCGAACTGGTGGACATCGTGATTCCCGACCCCGGCCCCGGCGAGGTCGTGGTGTCGATCGCGGCCTGCGGGGTCTGTCACACCGATCTGACCTATCGCGACGGTGGCATCAACGACGAATTCCCCTTCCTGCTCGGCCATGAAGCGTCGGGCACGGTGGAAAGCGTCGGCGACGGCGTCGATTCCGTGCGGCCAGGGGACTTCGTCGTCCTCAACTGGCGCGCGGTGTGCGGGCAGTGCCGGGCTTGCAAACGAGGGCGCCCGCAGTACTGCTTCGACACTTTCAACGCGGCACAGAAGATGACGCTGACGGACGGCACGGAGCTCACGCCCGCGCTCGGCATCGGCGCGTTCGCGGACAAGACGCTCGTCCACGCCGGACAGTGCACGAAGGTCGACGCCGCCGTGGACCCCGCGGTCGCCGGCCTGCTCGGCTGCGGCGTCATGGCCGGTCTCGGTGCCGCGGTCAACACCGGCGGGGTCGGCCGGGGTGACTCGGTGGCGGTCATCGGCTGCGGGGGAGTGGGCGACGCCGCGATCGCAGGCGCCCGCCTCGCCGGGGCGGCGACGATCATCGCCGTCGACCGAGACGAGCGGAAACTCGAGTGGGCGCGGGGGCTCGGCGCGACGCACGCGATCAACGCGGCGGAGACCGACCCCGTCGCCGCGATCCAGGAGCTGACCGGCGGCTTCGGCGCCGACGTCGTCATCGACGCGGTCGGCCGTCCCGAGACCTGGAAGCAGGCCTTCTACGCGCGTGACCTGGCGGGCACCGTGGTGCTGGTCGGCGTGCCGACGCCGGACATGCGGCTGGAGATGCCGCTGCTGGACTTCTTTTCCCGTGGCGGCGCGCTGAAGTCGTCCTGGTACGGCGATTGCCTGCCGGAGCGGGACTTCCCGATGCTGATCGACCTGCATCTGCAGGGCAGGCTGCCGCTCGACCGGTTCGTGTCCGAGCGGATCGCGCTCGGCGACGTCGAACAGGCGTTCCACACCATGCACGCGGGCGAAGTGCTGCGTTCGGTGGTGATCCTGTGAGCGGCGGCCCGCGGATCGACCGGGTCGTCACCAGCGGTGTCTTCGAACTCGACGGCGGCTCATGGGCCGTCGACAACAACATCTGGCTCGTCGGGGACGACGACGAGGTCGTGATCGTGGACGCCGCACACGACGAGCACGCGATCACCGAGGCCGTCGGCGGCCGCCGCGTGGTCGCCGTCGTGTGCACGCACGGGCACAACGACCACGTCACCGTCGCCCCGCAGCTCGGTGCGCGTCTCGACGCGCCGGTCCTGCTGCACCCCGGCGACCGGGAGCTGTGGGAGATGACCCATCCAGGGCGCCGGTTCCGGAATGTGGAGGACGGTGAGCGGATCGCCGTCGCGGGCACGGATCTCGAAGTGCTCCACACCCCAGGGCACTCGCCCGGTTCGGTCTGCCTGCATCTGCCCGAGGCGAAGACCCTGTTCTCCGGTGACACGCTGTTCGCGGGCGGGCCGGGGGCGACGGGGCGTTCGTTCTCCAGCTTCCCGACGATCATCTCGTCGATCGAGGGGCGGCTGTTCGCGTTGCCGGAGGACACCCGTGTCCACACCGGCCACGGTGACGGGACCACCATCGGCACGGAGGCGCCGCACCTGGCCGAATGGATCGCACGGGGCCACTGAGCCTGCTCAGGGAAGGGCGCCCGCGTACGGCCGGAGTCCGGGCAGCAGTGCCCGTCGTTCGAAGAGAAGGTCCTGGGCCGCGTGCAAGCGGACGCCGAACAGGTGCATGATCGCGGGCAGCGGGCCGATGATGTTCGGCGCCGCGATGATGGCGTCGTCGATCATCAGCCAGCGCTTCGCTTCGTCCCCCTCGCGGCCGGCGAGCACGACGGCCCGGAGACGTTCGGCCTCCGCCAGGAGCCGATGTTCAGGGTGGGTCTCGGATTTCCCGTGACCGTCCCGCCGCGGGAGTTCGAGCTCGTGCCGGAGCCATTCCCTCAGCGCGGCGAGTTCCGGCGGGGAAGACGGCAGGTCCAGGATCTGCTCCTGGAGCGCGGCCGGTGTCCGGGCGTCGAGTGGCCGGTGAGCCTCGGCGCCCGGCGCGGGTTTGTCGAGAGCGCTCAACGGTGCGATGAAGCCGAAGCGGAAGTCCCGGATGAGTACGTCCCGGACCGCCCTGGGGATGGTGTCGGACGTCCAGAGGGTGTCGCCGAACTTGCTGATCACGATGTCGACGGCGGGGTCGGCGAGCGACAGCCGCCCTTGGAGCTGCCCGTCCGGTGCCCGCGCCTCGGCCACCGGCCCGAAGTCTTCGCCCAGCCGCCGGGCCAGCGCGTCGAATCGTTCGCGCGCGACGTGCTCGTCGAAGTCCGGTGGCCGGATGAACCGGTCCGGGTCTTCGACTTCGCGCAGCACCGCGCACAGATCCTCGAGAGCCTTCCCCATGGCGCGGATGGTTTCACAGGACGGGAAGGGCCCGCGACGAGATTTCCTCGTGGGTGGGTTGAGGGTGCGTTGCGAAAGTGGCTTTCGCGACATCCGAAGCCGACCCGTAGCCGAGCGACCCGACACCTTCGCCTTACCCCTCGATAACCCGAAACGCCACTCGTGAGGCTTTCACCCGGCGAGACCGGTGAGGATCGCGTCGACGCCGAACAGGAAGGCCTCCGCCGATTCCCGCTCGTGCGCGGGCTCAACGTCGACGATGCCCGCGCGGACGAGTTCGGCCCGGTTCTGTTCTTCCGCGACGAAGCCGAGTACATAGTGGACGATCGTGCGGGCGGCCCATTCGGCTTGGCGGGGGCCGAACCGGTCGGTGAACAACCGGTTCAGCGCACCTGTCGGGGTCAGGACGTCCGGCCGGTACGCCTGCACGAAGGACACGACCTCGGCGCCGTCGCGGACGCGAAGCAGCGCCGCGCGCAGGTCTTGCGCGGCGCTGCGGGGATCTGCGGGCGAGGCCGGGAAGTCGGCGAGAACGCGGGCGGCGACCACGGCGAGCAGTTCCTGCTTGTTGGCGACGTGGTAGTACAGCGCGCCGGGCTGCACGCCGAGGTCCTGGGCCAGCCGCCGCATGGACAGGCTGCTCAGCCCTCGCTCACGAAGCAGCTCGTACGCGCCGTCGACGATCTGCGCTCGCGTCACCTTCACCGGGCCATTGTGCCCGCTCGCACCGGGTGGCCTTGCGCGGGCCCGTGCGTCCGATCTAGGATTTGAAAGGTGTTCAAAACAGTGGATGACCTGGCGTCGCGCCAGTTGGCAGGCGGTGTCCTCGATCGCGAAGACGCCCGCGCGGTCCTGAATACGCCGGACGACGAGGTGTTCGGCCTGGTCGTCGCGGCCGGGCGGCTTCGGCGCGCGTACTTCGGTGATCGGGTCAAGGTCAACTACCTGGTGAACCTCAAGTCGGGACTGTGCCCGGAGGACTGCACGTACTGCTCGCAGCGGCTCGGCTCGTCGGCGCAGATCCTCAAGTACTCCTGGCTTTCGGCCGAGGAGACGGTCAAGCAGGCGACGGCCGGGATCGAGGGCGGCGCGTCCCGTGTCTGCCTGGTCGCGAGCGGGCGCGGGCCGAGCGACCGCGACGTGGACCGGGTCGCCGGCGTCGTCGAAGCGGTCAAAACCGCCCACTCCGGCGTGGAAGTCTGTGCCTGCTTGGGAATTCTCAAGGACGGCCAGGCCGAGCGACTTCGCGACGCCGGTGTCGACGCCTACAACCACAACCTCAACACGAGCGAGTCCCGGTACTCGGAGATCTGCACGACGCACGATTACGAAGACCGCGTGGCCACCGTCGAAAAGGCCAAGGAGGCGGGGCTTTCCCCGTGTTCCGGGCTGATCGTGGGCATGGGGGAGAGCGACGACGAGCTGATCGACGCGATCTTCGCCCTGCGGGACCTGGACAGTGACTCGATTCCCGTCAACTTCCTGATGCCCTTCGATGGCACGCCGCTGGCGGGCACCTGGGAACTGACGCCGTTGCGCTCGCTGCGGATCCTCGCGCTGGCACGGCTGGCCTGTCCGGAAAAGGAGATCCGGATGGCGGGCGGGCGCGAGATGCATCTGCGCTCGCTGCAGCCGCTCGCGCTACAGGTGGCCAATTCCCTGTTCCTCGGGGACTACCTCACCAGCGAGGGGCAGGCCGCGAAGGCCGACCTCGACATGATCGCCGACGCCGGATTCAAGATCCTCGGCGCCGACGAGAGTCCACATCGGACGGACGTCGCGGTCCGGGCCCGTGGTGCCGGTACGGCTGTCGCGCCCAACGCATGAGCAGCCTGACCGAGTGGCTCGTCAGCGTCGACGAGGACCGTCGGCGGGCAGGCCTGGTGCGCCGGACCGATGCCCGGCGCGGCACGGGATCCCGGCGTGGTCTGCTGGATCTGGCTTCGAACGACTATCTCGGGCTCGGCGACGACCCTCGTGTCCGCGCGGCCGCGGCAACGGCCATCGAGACGTACGGCGCCGGTGCGGGCGCGTCGAGGGTCGTGACCGGGACGACGGCGGGTCACGAGGAACTGGAGCGGGAACTGGCCGTCCTCACCGGGCAGCCGTCCTGCTTGGCGTTTTCCAGTGGCTACGCGGCCAATATCGGTCTGCTCACCGCTCTGGGTTCCCCGGACACGCTGATCGTTTCCGACGAGCACGTGCACGCGTCACTGATCGACGGCGCCCGGCTGTCCCGTTCACCCGTGCGGATCTGCCCGCACAACGATCTCGCCGTGCTGGAGGAGCTGCTCCGGGATCGCGAGCAGACCCGTGCGGTGGTCGTCGTCGAGTCGATCTATTCCGTGCTCGGGGACGCGACCGATCTGGCACGCGTCGCGGCGCTGTGTGTCACCTACGACGCTCTGCTGGTCGTGGACGAGGCGCACGGGATCGGCGTGGCGGGCCGGGGGAGGGGCGCGGTCCACGCCGCCGGTCTGTCCGGCGCGCCGCACGTCGTCGTGACCGCGACGCTGTCCAAGGCGCTCGGTACCCAGGGCGGCGCCGTGCTCGGGACACCGCTGGTGCGTGAGCATCTGGTCAACACCGCCCGGACGTTCATCTTCGACACCGGGCTCGCCCCCGCCGCGGCCGTGGGAGCCGCGGAGGCCTGCCGGATCATCGCGGCGGAACCGGGACTGGCCGACGAACTGCACCGGATCGCGGCGGTGATCGCCGTCGCCGCGGGGGTGCCGCACGCGCCGGGCGCGGTCCAGTCGATTCCCGCGGATTCAGCGGAGCACGCGGTGACCGCCGCGGACCGGCTGTTCGACGACGGCGTCGTGGTCGGCTGCTTCCGGCCGCCGAGCGTCCCGGACGGTGTCTCCCGGCTGCGGCTCGTCGCCCGTGCCGGCGTCGACCCCGAGCGGGCCGCGCGGGCGGCACGGCTCGCGGCGCGCCTGTCCCGCGCGGAGGCCCGGCTCGGGTGATCCGCTACCGCAACTGGTCGCGGCGGCGGGTCAGATAGGCCGTCTCCGCGGTGTTGCCCGCCAGCTCGATGGCTTCGTCGTAGGCCGCTCGCGACTCGGCGCTGCGGCCGAGCCGTCGCAACAGGTCGGCGCGGGTGGCGTGGAACGGGTGATAGCCGGACAACTTGCCTTCGAGGCGGTCGACGGCCGCCAGCGCCACCTCCGGGCCGTCGAGTTCGGCGACCGCGATGGCCCGGTTGAGGGCGATGACCGGCGAAAGATCGAGGCGGACGAGCTGGTCGTACAGGGCGAGGATCTGCGACCAGTCGGTGTCGCGGATGTCGCGGGCCGAGGTGTGCACGGCGTTGATCGCGGCGAGGATCTGGTAGCGGCCCGGAGCCACCCCGGCGGCGGCAGCGGCGAGGCGTTCGCGCACCAGCCGGTGGCCTTCGGCGATCAGCTCCGCGTCCCAGGCGCCACGGTCCTGCTCGTCGAGGGCGACGAGCTCGCCGGTCGCCGAGACGCGGGCGGAGCGGCGGGCCTCGGTGAGGAGCATCAGCGCCAGCAGCCCGGCCACCTCACCGTCGTCCGGCAGGAGGGCCCGGATGAGCCGGGTGAGCCGGATCGCCTCGGCGGTCAGGTCGTGACGCAGGGGATCGGTGTCGGGCCCGGTGGCCAGGTAGCCCTCGTTGAACACGAGGAAAAGGGCGGCGAGCACCCCGGAGACGCGGGCCGGGAGATCCTCGGCGGACGGCACGCGATACGGGATGCGAGCCGCCTTGATCTTGGCCTTCGCGCGGGTGATCCGCTGCCCCATGGCACTTTCGGCCACCAGGAAGGCGCGGGCGATCTCGGGCACGGTCAGGCCGCCGACCATGCGCAACGTCAACGCCACGCGGGTTTCCAGCGCCAGCGCCGGGTGACAGCAGGTGAAGATCAGCCGGAGCCGGTCGTCGTCGATCACGCCGGGCGGCTCGGGCGGGTCGTCGTCGTACACCATCCGAGCCTCCTTCTGCTTGTCGTCGCGTTTGTTCTCGCGCCGGATCCGGTCGATGGCCTTGCGGTTGGCGGTGGTGGTCAGCCAGGCGCCGGGGCCGGGCGGCACGCCGTCGGACGGCCACTTCTCGACGGCGGTCGCGAAAGCCTCGGCTGCCGCTTCCTCGGCGATGTCGAGATCGCCGAAACGCCTGGTCAAGGTGGCGACCACCCGTGCCCACTCGTCGCGGTGGGCCAGGGTGATCGCCTCTTCGACGTCGCTCACCGGAATGGCCGGACCTCGATCTTGCGATCGCAGATCTTCGACGCCTCGGTGGCGAGCTTGAGCGCCACATCCAGGTCGGGGGCCTCCCACACCCAGACACCGGCGAGGTACTCCTTCGACTCCACGAACGGCCCGTCGCTGATCACCGCCTGCTCGCCGCGGTTGTCGATGACCGTCGCCGAGTCGGTGTCCGCGAGCCCGCCCGCGAAAACCCAGTGGCCCTCGGCGATCAGCCGTTCGTTGAACGCGCTGATGGCGGGCTGCCGGTCCGTACTGCCGGGATCGCTCTTGTCGTCGATCACGGAAACCAGGTATTTCATCCGAGGATCATCTCCCGTGCTGTCAAGGACTTCAGGCGGTCGCGTAGTGCGGGCGCCCGGCAGGCCGCAGGACCTGGATCGTCACGCCTTTCGAATCGGTCCGCGACTCGACCAGGTCGAGGGCGAGATCCGGACCGGTCTCCGGGAACAACCTCGCGCCCTGGCCGAGGATCACCGGGACCACGATCAGCGTCATTTCGTCGACCAGGCCGTTCTCCAGCAGCCACCGGATCAGGACGCTGCTGCCATGGACCTGCAGTTCGCCTCCCGGCTTGGCCTTCAGATCCGCGACGGCGGCCGCGAGGTCCCCGGACAGCACGGTGGTGCCTGGCCACGCCGGATCGGTGAGCGTGGTCGAAGCGACGTACTTGGGAGCCTCGTTCAAGGCCGCGCCGACCGGATGTGCGAGCTGAGGCCCCCAGGCCTCGGCGAACAGGTCGTAGGTGCGCCGTCCGAACAGGAACGCGTCGGCGCGCTGGTAGGTCCGGGTGATGAACGCCCTGGTCTCGTCGTCACCCGCGCCCCGTGCCCAGCCGCCGCGTTCGAATCCGTTCCGGCGGTCCTCCTCCGACGCTCCGCCGTTTCCCTGCGTGACCCCGTCGAGGCTGATCTGGGTCATGGTCGTCAGCTTCATGGTGGCGATTCCCTTCACCGCGGCGCCGCCCCTCGTGGGCGGCTCCACCCTCGCTACGAACGCCGTCACCCGGATCCGACATCGCCTCCCGGATTTCTTGCGAAAAGTTTCCGGAAGCCCGCTTAGAGCGACGCTCGCACGGCGGCGCCGACGCAGGTCACATCGAGGTCCACGACGGCCTCGTCCTTCTCCCAGCGGCCGCGTTCCGAGATCGCGAGGCCGATCAGGGCCAGATCCCCGGCTCGATCCCGCAGGGCGTACTGCTCGTGGGTCTCCTCGCCGATGTCGCCCAGCTCGTCGCGATCCCACGCCGCCACCGCTGCCTCGGCCAGTGCCTTCGGCAGCCGCACCGTGAGCCGGGTGACCTGGGTGTCGACACACGCCCCGATCGCCGCCAACACCTTCGAGTCTTCCCGGTACCTGCCGTACTGCCCTTGCTCGTTCACAGGGCGAGGGTAATCACGGCCTCTCGCGTTGTCACCGGCATTGATGGCGCGGCTGTGACGAGGGCGACAAGGATACCCCATGGGGGTACTTGCGCCCGCGTGACAGCAGGCTTACCTTCATCTCCGTCAGATACCCCATGGGGGTATCAATATCCGGAAAGGACGGACGACATGGCGGAGACAAGCCCGGACCCACGACGCTGGTGGGCGCTGGGACTCATCGCATTGGCCCAGTTCATGGTCATCATGGACACCTCGATCATCGGCGTCGCGCTGCCCGCGATGCAGCAGGACCTCGGGTTCTCCCCTGGAGACCTGTCGTGGGTGTTCAACGCCTACGTCATCGCGCTCGCCGGGCTGCTGCTGCTCGGCGGACGGCTCTCGGACCTGTTCGGCGCGCGGAAGATGTTCAGTGCGGGCTGGGTGGTCACCCTCGGCGGTTCCGTGGTCGCCGCGGTCGCGAGCACCGCGTGGGTGGAACTGCTCGGCCGGGTCCTGCAGGGCGCGGGCGCGGCGCTGATCGCCCCGTCCGCGTTGACCTTGCTGATGATGCTGTTCGGCGCGCGCCCTCGTGAGCTGACCAAGGCGCTCGCGCTCTACGGGGCGGCCGCTCCCGCCGGTGGCACCGCCGGGGTGTTCCTCGGCGGCGTGATCACCGAATGGCTGGCCTGGCCGTGGATCTTCTGGCTCTACGTCCCGATCTCGCTCGTCGCGATCCTCGCCACCGGCAGGCTGATGCCGTCCGCGCCCGCGCGGCGTGGTTCGGTCGACCTCGCCGGCGCCGTCGCGGCGACCGCGGGTCTCGGGCTGACCGTGTTCGGCGTCGTCCGCGCGCCGGAAGCGGGCTGGGGCTCGGCGGGCACGGTGGGCGCGCTGGCCGGTGGCGTCGCGCTGCTCGCGGTGTTCGTGCTGATCCAGCGGAAGCGCGAGATCCCGTTGGTGCGGCTGGGGATCTTCCGCACGCCGAACCTCGGTGGGGCGAACCTCGCCCAGTTCCTGCTCGGCGCGGCGTGGATCCCGATGTGGTACTTCCTCAACCTGTACCTCCAGCAGGTCCTCGGGTACGGGGCCTTCGCCAGTGGGGCGGCGCTGCTGCCGATGACCGTGCTGATCGTCGTGCTGATGGTCGCCGTCGCGCCGCGGCTGATCGGCCGGTTCGGGCCGAAGAAGATGATCATCGGCGGCCTGTTGGCGCTCGCGGCGGGGCTGGTGTGGCTGTCGTTCGTCAGCCCGACCGGCAACTTCGCCGTCGACGTCCTGCCCGCTTCGCTGGTCGCCGCGCTCGGCCAGGCGCTCGCGTTCATCCCGTCGCTCGGCACCGCGATCTCGAGCGCGAAACCGGAGGAAGGCGGGCTGGCGTCGGGGATCGTGAACACCTCGTACCAGATCGGTTCGGCGCTCGGTCTCGCCGCGATGACCGCGGTCGGGGTCTCCTTCGGCGCCGGCCGGATCGGTGACCCGGTCGCGTTGACCGGCGGGTACTCGGCCGCGTTCCTCGGAGCTGCGGGGATCGCGATCGCCGGTGGCTTCCTGGCCATGGCCACCCTGCGTGTCCCCAAGGCCGAGCCCGCCTTGTCGCGATGACCGGCTGTAGGACCGCGTGGCGGGCGAGAGCTGCCCTCCACGCGGTTTTTCACTTCTGTGGCAACGGCTTTCCGGCTGTCTCGCGCATCGTGAAGGCCGCGACGAGCCCGGCCGCGGCGGCGACCATGAGGTACGGGCCTGGGACGAGGGTGCTGCCGGTCGTGGAGATCAGGACGGTCATCAGGTACGGCACGGTGCCCGCGAACAGGGCGGCGGTGAGGTTGTACGCGATCGACAGCCCGCCCTGGCGGGTCCTGGTCGGGAAGATCTCCGCGGACCACACGGCGTAGGTGCCGAGGATCGCGGCGAGCACGACGCCGAGCGTGAGCCCGCCGATCCACGTTCCGGTGAGCCCTGTGCGCATCACGAGATACGCCGGGGTCGCGAGGACGAAGAGCGCGATGCCCGCGCCGAGCAGGACCGGCCGTCGCCCGACCCGGTCGGAGAGCCGCCCGAAGGTGGGGACGAGGACCAGCGCGAGGAGTGAGATCACGGTGGAGAGCAAGGCCGCGCTGCCGGAGGAATGGCCGAGATAGTCGGTCTGATAGGTGACCAGGTAGGTGAGCACGGCGTAGAACGGCACATGCATCATGGTCATCAGGCCCGCCGCCTGCAGCAGCTGCTTCCTGTTGGTGCGGAACAGTTCCCGCACCGGGCTGCGGGGAACGTCACCGGACTCCTCCAGCGCGCGATACTCCGGGGTGTCCTCGATCTTGGAGCGGATGACGAAACCGATGATCCCGAGCGGCGCCGCGAGCAGGAACGGGATCCGCCAGCCCCAGGACGCCAGTTCGTCCGCCGAAAGAGTGATCGACAGCATCAGGAACACGAACGAACCGGCGAGGAATCCCAGCAGGGAACCGACTTCGAGCCAGCTGACGCCGAAACCGCGGCGACGGCGCGGCGCGTATTCGGCGAGGAAGCTCGCCGCGCTCCCGAACTCGCCGCCCGCGGCGAAGCCTTGCAGCAGCCGCAGGAAGACCAGCAGCAGGGGAGCGGCGATCCCGATCGTCGAGTATCCGGGCAGCAGGCCGATCACCAGGGTGGCGCCGGACATCACGAAGATGACGATGGACAGCGTGCGTTTGCGGCCGATCCGATCGCCGAGCGGGCCGAACACCAGCGCCCCGATCGGCCGGATCCCGAAGGAGACCGCGAAAACGCCGAAGACGGCGAGCAGACCGGCGGTGGCGTCGCCCGCGGGGAAGAACACCGACGCGATGGTGCTCGCGAGATAGGCGTAGGCGGCCCAGTCGAACCAGTGCACGAACACCCCGACGGCTCCGGCGGCGATGCTGCGGCGGAGCATCGCCGGGTCGTCGGCGGTGGTGACGATCTCGCCGGGGCGAGAGTCCTGTGTGGTCATGATGCCTCCTTGAACCATGTCACGCGTCAGACGGCCCGGTCCACCCCGGTCCAGGCCAGGGCGATCGCTCCGTCCAGCAGGGCGCGTTCGGCCTCGCCGCCGACGCAGTGCGCGGCGAACTCGCGCTGGTGGTTGAGCGCGGGCAGCGAGCCGATGCCGATGTAGGGGTGGATGGCGGGGACGACCTGCGAGACGTTGCCCATGTCGGTCGACGCCCGGTTCATCCGGGACGCCGTCCCGTCCGGCGCGAATTCGCGGCCGAGTACGAGCGCGTTGGCGCGGTAGGCGGCCAGCGCGGTCTCGTCGGCGCGGAATTCCGCGTACGGCCTGCTTTCCGGCTCGATGGTCAGTTCGCAGCCGGTGGCCAGCGCGCCCGCTTCGAAGGCACGCATCACGCGCGGTTCCAGCGCGGCGAGTTCCGACAGCGTCTCGGCGCGCACATACCAGCGGCCGGTCGCGTGCTCGGGGATCGCGTTCGGCGCGTCGCCTGCGTGGGTCACGACTCCGTGCACGCGGGCCGACGACGGCAGCTGCTGCCGGAGCAGCCCGATCGCGACCTGGGCGACGGTGAACGCGTCGGCCGCGTTGATCCCCGCCTCCGGATACGCGGCGGCATGCGCCGACCGGCCGCGGTAGGAGACCTTCGAGTGGCTGACGGCGAACGGGCGCGCCTCGGCGACGTCCACGGGCGCGGGGTGGACCATCATCGCCAAATCGACATCTCTGAACGCGCCGCGGTCGAGCAGCTCGATCTTCCCGCCGCCGCCCTCCTCGGCCGGGGTTCCGTAGACCTCGACGGTCAGTCCGGCGTCATCGGCGACCGCGGCCAGGCCGAGGGCGGCGCCGACCGAGCTCGCCGCGATGAGGTTGTGACCGCAGGCGTGCCCGAGGCCGGGCAGCGCGTCGTACTCGGCGCACAGCGCGATCCGGGTGGGGCCGTCGCCGAAGCTCGCGTAGAACGCGGTGTCGAGGCCCAGATAGCCGGGGGTGACGGCGAAACCGGCGCTGTCGAGCAGTTCCGGCACCATCGCGGCGGCCCGGTGCTCCTCCCAGGCGGTCTCGGGGTCGGCGTGCAACCGGTCCGAAAGCCGGATCAGCGCCTCGGCGTGGCGATCGACCTCGGCGCGGGCCGCGTTCTTCGGCGTCGTCATCATTCGTCTCCCGGCACGCCGTAGGACGGCGCCGTGCTGGGGGCGAGCGCGCGGGTGACGTAGTCGTCGCGCTGGGGGAGCCAGACATCGAGCAGTTCGGCCAGCCTGTCGACCGGGTCGTCGGCCCAGTCCACGCGGAGATCGGTGACCGGCCAGTCCACATCGGACACCACGACCAGCCCGGCGGACCGGACCGGTCCCTCTTCGCCGCCCGCGGCGAGGCCTGCCCGCAGCGCGGAGACGAGTCGCTGCTCCAGCTCCCCTGCCGAGGAGAGAAAGGCGTCCACAATGGACTGCGGAACATGTTCGCCCGACAGCATGTTCCCCGCCGCCACGACGCCGTCGGCGGTCGCGGTCGCGTGCGTGCCGAGCGTCCCGGTTCCGCTGTAGGCGAAGCCGGGTCCGTCCAGGCCGAGCACGGTCAGCTGCCGGTACTCGATATCGGACGTCGCGGAGACCACTTCGGACAGCGCCCGTTCGGGATCACCGTGCTCGGCCAGCCGGTCGAGCAGGCGCCGGCCGAGCCGCGGGTCCGTCACGTTCTGCGAAGCGGCCGCCCCGACGCCGGGAACCAGATGCGCGACACGGGCGACCACGGCGGGACTGGACGAGCTGGCCGCGATACCGAAGCGCACAGTGTCGCCGAGGATCTCGCGGCCCACGATCGAAAAGGTCATTTCCCCTCCTCCGGGATCACCGCGACGGCGTCGATCTCGCACAGCCATTCCGGCCGCGCGAGCGCGGACACCACCACGCCGGTCGAGATCGGGTGCACGCCCTTGGTCCAGCGGCCGACGGCGCGATAGACGTCTTCGCGGTAGCGCGGGTCGATCAGGTAGATCGTGAGCTTGACCAGGTGCTCCATCCGGCTGCCCGCTTCTTCGAGCAGCAGCGCGATGTTGGCCATCGCCCGCTCCGCCTGCGCGGCCGCGTCGCCGATCCCGACGGACTCGCTGGTGTCGAGGTCCTGGCCGATCTGGCCGCGGACGTAGACCGTGCCGTTGGCGACGACGGCCTGGCAGAGGTCGTTGTCGAGGTTCTGCTCGGGATAGGTGTCGCGCGTGTTGAACGGGCGGATGCGCCGGTGGACGGTCACTGCTCAGCCTTCCCTGGAGAGGGTGCAGCCCGCCGGACACGGGCCCCGTCGCCACAGCGTGACGGCGGACCGGTGTTCTGTACAGAAGATGTTTCAGGACCAATGCATCGAAAATTCAGATGCAGTCCAGGTCACGTTGGATCTGTAAATCAGATCTTGAAGGGCGGAAACATCTGTTGGACAAAGACAACACTCCGCCGCCACGATCCTGAGGAACAGGATGTCGAACGGAGTGGAGGTCGGGATGCCGAGCCAAGAGGTGGAAGCTCTCGTCGTGGGCGGGGGCCAGGCCGGTCTGGCGATGAGCGAGCACCTGAGCGGCCACGGGGTCCAGCATCTCGTCGTGGAGCGGAACCGGATCGCGGAACGCTGGCGTTCGGAGCGGTGGGACTCGCTGGTCGCGAACGGCCCCGCCTGGCACGACCGCTTTCCCGGCCTGGAGTTCGACGGCCTGGGCCCCGACGACTTTCCCACCAAGGACCGGGTCGCCGAGTATTTCGAGGCCTACGCGGAGAAGATCGCCGCGCCGATCCGGACCGGGGTCGAGGTGACGTCCGTCCGGAAGAACGAAGGACGCCAGGGTTTCCACGTGGAGACCTCGGACGGGACCATCGAGACGCGGTACGTCATCGCGGCGACCGGGCCGTTCCAGCGTCCGGTTTTCCCGCCGATCGTGCCGGAGGACGCCGGGATCGCGCAGCTCCATTCCAGCGGCTACCGCAATCCAGGGCAACTGCCCGAAGGCGCGGTGCTGGTGGTCGGGGCCGGGTCGTCGGGGGTGCAGATCGCCGAAGAACTCCACCGCTCCGGGCGGCGCGTGTACCTCTCCGTCGGCCCCCACGAGCGGCCGCCGCGCCGGTATCGCGGACGCGACTTCTGCTGGTGGCTGGGCGTCATGGGCAAGTGGGACGCCGACATCCCGCCGCAGGGCGCGGAGCACGTCACCATCGCGGTCAGCGGTGCGCGCGGCGGGCGAACGGTGGACTTCCGGGCCCTCGCCGGGATGGGGATCGAGCTCGTCGGCCTGACCTCTTCGTACGACGAAGGCGTTCTCCGCTTCGCGCCGGATCTCGCGGCCAACCTCGCCCGCGGCGACGCGGGCTATCTCGCGGTCCTCGACGAAGCCGACGCCTACGCCACGCGCAACGGGCTGGATCTGCCCGAGGAACCGGAAGCCCGTGTGCTGGGCCCGGATCCGGAACGTGCCACCGACCCGATCCTGGAACTCGACCTCGCCGCGGCCGGGGTCCGCTCGATCGTCTGGGCGACCGGTTTCGCCGTCGACTACGGCTGGCTCCAGGTCGACGCGTTCGACGAGAACGGCAAACCGGACCACCGGCGAGGGGTGTCCTCCGAGCTCGGCGTGTACTTCTTGGGCCTGCCATGGCAGGTGCGCCGCGGCTCGAGTTTCATCTGGGGGGTGTGGCACGACGCCAAACTCGTGGCCGACCACATCGCGACCCATCGCGCCTATCTGCGGTACCGGTGACCTTCAGCGAGTGTACTGGGTGCGGCACAGCTCCCGGAACTCCTGCGCCCGCCGGGTGAGCCGCGCCCCGCGCATCGAGGCGACGACGATCTCCAGCGCCGGGACGGCGTCGGTGAGCGTGAGCGGCACGGCCTTCGCGCCCGAGTACGTGGTGTCGTCCGGCGGGCGCTGGTTGAGGAGGGCGAAACCGTGGCCGGACGCGACGAGCGATCGGACGGTCTCGTAGCCGGTGCTGCGGTGCCGGATCCGCGGTTCCACCCCGACGTCACGCAGGACGGACTGGAGGTACTCGCGGCTGTGTGGCAGGTCGAGGAGCACCATGGGCTCCTCGGCCAGCTCCCGCAGCGACACCCGGCGGCTCTTCCGCCGGGCGAGCCAGTGGTCCTCGGGGACCAGGGCATACGGCGCCGCGCTGCCCACGACCTGGCTGTCGATGTCCTCGTCGAGGTCGTAGCCGTAGAGCAGGGCGAGTTCGGTGCCGCCTGAACGAAGGGCCGTCTTCAGCGCTTGGTGTTCACCTTCGCGCAGGGACACGTGGACCTGGGGATGCCGGGCCTCGAATTTCGCCAGGAGACTGGGCAACCGGAAGGGCGCGAGAGTGGCGAAACAGCCGACCGTCAGCGTCCCCACCAGCTCCGTGCCGGACTGCCGCGCCGTCTCGACCAGTTCGGCACCGTGGGCGAGGAAGTTCAGCACCCGCTTGTAGAACGCCTCGCCCGCCGTGGTCAGGCTGAGCCCGCGGGCGTGGTGGCGCAGCAGGAACTGCACGCCCATTTCCTTCTCCAGCTGCGCGATCGCGGTCGACACGGCCGACTGCGACACCACCAGCTCCTTCGACGCGGCGGTCATGCTCAAGTGCCGGGCCGCCGCCTCGAAGTAGCGCAGTTGCACGAGGGTGAACGACGGTTCGGGCATGCCGAAATCCTACATACAGGGACGCTGATCGCAGTGTCGGGAACGCGCCCGCACGATGTCGCTCGTGACGGTGGCCGGACCGCTCGAACCCGATCTGTCCACAGTGGAACAAGTCCAGTTTCGGCGCCGACTCCAGTGTGCGATCGGAAGTCCGTGAAGGCCTCCTTGAAGACCAGTATTTGCTTACCCGTTGGTGCGGTTGGCGGTCGGGTGTGGAGGATTTGGGACGTTCAACGTCCTGGATCTTCCACGCTCGGTCTCGTTGATGAGGGATTTGGGATAGTGAACGTCTCAATCCTTCACAGGCGGGCTCTGGTCGACGGGGGAGGATTCCGGCCGTTGAACGTCCGGAATCTTCCCCCGTCGGGTTGTCTGCCACAGGCATGGCGGGCACGACCTTGATCAACGGAGGATCGGGGACGCTGAGCGTCCCGGATCCTCCGTTGATCAAGGTCTGTGACCGGAATACACCCGCGCACCTACCACCCTCGCGCAGGTCAGGCACAGGTGAACAAATACCGGGCCTGCCATGCCAAACCTCGCCTAGTTCTTGGAAAGGAAGAAATACGCGTAACGCTCGTCGAGGTCGTTTCGCGGCACCAGCCGGACCGCTCGCGGAATGAAGCCGCAGCGTTCGGCGAGTTCCCAGAAGCCGTGGATCGGATACGTCGTCATGTTCGCCAGGCCGCGCCGGTAGGAGCGCCGCCGGGATTTGGTGCGCCAGTAGCCGGTGTCGTATTTGACCTGGATCAGGGCGAGACCGCCGGGGGCGAGGAGGTCGCGGGCGATGCGCAGCAGCCGCTCGCCGTATTCCGGCGAGGGGATCAGCTCGAAAACATAGAAGGAGAGGAACACGTCACAGACGCCGTCGATGTCCCCGAGCGCGGATTCCGGTTCGGCGACATCGACGGCCACGGGCAGGAACGGCGTGTCACAGACGCTCGCGATCTGCCCGCCGCACTCCTCGAGCGAGTCGCGGGAGATGTCGACCCCGATGAACTCCTTGGCGCGCGGTGCGAAATGCACCGCGTTGGCGCCCCCGCCGCAGCCCCATTCGATCACCCGATCCCAGGACCGGGTGAACTCCGCCATCCGTGCCCCGGCTTCGAACATCGCGAGGTGCTCCGCGCCGATCCGGTCCCAGAGGTCGGTTCCCCGGAACACCGGGGCGTCCCGCCAATGCGAGTCGGCGGCCCACCGTGATCCGCTCGGCCGCCGCCAGTAGTCCTGCGAGTCGGCGGCGATCGTCGAGTCGGGCTGCCGGAGGCCCGCGGTCGCCAAGGCGCGCTGCAGGAGGTCTTCCGCGGTGACGGCGAGGCGTTTGCCGTGGGTGACGGCGACTTCCCAGGGGCTTTTGCTCGTGCCGCTCGGGTCGGGTCCTTCTGGCATCGGAAAGCCTTTCGCTGAAGGGACGCGGGCGCGGATACCGGACGAAGATCCGCGTGGTGCGGTGGTTCGTCAGACTGTTCTGGCGCGACGGGCCGGCCGCTTCGACCGGGGCCGGGGTCAGCAGGAACCCGCGGGAAAGCTTGCGAAAACCCTGCCACGCAACCATCTTACGTGGCCGGGCGGAGCAGGGGGTTTCGCGAATTGTTGCCCTGGCGCGGTTCTGGTTGGGCAGTATCGGGCATGGCCCGCCGGTCGCCGGTTTCTTCGTTACTGCCTGTGCGGTGGGGCGCCACCGCTGCCGAGGCAGATGAAGGGGCGGCGCAGGGGATCCCTGCCGACGACCTCGGCGAGCGCGGTCGCCATGGACAGGCCCCGCCGGAGAGCGTCGTGGAGCTCGACGGACACCGAAGCGGCCGCGCGTTCGCCGACCCTGCTGACCGCCCCGACGATCGTCGCCGAGCCGGACGCGAGCAGCGCGCCCGCGAACCCGAGTGCCTCGTCCCCCGGTCTGATGCGGGCGAGGGCGAGTTCGCTGGAGGCGAGGACGACCTGTCTGGGCGGGCGACGCAGGTTCGCGAGCTCGTGGGCGTACAACGGTCCGTCGACGAGTTCGAGGCGGGAGAACAGCGCGTTGTCGGGCACGTGCTGTCCGAGTGCGGCCACATGCGCGAGTTCGGCGCCGTCGAGGGAATTCAGGACGCCCATGACGGTCGCGGCCGGACCGGTCAACGTTCGCGCACGGGGGTGCATGACGCGGAGGTCCTTGAGTTCTCCCATCGCCGTGCCGAGTCCCGGACCGGCTGCCAGCACGATCGACCCGCTACCCGGCCGGGCGGCGACGTCTTCGGCGGCCAGCCAGGCGGTCGCCGACGGTGCGACGGTGACCGGGACGCCTGCCAGTGACGGGAGCGCCCCCCAGTGCACCGCGTACAGGCTGCCGGTCGGCACGATGACCAGTTCCCGGTCGCCGATCATCCGGGCGATCGGCGCCAGCAGCCCCTTGTCCAGCTGATCCGCGCGTCGCGAAGCCGATTCGCCGATGACGTCGGCGAGCGGCCGGGGGAGACCGTCCGGCGCCAGCGCGTCGAGGTCGGCATGCAGCATCCGCGCCTGTTCGTCCACTTCGGACGCGGCGCCCAGTTCGACGAGCCTGGTTTCACCGCCGGCCACGACGACGGCGGAGAGGGTCTCGCCGAAGCGGGCGAAGCTGACAAAGGCGCGATCTCCGAGCCGATCGGTGACGCTCGCGATGTCGGCTGTCGGGCGGGGCCTGCCCCAGGGGCTCGAATACCGCGAGAGCCGCGTGATGTCCTGCTGCAGAAGGGAAAGCCTGGTGGCCACCTTGGTGGCCGGTTTCCCTTCCTGTCGCGCCGCGTGCAGCGTCCGCGCCAGGGACCGCATCTCCTTCACCTTGCCGTGCAAGTCCGGATCATCGAGGTTCGGCAGCGGACGATACCGGTAGACCTGTGCTTTGGTCTGTTCCAGGACCCGGAGCAGGGTCCGTGGCTCGCCGTGCCGCAGGGCGAGCCCGACCGCCAGTTCGCCGAGTTCGCGGCCGTGCGCGGCGGCGCCGGACACCACGTCCAGACCGCCTTCGTGATCCCTGATGGTGCTGAGTTCGGTCAGGCCGCGCCGCGCTTCGGCGATGGCTTGCCTGGTGTCCGTGACGGCCGCGAGCTCGGTGCGGGCCAGGCGCCAGAGCATCCGCCGGTCGATCGTGGAATTCTTGCCAGGACGGCGAACACGGCCCAGCAAGGTCTCGGCGATGTCGATCTGTCCTTTGTGGATGGCGAGCCGGACGCCCAGCAGCATCGCGGTCGCGGACTCCTCCGCGAGGCCGTGCCCCTTCAGCCTGTCGGCGAGGGCGGCGGCTTTGGCGGCCGACGCGGACCTCGACGGCGTACCTGCCAGGACGAGGGCCGTGTCCACCCGCATCCGCATCAGCCTGGCGATTTCGACCCAGCCCGCCTCTCGCCGCCGGGCGAAGCGCCGTTGCGCCGAAGCGGCGAGCCGCCTGGCCTGCTCCGGATCGTCCTCCAGGAGTTTCGTGGCGGCGCCGATGAGTTCGGCCTGTGCCAGTTCGTGTCCCGAGCTCTGCCTCCGCAACGCGGGCAGGGCCTCCTCCAGGACGGCGTCGGCCTCACCGGACAGCCCGGCGTCGAGCAGGGCCCTCGCTTGATCGAGCTGCGTCGCGGGGACCAGGTAGGGCGCCTCCACGGCGTACAGGCGGAGGCAGAGTTCGTAGTGCCGCAACGCTTTCGCGATGTCGCCGGTCCGCCTCGCCAGGATGCCCATACTCCGGTGGACATGTGCCTCCAGCAGCGGCTGGCCCTGTTCGTATGTCAGGTGCAGGCTGCCGGACAGATCGCGCTCCGCCGCCGCAACGTTGTCGAGCGCCAGATGAGCGCGGCCCCGGTCGAGCAGGAGCGGCGCGATCTGCCCGCCTTGGCCGATCGCGCGGTCGTAGTGCGGAAGTGCTTCGGCGGGCCGTCCCGATCGGTGATGGTTTCTCGCCAGTTCGGCTTCGAGCGCCGCGGCCTGCCCGCCGACCGGAAGCGTGGAGTGCGGGGAGGCGGTGGCTTCGGACTGGTGATCCCGGTACAAGGCGGATTCCGCCTCGGACTGGTACGACTCGACGATTTCGCGTGCCGTCGCGTCGTCCTGTTCGCCGAGCAGTTTCGAGACCTGCGAGCCCAGCTGGAGCCTGCCGCGGGCGGTCAGCTCCACCATGGCGAATTCGGCGAGCTCGGTTTCCGTGCCCGCGAGGCCGACCCGGCGAAGCGCCGCATCGAGCAGCCGGGGTGACCGTTCCCCCAGCTCGGCCGCGAGATCCCGCAAGAGGCCGGGAACGGTGCTGATCTCCTTGATCGGCAGCCGATCGGCGACCTCCACGGCTTCCGCGCTCAGCTCTTCGACCAGACCGTCGCCGAGCGGCAGCCCGTACCGCCGTAGCCGGAGCAGGCACACGATGAGCCCGACCCTGCCGAGCAGATGCTGAGGTGTCGGCGGCAGGCGACGGCATTGGGTGAGCGTTTCGGTCAGATAGGGCTTCGCGGCGGCGGCGTTGCCGAGCCGCTCGTCCATCCGCGCCCTGTGCAGGGTGAAGACGACGAAGTCCTGCATCGCTCCGGCGTGTGCCAGGTGTTTGCGTTCCTCGACGGCGACGGACAGCGCCTCTTCGAAGCGGCCGAGAAGCTCCAGTGCCTGCACCCTCAGCCCGCTCAGCGCAGGGGACCGGTCGGAGGTCCGGGAGACATGGTCGTCGAGTTCCCGTAGCGCTTCTGTGCCGTCGCCCGCGCTGACGAGCTCCGCGGCCCGGCGGATGACCAGCCGTCTCCCGACCTCGATGTCGGCCTGCCGGAGGTCCTCGTCGGAGACCGACAGCGTCGGGGATTTCGCGGCCAGGTACGCCTTGGACGCGGGCGGGAGGTCGTCCAGTGACGGCAGGAGATGAGCCAGGACGGAGTCGTCCCATCGCGTGTCGAGGGTTTCCCGCCGTTGGCCGAGCATCAGGCGGTGGTAGATCTCCTCCGCACGGGCGACGACCCCGCCGCGGCCGTTGTAGTACCGCACGGCGGCTCGGTGGATCCGTTTCGCCACGACGGTTTCGTCCGCGGCCAGCCTGCGCAGCATGGTCTGCCGCACGTCGGTGCGGTGGACCACCGCCTGCCCGTCGGGTGTCCGCGTCACCAGCATCGCTTCGCGCGCCAGGCCGTCGAACAGGGAGCAGGCACGTCCGGCGTCCGGTACGTCGACGAGGCACGGCTTCGCGAGGACGTCCTGGATCAGCTCGGGAGTGACCCGGCGCAAGGTCAGGCCCGGATGGGCGATCCGGCGGACGTCGGGGTCCTGGATGTGCCCGAGCAGCCGCCGGTACAGCTCACCTTCGATCGTCCCCCGGTGCACGGCGATGTCCTGCAACGCCTCGTCCAGCGGGGCCTTGCGCAGCACACCCGCCGCCAGGTGCAGCGCGAGCGGGCTGGTGCCGACCAGATCGACGATCCTGCGCGCGTCCGACGGCGGATGCGCGGGCAGGAGCTTCAGCAGCAGGTCGACGGCTTCGCCGCGATCGAGACCGGTCAGCCGGATCTCGTCGAGACCGAGCTCGGGAGCGGGTGACCGGCCCGCGAGGATCACGGACGGCTGGTCGAGACGGCGGGACAGCTCGGCGAGGAACTCCGAGAACCGGCGCTGAATGGGCCGGTCGCGGCGTTGCACCTCTTCGAAGGTGTCGAACACGAGGAGCAGACGGTCGCCGTCGACAGCCTTGGCCAGCTCGTCGAGCAGGTCGTCGTGGGGGACCCTGGCGGCGCTGCCCGCGCTCGGGGCCTCGAGGGCGCGATTTCCCGCGCGCAGCCGTTCGTGGCATTCCGTGGCCAGCCTGGCGGCGGCGTTGGGTCCGGCCGGTCCGTCGATCTGCACGGTCACCTGGCGGGCGATCGCCGCGATCAGGCTGACCGGTTCCGCCGGGTCGATCGCGCTGTGGTCGAAGTTCAGATAGCCGACCAGTGCCCGCCGCCGGCCCGCGAGATCCAGCAGGTGCCGGACCGCGACCGCGGATTTCCCGATCCCGCCGAGACCGTGGATGAGCACGGGCGCCCTCGGCTCACGGAACCGGTTTTCGAGTTCGCCCAGCACGTCGCCGCGGCCGACGAAGTGATCACCGGCGAGCGCGCGGAACGGTTCGAGCAGCTCGCCGATGCCGAGCTCTTTCGCCAGTTCGTCGCCGGCGGGCAGATGTTCGGCGACCCCGCCCAGCCAGCGGGCCAGCCAGGCGACCGCGCGGAGCCGGGGCAGGCTCAGCGAATCCAGGTCGACCGGGGTACCGGCGCCGATGTACTGGTCGATCGCCCATTGCCGGTCGTCGGCGGGCCGTCGCGGGATCCTCGCCCAGGCGGCGCGCAGTTCGGCGAAGTCCGCCTGAAGGACGAGCGACCGGCGCACTGTGTCATTGAGACGCCAATGCCGCTGCCCGTCGCCGGTCCGGACCCTGGTCGAATCCGGGAACAGCGTCGGGCCGATCGTCTCGGTGAGTTCGGCGCCGACCCCCAGCCACGGAAGTTCGTAGTGCGAAAGCAACGTGGCGCGTAACCGCAGTTCGCGCATGCCGGGCGGCGAAGTCGTGGTCATCGCGCACCGGCCGGGGTGAAATGCAGGTGCGCGGCGCGGCACGCGGCTCGCCCGAGGACCTGGAGATCGTCGAGGGCGGCCTCGGCGAGCACCTGGTCGACGAGGTCTTCCAGCGCTTCGTCCGAGAGAGGCTTGCCCACGTGCTCCGCGAGCCCGCGGAAGAACCCGTGAAGATGCGAGGTGGTGACCCCGGTCAGTTCCTCGTGCCGGAGCACCTCCAGCACGGCCGGGGCGAAGTCACCCGGATGGCCGGTCACGATGAGCCTGGTATCGGGGAGCTGCCCGGCCTCGACCTCCTTCGCCAGCTGCGCGACGACCATGTGCACACCCGGCGCGACCTGCGGGCGGTCGAGGCCGTCGATGAAGATCCAGCGCAATCTGCCCGGCAAGGTGGTGAACCGGCCGACGAAGAGGTCCACGAGCTCGCGCACCGTGCGGGCCTGCTCGGTGTGCTCGTCGACGTCGAACCGGGTGGGCAGTCCCAGCCTGGCCGCCAGGGTCGTCATGAAATCGGTCGCGCCGACGTGGTCGTAGAAGTCGTCCTCGACGTTGATGATCTTGAACTCGCAGTCGAGGACGGGATCGCCGGCCATGTGCTGGATGAGGTGGCGGCTGTAGGACTTCCCGCTGCCGGGCTCGCCCGTGATGGTGAGCACGGGAAACTGCCGTTTGACCAGATCCACCAGATGCGCGCGCAGTTCCCGCCGGTCGAGGAGGGCTCGCTGGCAGCCAGGGCCCAGCAGCAGTGACAGATGCCGTTCCCTCGCCGAATACCAGGAGATGTCGGTGTTGTGCGCGGACAGGACGACGTCCAGATCCGGCGCGACGGCCGGGCACCGGTGCCGGACCAGCAGGATGAGGTTCTCCAGCCTGCCTGCGTCGGCGGTGTCACGCGTGATGGTCGGCCACAGCTGGGCCGCCGGCTGGTTCCAGTCGATCTCATGCGGCGGCAGACCGGCGCCGCAGTAGAGCTCGATCAGGTCTTCACGCAGATAGAACGCCTTGTTGAGGGTGTCGTGCAACAGGCGTGCCGTGTTGTCTCCCCAATCGGGGAAAAGGATCCATCGGACCATGTCACTCCTGGTCCGGGGCCAGGCCGAGTGCGCGAAGTCGTTCGACGATGCGGCCGATGGCCCGTCCCTGATTGCGGTAAGCGACGCCGTCCTCGGCCGTCGACCTCACCCATTGGTGGTGCAGCGCGACGACGCGCCAGTGCCGGTCGAACACCGGAGAGCCCGACGAACCGGTTTCGGTGTCGGTCCAGTACTGCACCACGTCCTCGTCGACGTGGCGCACGAGGTTGTGGTGCAGCGCGATCTTCTTCGGCAGGCCCCGCGGATGCTGGATGATGTAGACCCGATCGTCCTCCTTGACGTCGGTGACCGCGGGGAGGGGCACGATCGGCACGTCCTCCGGCAGCGGCGCGGAGGTGGTGATCACCGCGAAGTCGTGAGCCTGGTCTCCGGCGATCGACGCGGGATCGCACGGGATCACGGTCGATGCCCGCAGCGCTCCGGTGAGGTCCAGCTCGTAGTGGAATTCCGCCTGTACGGCGATCGCGGGCCGGTCGCTGGTACGCCAGTCGTGCAGCACGTGGTGGCTCGTCAGCACGGTGGCCGGGCCGATCCGGAAGCCGGTGCCATGGCAGCCGGACCGGCCGTGGGACACCTTCAGCCGGCAAACGGATTTCGCGCGGTCCAAGCCCTGTCCCAGGAACGCGACGTCCATCAGCGTTTCCTCTCCGGCGAAGACCTGCAGCTCGTTGCCGCCGCCGAAGTTCTTCCACCGGACGTCATCGGGCGACAGCGCGGGAGGGTGATCGTCGGGGATCCGCGCGGTGAGAAGCGGTGCCGCGGCCGACAATTCGCCGATGCGGGCGGCCAAGGCGGGTTGCCGCTCACCGACGTCGGCCAGCAGCTGTTTCACCCGAACGTGTGCGGCGGCTTCGTTGAGGACGTCGAACCACAGGTGATCGGCCTGCTGGCCCCATCGGATCCGGCCAGGGGGAACACCCGCTCCGATCGCGACGACCTCGATCTCCCGCTCCCGGTAGATCGCCGCGCTCAACGTGTTCCGCAGTTCCTGGAGGCGGCTGTCGGTCCAATCGAGCGGGAAGGAATCCGGAATGGGTGTCATCCGCGATACTCGCCCCCTCTCGATGCAGATCTCGGCGCCCGGCCCCCTCGGGTGGAGTACTCATCACAATAGCCAGCCCGGTCCGCCCGCCGCTGAGCCCGCGGACGAGCACCTGCCCTTTGGGGTCGAAGATCCTGCCCGCCGGGGTGGACAGGTCGCGAATGTTCATATGCGACAACCAGTTGGTCGAACGTCTCGACTGCGTCGAAGATGCTTTCGGGCTGGGCGAAGGATCGCCGTCACCGGAACGGGCTCACATTTCCTGTGGCTGCGTCGTCGTGTGTGCAGAACAACCACAACGGCAAAGGAGATCGTGATGAACGCCCGGCTCGACTATTTCGGCAACCCTGTCGGCGGAAAGTTCATGAAAAGCATCATCTCGGCGGGGAAGGCGCTGATCGGCTCACCTCTGCCGATCACGATCCAGGAGCTGGTGCGGATGCGTGCGAGCCAGATCAACGGCTGCGCGGTATGCCTGGACATGCACACCAAGGAAGCCGCCGCGGCGGGCGAGTCGGCCGTGCGGATCAACCTGGTCGCGGCCTGGCGGGAGGCGACGGTCTTCTCCGACGCCGAGCGCGCCGCGCTCGAAGTGACCGAGCAGGCGTGCCGTGTGGCCGACGGCGGAGGTGTCACCGACGAGGCGTGGGCGAACGCCGCCCGGCATTTCGACGAGGACCAGCTCGCCGCGCTGGTGGGGGTGATCGCGCTGATCAACGCCTTCAACCGGGTGAACGCCATCGTCCAGAACCCCGCGGGCGACTACCGGGTGGGGCAGTTCACCTGACACCGACCGGCGGGCCGGGCTCCGGGTCGTCGGGCTCGGGCCCGGCCCGCCACCGAACTTCTGGGGAGAAACCATGACCACCACCGAGAAAGCACGCAATCTGGCGGCGTTCACCCGCTTTCACGAGGCGACCGGCTCCGGCAGTTTCGAGGTCGTCGCGACGATGATCGACGAGGTCGTCGAGCCGGACGTGGTGTTCCACGCGCCGGTTCCGATGGATGCGACAGGGGCGGAGGCGTTGAAGCAAGTGTGGACGGTGCTGCTCCGCGCGTTCCCCGATCTGCGGGTCGAAGCCGAAGACGTGCTCGCCGACGGAGACAAGGTCGTCTGCCGGAACATCGTCACCGGTACCCATCGAGGCGAGTTCAGGGGACTTCCGGCCACCGGGAAGACGGTGTCCTACGGCGAGATCTTCATCTTCCGGTTCGCCGGTGGGCGGATCGCCGAGATCTGGGGTGTCGTCGACGTACTCACCCAGCTGCGGCAACTCGGCGCCCTCACGGGGTAGCCGGTCACGCGTCGGTCCAAGGCCGGAGCTTCTCGGGGTTCCGCACACCCCAGATGTGCCGGATTCGGTCGTCGGCGACGTGGAACGCGAACACCGCGACGGTCAGCCCGGCCTGCTGGAGCACGAGGCCGGGCCGGCCGTTGACGGTCCGTTCCAGAAGTTCGAAGCCGGACGCCCTGTGCGCCACCTGCAGGAGATAGGTCGCGACCTGTTCGCGGCCTTCGAAGGGGTGGAGCGCGGCGCTGACGAGTCCTCCGCCATCACCGACGGCCTTGACGTCGGGATCGAGGAGGCCGATGAGCGCTTCGATGTCCTTGGCCTCCCAAGCTTTCTTGAATTCCTTGACGAGATCGGCCTCCCGTGCGATCGGGGCGGGGGAAACCCGCATCGCGCGGATGCGCCGTCGCGCGGAGGACGCCAGCTGGCGGCAGGCGGCCGGGGTACGGCCGACGATCTCCGCCACCTCGGCGAAGGTGTAGCGGAAGACTTCGTGCAGGACGAACGCGACTCGCTCGGCCGGGGTCAACGACTCGAGCACGACGAGAAACGCCATGTTGATCGACTCGTCGAGGGTGATCCGGTCGGCCGGGTCGGCGGCGGCCGGTCGTCCGGACGTCCAGCCGAGCTGACCCGGCAGCGGCTCGGGGATCCATTCGCCGACGTAGCGTTCCCGCCTCGCGCGTGCCGAGCCGAGGAGATCCAGGCAGATCCGGCCGGCGACCGTCGTCAGCCAACCGCCGGGGGAGCCGATCGCCTCCCGCTGCGCGGGGGACAAGGCGTACCAGCGGGTGTAGGTCTCCTGCACCACGTCCTCGGCCTCGGAAAGGGAACCGACCAGGCGATACGCGAGCCCGATCAGCTGACGCCGCTCGCTCACGATCGCCCGCAGGCCAGGGTCGAGAGGATCGTGTGCCTGCTCGGATGGATCGTTCATGGGATCTGGCCTCCCGGTCGCGTGCGGTGTCCCGTGTACGACGAGAGAGCGCCACCGGATGTGAGGTCGCCTCGGAACTCTCGTCCGGCGACGGTCGTCTCAGGCCGTCACGGCGCGAGGGAAGTCCTTGCGCTTGATCTTGGCCCGGCGCCCGTCCGGATGATGGAAGACGATGCCCTCCGCCAGATGGCCGGGAGAGAACTGGCTGTCCAGTGTGACGAGGAAGTCCCGGAGCCCGTCATAGCTGCGCGGCGCCTCGGGCAAGGCCGGTGCCTGGAAGTTGAAGGGGATGCACCGATGATCCTCCAGTCCCAGGGGGTTGCCTTGAATGCGGGGCCCGAGTGCCTCGCTCGGGTGCTCCCCGTCCGGCCAGGCGGACACGTCGGTGTTCGCCGCCGCCGCGAGGATCCACTTGTCGTCGGCGGACCCGCTGTCGGTGTCCACGTACCAGCCGTCCACGATGCCCTGTTGTTTCTGCTCCTTGCTCGGGTTGCGTCGCTTCTCGACCCGGACCAGCTGTCCGGCGCGCACGGTCAACCGGATGTTGGTGCCGTCCAGCTTCTCGGTCCCCACCCCGGCGCCGTCGAAGACCCACGCGCACTCGGCGCGAGGTCTGTCGATGACGTGGAAGCGCTCATCCCGCTCGAAAAGCGTGGGGATCTTCTCCATGACGGCCTTCCCTTTCACGACGTGCCCGATGAGTTCATCGGCGGTGATGACGCCGCCTGCCAGCCCGCCGGCGAGCGCCCGGATCAACTCGGCCACGGGGACGTCGGCTTCGACCGCCACATGCTTCAGCGCCTTCTTCTCCTCCGGAGAGATCCAGGCGACCAGCCGCGACCACCCCTCGGGAGGGGTCCATCGGGCCAGCGTCGCCGGGTCTTTGCGCGGCCTGCCTCGTCCTCGTGCCCGATCCACGGCTGAACCGTAGCCACGCTCGACAACTTGTGTCAATTGGCATAACGGAAAATAGGTGGGTCAGTGCGCACCCGCCTCTCGGAGGATCCGGGCGACGGCCGTCTGGCCCTTGGACCGGGCGTGGGCAAGGGGAGTGACGCCTTCTTTGTCGGCGAGGTCGACGTCCGCGCCGGCGGCGACGAGCGCTCGGACCACCTCCTGATGGCGCGGCCCGCCGTCGCCGAGGATGACCGCTTCCAGTAACGCGGTCCAGCCGAGGTCGTTCACGTGGTCGACGTCGATCCCGCTCTTCGCCACCAACCGCACGTACTCGACGTGCCCGCGTTCCGAAGCGGGGATCACCGAGACGCCGCCGAACCGGTTGGTGATGGTCAGATCCGGCTTCGCCGCGAGCAGTACCTTCGCCATCGGGACACTCCCGGTGACACCGGTGACCAGCCACGGTGTGTCGTGCCGCCCGTCGAGCGCGTTCGGGTCGGCACCCGCCTTGACGAGGATCTCGGCGACCTCGACCCGGTCTTCGGTGACGGCGACGAGCAGCGGGGTCCGGCCGCGATCGTCCCTCGTCTCCAGGTCGGCACCGGCTTCGACGGCCTTCCTCACGAGGTTCGCGTCGGCGGCGAAAAGGTGATTCACGGGGACTCCTTGGCGGTGCGGCTGGGACTCGGCCGGTGGGGGTGGAGCGCTCGGTGCCTGTGGGGAGCAGGCACCGAGCATGAGGGCGGCGAGCAGGGCCGCGATCACCCGCCCGCCGATCATCAGCGAAGTTCCCCGATGGCGCGCAGGCCCGCCGCGGCGAACTTCTCGTCGAGGTCGCCGCTGGGCGCGCCGCCGACCCCGATCCCGGCGATCGGGCCGCCGTTCACGGCGACCGGCACACCGCCGGCGAGGAAGAGCGTGCCGGGGATGTCGCGGACGGTCGGACCGGTGCCCTGGGCGTTCTTGTTCAGCGCCGATGTCGGCTGCCCGAAGGAGACCGCGGTGAAGGCCTTGCGCTTGGCGGACTCCTCGGTCTGCGGCCCGGCGCCATCGCCCTTCAGCAGGACCCGCACGTCACCGGACCGGTCCAGCACGGCCACGGTGACCCGCTGGCCCTCCTTCTCGGCGGCGTCCAGCGCGGCCTGCGCGGCGCGGGTGGCGGCGTCGACGCCGAGCACGCTGGTCTGCACGACGGACGGCGGGGCGGGCGGCTGCGGCCTGCGGTCCTGTGCCTGCGCCGCGCCCAGCCCGGTGGCGAGAGCGACGGTCGCGAGACCGGCCGTCATACCCAGGACGAGGCGGGTGCGAGGGAGCTTGGCGTTCATCGGAGTTCCTTTGCCGTGGAGGGGGTGTTCGTTCTCCACCGACTCTCCCGCCTGGCCGGGCCCGGCGAATCGGGCGTGTGGACCTTGATCGGACGCCGTGCGATCGGTGCGGGCATCAACCGAACGATTGATGTGGGAGGGCCCTCCCGCCCGCTTACGATCATCGGCGACGAAGGGAGGACCGGGATGAAGCCGAACATCGGCGCGGTCACACGGCTGAACGCCGCCATGCACGCCGGGTTCTTCCTGTTGCTGGCCGCATCGGTGGCCAGGTTCGTCGCGGGGCATGGATTGAGCGGCGCGACACCGCTCATCCTCGCGCTCACCGGCGCACTCGCGCTCGTCTATGTGGCGGGGGTGCTGAGCTGGGCCGTGCTCGGCCGGTGGCGTCCGGTGTGGCTGGCCGCGGTGATCGCGGTCTGGCTGGCGCTGGTGGTGGCGGCGCCGAGCTTCGCCTGGTGCGCTGTACCGCTGTTCTTCGTCTGCCTGCAGGTGCTGCGTCCGCTGATCGTGATCCCCGTGGTCGTCCTGCTGACCGTCGCGACCATCCTCGCCCAGCTGAGGATCGCGACCGAATTCGATCCGAGCATCGTGCTCGCACCGGTGGCGGTCGCGCTGATGGCCACGATGACGTTCCTGCAGCTCGAACGGGACCGGAAAGAGCTCGTGGAGGCCGTCAAGGCACTCCTGGACGCCAGGGTCGATCTCGCGCAGAGCCAGCGGCTGGCCGGGATGGTGCAGGAACGGGAGCGGCTGGCGCGGGAGATCCACGACGCGCTCGCGCAGGGGCTCTCGAGTATGCGGATGCTGCTGCAGGCGGCGCAGCGGTCGTGGGACACGGATCCGGAGCTGGCCAAGGGCTATGTGAACCGCGCCGCCGAAGCCGCGGGGGACAACCTCGCCGAAGCGCGCCGGTTCGTCAAAGGCCTCGGGTCGCCGCGGCTCGAGGCCACCGACCTCGGCGAGACCCTGAGAGAGCTCGCCGAGCAGGTCATGTTCGCCACCACGCACCCGGTGCGCTTCGAGATCAGCGGCGATCCGTATCCCCTGGAGTCCGAGGTGGAGGCGGGGCTGCTCCGGGTCGCGCAGGGAGCGCTGGCGAACGTCAGTGAGCACTCCCGTGCGACGAAGGCCGCCGTCACGCTGACCTATCTGGCCGACAAGGTCCTCCTCGACATCCGCGACGACGGCGTCGGCTTCGACCCGGCCTCGCAGCGTACGAGCGGTTTGCGGGGGAACGGGCTGCGGATGATCAGCGAGCGGCTCGCCGAACTCGATGGTGAGATGGTGGTCGAGAGCGCACCGGGAGAGGGCACCGCGCTCGCTGTCGCCGTGCCCACCAGGGAGGTGCGATGACCATCCGGGTGCTGATCGTCGACGACCATCCGGTGGTTCGGGCGGGAATCGCCGCCCTGCTCGCCGGGGAGCCCGACTTCGAGGTGATCGGCGAATGCACCGGCGCCGACGAAGCCGTGCGGTTCGCCACGGACCGGAAGCCGGACGTCGTGCTGATGGACCTGCAGCTCGGCGACGGCCCCGACGGGGTGAACGCCACCGAGCGCCTGACAGCGCTGCCGGACGCCCCGAAGGTGCTGGTGCTCACCACCTACGACTCCGATCTGGACATCACCAGGTCGGTGGCGGCGGGCGCCACCGGCTACCTGCTCAAGGCGGGACCGCCCGATGACCTCTTCCGCGGCATCCACGCGGCAGCGCGCGGCGAGACCGCACTGGCGCCCCAGGTCGCGGCCCGGCTCGTCGGGCATATGCGCGCACCGGCGCCCGCGTTGAGTCCTCGTGAGACCGAGATCGTGCGCTTGCTGGCGGAAGGATTGATGAACCGGCAGATCGCCACGCGCCTGTTCATTTCCGAAGCGACGGTGAAGACACATCTGGTCCACATCTACGACAAACTCGGTGTCGACAGCCGTGCCGGTGCGGTCGCCGTAGCCACGGAACGGAGGATCATCCGCAACTGAAGGCCGGACAGGACAATGCCTAGGGCTTGCGGCCCACGGCGGCGACGATGCAGTTGCCCGCCGCCGGCATCGGTTCCGTCCGGGGGCCTGTGGGCCACCACTCGTCGTTGACCACGATGCCGGGGTCCATGAGTTCGAGGCCGTCGAGCATTTCCTCGAGTTCGCTCCGGGTACGGAAAAAGCCCCGGCTGATGCTCTGGTTCAGGATCGCCTGCACACGGTGGGCGATGGGGCTGTGCTCGTTCTCCGGATCGAAGAAATGCGAGAACACGACGTAGGAACCGGAGGGGATCGCGTCGATGTAGGCCTGCAGGACCCGCGCCGGTGGCATCCCTTCGGCCTCGCTGTGGTGGTGCAGCGTGGCCACGTGCATCAGGGCCAGCGGGCGGCTGAAGTCCAGGGTGGTGGTGACGACGTCGTTCTTCAGGACCTCGTCGGGCTCGAAGATGTTGGCGCCGATGAGGCGTGTCCTGTCGTTCTCTTCGAGCAGCGCGCGGCCGTGCGCGAGCACCACGGGGTCGTTGTCCACGTACACGACCTGCGCGTCGGGGTTGATGCGCTGCGCGACCTGATGGGTGTTCTCCGCCGTCGGCAGGCCCGAGCCGCAGTCGAGGAACTGGTCGATCCCCGCTTTGCCGGCGAGGAAACGGACCGCGCGGGTCAGGAAGGCGCGGTTGCTGACCGCGATGATGTTGACCTCGGGTACGGCCGCGTTCAGCTGCGCGAGCAGTTGCCTGTCGACCTCGTAATTGTCCTTGCCGCCGAGGGCCGCGTCGTAGGCGCGCGCCACGCTGGGCACGGTCGTGTCGATCCTGTTCGAAGGAAGATCGACCTTCCCATTGTCCTGGCCCACGGTAAACCCCACAGGTAATCAGACGGTCACTCAACGTCGGATGGATGCTACCAGCGAGTCGGTTCCGCTCCACGGCGAGGACGTCGTGCGGTGTGGGCACAATTCAGGTCACGCCCCGACGAGGTGTCTCTAGGCTGATCGTTCAACTGGGGGGAGCCAGGTGACCAAGAAGCGCATGACGTGGAAAGACGATCTGGCACTGGGATTCCTGATGGGAGCCGTGCTGGTGACCCCGGCGACGGTGGCGGTGTCCGCCTCGACCGGAGACTGGCTGTGGACCATTCTGGCGATCCCCGGCGCCGTGGCGGTGGCCATGATCATCGGTGGTGCGGCCAGAACCCGCGCGGCGGCCGCGGCCGGCTCGCTGGGCCGTAAAAAGGGTGTCGCGAACACTTTCGCGGTGCTCGGACTGGTCCTCGGGGCCGCTGCCGGTGTCGCGCTGATCTGGTTCGGGATCTCGCTCAACTTCCACGCGGACACCTGTGATCCGGAGCGGACCACCTGTATCGCCGTGGTGAACGGGGTCGCCCGTGGTGAGTCCACCGAGTCGGTCGGCAGCCAGCAGTTCAAGACCTTCCTGTTGTCGCTGATCGCCGTCGTCCCCGGTGTGATGCTGCTGTTCGCCGTCGTGCGTGGAACGCTGTCACTCCGCCGGAAGGCGAAGCGTTCCGGCTAGCACCGTCCGGGCGCGATCCAGCGGCCGTTGCCATCGCGCCGGTTCGCGAAACACACGGACCGGTCCTGGCCCGTCTATGCCTTACCTCTCAACAGTTCCAGGGTGCAGCATTTGACGCTCCCGCCGCCTTTGAGCAGTTCCGACAGATCGGCCCCGATCGGTTCGAAGCCCCGCTCTCGTAGCTGTGCGATCACTCCTGTCGCGGCCTGCGGCAGGATGACGTGCCGCCCGTCGGAGACGGCGTTCAGCCCGAACGCCGCGGCGTCGGTGGCCGAGGCGAGGACGGCGTCCGGATACAGTTCCTTGAGCCGTCGTCGGCTGCCTTCGGTGAAGGCGTCCGGGAAGTACATGATCATGTCGTCGTCCAGGACGGTCAGTGCCGTGTCCAGGTGGTAGTAGCGCGGGTCGGTCAAGGCCAGTCCCACCACCGGTACCCCGAAGAACTCCGCGGCCTCGGCGTGTGCCCGCGGGTCGGTGCGGAAGCCCGAACCCGCCAGGATCCGGGAACCCGCGACCAGGAAGTCTCCTTCGCCCTCGTTGTCCCACTTGGCCTGCTGGACGTCGGGGTAGCCGTGCTCGGTGAACCACTTCAGGTGCGCCGCCGATTCCGGGCGGCGATGCCGGTGGCGGAAGCGCGCCACCAGCGCCCGGCCGTTCACCACGGTGGCACCGTTGGCCGCGTACACCATGTCCGGCAGGCCCGGCACCGGATCGAGCAGGTCCACCCGGTGGCCCAGTTCGACGTAAAGATCACGAAGCCATTCCCACTGGGTGATCGCTAGCTTCGTGTCGGTGGGTTTTCCGGGATCCATCCACGGGTTGATCGAATACTCGACGGCGAAGTACGCCGGGCTGACCATGAGATAGTGCCGCATCTGTCTTCCCCCGAGTGATCAGGCCGTCTGCAAGGATTTTTGGTTGCCCACCAGCCGTTTCACCAGCTGGTCGCGAATGCGGGGCGGGATGTCCGGGGCGAACCGCCGGAGGTAGCTCTCGGCGTGCACCGCGTCGTCCATCAGGAACGGCAGGTCGAAGACGACCAGTTTGCGGACGGCCAGCAACGGTACCGGCGCGCGCAGCGCCTTGAACTTCTCGTTCCACAGGCCGGGCTGGTCGCAGACCGGATGGAACTGCCCGATCATCAGGCCGTCGTTGACGAACTTGTCCTTCGCCTCACGCTGCAGGTCGTCCAGCCCGGTCGAGTCGTGATGGTCAAGGTGCGGCAGCACGAGCAGGATCGTCAGCAGTTCCCGGTCCGCGGGCGGGATCCTGGCCGACAGCCGCTCGTACCACGAGCGCAGGCTCTCGATCGCGTCGCGGACGTCGGTCTCGCCGTTCGTGGCCGTCAGGGCCGCAAGATGGAACAGTCCTTTGTGGAGCGATGGCTGGGTGTAGGGGCACACCGGGCCGTTCCGGCCGAGTTCCGGATGCGGCGAGACGAGATAGCGTCCAGCCCAGGCCAGAATTTCCCTGGTATACGGTAGATGTTCCGTCGGCACGGCGCCGTTCTCGACCTCTGCCACCGTCCAGATGAGAACCTTGTCGTCGCCGATCATGATCCGATGCTTTGCGCGAAGGTGAAGACGCCGTCTGAGCCGACCCGATCCTTGATCTCCTTCAGGCGCGGGTGGCAGGCGGTGCGCCAGTCCGCGCCGGATGGGCTGGGGGACACTAGCTCACCTCGTCGAGGTAGGAGACGCCAGTGGCGGCGTGCGGGCCGTAGCGCTCCCACACCTCACGCAGCCGGAGGTGACCGTCCTCGGTCACCTCCGGGGTGTTCACCGTGTGCCCGCAGATCACCTCGCCGGTGGCGAGCACCATGGTGTACCCCAGATGCAGGGCGCCGTTCTCCCGCTGGGCGCCGGTGATCGACCCCCGTCGCACCTCGCCGCCGGCGAATTCGGCCCAGACGACGTCGCCTTCTTGCCGGTACACGGCTATCGCGTCGCCGCCCGCTTTGCGGAATTTCCGCCCGTCGAAATCAATCATGGGAGTCGGCCCGGTCGGATTCGGCGGCGACGAACTCGTCCGACATCGCACGGTCCCACCAGATCGCGTAGTAGGAGAAGTCCTCGTCCCGGTCGTTGACGAGGTGGTGTTCTATTCCCGGCTTCAGGAACACGAGATCCCCGGCCATGAACTCGTGCCGCCGCTCCCCGGCGACCACCGCGGCGGTACCGGCCATTCCGATGAAGATCTCGTGCTCGTGATGAGCGTGGGACACCGATACGTCGCCGGGGCGCAGCACACACCAAGCCCCTCGAAACGGTGCCGTCAAACCGTTCCACGGATAAAGCAGCTTCATGTCCAATCCGTAGGCCCGAGTCAGGTTCTCGTGCTCGAGCCTGCGGATGTCCACGGCGGCAAGGTCTTGGTCAGTCACATCCCACTCCGATCAGCGTGCTTTTCTCCGGTGCTGATCGAGGCTATGTTCGGCCGGTTTCCCGGCGACAGGGGAACTATTCCCGATTATCGGTCAATCAGCCGCGGCCGAGACCCGCGTCGCGCGCCAAAACTATCGCCTGTGCGCGATCGGCTACCCCGAGTTTGCCGAAGACGGCGGAAACGCGGTTGCTGATGGTCTTCTGCGCGAGGGCGAGATCGCGGGCGATGGCCGCGTTCGACTTGCCCGCGGCGATGCGGTCGAGCACTTCCCGTTCCCTGGAAGTCAACTGGGGAAAGGGATACGGTTCCGGGCCGAGTGCCGACCGCAGCAAAGCGCTGAACCGGCCGGCGATCGCTTTGCCGACGATCGCTTCACCCGCGGCCACGACCTGGACGCCGCGGACGACCTGATCCAGGTCGGCGCCTTTGATCAGATAGCCGCGCGCGCCTGCCTGGATCGCCGATCTGATGGCGGTGTCGTCATCGACCGCGCTCAGGACCAGGACCCTGGTTTCCGGTGCGACACGGGAAACCCGGCTTATCACGTCGACGGTCACGGTCTCGCCGAGCTGCGGGTCGATGATCAGCACGTCCGGCCGATGTCGGAAGGTTTCCGCGATCGTCGAGTTCGCCGTTGCCGCTTCCCCGATGACGGCGATGCCGCTGACGTTCTCGAGTGCGGAGCGGACCCGGTAACGGATCGACGGCTGGCTGTCGGCGAGCAGGACGGTGACCCAGCCGGGGTCGGCGTTTTCTTCCGCCCTGCGGTGGTCGGGCAGCAGGCTCGCGGTGCGCCGTTGATCGCGGCGTTCGGACGGCCAGATACGGGCAGTGTTGCCGATACTTGCGTGATTGTTCATCTTTCCCCCTGTGCCTGCCGCTACTGAGCCTTCCTGATCGGCTCCGTTCGGTGAAGTGCGACGAAGTGCTCTTTTCGGCCATGGCGGGGATGGGACTGGCCGGCCGCGAGAGCAGTCTATGTAGTAGTCGTCGGACGGAGCCATATGACCGCTGTGAACAATTGATTGCAATCAATTTTTCCTGCGGGAGGAAGCGTCCGATCAAGGGGGGAGACCAGGTCCGACAGTGCGGCGGAGGGTGGTGACATCACTGTACAGCACCGTATCGGTGCGGAATGCAGTGAACGCGGCATTCGGGGTAGTACTCAAGAGTGAGGTACCAAGGGGTAGCGGGACAGGCCCGTTCGGCCGCCTGGGTGGCCGGTCCCGGATCTTCCCGCGAAAGGGGAGATTCCCCGGCCATCGGGAAACTTGTCCCTATCGCCGGGGAAATGCCGGTACCTAGGGTCGGCACTCTATTCTGGACGAACGGGGTGTATCTGTGACTGAAATACAGGTGGGTTTGCTGGCGATCGGCGCCGGTCCGGCGAACCTGGCGCTCGCGGTGGCCATCGAGGAGTCCGGGAATCCGGAGCTGGCCGGGCAGACGCTGCTGCTGGAACAGAGTCCGGACATCAAGTGGCAACGGGATCTGCTGATGCCGTGGGCGCGCAGCCAGGTCTCCTTCCTCAAGGACCTGGTGACGCTGCGCAATCCGCGCAGCAAGTTCTCGTTCCTCAACTTCCTGTACGAGGAGAACCGGCTCGACGAGTTCGTCAACCTCGGCACGTTCCACCCGTTCCGCTGGGAGTTCTCCGACTACCTGCAGTGGGTCGCGCGATCACTGGACAAGGTCCGCATCCGTTACGACGCCAGGGTGCAGCGCATCGAGCCCGCCCGCGACGCCGACGGGTCGATCGCCGGCTGGACGGCCACCCTCGACGGCGGGGACACGATCCGCTGCCGCGACCTGGTCGTGGGCGGCGGCCGGGACGCGAACGTGCCGGACGTCTTCGCCGAGCTGCCTGCCGACCGGATCATCCACAGCGCCCAGTACCGGCGCAGGATCGCGCGGCTGCGGCCGGACGCCCCGCTGCGCGCGGTCGTGGTGGGCGGGGCGCAGAGCGCGGCCGAGATGTTCATGGCACTGCACGACAATCTGCCCAACAGCACGCGGACCATGATCGTGCGCTCGGTGGGCCCGCAGAACTACCAGACGAGCAAATTCGTCAACGAACTGTTCTTCCCGTCGTTCGTCGACCGCTTCTACGACAGCCCGGCCGAGGTCCGGGAACAGATGCTGGACGAGATGCGCCTGACCAACTACGCCGGGGCGGCCCCGCCGTTCCTCGATCACCTGTACACCACGCTTTACCAGCAGCGCGGCCTCGGCGGTCAGCGTTCGCAGGTGCGGACGCTGACCGAAGTGGTCGGCGCCAGGATCGAAGACGACGAGGTCGTCCTCGATCTGCGCGACCGGACCAGCGGCAAGGTCGAACCGCTGCGGTGCGATCTGGTGCTCCTCGGCACCGGTTTCGACCAGCGGATGCCCGCGATGGTGCGCGACCTCGCCGAACGCGTCGGGTTGTCGGAGATCTCGGTCAGCCGCTGCTACCGGGTCGAACTCGGTGATTCCGCCTGGGGCGCGGTGTATCTGCAGGGCGTGAACGAGGCGACGCACGGTATCGCCGACTCGTTGATCAGCGTGCTGGCTCATCGTTCCCGTGACATCGTCAGCGATCTGCTCGCCCGCCGCGGCGCCGGCGAGTCGAGGACCGCCTGATGAACCGGCTGGTGGTGATCTCGCCTGCCCCGACGGCGAACGGCGACCTGCACCTCGGCCATCTCGCCGGTCCGTTCCTCGCCGCCGACGTCTGTGCCCGGTACGCCCGCGCGACCGGCAGGGAAGCCTTTTACGGCACCGGCATGCACTTCACCCAGAACTACGTCGTCACGGCGGCCGCGCGACTCGGCGTGGCTCCGGAAGACCTGCGGGAACGCTCCTCGGCTCAGGTTCAGGAGACGCTGGCCGCGATGGGCATCGACGTCGACGGTTTCGGCTGTATCGGTGACCGGTTCACCAAACTGGTCATGGACTTCTACGACCGGCTGCACAGCATGGGCAGGCTGGAGCTGAAGACCGTGCGTTTCCCTTGGCTGCCGAGCACCGGCGAGTACCTGATGGACGCCTACGTCACCGGCGGCTGCCCGTTCTGCCTCGCCGACGGGTACGCCGGGGTCTGCGAGAGCTGCGGGCTGCCGGTCGCTCCCGGCGACCTGATCGCCCCGCGCTCGACGCTGCGCCCGGACGAGCCGCTGGAGTACCGCGACGCGGACATCCTCGTCTTCCCGGTCGAGCGATACCGCGCGGAACTGGAGGCGTATTTCGCCCGGATCCCGATGCGGCCCGGCATGGCCCGGCTCGTCGAGTCCGCGCTGGCGGGGCCGCTGCCGGACTTCCCGATCACCCAGCCGACGTCGTGGGGCATCCCGGCGCTGTTCCCCGAGGTGCCGGGGCAGGTGATCTATCCGCATATGGAGGGCATGCCGTGGAGCATGTTCACCACCGCGCTGGCCGCGGAGAAACGCGGCGCGGTCCTGACCGCCGACGACGAGCTGTGGCAGGCGGGCTCCGGTTCGACCGTGGTGTACTTCCTCGGCCTGGACGCGACGTACCCGTTCGCGATCGTGGGCACGGCGATGCTCACCGCGCTCGGCGGGCACGTGCTCCCGGCGCAGTACGTCACGAACGAGTTCTACGAGCTGGCCAACGAGAAGTTCTCCACCAGCCGCGGGCATGTCGTTTCCGGCCGCGAGCTGGCCGCCGAGGTGCCGCGCGATCTCATCCGCTTCCACCTCTGCGCCACCAGCCCCGAGTACCAGCGCACGGACTTCACCCGCGAAGCCCTGCTCCGGGTCAGCGAGACCCGGCTGACCGGACCGTGGAACCGGGTCGCGGCGGCGATCGACCGCTGGGTGGACCGCGGTCCGCTGCCGGTTTCCGAAGCCGCCAGGAGGACGGCGCTGCGGATGGCCGAACGGTTCGCCGACGGCTACGGGCTCCGGCGGTTCAGCTTGACGGCCGTGGCGTCGACGCTCGCCGAACAGCTGGCGCGGCTCGATCGGCTGGCCGCCGCGACGACCGCCGGGACCGCGGGGGATCTCTGTCACCAGGTGGACGTGTTCCTGCGCTGCGCCGCGCCGATCCTGATCGATCTCGCCGCGGCCGCGCTGCCCGACACGACGCTGCCCGGACAGGTGGACGCGGACGCGGTCATCCCGAAGAAGCTGCCGCGGCTGGCCGTCTGATGGCGGCTGTCGCCGTCGTCGGCGCCGGGGTGACCGGGTTGGTGACCGCGATCGGGTGCGCGCGGGCGGGTCACCGTGTCACCGTGTTCGATCGTGGTCCCATCCCGAATCCAGCCTCGGCTTCGTCCGACCAGCACCGGGCATTGCGGGTGCTGCGTCCGGGCGACGCCGACGGCACACGGCGGATGGCCGAGGCCCGCCGTCGTTGGCTGGAGCTGGAATCGTTGCTGCGGAAAGAGATCTTCCGGCCGGTCGGCGTGGTCACCGCGGGCACCCTCGGCGAAATCGAGCAGGCGCTCGACACCGCGGGTGAGGCCGGGCTCCCCGCTGTCGTCGTGTCGCCGGAAGCCCTGCCGCCCGTGGTGTTCCCCGCCGGTACGGGCGGTGTGCTCGATCGCGACGCCGGGGTGCTGCTGGCCGAACGGTTTCTTCGCGCGGCGGCGGACTGGCTCACCGCGCATCCTTTGACGGAACTGAAGCCGCACCGCGCCGTCGACGGCGTCGGCGATCACCGGGTGACCCTGGCCGACGGTACGACGGCGGAGGCGGACCTCGTGCTGGTCGCGGCGGGACCGGGGAGCACCGAACTGGCCGGGCAGCCTGTCACGCTGTACCGCCAGACCATGATCTACCTGCGCCCGCCGGGGAACCTGGCGGGCTGGTGGGAGTCGGCGCCCGGTGTCGGCCGGATCGGCGGCGGCCGCACCGCCTGGCTGCTGCCCCCTGGCTGCGGCACCTTGCTCAAGATCAGTTCGGACGCGGTCTGCCGGGAGGTCGAGTCCACAAGGGACCTGGACGGCGAACCGTGGGCCGATCGGCTGCTCGCCGAACCGATTCTCGCCGGCGCCGCAGATTACGCCGTCGTCGCCGTGCGGGACTGCCACTACGCGGCCGATCCCGTCGACGGGGGTCCGGTGCTCACCCGGATTCACCCGTCGGTGTGGTCTCGCCCCGCCTGTGGCGGGTCCGGATTCGGTACCGCACCGCTCGTCGCCGAGGAGATCCTCGGCGCGGTCAGGAAGGTCCGTGCGTGAACAAGGGGAGTGCATAGTGGAGTTCACGATCGTGGGTGCCGGTATGGCGGGCGCGTTCCTGGCGCTTTCGCTGGGCAGGCAAGGGCATGTGGTGACGGTGTACGACCGCAGGCCGGATCCTCGCGGGTCCGTCAACGCGGTGACATCCATGAATCTCGGGCTGTCCCGTCGTGGCCTGTCGGCGCTGGATCGCCTGGGGCTCTCCGAGGAGGTGCGGCGGCTCGTGGTGCCGATGCGCGGGCGGATGCTGCACAACCCGGACGGCGGGCTGCGGTTTTCGGCGTACGGCGAGGGCGGCATCTTGGCCATCCAGCGCCAGGACCTGAGCGCGCTGCTGGTGGACGCGGCGAGCCGGGAACCCCGCGTGCGCTTCGTGTTCGGCACGCGATGCACGGGCATGGACCGCGACCTGCCATCGGTGTCCTTTGTGGACCCGGATGGCCGGGCGTTCGTGGTGAAGCCGGATGTGGTGGTGGGCGCGGACGGCGCGTTCTCGGCCGTTCGCCGGGCCATGCACCACGAACAGCGCGCGGAGTTCTCGCAGAGTTATCTCGAGTGGGGCTGGCGTGAACTCCACATCCCGGCGGCCGCCGACGGTGCGCATCGCATGGCCGACGACGTCTTCCACCTCTGGCCTCGCGGCGACATCATGATGTTCGCCCACCCCAACCGCGACGGCTCCTTCACCTGCTCCTGCGTCCTTCCGTTCCATGGCGAGCACGGATTCGACTCGCTGAGGACGGCGGCGGACGTCGAGTCCTTGTTCCGCACCCATTTCCCCGACGTCCTCGCGCTGGTGCCCGATCTCGGTGAGGAGTTCCTGCGGCGGCCGACCTTCAACCTCGTCACCGTCAGCACCGCGCCGTGGACCCACGAGGGCAAGGTGGCGCTGATCGGCGACGCCTGCCACGCCGTCTATCCGTTCCTGGCCCAGGGCATGAACTCGGCCTTCGAGGACGCGCTGGAACTGACGGACAGCCTCGCCCGCCACCCCGGCGACACGGCGGCGGCGCTGGCGAGGTACTACACCCGCCGGAAACCGAACACCGACGCGCTCGCCACCATGTCCCACCGCAACTTCGCCGAACTCCGCGACACCGTGCGTTCCCCGGCCGTCCGGCTGGAACGGGCCTGCGACTCCGTCCTGGAGAAGCTTCTCTGGCACCGTTGGATGCCACTGCACGCGATGGTCACCAACACCACCGTCCCGTACGCCAAGGCCCTTCAGCGGGCGACGCGCCAGCACCGGATCCTGAAGTATTCGGGCGCCGCGGTCGTCGCGGCCGCGGTGGCCGGCCTGCTTCGTCGCCAGGGGTAAGTCCGTGAAGGCCTCCTTCCCTACTCTGAAGGTAGGGAAGGAGGCCTTCACGGACATTGGCGAAGCGTGGGTCAAGGCTCCGGGAGGACCTCGATCCGGACCAGGCTCGCGCCCTTCTCGGCGCGCTGCAGGGCCTCGGCGGGGCTGTCCGCGACGGCCATCACCAGGCCCGTCCGGTCCCACGAGCTGCGCAGCCCGGTGAACCGGTGGCCGGGTTTGACCAGGATGTCCACCAGGACCACGCCTTCCGCCTGCCGGGCCTGTTCGAGCCCCAGGACGGCGTCGATCACCCCCGGCTCCATCGGGACGAACCGGACGGCCGCCCCGCCGGTGGCGCGGCGAGGCAGCTCCGGCAGCGGTTCACCGCGCATCATCGTGACGTAGGAGCGCAACAGCTTCATCGAGTAGGCGTGGTCGATGATCTCCATGATCCCGTCACCGGCGACCCGGCCGGCGCATTCCACCAGATACGGGACACCGTCGGAGACGATCCATTCGCAGTGCAGGATGCCGTCGGCGAAACCGACGGCCGCGACGACCTGACGGGTCACGCCTGTCAGCTTCTCCGTGAGGTCGGCGGGGATGTCGGCGGGCACGACGTGGGCCAGCTCCACCGGTCTGGGGCCGGGGTAGAGCTGTTTGCCGGTGACGTTGGCGAACAGCTGCCGCCCACCGCGGACGAGCATCTCCACGCTGTACTCGGGTCCGGGCACGTACCGCTCGGCCAGCATGGACAGCGCCATCGGCCGGTCGGGGACGAAGATGCCCTCGTCCTGCTCGACGCAGCTCTCCCAAGCCCGGTCGACCTCGGCCGGGTCACGGATGATCTGCGTGCCGACGGCGGCCTGCCGGTTCGCCGGTTTGAGCACCACCGGTCCGGGATGGGCGCCCATGAACGCCAGTACGTCCGCCGGGCAGGTCACCGTGGCGCTCTCCGGGTTGGCCAGCCCGGCGGCCGCGCTGACCCTGCGCAGCAAGGCCTTGTCCCGCAGGATCTGCGCGGCGCCCAGACTCGCTCCCGGCAGGCCGTAGCGTTCGGCGAGCCGGGCGGCGAACGGGGTGGCGTACTCGGTCAGCGGGATCACCGCGACCGGGTCCAGATCGGGGTGCGCGGCGAAGAACTCGTCGGCCGAGCCGGGCCGGGCGTGCTCCCACCCGATCATCTCGCGGACCAGGGACGACCCGGCCAGCTTCGTGAGCAGCTCCCGCTTGCGGATCACGTCCGGCTCTTCGACGAGGACGACCGAACCGTCGGGTTCGGCGCCGGTCAGTGCCATCAGCACCGGCGTCACGAACCCGACGATCAAGATGGGCCGCTCACTCATCGGAGTCGGTCTTGGGCTTGTCCACGATGCCGAGCATGAACCGCATGGAGGGCTTGGCACCGACCAGATGCGCGCCGACCGTCTGGGTGACGCGATCCCGCGCGGTCGGGTGCATCGCCATGGTCATCGCGTCCCGGAGCCACCGGTTCATCGGGTCGCCCGACCGGATGGCCGCGGTGCCGAGCAGATCGCAGAGCCGCTGCACGACCCGTTTGGCCATGTTGAACGCCTGCCAGCCGGTCAGCGCGGAGGCGACCCGCTCGTCCGGCGTGAGATCGTCCAGCGTGCCGATCCCGTCGGCGGTGACCTCCCACTGCCGCTCCAGCGCCCGGTACACACCGGCGCGGGTCGTGCTGTAGTCGGCCTCGCATTCGGCGAGGGTGATCTGGATGTGCTCGTTGTCCTTCCAGGCGACACCGCTCATCCGCCACGGCGAACCCTTCAGCATGTCGACCCGTTCCAGGGTGAGCTCGCGGACGTAGTCCAGCGCGGCCCTCGTCAAACCGAGCGGGACACCGCACATGCTGCGCTGGATCACGTCCGGCTGCACCAGTGGACCGTTGGGGACTTTCGGGTTGTCGAAGGTCAGCGAGTGGTTCTCCGGCACGAACACGTCGGTGATCGTGTAATCGCTGCTGCCGGAGCCGCACAGGCCGAGGGTGTACCAGTTGTCGACGGATTCGATCTGGTCGCCGGGCACCATGAACAGGCGCGACTCGTGCGGGTTGCTGCCGTCCGGGCTGGCGTAGGGCTCACCGTTCTCGAACACCATGGCGCCGGAGGCCACCCAGTCCGCGTGGGTGGAGCCGCTGCCGAACCCCCATCGGCCGTTGAGCAGGTAACCGCCGGGGACGCGGTCCGCGCGCCCCGTCACCGGGAGCACCCCCGCGGAATGCATGTCGAGGCTGGTGAACATCCGGCGGGCTTCGTCCTGGTCGAGGAAGTTGGCGTGCAAGCCGATGTCCGAGCCGAGTTTCGCGCACCAGCCGGTGGACGCGTCGCCGTAGGAAAGGGCCTCGATCACTTCGGTCTGCTCCATCGAGGTCATATGGGGGCCGCCCCAGTCCCGGCTGAAGCCGATCCGGAAGACACCGGCGTCGCGCAGCATCTGCACCACGTCCGGGGGCAGGCTCCGGTTCTCCTCGATCTCCGCCGCCCGCTCGCGCAGGATCGGCGCGAGCGCCTTCGCGTTCGCGAGGATCTGCGCGCCGGTCAGCGGCACATCGGTGCGGACGGATTCGGTCATGGTCATGCGGAAACTCCCTCGTGTTCGTCGACGTCGAGCAGCCCGGCAGGCATCTCGAACGCGGTACCGGGTTCTGGCGGGTCCACCGGATCGGCGTCGATCCGCACCAGGGCGGCGGCGGCGTCCAGCCGCAGGCCACAGGTCTCACGGTCACCGGCCTCGCACACCACGAACGAGTGGCGGGCCAGGTAGCCGCCGGGTGGCAGGCGCAGGGTGGTCCCCGGATCGATCATCGGCGACGCGAGGACCAGGCCCGGCGCGTCTTCGGGGACCTCGACCGCGTGGACCAGGCAGTCGTGGTCCGGATAGCCGAACCGGATCCCGGCGACCGCGTGCCGGGACGGCGTGACGACCGGCCGGTGGCCGGTCGCGACGGAGAACAGGATCTCGCCGGGGTCGAGACCGGTGGCCGTCCTGCCGAGGAACGGGATCAGGTCGCCGCCGAGGCGGCCGTTGATCTCGATGATCAGCGGGCCGCGGTCGGTCAGCCGGACCTCGGAATGGGTGATGCCGTCCGCCACGCCGAGCGCGCGGTGCGCCCGCGCCAGGACGTCCATCAGCGCGGGGTCGTGCAGCAGCGGATCGCCGGCGTCGACGACGTGCCCGACCTCCTCGAAGTACGGCTGGTCGCCGGTCTCCTTGCGGGCCACGAACATCGGCAGGTACTCGCCCTTGTGCACGGCGGCGTCGATGCTGATCTCGGGCCCGGAAACGTAACCCTCCACGATCGCGCCGCCGCCGTAACGGCTCTGGTCGACGGTGGCCGCGCCCATGGCGACCCCGAACGCGGCGTCCACTTCGGACTCGTCGGCGGCGAACACCACCCCGATGCTCGCCCCCATGGCCCTCGGCTTGAGCACCACCGGATAGCCGATCCGGGCGGCCGCGGCGCGTGCCTCGCCGAGACCGGTGGTCAAGGCGTAGCCCGGCTGCAGCAGCCCTTCGGCGGTCAGGACGGTGCGGGTGCGGTTCTTGTCGCGGCAACCGCGGACGCCGTCCACGCTCAGACCGGGGACCCCGAGTTCGGCGGCGAGTTCACCCGCGGCGAGCACGACCGGTTCGTCCCAGCACATCAGGCCGGCGATCCGGCGACGTCCGGCGACTTCCCTTGCGGAGGCGAGCATTTCGTCCGCGTCGAACACGTCGGTGTGGATGATCTCGTCGAAATAGGCTTGCTGCCAGGTGGGTTTGAGATTGTTCAGCAGCACCAGGCCGATTCCGGCCGCGCGGGCACAGCGGTGGATCGACGAGACCAGGTATTCGCGGTACAGCTTCAGCCCGCTGCCGATGATCAGCAGGACAGGTTCGGATTCGCTCATGGTCGCTCTCCCACGACTTCCGGCTCGGGCACTGGTTTCGCCACGGGGGGCTGTTTGAGGCCGTAGATGTGCATCGATCCGGCGATGGCGGACAGCACCGCGCAGAACCCCCAGAACCCCGGACCGCCGAACGTGGTCCAGAGGTACAGGCCGAGCATCGGGCCGATCGTCGCGGCCACGCCAGCCACCGTTTCCTTCGTCGCGATGTACCGGCTTCTCAGCTGGGCGGGGAAAGTGGCCGGATGGGAAGCGGTGCTCGGCCCGTGGATCATCAGCCCGGACACGGCCAGCAAGGCGCCGGCGATCACGAAGAACGGATGCTGCGCCATCAGCCCGTAGAACGCGAATCCCAGCGCGCAGACCAGATTGCCGAACAGACCGGCGAGATATTTCGGGATCCGCACGATGTACGTGGTGATCTTCAGTTCGCACGTGATCAGCACGACCGAAGAGAGCACCAGCACCGCGCTGTACAGGCTCACCGGATACCCGGCGTCGACGATGTTCAGCGGCAGCACCGCGACCCATCCGGCGTAGATCACCATGCCGAACAGGCCCGCCAGCAGATAGCAGAGGAAACGGGTGTCCCGGATCAGCGTCCCGTACACCTCGCGCGCGCTCAGGGCGGGCACGGGCTCGCCGTCGGGCTCGCCTTCGTGTGCGGTCGCGTTCCGCTTCGGCAGCAACACGAACGCCAGCAACGCCCACAGCGCCGCGGTCGCCCCGTCCAGCCAGAACAGCAGATCCCAGTTCACCTGGATGACCAAGGCAGCGATCAGCGGCGCCACCGCGGCCCCGATGTTCAGCGCGATGCGCATCATCGAGAAGCCCATGACCTTGTGCTCGTCCGGCATGAACCCGGCCAGCAGCACCGCCGCCGCCGGCCGGTACGCCTGGATCGCCATCCCGGACAGCGCGACCACCGCGAGCAGCGCCGACGGTGTCGCCCGGACCAGCGGGATCGACGCGACGAGCGGCGCCGCGCACGTCATCACCGCCACGATCGTCGCCCGGCCACCGAATCGGTGGGTCAGTTCGCCGCCGAGCATGGCGCCGAAGAGCGCCCCCACGCTGTACGCGGCGAGGCAGACCCCGGCGAAACCGACCGACGTGCCCCGAAATGTCAGGTACAGGATCAGGAACGTCTGGACGAAAGCGCCCAGCTGGTTGATCAGCACGCCACCGAGCAGATACCTGACGGGGGCAGGGGTCGACCGCAGTACCGCGAAAACCCCGGTCCTCGTGGCGCCGGTCATGCCGCCACGCCCGTCGTCGCCAGGGTTTCCGGTCCTGTGCTGTCGCTCTCTCGCTCGGTCACACGTCCTCCATGGTCGGATACCCGCGGTGGTCACGAGAAGTACCGGCGCGAGCCCAGTCCCTGGGGAGGCAACGAGTGTCGCCGACATGGCCGACCGGTGCCGCCAAGGCTAGGTCCGGATCTTTCCCGGCGAGTAGGGGAAGCGTTCCCGTCGGCCGGGGAATTCGGGTCCGCCGAACTCGCGTGATCAGAGCCGGATCTCGCGTGCTTGGAGACGTGACTCAGGGGACAAGGGAGAGAAGATCCTGGGAACACCGGTCCCGCCCATGCTGTTGGACCGATCATGACGACCCGCACCGTGGACCCGACCCAGGAGCTGGCCGCGTTCCTGCGGACCCGGCGTGAACGCCTGGACCCGGACGATTTCGGCCTGCCGTCCCGCCGCCGGTCCCGGCGGACGCCGGGGCTGCGCCGTGAGGAGGTCGCCGAACTGGCGGGGGTCAGCATCGATTACATCGTCCGGCTGGAACAGGCCCGAGGGCTGCGGCCGTCGGCGGACGTGGTGGAGGCGCTGGCGAGGGCGTTGCGCCTGGCTCCCGACGAACGCGCCTACCTTTTCGACCTGGCCCGGCAGCGTCCCCGCGACGACGGCAAACTCGCGACGACCGCGGCGCCGCCACTGGCCCGGCTGGTGGCCGATCTGTCGCCGCTGCCCGTGATGCTGATGAACCACCGCTACGACATTCTGGCCTGGAACGACGAAATGGCGGCGCTGCTGGTGGATTTCGGCACTTTGCCGCCGTCGCAGCGCAATTCGATGTGGTTATGCCTCAAGCATCCGGAAATCCGTGATTTCGCCGTGGACCGTGAACGCGTCGTGCGGGAAGGGATCGCTCATCTGCGTGCCGCGTGGGCGGCGCACCCCGACGACCGGGCCTTGGCCGAGCTCATCGCCGAATTCACCACCGACGAGGAATTCGCGCGTATGTGGGCCGAACGTGACGTCAAGGTCAAGGGCCGCGGGAGCAAGACGATCCGGCATCCCGCGGCCGGCCTGCTCGAACTGCATTTCGAGGTGCTCACCCCGCTTCAGGATCAGGATCAGCGGCTGGTGATCTACCGTGCCATGGACGAGGAAAGCCAGGCGGCGCTCGACCGGTTGTCCGGCTCGGCCGGACGAGCCGGACGCTGACGTCGAGGGCGGCCGACCGGTAAGGCATTTTCGTTGCCTTTCCCCGATCGTCGGGAAATCGCGTACCGCCCCGGCTTCGGGTGGTGCCGCGACGGCCGATCCGGCGACCTGGTGCGTACACGGAAAGTGTTTGAGCCGATCGCGTGATACCGCTGCCGTGTCCCGGATACGCATAGGTGATGACTAACGTCGGTGGTACGTTCCATCGCGGTTGATAAAACCATCGAGTGATCATTTGTCCCGTACCGGCTTCACTGAATCGAGTTCACGCGGAGTGGTCCTGAGATGTGACTGTCGTGCCGTTTCGAAGATTGTTTCGGACCGAGCCGTCAGAGTGCTGTTCATCGTGGAATCTCCTGATGAGGCCTCTGAAACAGGAAGTAAGAGTAGTGGATTTCGATGCACTGATCGCCGAACTGCGGACCCTGCGGGACAACGTCGCCGGAGTGACCGACACGGTGATAGCCGCGGTCGACGGAATACCGATCGTCGCCGACGCGGCGAAGAGTATCGACCCCGCGGAGGTTTCCGCTCTCGCCGCCGCGAATCTCGGGATCGCGCGTCAGGCGGCCGAGGTGACTGGCAAGGGCACCCTCCGGCAGACCGTGGTGTTCAGCAGTGACGGTTACATGGCCGTGTACGCCATCGACCGGATGGCACTCATGGTCATCATGGGAGACCGGCAACTGAACGTCGGCCGCCTTCTTTTCGAATGCCGCCCTGTCATCGATCGGATCAGCTCGATCCTGGCTGCTTAGCCGTCAATCGGAACGAAGAAGTGGAGTTCGATGAACATCGAAAACGCCCTGAAGGAATCCATGTCGATCGCCGGGGCCATGGGCGTCGCGCTGGTCGACTACGAGAGCGGGATGTCGCTCGGCACCAGCGGAGGCGGTGATTGGCTCAACCTGGAGGTCGCGGCGGCGGGTAACACCGATGTCGTCAGATCGAAACTCCGCGTCATGTCCGCGCTCGCGCTCAACGACAGCATCGAGGACATTCTCATCACGCTGCATCGCCAGTACCACCTGATCCGCCTGCTGGATTCCGTGAGCGCCAGGAGTTCCTTGTTCCTGTATCTGGTGCTGGACCGGGATCAGTCGAATCTCGCGCTGGCGCGGCACTATCTCAAGCGCATCGAGTCGGAGTTGCAGGTCTGAAGACAGGCGTGGGTGCGGCGGCGACCACCCGGACAGGAGGGAGCCGGCGATGACCGGAGGCGCGTCCAGCCACAACGCACTCGTCGTCGGCTCGGCGCTCATGGGTGGTCTCGGGTCGCTGTTCCCGGCCGGACTGAAGCTCACCGGCGATCGTCTCGAGTTCGTGTTCGTCCTGCCGGACGGCCGGAACGGTCGGCACGCGGGCGATCCTGAACCGTCGGACCACCCGTTCGTCGCGGTCAAGGAGCGGATCCGGCTCGGCGCCGAGACCTCGGTGCCGCTGCCGCGGTTCTTTCTCGACACGGACAGCCGATGGACGCGGCTGCACGTGGAACTCACCGGCACCGCGGTCCGGGCGGTGATCGTACTGCCGGACGAACTCACCGCCCAGTCGGTGAACGCGCCGTTCCTCGGCTGGTGGCAGGACCAGGTCCCCGGTTCCGTGCGGCTGGCGGTGGACGAGATCGCGCGGATCCTCGCGCGGTGCCGTCACCGGGCAGGCGGACCGGAGCCGCTGATCGATCTGGAACTGAACTACGTGCCGGACCGGAACTTCGAAACCGTGTTCGCCCGCGCACACGAACCGGTCAGGCCGTTCATCGCGCCGGTGCGCCCGGCGTTCAAGATGCGCTGGCACGCGGTGACACCGGCGCAGCGCAAGGCGTTCACCGACGACCTGATCGACGTCACGACGGCGGGCTGGTGGCCCCGCCGCAGGCCGACCGCGACGATCATGGGGCTCGAGGTGGAGCTGCCGCCAGGGCTCTTGCTGCGGCCCCGCGCACTCCCCGGCGCGGCGAGATGAGCGGGGAGCGGGCAGGCGGCTAGGGCCGAACAGCCTCGATCGAGGAGCCACGGTCCAGGTTGTCCATGATCAGGCCGAGGGTGAAGTCGAATCGGTCGTGCCCGGTGCCCGAGGTCAGCTCGGCGGCATGGCGCCGGGTCCGCGGAAACTCGTCGGCGGGCAGCGCGGCGAACCGGTGCAGCAGGTCCTCGCGGCTGACGACCCATTCCTGGTCCTGGTTCTTCCGCCGCTGCTGGACCAGCGACTGCTCCAGGGCGTAGGCGCTGACGTATAGGGACAGGGCGTCGAGCGCCCAGGCGGCGGTCTGCGGTTCGATGCCGCCGTCGAGCAGGATCGCCAGAAGCCCTTCGCGCACCTTCAGGGTGTGGAGGTTCGTGGGGACCGTCCCGAGCGCGGCGCGGGAGATCCCCGGATATTTCAGGTACTGGTCGCGGATCTGGGTGTAGACGTCCCGGATCTGCCTCCGCCACCCGGCCGGATCCGGTGCGGGGAGGACGATCTCGGAGTAGAGCCTGCCGACGAGCAGGTCGTCGATGTCGTCCTTGTTGACGATGTGCGCGTACAGCGACGACGGCCCCGCGCCCAGCACCGCGGCGACCCGGCGGATGGTCAGGGCGTCGTATCCCTCGGTGGCCACCACCTGCAGGGCGGCGTCGGTGATGCGGTCGACCGTGATGGGCTTCTTCCGTGGTGGTGACGCTGCCGGGGCCTCGGCGGGCTGGGCGTGCCGGGCTGCCCGGCGCTGGCGGGGATCGGAGGGCATGCCGATCACTCTAGCTTGACACGAACTTAGTTCGCCAAGTAGAACTAAGTTCGTTAGCGACGAACTTAGTTCGTTGAACAGTGTTCGGGAGGTATGTGATGCGAGTTTCGATCGCCGGAGCCGGTCTGGGAGGCCTCGCCTTGGCGCAGGGGCTGCGCGGGGCCGGGATCGAGGCCGACGTGTACGAGCGGGATCCCGCGATCACCGCCCGGTTCCAGGGCTACCGGCTCGTGCTGAACCAGGCGGGTTTCGAAGCCGTGCGCGGCTGCCTGCCGCCACGCTGGCACCCGCTGCTGGACGCGATCGTCGGCGACGCCTACGGCGAACGGCTGATCCTGGACCCGCGGCTGAACACGATCGGCGAACTCGGCCCCGGCCGGACCGGGACCGTGGTCGACCGGCACGTGCTCCGGCATCTGCTGCTCACCGGACTCACCGTGCGCACCGGCGCCGCGCTGACCGGTTACGAGGTCCTCGCCGACGGCAAGGTCGACGCCCGGTTCTCGCACGGCGAGCCGGTCACCGCCGACTTGCTCGTCGGGGCGGACGGGGTCGCTTCCGCCGTTCGCGCGACGCTGTCGCCGCGGACGGTCCCGACCGACACGGGTGTCCGGTTCGTCATCGGCCGGACGACGCTGACCGAGCGTTTCGCCGGACTGTCCAAGGCTTTCGGGTCCAAGATCGCCGGGGACGGGGTGAGCCTGCTGCTCGGGGCGATGCGTTTCCGCACCCCGCCGAAGGAGGCGGCCGAGGAACTGGCGCCCGAGGTGAGCCTGCCCGACGTCCGTGACTACGTGCGCTGGGCGATGATCCTGCCGTCGGACGGTTCGCTCGGCGCTTCGAGCCCGCAGGAGGCCGCACTGTCCAGAATGGATGGCTGGCACCCGGACCTTCGCGCGCTCATCGAGCAGTCCGATCCGGACAACAGCACGCTCCTGTCCATCCGGGTGGTCGAGCCCCGCGAACGCTGGGCGCCCGGCCCGGTCACGCTGCTCGGCGACGCGGTCCACGCCACCTCACCGACCGGCGGCAACGGCGCGAACACCGCGCTTCGCGACGCGGATCTTTTGCGGCGCAGCCTGATCGAGGCCGCCGAGGGCCGCAGGAACCTCCTTGACGCTGTCGGTGATTACGAGCGGCAGATGTTCGCATACGGTGCCGAAGCCGTACGTCACAGCCTCGACGCACTACCCGCTTATGTGCCGAAAAGCTGAATCCGTTCCGTGAAGGCCTCCTTCCCTGCCCTGAGAGCAGGGAAGGAGGCCTTCACGGACCCTTGGTGAACAACTGTCCATTGTGGATCAGTAACGGGGGTTCTGGAGCCCGGAGCCGACGTACGTGTCGTTGGGCCCGCCGATTCCCGTTTCCGCGCGCAATTGCGCTCCCGGACCGGCGACAGTGAGCAGACCCCCGCCTGCCAGTCCCGCCAAAACCACCGCGAACGCCCCTGCCCAGCGCCCGCGTCGCCGTTCACCATTCCTGTGCGACAACTAGATCCCGCCCTTCTTGTGCGTTGGTGACTCCCCTTGCTGCTTTTGATCATGCAGGAGTCCGATGGGCGGTGCCACAACCCTTGCACGAGCAGGCAAGGTTCCTTGTCTGAACAGTCGCGACGAAAGCGACGGCAATTCCGTTCGCGCGGGAAGTTCCGTCAGTTCTCGCCGAGCAGCGCCAGAACGTCGTCCGCGTCGGGCAGGCCGAGGCGGACGAAAAGCGCGTGGGCCCGCCGCAGCCGGGCCGACGCTTCGCCGGAGAACCCGCGCGCCTCCAAGGTGCGGCCCAGCACGGTCAACGCGTGAGCGAGGTCGCGTTCGATGCCGAGTTCCTCGCAGCGGGCGACGGCTTCGGCCGCGTAGGTCTCGGCCTCGTCGTACCGTCCCATCGCCCGCAGAGTCTCGGCCAGCCGGTACAGGGATTGCGACGCCCTGTCGGACATACCGGAGGCCTGACTGATCTCCGAGCACGCCGTGAAATGCGTGACGGCCTCGTCGAAGCGCTCGAGCTCGTGCAGCGCGAGACCGAGAACGTAGTGCGCGGAAGCCTTGCCGGGGCGGTCGCCGAGGCTGACGGCGAGCGCCAGCGTCGATTCGCATGCCGCGACCGCCTCGGCGGCGCGTCCGCTGCGGATCCTCGCCAGGCCGGCGTTCAGCGTGGTAGCCGCCTCGGCGGAACGGTGCCCCAGCTCGCGAGCCAGGCCGATGGACTCCTCGTAACAGGCCAGCGCCTCGTCGAAATGGCGAAGGTACTGCTGGGCCACGCCGAGGTCGTTGAGCGCCTGCCGGAGGATGTTCCGCTCGCCCGTCTCGCGGGAGATCGCGACGGCGGATCCGGCGTGCTGCGCGGCCTCGGCGGGCCGGGAGGTGCGCAGGGCGGCGATGGCGAGGATCAGCAGCGCGCGTGCCCTGCTCGGGGCGTCGCCGGACCGTTCCGCGGCGTCGCGCACCAAACCCGCGGTCGCCGCGAGCCGCGGGTATCGCGAGTCGTGGCTGAGCGGGCTCGTGCACAGCAGCAGATCCGCGGCCAGGCGTAGCCACGTCGTGTCCCCTTGGCCCGAATGGGTTACCGCGCGGCGCGCGGCCACCGTGACGGTCTCGAACTCGTCTTTCGCCCAGCGCCTGGCTTCCTGGGTGTCGGCGAACTTCCCCATCGGGACGGGCAGGGGACCCGCGATATCCGCGACCGGGTCACCGGGGACGACGTGGGCGAGCGCCGCGCACGAGGTCGCCAGCAGGTATTCGAGCAGGCCGCGCAAGGCCTCGTCGGATTCCCCGTGATGTTCCGCGGCGCGCTGCGCGGCGTAGACCCGCACCAGGTCGTGGTAGCGGTAGCGGCCCGGTTCCAGTGCTTCGAGCAGCGCCGCGTCGACGAGGGACTCCAGCAGGGCCTCGGCCGTGGTTTCCGGCACCGCGAGCAGCGCGGCCGCGGACGCCAGGGAGACGGTGGTGGAGCCAGGGACGGCGAGAAGGCGGAACGTGCGCGCTTGCGCGGGCGTCAGCTGCTGGTGCCTCGTCTCGAAGACGGCCTCGATGGCGAGGTCGCCCACGCGCAGTTCGGCGAGACGGCGGCGCTCGTCGTCCACCCGGTCGGCGAGCGCCCCCAGGGTCCAGCCGGAGCGGGCAGCCAGCCGGTTCGCCACGATGCGGATGGCCAGCGGCAGCAGGCCGCACGCGTGCACCAGCCGCAGTGCCGCGTCCTGTTCGGCCGCGACGCGTCCGGCGCCGACCACGGCCCTCAGCAGGCCAAGGCCTTCTTCGGGGGTGAAGGTGTCCACCGCGAGGTGCGCGGTGAGCGGCAGCCCGGCGGGAACCGCGCGGGTCGTGAGGATGACCGCGCATTCCGCCGAACTGGGGATCAGATCCCTGACCTGGGCCGCGTCGCGGACGTTGTCGAGGACGAGGAGCACCCGGCAGCCGTCCAGCACGGACCGCAGGAGCGCGCGCCGGTCTTCGAGCCTGTCCGGTACCGCTTCGGCGGCGATGCCCAGTGAGGTCAGGAATCCGGCCAGCACGGTGCCCGGCTGCGCCGGATCCTCGCCCTCCCCGCCCAGATCGGCGTGCAGCTGCCCGTCGGGATAAGTGTCCCGGACCCGGTGCGCCGCGCACATCGCCAAGGAGGTCTTGCCGACTCCGCCCATCCCGACGATCGCCGCGACGGCCGGGGTGTCGCGGCCGGCTTCCCGCAGATGCGCTGTCAGCGAGTCGAGGAACGCGGTGCGGCCGACGAAGTCCGGGAGCGTCGGCGGCAGCTGATGCGGTACCGGCGGCCGGGACCGCGGCGGCTGCCCGGCGGTCACGGCGGGGCGGGGCACCTGCTCGGCGTTCCCCGGTTCCGGTGCGTCCGCCCCGGCCAGGAGACCGGCGTGCAGAGCGGCCAGCTCGGGACCGGGCTCCACGCCGAGTTCGTCGATGAAGCGGCGGCGCAACCGGGCGTAGACCTCGAACGCCTCCGCCTGACGGCCCGCCAGGTGCAACGCGCGCATCAGCAGGCCGTGCGGGCGTTCGCGCAGCGGATGCGCGGCGGCGAGTTCGGTCAAGGCGGGGAGCGGCGGCCGCTCGCCGTCGAGCCGCAGCTGGAGGTCGATCAGATCCTCCAGGGTGGCCACGCGCAGTTCGCTGAGCCGATCGCGCTGGATCTCGGCGAACGGCCCCGGCACCCCGGCCAACGGGCAGCCGCGCCACAGGTCCAGTGCCCCGGCGAGCAGGGCGCATGCCTGCCGCACCGAACCGGTGGCTCGCGCTTGCGCGGCCTGGCGGATCGCGGCTTCCGCACGCTGCAGGTCCAGGGCGTCCGGCGGCAGGACGATCCGGTAGCCGTCACCGGAGGAGACCAGCAGACGTGGCCGGGCGGGGTCGGGTTCCAGCAGACGGCGCAGTCGCCAGGCGTAGGTGCGCAGGGTGCGGATCCCGCCGCCCGCCGGCGGGAACTCCCAGACGGCGTCCACCAGCGCGCGCGCCGACGCCGTGCGACCGGCGCGAAGGAGGAGATACGCGAGCATCGCCTGCTGCTGCGGCGGGCCCAAGACGATCTCTTCGCCACCGCGGTGGGCGTGCATCGCCCCCAGCACGCCGAACCGCGGCGTTTCCCCGTCCGGCTGGTCGGGCACTCCCACTGGCTCCCTTTCCCGCTCGGGGCCCGGTAAACGAAGGCGTGGACCCCGAATAGATCCTACGTGGAACACGGCTCGGCAAGCTGGGACAGCTGATCCAACCACACCGGGGCGGCGCGCAGCGGAACCGAGAGAGGGAGATCCCCACATGGTTCTTTTCGCGGAACTTCTGAAGGACTATCGGGGCAGGTCCGGATTGACCCAGCAGCAACTGGCGGATTTCGCCACGTTGAGCGTCCGGGCGATCCGGGATCTGGAGAGCGGCCGGGTGCGAAGGCCCCGGCGGGAAAGCGTCGGGCTGCTGGCCGACGCGTTGCGGCTGGGCGATCCGGAACGCCTGCGGCTGCTCGCCGCCGCGGGAAGACCGGCGGACCGGCGGTTTTCGCTGTTCGTGCCGCCCGCTCCACCCGCGCCGCACGGGGCGTTGATCGGCCGGGACACGGAGCTGCGGGTCTTGCTCGATCAGGTGACCGTGCATGGTCACCGCCGGGTGAGCGTGGTGGGGATCAGCGGCATCGGCAAGACCCGTCTGGTGCTCGAGGCGGCGCAGGTGCTGCGGGCCGAGGGCTGGCGGATCGGGTGGTACGGGACCGAACACCCGGCCCATGACTGCTGCGGCGCGATCCCCGCTGCCAGAACGGGTTCGGACGAACCGGCCACGAGGCTGACCGACGATCTCGCCGGGGCGTTCGGCGAGCGGGACGCGCTGCTGGTCATCGACGGCGACGACGATCCGGCCCTCGGCCGGGTGGACGTGGGCGAACTGCTCCGCCGCTGTCCCGGTCTGCGGGTCGTGGTGACCGGGCTGGCTCCGCGATACCTGCCGGGGGAATGTGTCCTGCCACTCACCGCGATGGCGGTACCGGACGACACGGCGGATCATGATCCCACTCGATTGGGTGAAATCGCTTCCGTGGCCTTGTTCCTGTCCCATATCCGTCGCTCACGGCCGGGATTCCAGCTCCGGGAGGACAACGCGCGTGCCGTCGCGCGGTTGTGCCGCTGGCTCGACGGGGTACCGAGGGCACTCGAATACGCGGCCGGCTGGTGCCTGGTGCATCCTCCCGAATCGCTGCTGGCCCACGCGGGTCACGACTCCTATCTCCTGTCCCCGCCGGTCGGCTGCGGCTGCCAGGACCTGCTCCGGTCCCTGGCACGGAGCGTCGACGTCGTGGCCGAACGCCATCGCCGCGCGCTGGCCGAAGTGGCGGACCTGCCGCACTGGACCGTCGCCGACATCGACCACGTCGTCCCGGATCCAGCCGCCGCGCTGCACGCGCTCCTGGTCCACGGGCTCGTCCGGCCCGCGGGCGCGCATCTGCCGGAACGGTTCACGGCACTGCAACTGGTGCGGCTCCTGTACGTGAAGGACCGAAGCCCGCAGACGGCCGGACAGGCCCGGTGAGACTGCCGCTGGTTCTGCCTACCGGAACCCGGATCGGCCCTTACGTTCATTTCGTCTCTGTGGCGATCGAGGAAAGGACCTGGGAATGGTCACCTGCCCGGAATGCGAAAGCTCGGTGGTTCCGGCCGGAACGCCGGTGATCGGTGAAATCGTCGAATGCGGTGATTGCGCCACTGAACTGGAAATCATCACGCTGGATCCGATCAGGGCCGCGCTCGCGCCGGAGATCGAAGAGGACTGGGGAGAGTGACTTTCGCGGTACTCGCTTCCCGTGTGCGGTCCAGCGAGAAAAGAATCTTCGAAGCCTTCGACCGCAGAGGGCTTTCCTATCGGCACGTCGACAGCCGTGAGTGGTGGCATCAGCTCGGCGACCGCGTCCCGCATCCGGTGGTGCTGAACCGGGAGATCGGGCTCGCACGGGCGACTTACGGCGCTCACGCGCTGGAGGCCGCGGGCGCGACGGTGGTCAACTCGGCCCGTGCGACCGAACTGTGCGGCGACAAGTGGCGGACGTCCGCGGCGCTCACCGAGGCCGGGATCCCGACGCCGCGCACCGCGCTCGGGCTGACCCCCGAAGCCGCGCTGACGGCTTTGGAAACCCTCGGCTACCCGGCCGTGGTGAAGCCGTTGAACGGTTCGTGGGGACGGCTGGTGTCCGCGTTGCCGGATCGGCGGACCGCGGAAACCGTGTTGGAGTACGTCGCCGCCCTGCCCTCACCGCAGGCGCGGATCGTCTACGTCCAGGAATGGATCGCCAAACCGGGGCGGGACATCCGCGCCATCGTCGTGGGCGGCGAAGCGGTGGCCGCGAGCTACCGGCGCAGCGAGCAGTGGCGGACCAATGTGGCGAGAGGCGCCGTCAGCGAACTGTGCCCGCTGACCCCGGAGCTCGCCAAGCTCGCGGTCATGGCGGCGCAGGCCGTGGAGGCCGAAATCGCCGGGGTCGACCTCATCGAGGACGAGACGGGAGCGGTCCACGTCCTGGAGGTCAACCACGGTGTCGAGTTCTCCGGACTGCAGGAAGCCCTCGGTGACAAGGTTTCCGTCGCCGACCGGATCGTCGGCCACCTGCTGGAGAAGTCGCGGTCATGCTCCGGGTAGCGGTCGCCGGGGCGTCCGGCTACATCGGCGGCGAGCTGCTTCGCCTGCTGCACGGCCATCCGCGGGCCACGGTCGTGGCGGCCACGTCCGACCGCTTCACCGGACGCCGGGTCGACGGTCCCCATCCCAATCTTCGCGGTCACACGGATCTGTGCTTCGTCGGGCACGGCGACCTGACCGGTCTCGATCTCGACGTGCTCTTCCTGGCCACCCCGCATCGGGAGACGATGGCGCGGATGGCCGGGTTCCTGAAACTGGCCGGGACCGTCATCGATCTGTCCGGTGACTTCCGCTTGAGAGACCCGGAAACCTACGCCTCCTACTACGAAACCCCGCACACCGCGCCGGAGCTGATCCCTTCCTTCACACCGGGTCTGCCCGAATGGCATCGGGCCGAGCTCGCCACCGCCGACCGGATCTCGGTGCCGGGGTGCATGGCCACCGCGGGCATCCTCGCGGTCCGGCCCCTCGCCGAGGCGGGCCTGATCGAAGGCGAGGTCCGGGTGGACGCCAGGACCGGCTCCAGCGGGTCGGGGGCGTCGAGCGGATCCGCCGGTGCTCACGCCGAACGCAGCGGCGCGCTCAGGGTGTTCGCCCCCACCCGGCACCGGCACGAGGCCGAGATCGCGCAGGCCACCGGCCGGACCGTGCGGATGACGGCCACCGGCGTCGAGGCGGTCCGCGGCGTGCAGGTGCTGTGCCACACGACGTTGGCCGCCGGAGTGTCCGAAAAGGACGTCCGGTCCGCGTTCCGGGCGGCGTACCGGGACGAGCCCTTCGTCCGGATCGTCGCCCAGCGGCGTGGCCTGTATCGCTTGCCGGAGCCGAAGATCCTGTCCGGCTCCAACTTCTGCGACGTGGGGTTCGCGGTGTCCGGCGAAACCGGGACCGCGGTGCTGATCGGCGCCTTGGACAACCTGGTCAAGGGAGGCGCGGGCGGAGCGGTGCAGTGCCTGAACGCGCGCTTCGGCTGGCCGGAGCGGACAGGGCTCGAATTCCCCGGATTGCATCCGAACTGACCGAGACTGAGTGGGCGAATGCGGGACATACTTGTGGTCAAATGCGGCGGGACCGCCGCTGTCCGGTCGGCGGCGGTCTGCGCGGACGTCGCCGCGGCACGCCGGGACGGCAGGCCGGTGATCCTCGTCCACGGCGGTTCGGCGGACATCGACAGGCTCGCCGTCCGGCTCGGGGTGCCGTCCCGCCGTCTCGTTTCCCCGGACGGGGTGTCGACGCGGTACACCGACGTGGAGACCCTGGAAGTGGTGCAGCTGGCGCTCGCGGGCGCGGTCAAACCCCGGTTGCTGGCCGAACTCCGTGCCTGCGGGGTGAAGGCGGTGGGGTTGACCGGTCTGGACGCGGGACTTCTCGTGGCCACGCGAAAAATCGCGCACCGCGCGCTCGTCGGCGGCCGCCGCGTCGTGGTCAGGGACGACCACAGTGGACGGATCACCGGCGTGAACGAGGAGCTGCTGTCCACCCTGCTTTCCGCCGGGGTGCTGCCGGTGGTTTCGCCGCCGGCCGTTGCCGAAGACGGCCGGGCGGTCAACACGGACGCGGACCGGGCCGCCGCGGCCATCGCCGGTGCCGTGCGGGCGAGCACCCTGCTGTTGCTCACCGGGGCGAACGGGGTGCTGGCCGACCGGGACGACGAACGGTCGACGCTTCCCGTCTGCCGGATTCCCCGCCAGGGACCGCCTCCGGTGGTCACCGGCGGGATGGGGATCAAGCTGATCGCGGCGCGGGAAGCGCTGCTGGCCGGTACGGGCCGCGTGCTGATCGCCGACGGCAGGCGGCCGCATCCGGTCCGGGACGCCTTGGCGGGCGCGTGCACCGAAGTGCTGCTGGAGGAGCTGTGACGACCTTTTCGGAGACGGCCGCGATCGAACTGCTCCAAGGAATGGTGAAGATCCCTTCACCGTCCTTTTCGGAATCAGAGCTGGCCGGGCATACGGTGGACGCCATGCGCGCAGCCGGTTTCACCGCGCGGGTCGACGAGGCGGGCAACGCGGTCGGGGAGATCGACCGCGGCCCCGGTCCGACGGTGATGTTGCTGGGGCATATGGACACCGTGCCGGGGGAGATCCCGGTGCGGGTGGAAGGTGATCTCCTGTACGGCAGGGGCGCCGTCGACGCCAAGGGGCCACTCGCCACGATGATCTGCGCGGCCGTCGGCAGCACCGGGTTCCGCGGCCGGATCGTGGTCGTGGGCGCGGTGGAGGAGGAGACCACGATGTCCCGCGGCGCGGTGTGGATCCGCCGCACGCACGCACCACCGGACGCGCTGGTCATCGGCGAACCCAGCGGCTGTGACGCCGTCGTCCTCGGGTACAAGGGAAAAATCGACCTTCGCTACGAGGTCCGGTGCGAGGCGACCCACCCCAGCAACGTCACGCCCAAGGCGTCGGAGCTGGCCGCGCGGGCGTGGGCGGACCTGCTGGACCTGCTCGGCCCGGAGGCGGGCCATGCCCGCTTCGACCAACCCGGCCCGACGCTGGTGTCGATCGAGGGCGGATTGACCTCCGCCACCGCCGAGTTCAGCATCCGGATCCCGCCGGGTTTCGACCGCGACAGCCTGGTGGCCGCGTTGTCCGGGCGGCAAGACCCCGGCACCCTGCGGGTCCTCAACTCCGTCCGCGCGTGCCGGGTCGGTCGTACCGATCCGGTGGCCAGTGCGCTTTCGATCGCCATCCGAGCAGAGGGCGCCAGGCCGCGGGCGAAGGTGAAGACCGGTACCTCCGACATGAACACGCTGGCGGAGGAGTGGTCGATGCCGATGGCGACCTACGGACCGGGCGACAGCAGCCTGGACCATTCCGGCCGGGAACACATCAAACTGTCCGAGTACCTGTTCGGTGTCCGGGTACTCACCCGCGCGCTGACCGAACTGGGCGAGCGTCTCACCGGAGAGGGCCGATGACCGACGACCACACGCGTAAGGCACGGGAACTGATCGTGCGGATGTGCGCCAACCCGGAAGGCGGCCATCTGGGCGGATCGATGTCCATGGTGGAGATCCTGGTGACGCTCTACCATCACGTGCTGCGGATCGACCCGCACCGGCCACAGGCGCCGGACCGGGACATCCTGTTGCTGAGCAAGGGACACGGCGCGATCGGTCTGTACGCGGTCCTGGCGGGGCGGGGGTTCTTCCCCGAGGAGTCGCTGGCGAGCTATGGCGCTCCGGACAGCGTGTTCACCGCTCATCCGAATCCGGCGGTGCCCGGCGTCGAGATGCCGACGGGGTCGCTCGGGCACGGACTGCCGCTCGGTGTCGGCTTCGCGCTCGCCGCCCGGCTGGACGGCAGCGATCGCCGGTGCTTCGTCGTGCTGGGCGACGGCGAACTGCAGGAGGGCTCGGTATGGGAGGCCGCGATGGCCGCCGGTGCCCAGCGTCTCGACCGGCTGGTCGCGATCGTGGACCGCAACGGGCTGCAGATCACCGGGGACACGGAGGAAACCGTGGCCCTGGAACCGCTCGCAGACCGTTGGCGGGGTTTCGGGTGGACGGTGATCGAGGTCGACGGGCACGACACCGGGCAGCTCCGGGCGGCGCTGGACCGGGTTCCGCACACCCCCGGCCGTCCGACCGTCCTGCTGGCCCGCACGGTGAAAGGCAAGGGATTGCCCTACGTCGAAGACCAGGCGCGCAGCCACTACGTCCGGCTCACCGGGCGCGGGTACCAGCGCGCCCGCGCGGCGGTCCTGCGAGGTGAACGACCGTGACCGGGAACGACACGCTGACCAGGAACGAGGCCCGTGCGGCACGCGAGGTCTACCGGGACGTGCTGGTCGAACTGCTCGGCAAGGACGAACGGCAGGTGTGCCTGGACAGCGACACCGGGCTGTTCTCCTCCACCGACTGGGGCGCGGCTTCGGAGCGGTATCTCAACCTCGGTATCGCGGAGCAGAACCTGATGGGCGTGGCCGCCGGTCTCGCCCGGTCCGGCCGGATCCCGTTCGTCAACACCATGTCGACGTTCGCCGCCACCCGTGCGCTGGAAGCGGTGAAACTCGACATCGCGTGGAACAACCTGCCGGTGCGGATCGCCGCCACCCACGGCGGGCTGTCCGCCGGCCACCTCGGCTCCACGCACCATTCGCTGGAAGATCTCGCGATCATGCGGCTGCTGCCGAACATGACGGTGCTGGTACCGGCGGACGGCCCCTCGACCGAGAGCCTGCTGCGAGCGGGCGCCGATCTGCCTGGACCGGTGTACCTACGGCTCGGCCGTGGTGCGACGCCGGATCTTCCGCCGTCCGCGGAACCGGTGCGGATCGGTGTCGCGCAGCGGTTGCGGCAGGGTGCCGACGTGACGGTGATCGCCACCGGACCACACCCCGTGCTCGCCGCCGTCGAGACCGCCGAAGACCTGGCAGGCGACGGAATCGACGTGGCCGTGCTCAACATGCACACGGTCAAGCCGCTCGACCACGAGGCGATCGTCGAGGCCGCGACGCGGACGCGCGGGATCGTCACCGTCGAGGAACACTGGGCGGCCGGTGGTCTCGGGTCCGCCGTCGCCGAGGTCGTGGCGGAACTCGGGGTGGCCTGCCCGGTCCGGCGGGTGGCGGTGGCGGACCGGTTCGCGGTGGGTACCGGCGGGCACCGGCATCTGCTGGCCCGTAACGGGATTTCCAGCGCTGCTGTCACGGAGCAGGTGTGGCGGCTGCTTGGGTGAGCAGGTGGGTGACGGCGGCGCTCCGAGAGGACCCCCACGTCGCGAAAGCCACTTTCAGGACATCAGACGTCCTGAAAGTGGCTTTCGCGACACCCGAATCCCGCCAGACATGCGAGCGACCGAGTACGACACCCTTGCCTGTCGGCCCAATAGAACGACACTGACCACTCACGACCAACCCGACCGCCACCCTCGCCCGCTTGAAGTACATGAAGGCCCCCTTCACTGCGCTAGACGCAAGTAAGGGGGCCATCACGTACTTCAGACGGCTAGGTTGCGTTGTGAACGTCGCTTTCGCGACATCCGGGGTTGGCACGCCCGGCCGGGAGGTCACCGCTGGGGGAAGGCCGCCGCCCATTCCTCGTCCGCGATCTCCGAGGCACGTTCCCAATGCGGCTTGTACGCCGCCGTCGTCGCGTAAGCCGCCAGACCGTCGCGCTGCCGCCAGACCTTCTCGAAAGCGTCGGCGTACCGGGCGAGCAGCTGCCCCGATTCCGGATGCAGGTGCGCCTTCTGCAGGGCGAAGGAATCGTCGAGAACCCGCAGGGTCGCCGGGAAATCCTCGGCGCGGAAAGCCTTGATGCCGTCGAAGACCCGTTGCGCGGGCAGCGGCTGTAGCTGGTAAGGGGCGGCGGGCACGCCCTCGGCGCGCAAAGCCCGTTGCACGACGGCGCGCAGCGGACCCGCGAACTCGTCGGCGAGCCCGAATTCGGCGGGGTTCACCCGGAAACGCAGGATGTGCCAGGCATGGGTGCGGTCCGGCGGCACCTCGGGCAGCAGGAAGCCGGGATACTCGGCCAGCCGTTCCAGCAGTCTGCCGACGTTGTCCTCGCGGATTCCCGCTTCGGCGGGGAAACGCTTGAGACGGCTGCGGGTGAAGGCCGCCTGGATCGCGTTCGGTTTGCAGTTCCAGCCCAGCAGATGCGCGACGTAGCTGCGTTCACCGTGTGCCGGGATGAGCTCGCCGAACTGCCGCAGCATGGTCGCCTTGGTGGCCAGGTCCGCGTCGTCGGTGGTGATCAGGCCACCCTCGCCGCAGGTGGCGAGGTTCTTGCTCACGTTGAGGCTGAAGGTGTTCAGCGCCCCGAACGACCCGACCGCGCGGCCTCGGTACCGCGCGCCGTGCGCCTGCGCGGCGTCCTCGATCACGGCGATCCCGTGCCGGTCGGCGATCGCGGTGATCCGGTCCAGTTCGGCGGGCAGGCCGTGCAGGTGGACGACGACGATCGCCTTGGTGCGGCCGGTGATCGCGGCGTCGAGGGCAGCGGGGTCCAGGTTGAACGTCACGGGATCGATGTCCACGAAGACCGGGACGGCCATGAGATGCAGGGGAGCGATGGCGCTGCCGATGAAACTCAGCGCGGGCACGATGACCTCGTCGCCGGGGCCGACGCCCGCCGCGCTCAGCGCGATCGACAGGGCCGTGGTGCCGTTGCTCACCGCCACGCAATGTTCGGTGCCGACGTACTCGGCCCATTCCCGCTCCAGCCCCGCGATCTCCTGCTCCCCGGAGGACGCCGAGGTGAACCGCCCGGACCGCAGTACCCGCTGGACCGCTTGTTCGTCCTGTTCGGTCACCACCGGCCAGGCCTTGATCCGGAGTTCCCTGGGTACCGCCCGGCCGCCGCCGAACATCGCGAGGTCGGCCGCCTGCCGGACCGGTCGCTGGGTTGTCACCGCTGTGCCTCTTCTCACCGTGGTTCGTGGGGACGTCGCGCCTGTCAGTTTCGGCGGAAGCCGTCGCGGACGGCGGCAATCGCACCGGCAGTTCACCGCGCCTTCCCGCGGGAGTTTCCCCTGGACTGCCGCCTCGACTACCGCTGCCGCCTGCCGCCCCTCGATAGCTTTTCCCCGTGCGGGACCGGAATCGGAATGAGGGAAGACGTGACCAGTCGTTTCGCTGAACCGAATCCGGGTGAGCTCACCCGGAGCCAGAGTGTCCTTTGTGCACTCGTCGCCGACGTGCTCAGGGTGAGCGACGTCGGGATCGGCGACGGTTTCGTCGCGCTCGGCGGGGACAGCATCATCGCCATGCAGCTCGTCAGCCGCGCCAGGAAGGCCGGTCTGCGGATCACCGTCGGCGATGTGCTGCGGCATCGGGACATCGGAGCGTTGGCGGCGACGGCCACCACCGTGGACACGGCGCCCGCCGAGGACAACGGGGTGGGACCGATCGTCGCCACGCCCGTCATGCACTGGCTGGCCGAACGCGGCGGACCGGTGGACACCTACAACCAGTTCGCGGTCCTCCGCACGCCTTCGACGTTGACCGAGGCGCGGTTGACCTTGATGGTGCAGGCGTTGCTGGACCGTCACGACATCCTGCGCCTGCGCCTGACGGGGACACCGTGGGCACTCGAAACCCTTCCCGTGGGCGCGGTCACCGCGGCCGTCCGCCGGATCGACGTGGCAGGGCGCCCCGAGGAGGACCTGGCCACCCTGGTCCGGCAAGAATCGGACGAGGCGCGAGATCGCCTTCGTCCCCGCGAGGGCAACGTCGTCCAGGCCGTGTGGTTCGATGCCGGACCGGCGCGGCAGGGCATGCTCGCCTTGGTCGTCCATCATCTGGCCATCGACGCGATGTCCTGGCGCGTCCTGATTTCCGATCTGGAGACGGCGGGCCGGGAGCTCGATCCGGTCCCGACCTCGTTCCGCCGCTGGTCCGAAACGCTTAACGCGCAGGCGAGCGCGAAGGCCACGCTGGCGGAACTGCCCGGCTGGCTGGAGCGGCTGCGGCCCGGCGCCGCCCGGATCGGTGCCGTGGACAGCGTTCCCGGCCGTGACCGGGAGAGCCGGGACCGGTGCTTCACCTTGTCCCTGCCCGGCGAGTTCACCGAACCGCTGCTGACCACCGTCCCCGCGCTGTTCAACGCCGAGATCAACGACGTCCTCCTGGCCGGTCTCGCGCTGGCGATGGCCGACTGGCATCGACGGCGTGGCACGGCGGGCGACGGCACCGTGTTGCTGAACCTGGAAGGCCACGGCCGGGAAAGCGCGCTCGCGGACGTGGATCTCTCCCGGACCGTTGGCTGGTTCACCAGCCTGTTCCCGGTCCGGCTCGACCCTGGCGAGCCGGACTGGGCCGAGATCCGGTCCGCCGGGCCGACGGTGGGCGACGTCGTCAAGCGCGTCAAGGAACAACTGCGCGCGATTCCCGACAAGGGCGTCCGCTACGGCCTTCTTCGCTACCTGAACCCGGAAACCGCGCCGCTGCTGGAGAAAGCGGCTCGACCGGAGTTCTGCTTCAACTACCTCGGCAGGCACCGGGCCGCCGACTACGCCGACTGGGCGGTCATGCCGGAGTACGGGACCGGCATGGACGACACGGGTTCGGGGATGCCCATGGCACACGGCATCGAGGTCAACGCGGCCACCGTGGACCGGGAAGACGGCCCGGTGCTGCGTGCCACCTGGACCTGGGCCGGAAGCATGGTGTCCGAAGTGGACACACGCGAGCTCGCGGAATCGTGGTTCACGATGCTCCGGACCCTGGTCGCGCACGCCCGTCAACCCTGGGCGGGCGGTCTCACCCCGTCCGACCTGACCCTGAGTTCGCTCGGGCAGAACGAACTCGAAGAGATCGAATCCGAACTGCGGGCATTCTGAGGAAGGTGACACTGAAGATGAGCCAGTCGGTAGTCGAGGACATCCTTCCCCTGTCACCGCTGCAGGAAGGGCTGCTGTTCCACGCGTTGTACGACCGCGAAGCGCACAGCCCCTACCTGGCCCAGTTCGTGGTCGACCTCACCGGTCTGCTGGATCCGGCACTCCTGCGCGCGGCCGCGGGAACCGTGATCCGGCGCCACGCCACCCTGCGGTCCGGATTCCGGTACCGCAAAACAGGTCAACCGATCCAAGTGGTCCGCCGTGACGCGCCGTTGGAGTGGCGGGAAGTCGAAGTCGGCCGCGAGGACGCCGCGGACCTGATCAAGCGGGACTGGGCGCGGGGGATCGACATCGGCGGCGCGTCGTTGATCCGGTTCACCCTCCTGCGGGATTCCGCCGTCCGCCACCGGCTGGTCGTGACCGCCCATCACCTCCTGCTGGACGGCTGGTCCTTCGCCCTGCTCTTCCAGGAGCTGTTCGCGGTGTACTCCCGCGACGGCGACGCCACCGGCCTGCCGCCGGTCCGTCCGTACCGGGACCACCTGGCGTGGCTGACGGCGCAGGACCGGCCCGCCGCGGAGCGGAGCTGGGCGGCGGCACTGGAAGGGATCACCGAGCCCACCTTCGTCGCGTCCGCCGATTCCCAGAGCGGGCCGCCGCCGGAGGAGGTGGCTGTCCGGTTGACGGTGGAGACGACGGCGCTGCTGACCGCGCACGCCCGGCGTGACCACGTCCTGCTCAACACCGTGTGCCAAGGGGTCTGGGCCATTCTGATCGGCTCGCTCACCGGACGCGACGACGTGGTGTTCGGCTCGACGGTCAGCGGCCGCCCGGCGGAGCTGACCGGCGCGGACTCGATGATCGGCATGCTCATCAACACGGTCCCGGTGCGGGCGAGGCTGGACCGGACGGCGCCGGTGAGCGCGCTGTTCGAGCAGATCCAGGCCGAGCGCGCCGGGCTGCTCGCCCACGACCACCTCGGCTTGCCGGAAATCCAGCGCCTGGCAGGGTTTTCCACCGCGCTCTTCGACACCAACGTGGTCTTCGACAACTTCCCGATGGCCGACTACCAGGTGGACTCGCCCGGCGGTGAGCTCGAAGTCGGCATCACTTTCCGCGACAGCGCGCATTTCCCGCTGACCCTCGCCGTCGAACCGGGTGAGCGGCTCGAACTGCGCCTGCACTACCGCCCGGACCTGTTCACCGCCGCCGCTGCCGCCGATCTCGCCGAACGGCTGGTGCTGCTTCTGGAGCAGGTGGCCGCCGACCCCGGACAGCAGGTCGGCGCGCTGACCATGCTGTCGGCGGGGCAACGCGACCGGATTCTGCGGGAGTGGAACGACACCGCCGCCGAACTGCCCGACGTGACTCTGCCGCAACTGTGGTCCGAACAGGCCGGGCGTACACCCGACGCGGTCGCCCTGGTGTCGCCGGAGGAACGGGTGAGCTACGCCGAGCTGGACGAGCGGGTGGACAGGCTGGCGTCGGCGCTGGCCGGGCGGGGCGCCGGTCCGGAGCGGATCGTGGCCGTGGCGCTGCCGCGTTCGGTGGAGCTGGTGGTCGCGCTCCTCGCCGTGGTCAAGGCGGGCGCCGCCTACCTGCCGATCGATCTGGAGTACCCCGCCGGGCGGATCGCCGCCATGGTCGAGGACGGCGGCCCGATGCTCGTCCTGACCGACTCGAAGAGTGCCGACGCCGTCCCCGAGTCCGTCCCGAGGTTGTTGCTCGACGAACCGGTCTCGCCCGCTTCTGCCCGGCCGGAAGCGCCGTGCCCGGCGAATCCCGCCTACGTCATCTTCACTTCCGGTTCCACGGGGCGGCCGAAGGGTGTCGTGGTGTCCCACGCCGCCATCGCGAACCGTCTGCGGTGGATGCAAGGGCGGTATCCGCTCACCGGCGCGGACAACGTGCTTCAGAAGACCTCGGCCGGTTTCGACGTGTCGGTCTGGGAGTTCTTCGGGCCCTTGCTCTTCGGGGCGACCTTGGTGCTGGCGAAGCCCGACGGCCACCGTGACCCCGCGTATCTCGCCGAGCTGATGCGGCGTGAAGAGGTGAGCGTCGTCCATTTCGTGCCGTCGATGTTGCAGGCGTTCCTCCGGGAGCCGAGCGCGGCGGACTGCACGAAGCTGCGCTGGGTCTCCTGCAGCGGCGAGGCGCTGCCCGCGGAGACACAGCGCGATCTGTTCGCCACTTTCGACGCCGTCGAACTGCGCAACCTCTACGGTCCGACCGAAACGGCGGTCGAAGTGACCTACTGGGACTGCCACCGCGACGACCGGCGGAGCACGGTGCCGATCGGCAAGCCGGTGTCGAACGTGTCGGTGTTCGTCCTGGACGGCGGGCTGCGGCCGGTGCCGCCAGGGGTGGCGGGGGAGCTGTACCTGAGCGGGGTCCAGCTCGCCAGGGGGTACGCCGGCCGCCCTGGATTGACCGCCGAGAGGTTCGTGGCCTGCCCGTTCCTGCCCGGCGAGCGGATGTACCGATCCGGTGACCTGGTCCGCTGGAACGACGACGGGACACTGGACTTCGCAGGCCGGGTGGACGATCAGGTGAAGATCCGGGGCTTCCGCGTGGAACTCGGGGAGATCGAAGCGGTGCTGGCTGGCCACCCCGGCGTGGCCCAAGCCGCTGTCGTGCTCCGGGAGGACCAAGGGCTGGTCGCGTACGCCGTCGCTCGCTCTCCCGAAGTCACGGACCGGGAGCTGCGCCGGTTCGTGGCGGACAGCGTGCCCGACTACATGGTCCCCGCCGCGGTGGTCCTGGTCGAGGCCATGCCGATGACGACGAACGGGAAGCTGGACCGGGCCGCGCTGCCGGAGCCGGACCGGGCCGCGCGAACCGCGCGCCTGCCGCGGAACCCGCGCGAAGAGATCCTTTGTGGACTCTTCGCGGAAGTGCTCGGGGTCGCGCAGGTGGGGATCGACGACCACTTCTTCGACCTGGGCGGCCACTCCCTGATGGCGATCCGGCTGATCTCGCGGATCCGGTCGGTGCTGGGGGAGGGTTTCGAGATCCGGGACCTGTTCGCCGAACCCACGGTGGCCGGGCTGGCCCGGCGGACCGGTACGGCCGGAGTGGCGCGTCCCGTGCTGCGCGCCCGCGGGCGGACCGACGAGGTGCCGCTGTCGTTCGCCCAGCGACGGCTGTGGTTCCTGAACCGGATGGAACGCGGCGAGGGAACGTACAACGTGCCGGTCGCGGTCCGGCTCACCGGGACGGTGGACAGGGCCGCGCTCGATCGGGCGCTCGCCGACGTCGCGGAACGGCACGAAAGCCTGCGCACGATCTTCCCCGAGTCCGGTGGCGCGCCGCGTCCGGTGATCCTCGGGTCGGTACCGGGTATCGAGGTCGTCGAAGTGACGCCGTCGGACCTCTCCGAGGCGATGGCTGAGCGGGTCCGTCACCGGTTCGACCTCACCGAGGACGCGCCCGTCCGGGCCACTCTGTTCCAGCTCGAGCAGGATCGGCAGGTGCTGCTGCTGGTCATCCAGCACATCGCCGCCGACGGATGGTCGCTGAAGCCCCTGCTGGACGACCTCGGCCAGGCCTACTCCGCCCGCTGTTCCGGCTCGGCGCCCGAGTGGCCGCCGCAGCCGGTGCGCTATGCCGACTACACACTGTGGCAGCGGGAACTGCTCGGCGACGCCGGGGACCCGGACAGCCTGCTCACGCGTCAGCTGGGGTACTGGCGGACGCGGCTGGCCGGTCTGCCGTCGGAGCTGACGCTGCCGACGGACCGGCCGCGCCCGGCCGTGGCGGGGCATGCCGGGGAGATCGTGGAGATCCGCTGGGAGCCGGAGCTGCACGGCAGGCTTCTCGACCTCGCCAGGTCCACCGGCTGCACGTTGTTCATGGTGGTGCAGGCCGGTTTCGCGGCCTTGCTGACCCGGATGGGCGCGGGGACCGACATCCCGTTCGGGACCCCAGTCGCGGGAAGGCAGGACAGCGCGCTCGACGATCTGGTCGGCTTCTTCGTCAACACCCTGGTGCTGCGCACCGACACCTCGGACGATCCTGGATTCGCCGAACTGCTGCGACGGGTCCGCGACACGGATCTGGAGGCTTTCGCGCAGCAGGACCTGCCGTTCGAGCGCCTCGTCGAAGAAGTACAGCCCGAACGCTCGCTGTCCCGGCACCCCCTGTTCCAGGTCATGATCCAGGTGCAGCACGCCGGCTCCGGCACTCCGGACTTCGGCGGCCTGCGGGTCGAACGGTGCCCGGTGAGCTGGGATGTCGCCAAGTTCGATCTCAGCCTGGAACTGGAGGACGCACGTGACGCCGGTGGCGCGCCCGCCGGGCTGACCGGCTATCTCGAGTTCGCCACCGACCTGTTCGACCGGGTCACCGCCGAACAGCTCGCAGACCGGTTGCGGCGGCTGCTGGAGCAGGTGCTCGCCGCGCCGGACCGGCCGATCGGGGCGGTCGAGGTGCTCTCGGCGGAGGAACGGGAGCGTCTCGTCGGCGAGAGTGCCGAGCCCGCGCCGCCGACCCTGTTCCTGCCCGGTGTGTTCCGCGAGCAGGTCGCCCGTACGCCGGAGGAGACGGCGCTGGTGTTCGAGGACACGGCGTTGACCTACGCGGAACTCGACGCCCGCGCCAACCGGCTCGCGCACCACCTCGCGAGCCGGGGAGCCGGACCGGACCAGGTGGTGGCGGTCGCCCTTCCCCGGTCCGCGGACCTCGTGGTCGCGCTGCTCGGGGTGCTGAAAGCGGGGGCCGCGTACCTGTTCGTCGACACGGCGTACCCGGCCGAACGCATCGCTTATCTCCTGGAGGATTCCGGCGCGGTCCTGGCCGTCACCGACAGCGCCTCCGCGCTGCCCGGATTCGAGACGGTCCTCCTGGACGACGTCGCGGCGGACGAGGCGGAAGAACCCGTCGTCGCGCTCGCCGCGGACCACCCGGCGTACGTCGTGTACACGTCTGGATCGACAGGACGGCCCAAGGGGGTGATGGTGACCCACGGCGGGCTGGCGAATCTGCTCGCTTTCTACCGCACCGAGGTCATCGCCACCTCGGAGCGGATCCGCGGATCGCGACGCTGCCGGATGGCGTTGAGCGCGTCCCTCTCGTTCGACACCTCGGTCGTCGGGTTGCTGTGGCAGGCCGTCGGCCACGAGCTCCACCTGATCGGTGACGAGACCCGCCGCGATCCCGCCGCGATGGCGCGGTACATCGAGACCGTCGGCATCGACGCCCTCGACGTGATGCCCAGCTACGCCGAAGAACTGGTCGAGCAAGGGATGCTCGATAACCCGCCTGCGGTGTTGATGACCGGCGCCGAGACGGTCGGAGAGAAGCTGTGGGCCCGGATCCGCGAGACCGACGGGATCACCGCGTACAACATCTACGGGCAGACCGAGACCACTGTGGACAGTCTGTTTTGGACTTCCGACGAGAGCGACCGCCCGCTCATCGGCCGCCCGATCGCCGACGTGGAGGTGTTCGTGCTGGACGAAGGACTGCGGCTCGTCCCGCCGAGAGTCGTCGGGGAGCTTTACGTCGGGGTAGCCCAGCTGGGCCGCGGCTACGTGAACCGTCCCGCGCTGACCGCGGAACGGTTCGTGGCGAACCCGTTCCGGCCCGGACGGCGCCTGTACCGGACCGGTGACCTCGTCCGGTGGACCGCGGACGGCGCGCTGGAATTCCTCGGCCGCGCCGACGATCAGGTGAAGATCCGCGGCTTCCGGGTGGAGCTCGGCGAGGTCGAAGCGGCCTTGGCCCGCCACGAAGACGTCGTGCACGCGGTGGCTGTGCTGCGCGAGGACCAGCCCGGCGACAAGCGGCTCGTCGGATACGTGCTGGCGCGTGACGCGGACCTGGACGTGAAGCGGCTGCGCGATTTCGCGCGGGAAAGCCTGCCGGACTACATGGTGCCGTCGGCGATCGTCGTGATCGACGAACTGCCGTTGACCCCGAACGGGAAACTCGACCGCGCGGTGCTGCCGAAACCGGCGTACGCCACCGGAACCCGTCGTGCGGCACGCAATCTCCGCGAGGAACTCCTGTGCGGGCTGTTCGCGGAGGTCCTCGGCCGTGACTCGGTGGGGATCGACGACGGGTTCTTCGACCTCGGCGGCCACTCGCTGCTGGCGATGCGGCTGAGCGGCCGGGCGCGTTCGGTCCTCGGCGTGGAGCTGCCCGCCCGGCTGCTGTTCGCCACCCCGACCGTGGCCGGGCTGGCGGACAGCCTGGACGAGGCCCTGCCGGGCAGGCCGCCGCTGCGCGTGGGAAGCCGCCCGGAGGTGCTGCCGCTGTCGTTCGCCCAGCAGCGGTTGTGGTTCCTGAGCCGGTGGGAGGAGACCGGGACCAGCTACAACCTTCCCGTCGCCCTGCGGCTGTCCGGTCCGCTGGACCGGGACGCGCTCGAACGGGCGCTGGCCGACGTCGTCGACAGGCACGAGGCCCTGCGGACGATTTTCACCGAACAGGACGGCAAACCGGTGCAGTCGGTGCTCGCGCCGGGATCGGTGCGGCCGGAACTGGCGTATCGCGAAGTGCCGGAGATCGAGACGGCGATCCGCGCGGCGGCGGAGCACCAGTTCGACCTGGCCGCACGGCCGCCGATGGTCGCCCACCTTTTCGCGGCCGGCCAGGAGGACCACGTCCTGCTGCTGGTGTTCCACCACATCGTCTGCGACGGCTGGTCACTCGGACCGCTTCTGCGGGACCTGTCCGGCGCCTACGCCGCCCGGCTGCGAGACGGCACTCCACAGTGGAACGCGCTGCCGGTCCAGTACGCCGATTACGCGCTCTGGCAACGGGAACTACTGGGGACGGAGATGCTGGCCGGGCAGCTGGACCACTGGCGGAACCGGCTGGCCGAGCTGCCGGTGGAACTGACCCTGCCGGTGGACCGGCCGCGCCCGGAGACCAGCGACCACGCCGGGGCGGTGGCGGACATCGAGTGGGGCCCCGGACTCCACCGAAGCCTGCTCGCGCTCGCCAAGGCGCACGACTGCACGCTGTTCATGGTGGTCCAGGCCGCGTTCGCCGCGCTGCTCAGCAGGCTGGGCGCGGGGGCGGACATCCCGATCGGCACCCCGGTGGCCGGCCGGACGGACGACGCGGTGGACGAGGTCGTCGGGTTCTTCGTCAACACGGTGGTCCTGCGCACCGACGTCTCGGCGGACCCGAGTTTCGCGGAGCTGCTCCGTCGCGTGCGGGACGTCGACCTCGCCGCATACGAACATCAGGACGTCCCGTTCGAGCGGCTGGTCGAAGCGGTGAACCCGCCGCGTTCGGCCGGTCGCCACCCGCTCTTCCAGGTCATGGTCCAGCTCCAGCACGCGACCGCCGAGCCGGAATTCGCCGGGCTGCGAGCGGTCGAATGGCCGGTGCCGTCGACAACGGCGAAATTCGACCTCCTCGTCGAGGTGGAGGAGCGCCTCGACCACGAAGGCGCGGCGGCCGGGCTGGCCGGGGCCTTGACGTACTCGACGGCGTTGTTCGATCCCTCGACCGGTGAGCGGCTGGCCGAACGCCTGCGGGGGCTGCTGGAACAGGTGGCCGAGGACCCGGACCGGCCGATCGGTGATCTTGACGTGGCACCCGTGCAGGAGCGGCCCGGTGGTGTCGTCGAAGGCCCGCCCGAGGTCGTGGCACCGGCCGCCACCGGCCCGCGTTCGCCGCACGAAGAGGTGCTCCGCGGGCTGTTCGCCGGGGTGCTCAGCCGGGACTCGGTCGGCGTCGACGACAACTTCTTCGCTCTCGGCGGGCATTCGCTGCTGGCGACCCAGCTGATCTCCCGTGTGCGTTCGGCGCTGGAACTGGAACTGCCGATCCGTGAGCTCTTCCGGTCCCCGACCGTCGCCGGGATCGCCGAATACCTCGCCACGGCCCGGCCCGCGCGGCCGGCGCTGCGACCCACCATCTCCCGCTGAGAGGAGCACCATGTCCGGACTGGAAATGATGGAAGAAGCGGTCGGCCGGGAGATGGCCGACCTGGGGCGGTCGCTGGCCGTCCAGCACGAGGAACTGATGCGACGGCAGCGGCAGGTCGCCGAAACCCGTGCCGAGGTCATCCGCCTGCTCACCGCAGGCCAGGCCGAGCCACCGCCGGGCGACTCCTTGAACGGCAAGGAACTGGCCTTGCTCAAGCTGCTCGCCGCGGGGTGCACCGACGCCGCCGCGGCGGGCAGGCTGCACATTTCGCACCGGACGGCGCGGCGCATGATGGCGGCCCTGATGGAGCGGCTCGGCGCCCGCAGCCGGTTCGAGGCCGGGGTCAAGGCCGCGCGGCTCGGCTGGCTCTGAGCCAGGCCTTCACGGACCACGCCAACCGAAGCGGAACAGTTACGGATTCCTATTGTGGAAGGAAAGTTGTGAAAAGTCCGTTCGACGATGAAGACGGCTCCTACCTCGTCCTGATCAACGCGGAGCGGCAGCATTCCCTGTGGCCCGCGAACATCGCCGTGCCCGACGGCTGGTCCACCGTGTTCGGCGCGGGAACGCGGACCGCCTGCCTCGACCACATCGAGGCGAACTGGACGGATATGCGGCCGGCCAGTCTGGCGGCAGCGATGAACGAGACCTGACCGATGAGCGGTATGAGGGACACGACGGTGGTGCCGCTGCTCCGGACGCCCGACGCCGAGCGAACGTTGGTGGGCCTGAGCTTCTTCGGCGGCGGCACGGCCGCTTATCGGCACTGGACGGCGAACATGCCCGTCGGGACGGACCTCGTCGTGCTCTGCTATCCCGGCCGGGAGGGAAGGTTCAACGAGCCCTTCCCCCGCGACTGGGACGAACTGGCGGCGGATGTGACGCGCGCGGTCCGCGCGGCGGACCTCGGCCCGTATGTCCTTTTCGGACACAGCATGAGCGGCTGGCTGGCCTTCGACGTGGCCGCGCGGCTCGAAGCCGGCGGGACACGGAAGCCCGAGGCGCTCGTGGTGTCCTCCTGCAACGCTCCCGACCGCGGCCTGACCGCCGCCGAACTCTTCCCGGCGCGGCAGGACGACGACCAGCGGCTGCTGGAGTGGATGAGCACCCACGGTGTGCTGCCCTCGTACGTGCTCGAAGACGCCGACCTGACCGAAGTGGCACTGGAGCTGATGCGGGCCGATATCGGGGTGCGGGACACCTTCGAGTACACGGGTGCGCGGGTGAGCGTGCCGCTTCAGGTCTTTTCCGGCGGCGACGATCAGCTGATCAGCGCGGACGCGGGTGCCCGGTGGGGCGGCCTGACCGACGGCCCGCACCGGCACGACGTCCTCGGCGGCGGCCACTTCTACACCCCGGAGATCTGGAGTGCCCTCCCGGCCCGGATCGCTTCGCTCGACTCTGCTTCCTGAGGAGTAGCTCGTGTCCCCAGTGTCCTATGCCCAGCGGAGGCTGTGGTTCCTGAACCGCCTCGACAGCCGGTCGACGGTCTACAACTGCCCGCTGGCGATACGGACGAGAGGTGAGCTGGACCGTGCCGCCCTGGCCTCGGCGCTCGCCGACCTGGTCGACCGGCACCCCGTCCTGCGCACGGTCTATCCCGCCGTCGACGGGGAGCCGGTACCGCGGGTACTCGCGCGAAGGCCAGAGCTCGACGAGGCCGAATGCGGGGAGGACGAACTCGCCGTCGTTCTTTCGGCCGCCGTCGACCGCGGTTTCGACCTGACCGAAGACCTTCCGATCCGCGCGACGGTGGTCACGACGGCGCCACGGGAACAGGTGCTGGCGCTGGTGATCCACCACATCGCCTGTGACGGCTGGTCCTGGCAGCCGCTGCTGACCGATCTCGCCACGGCCTACCGGGCGAGGGCGGCGGGCGACGCTCCACAGTGGACGCCGCTGCCGGTGCATTACGCGGACTACGCGGTCTGGCAGCGGGAGTTGCTGGGCGACCCGGACGATCCGGCGAGCCTGCTCGCCACGCAGGTGTCCTTCTGGCGGGAGCGGCTGGCCGGGTTGCCCGCCGAGCTGAACCTGCCGTTCGACCGGCCGCGTCCCGCCGTGGCCGATCACCGTGGCGGCTGGGTGCCGCTGGAGCTCGACGCCGGCCTGCACCGCCGCCTGGTCGCGGTCGCCGCCGAACACGGCTGCACCACGTTCATGGCGCTGCAGGCGGCACTGGCCGTCCTGCTCTCCCGTTTGGGCGCCGGAACGGACATCCCGATCGGCACCGCGGTGGCAGGACGGCTGGACGAGGCGCTGGAGGAGGTGGTGGGGTTCTTCGTGAACACGTTGGTGCTGCGTAACGACCTCTCCGGCGATCCGGGCTTCACCGAGCTGCTGCTCCGGGTACGGGACGCGAATCTGGCCGCCTACGACCATCAGGACGTCCCTTTCGAGCGGCTGGTCGAGGAGCTGAACCCGGAGCGTTCACCGGCGCGGCATCCGCTCTTCCAGGTCATGATGACCCTGTCCGAGGGCACGGAAGCCACCCTTTCGTTGCCAGGGCTCGACTGTTCCGAGGAACAGCTGGGCTGGGAGGTCGCGAAGTTCGACCTGTCCGCCGATTTCCAGGAGCACCACGAGCCGGACGGCACGCCCGCGGGGATCGGCGGCGCTCTCGAATACGCCACCGGCCTGTTCGACCGGGCCACGGCGGAACTCATCGCGGGCGCCCTGCCCCGAGTGCTGCGGCAGCTCCTGTCCGCTCCGCGACGGCCGGTCGGAGAAGCCGATCCGCTTTCTCCCGAGCAGCGCCATCAGGTCCTCGTCGAATGGAACGACACCGCCGAGCCGGCGTCGACGGCCACCGTCGCGGAGCTGTTCGAGGCGCAGGCCGCGCGGACTCCGCGGGCGAGTGCCTTGGTGTGCGAGAACACCGTGCTCACCTTCGCGGAGCTCAACAGCCGGGCCAATCTCCTCGCGCACCGGCTGATCGAGCTGGGAGCGCGGGCGGAGCGCGTGGTCGCGCTGGCCCTGCCGAGGTCGGCCGATTCCATCGTGGCGATGCTGGCGGTGCTCAAGACCGGCGCGGCCTATCTGCAAGTCGATCTCGAGTACCCGCCCGAGCGGATCGGGCACATGCTCCGGGACGCCGCGCCGGTCGCGGTCGTCACCGACAGCAGCCGGGGGTTCGGCGACCTGCCCGCGGTGTTCGCGGACCGGCTCGTGACCCCGCCGGATCCCGTGGCGGATCTGCATCTGCCCGTGCCACCCGAAAGCGCCGCGTACGTCATCTACACCTCCGGATCCACCGGCCGCCCCAAGGGCGTGGTGACACCGCATTCCGCGTTGAGCAATCTGTACGCCTTCCACCGTGCCGGGCTGATCGCCCGCACCGAGGACAGCGCGCGACGGCGGCTGCGGTCGGCCGTCACCGCCTCGCTGTCGTTCGACACCTCGTGGGAAGCGCTGTTCTGGATGCTGGCCGGACACGAACTCCACGTCATCCGCGACGACATCCGGCGGGACGCCGCCGCGCTGACCGGCTACGTCGCCATGGCCGGGATCGACGTCCTCGACGTCACGCCCACCTACGCGGAGCAACTGCTCGATGAGGGGATGCTCACCGGGCCGCGTCCGCCGCGAGTGCTGCTGCTGGGCGGGGAAGCCGCCGGGCAGGCGCTGTGGACCAGCGTCCGGGAGGCGGCCGGGACGTTCTGCTACAACCTTTACGGCCCCACGGAATGCACCCTGGACGCGCTGTGGTGGGACGCCGCGGACAGCCCGCAGCCGCTGATCGGCCGTCCGATCGGGAACACCGCGGTCTTCGTGCTCGACGAGCGCTTGCGGCCCGTCGCGCCAGGGGTGCCGGGGGAGTTGTACGTGACCGGCCCCGGCCTCGCCCGCGGTTATCTGAACCGTCCCGGTGCGACCGCCGAACGGTTCGTCGCCTGCCCGTTCGTCCCGGCCGGGGCCCGCATGTACCGGACCGGCGACCTGGTCCGCTGGGACCACCGAGGGCGGCTGGACTATCTGGGCCGCATCGACGACCAGGTGAAGGTGCGGGGCTTCCGCATCGAACTCGGCGAGGTGGAGGCCGCGCTGGCCCGCTGCCCGGAGGTGGCGCAAGCCGCGGTGGCCGTGCACGAGGACGCCGGAGGCGACAAACGGCTGGTGGCCTACGCGCAGGCGCTCCCCGGCGAGGTCATCGAGGCGCGAGACCTGCGCAGGCGGCTGTCGTCGACCCTGCCCGACTACATGATCCCGTCGTTCTTCCAGCCGGTGGACCGGCTTCCCATGACGTCCAACGGAAAACTCGACCGGGACGCGTTGCCGCCGCCGGACCTCGAACACCGCCCGGTGTCGCGTGGTCCGCGAGGGCCGTACGAAGAGGTCCTTTGCGGGCTGTTCGCGGACGTGCTCGGGCTGGCCAGGGTCGGCGCCGAGGAGAGCTTCTTCGAACTGGGTGGCCATTCCCTGCTCGCCACGAGGTTGCTGTCACGGGTGCGGGCGGTACTGGGCGGGAACCTCACCATCCTGGACCTGTTCCAGGCGCCGACCGTCGCGGATCTGGTGGACCGGCTGGCCGCCGGTGCCGGACAGGACCCGCTGTCGGCCCTGCTCCCGCTGCGGACGGGAGCGGGCCGGACGCCGTTGTTCTGCGTGCATCCGGCCGCCGGCATCAGCTGGGTCTATTCGGGTCTGCTCGGCCACATCGACGCCGGCTATCCGATTTACGGCCTGCAGTCGAGGGGGCTCACCGACCCGTCCGCGAGCGGCCGGTCCGCGCACGAAATGGTCAAGGACTACGTGGAGCAGCTCCGGTCCGTCCAACCGGAAGGGCCCTATCGACTGGTGGGATGGTCCTTCGGTGCCGTGCTCGTCCACCTGATGGCCACCGATCTTCAGGCCGCCGGTGCTGAAGTGGACCTGCTCGTCCTGCTCGACGGCTACCCGCCCGCCGTGGTGCCGGGCTACCGGCCGCTCGTCGACGGGAGCCCGGAGGTGTACACCGATCTCCTGGACTCCCTGGGGTATGACCTCTCCGAGTCCGGGTCGCTGAGCCACGAAGACTTCGAGCGCGCCGTCCGACGGCCAGGCGGCCCGCTGGAGTGGCTGAACACCGACGAGGTCACCGCCCTGGCCAGGGTCTTCGTGGACAACGATCGGGTCTACAGCGAACTCCGGCCCGAAAAGTACCGAGGAGAAGTGGTGTTCTTCTCGGCCACGGAGGGAAGATCGGCGGATTCCCCCGAGCCGGGGTCGTGGCGGGACCACGTGACCGGAAGGGTGGACGTGCACGAGATCGCCTGCGCGCACGGTGAGATCACCCAGCCGAAGCCGATCGCGCTGATCGGCGGCGTCCTCGCCGCGGAGCTCGCCAGGCTGGACGGCGAGCGGGCGAAGGCGGACGACCGATGACCGCGCGCGCGGTGACCGGACGGGATTTCCGGTTGTTCTGGTTCGGGGAGACCACGAGCCTGCTCGGCAGCGGGATCGCCGTGGTGGCACTGCCGCTGGTCGCCGTCGTGGCACTGCACGCGGACACCTTCGTCGTCGGACTGCTGACGTCGGTCGCCTGGCTGCCCTGGCTGATCCTCGGCCTGCCCGCGGGCGCCTGGGTGGATCGCCTGCCGCGCCGCCCGGTGATGCTGGTCTGTGACGCCGTCTCTTTCGTGGCTTACGTCAGCGTTCCGGTCGCCGCCTGGGCGGGCGCGCTCACCATTCCCCATCTGCTTCTGGCCGCTTTCGCCGGTGGTTGCGCCAAGGTCTTCTTCACCACCGCGTATCGGGCGTATCTGCCGACCTTGCTCACCGACAAAGAATTGCTGGCGGGAAACGCGCGCCTGCAGGGCAGTGAATCGACGGCGGAGGTCATCGGTCCGGGGCTGGCCGGAATGCTGGTGCAGGCTTTCGGCGCCGTCGCGGGATTGGTGGCCGACGCGCTCAGCTTCGTCGTCTCCTGGATCTGCCTGCGCGCGATCCGGACCGTCGAGCCACCGCCCGCGGCCCTCCGGCGGCGCCGGTTGCGCACCGAGGTCGGCGACGGGCTCAGGTTCCTGTTCCGGGACCCGATCCTGCGCACGCTGGCGGTGTTCAGCGCCGTGTCCAACCTCGCGCTGACCGGGCTGAGCTCGATCGAAGTGGTGTTCCTGGTGCGGACGGTCGGCGCAGGGGAGGCGATCGTCGGCGTGGTGCTGACGTTGTGCGGTCTGGGCGGTGTCCTCGGAGTCCTGGTGTCCCACCGGATCGCGCACCGGTTCGGCACCGCGAGGGCCGCGCTGCTCTGCCAGTTGGGCGCCGCACCTTTCACGCTGTTGTTCCCCTTGACCGGACCGGGTGCCGGCCTCGCGTACTTCGTCATCGGCGGTGTCGGCCTCGGCACGGGTGTGGTCGCGGCGAGCATCATCACCGACACCTTCAGGCAGCGGTACTGCCCGCCGGAACTGATCGGGCGGATCAGCGCGAGCGCCGCCGTGATCAGCTTCGGCGCCATCGCCGTCGGCGGTTTGCTCGGCGGGGCTCTCGGTGAAGTGTTCGGTGTCCGGGAAACATTGTGGATGATGAGCGGCCTCCAGGTGCTGTCGACGGCGATTCTGTTGTTCGGCGGCATGCGGAAAATGCGTGATTTTCCCGAATCGCCGCGGGTCGCCGCCGCGGCCGTGTCCTAAATGGTCCTGGCCGTTTCCGCGCGTTTCGGAATGCTTTTCCCGGCGTAGAATGAAAGAACGGCACCGGTCACAGGGCCACCCTCGATCAAGGCTCATTCAAGTGAGGTTTCCATGCACGAAAGCAGCTCCTTGAGTAACCTTCCAGCCGCGGTGATGCTGCGGGACGACCTGGATCTCGATCGCCTCGGCGCGGATCTCGCGGAGCTCGGCGGGTCCGAGCACTGGGCGCTGCAGCGGTCCTTTGAGGACGGTATCGTCGGTGAGGAATCCGATGTGGACTGGAAGGTCCTGTCCCTGCGCGCACCGCGCGGCGATCTCCGGCGGACCGACCCCGGCGGTCCGGGGCTCGACTGGTTCCACGACACCCCGCTGATGGCCAAGGCTCCTTACCTCGCGGAGATCCTGGCCGGACTGGGCACCGAACTGCGCAGCGTCCGGCTGATGGCGCTGGCGCCGGGAGTGTCCGTGGAGGAACATTCGGACAACCCGATCGGGCTTCCCTACGGATACCTGCGGCTGCACATCCCGCTGGTCACCAACCCCGGTGCCGTGCTGGTGGTGGACGGGGCAGAACACCGCTGGCAGCCGGGAACCCTCTGGTACGCCGACTTCGACCGCCCGCATTCGGTGCGCAACACCGGGGACCGGGTCCGGATCCACCTGGTCGCCGACTGCGCGACCAACGACAACCTGCTCGCCCTGTTCCCGGACAGCTTCCGGGCGGGGCTGCCGTCCAGCGACATCGCCTTCTACCGGCCGGTCCTGCCGCTCACCCGGTCCGAGCTCGCCGAGTTCTCCTGCCGCTTCGCGGTCCCGTTCACCTTCATGGAATGGGGGCTCGCCGTCGAAGACGACCCGGAGACCGACCTGGCCGCCGAAGTGACCGGCGAGGACGGCGCGCTCGTCCTGCGTGTCGACGGACGCGCGCCGGTGGAGCTGCTGCACCTGGGCGCCGGCGAGTTCCGCCTGCTCGGCTGGAGCGAGGAACGCCTGCTGCGCTTCGACCTCTTCGGCGAAACGCCGCAGGTCGAGCTTTCCACCCGGCGAGGACGACGGCGTCAGGTGGTCGTCCGGCAGGCACGCCCGCTCACCACGGTCTGAATTCCCGTCACCGCCATTCACCATTTCGACTACTGCTAGGGACAGTTCATGCAGACGGCAACCGAAACGCCCGCTCTCGTCGAGCACGGATTCGCCCGCTACGACCTCGCCGAGGAATTCGGGATCGCCGAATCCGACGGTGTCTTCCAGCGCCTTCTCACCGAGTTCGTCGACCTCCCGCCGGATCCTTACGCGACCGAAGCGGGACGCAACCGCCGCTATGCCCGCGGCCTTTATCTGCCGTGGTCACGGGAGTTCAGCTGGATTCCGGACACCCATTTCGGCGACCAGGGCTGGATGAACGGGTACTACCAGGCCGACCACAATCCCGAGTACGTCGGCGTGGTCCGCAAACTGCCCGCCATGAGCGAAACGGCAAGGAACAACCCGATCATCCGCGAGATCCTCGATTTCGACTTCGCGCAGACGCGGTGGTCGGAGGACGACGCGGCGTTCCCGCTGCACGTCGGCGTGCACCTGATCAAGCTGGCCGTGGACGACGACGGCGGCGAAGCCATCTCCTCGCCCAACGAACTGCACCAGGACGGCGAACCGTTCGTCTTCGCGCATCTCGTCTACCGCCAGAACGTCGTGGGCGGCCGGAACGTGATCGCGCCGCCGAAGTACCGGGGCCTGCTGCCCGCGGACGTGCCCGACGGCGAGGCGCTGGCCGAATTCGAACTGGTCAAGCCGCTGGAGTCCTACGGGGTGACCGACGCGAAGGTCAGCCACTACGTGTCCCCGATCAAACGCGGGCCCGGCCCGGAGACCGGTGAGCGCGCGGTGATCCTGACCGACTTCACGCCGATGCGGCAGCACATCTGAGGCGGAGTACCCCGTCCTCGTGAGTGGCAAGGCCGGTTCTGACGGACCCGTATTTGCCCGACAGCCGCGGAACCGCCACCTTCGCTCAGGTCAGGCGTGGGTAGGTAAATGCTGGTCCGCGCTAACCCCCGTCACCACTCACGAGTCCTTTCCGAGCCGATCCGAGGAGGGCGAAAGCCTATGGAAGACAGCCGATCGCGGGCCACGTCGGAGATCGAACTGCTCGACTGCACCCTGCGCGACGGTGCCTACGCCGTCGACTTCCAGTTCGACGAGAATTTCGTGGTCGAGCTGCTCGCCCGGCTCGAAGAGACCCCCGTTTCCAAGGTCGAGATCGGGCACGGGATCGGCCTGGAGGCCGAGCGCACCGGGATCAAAGCGGGCAACATCGACCATTTCAGCTGGTGTGAACTCGCCAGGTCGACGCTGGCCACGAAACCGTGGGGGATGTTCGCCCAGCCCGAGTTCACCCGGACCTCGACCATCCGGCAGATGTGCGACCGCGGCATGTCCTTCGTCCGCGTCGGCGTGGAGCCGGACCGGGTCCGGGAACATCTGCCGTACCTGCGGCAGGTCACCGACGTCTGCGGGCAGGTGTACCTCAACCTGATGAAGTCCAGTGCCACGCCGGTCCACCGGCTGCTCGACATGCTGGACGGGATCGGGCCGGAGATCGCGGGTGTCTACGTGGTCGACTCCTACGGCGCGATGATCCCGGAGACCGTCGAGGAGTACGTCGGCGCCGTCGCCGAACGGTATCCCGTCGTGGGCTTCCACGGTCACGACAATCTCGGCCTGGCCAACATCAACACCGTCACCGCTTTCCGGGCGGGCGCCACGATTCTCGACGGGACACTCAACGGCATCGGCCGAGGGGCGGGCAACGCCGCGACCGAATCCCTCGCCGCGATCCTCAAGATCTTGGACACGGACCGGTTCGACTACCAGGCGCTGGCCGAACTCGCCGAGGTCTGCCGGGTCAACATGGACGTGATCGGCGAGGACCGCAAGATGCAGGTCCTCGGTGGCGTGATCGGTATCCACTCCGGCTTCTTCCCGCTGGTCGAAGAGCTCGCGGTCAAGTTCCACACCGATCCGGCCCGGCTCATGGAGACCGCGGTCGTGGTCGCCGGGGAAAGCCCGCGCGCGGCCGACTTCCACGCCGCGGCGGCCCGGATCGCCGGCAACGGCACTCCCCGGTACTACCAGCTGGCGAACTGAGAGGACTGGCTCGATGAAGCTGGCCAAGGGCAGCGGACAGGACATCGTCGCGGGAATCGACGACAGGTGGTTCCCGCTGCGGGAGATCAGCGGCTACGAAGGTTTCACCCGCATCGGGGACGTGGTCGGGGACAAGGGATTCGGCGACCTGGCGGCCAGGATCAGGGCCCAGCCGGGCGACGGGGTCGACGTCGACCTGTCCGGTGCCGCCACCATCGCCGACCGCGACGCCGACATCTGGGGCGCCGGTCTCAACTACCGGCGGCACTCGGAGGATCTGGCCACCGAGCAGCCCGCCCGCGGTCCGGGGTCGTACCTGCGGCCGTCCTCCTGCCTGATCGGCAACGGCGGGACCATCCGGCTGCCGTCGCAGTCGCGGCGGGTCACCGCGGAGGCGGAGCTGGGCCTGGTCGTGGGCACCCGCTGCAAGAACGTGTCCCGCGACGACTGGCGGTCCGTCATCGCCGGGGTCACGGCCGTCCTCGACCTGACGGCGGAGGACGCGATCCGCGAGAACCCGCGCTACATCCCCTGGGCGAAGGGGTTCGACACGTTCTGCAGTATCGGCCCGGCCTTGGTGACCTTGGACGAGTTCCCCGGCGGCAGCCTGGACGAGGTCCGGATCTCCACCGTCCGCAACGGCGAGGTGATCGCGAAGGCGACGCCGCGGGACATGAAGTACGACCTGGGCTACCTCGTGGAGTACTTCACCGCGGGCCGGACCTTCGAACCCGGCACGGTGATCTGCACCGGCACCCCTGGCGCCGTCCCGATCGACGGCGGGGACGTCGTGCGGGCCGTGGTCGAGCGCGTGGGCACCCTCACCCACCCCGTCGGGCCATGAGGCGAGCGCTCGTGCTGTGCGGCACCAAGGGGATCGGGCTCGGGGTGGCCCGGTGCCTGGCGGCTTCCGGCGACGCGGTCACGGTCACCGGCCGGGACGCGATCCGGGCCGCCGAGGTGGCCGAGGACCTGCCGGGGACCGGTCACCACTCGTTCGCCTGCGACTTCGGCGACCCCCGGCGGGTCGGCGACCTGGTCGCCGAGAACGGCCCGTACGACGTCGTCCTGCTGAACACGCCCGGATTCGGCCCCGGAACGGTCGAGCAGCTGTCCGGTGAGCAGCTGGACGAGGCCGTGCGGTCGATGCTCCTTTCGGTCCGCAGCGCCGTCGAGGCGTGTCTGCCGTCGATGAAGAGCAACCGCTGGGGACGGCTCATCGGGATCACCTCCACCTCGCTGTCGGTGCCGATCGGCGGCCTCGCCGGATCGACCATCGCCCGTGCCGCCGTGCAGGCCTATCTCAAGCTGCTGGCCGAAAGCGTCGGCCGGTACGGCATCACGGTCAACCACGTACTGCCCGGCAAGATCGACACGGACCGGCTCCGCGTGGTCGAAGCGGCCACCGCCGAGCGGCTCGGGCGGTCAGCCGGATCGGTGCGGGGCGAGGTCCTCGAAACGATTCCCTTGGGCCGCTACGGCACTCCCCAGGACATCGGGGAGCTGGTGACCTTCCTGGCGAGCGACCGCGCCGCCTACATCACGGGTACCGGGATCCGCTGCGACGGCGGCTACCTCAAGCCCGCGTGATCATGCCCCGGAACTGGAGTCCCATGTCCCTTGTAGACGCCTTCGAACGCGCCCTGCGGGAGAACCCGGACGGTGACGCCGTGCAGACGGCGGACCGGACGGTCCGCTATCGCGAGTTCGACAAGCTCACCCAGGTGTTCGCGGACGAGCTGCGCGCGGAGATCCCGCCCGGCGGGTTCGTCGGAATCGAGGCGGGCAGGGGCCTCGGCGCGATCACGGCGATGGTCGGGGCCCTCCGGGCACGACGCCCGTTCGTCTTCCTCGACAGCCGGGACAGCGTGTCTTCGAACTCCGAGAAGGTCCGGCTGCTCGGCGTCCGGCGGCTGGCGCGGTCTCGGGAGGACGGCGATGTCGACCTCGCCGACGTCCCGGAAGCCTGGCGTGCCAAGGAATCCCTCGGAACCCCCAGCGTCGAGGGGGAGCTCTGCTACGCCATCCAGACGTCCGGCTCGACCGGCGAACCCAAATGCGTCCTGGTGCGCCCGGAACCGCTCGCCGTCGTCGTCCGGGAGCATGCGGAACGGCTGTCCGTGGGGCCGGGCTCGCGGACGTTGCAATTCGCCCGGCTGACCTTCGACGGGTGCATGACCGAGATCCTCTGGACCCTGACCGCGGGCGCCTGCCTGGTGGTGCTCGACGAAGCACGCCTGGCACCCGGCGCCGAGTTGCGGGACACGGTGGAGCGCTTCGGGATCACCCACCTCAAGACCACTCCGTTCGCGTTGACCGCGACGGAGCCCAGTGCCGCGATGCGGCTGCGCCACGTGATCAACGGCGGCGGGGCGTGCCGTCCCGCGGTGGTCGCCAAATGGTCCGCGGTGGCGGCGTTGCACAACGCCTACGGCGCGACGGAAACCACGGTGTGCAATCTGCTGAGCGGTCCGCTCGACCCGGAGGGCTGCCGCGACGGCGTTCCCCTCGGCGACCTGATCGGTGACTGCGGCTACCACCTGCGCGACATCGACGATTCGCCCGCGTCGGCCGGGGGCCCTGTGCACCGGGGCGAGATCGTGATCACCGGCTCCGCGGTCGCCGCCGGCTATCTGACCGAACACGGTGTGCGGCCTTTCGGCGACGGCACGGAGTATCGGACCGGTGACGTCGCCGAGCTCCGCGACGGCGGCCTGTACTTCGTCGAACGGCTGGACCACCAGGTGAAGGTCCGCGGCTACCGGCTGGACCTCGGCGAGCTCGAGAACGTCGTGTGCCAGGCGGAATCGGTCGCCGAGGCGGTTCTGACCGTCGAATCGCACGACGGTTCGGAGGTCGCCGGTGACGACGCCCTGGTCTGCTACTACCTGGGTGACGCCGACCCGAGGGAACTCCGGAGGCATCTGGAAGGGGTCCTCGACCCGTACAAGATTCCTTCCGTGCTCGAACGCGTCGACGCGCTGCCGTACACCGTCAACGGCAAGGTCGACCGCGATGCCCTGCGGGGGAACCGGATCCTCGGCGAAGACGGGGCGCCGGGCCCGGATCGGCAGGTGATCACCCTCGTCCGCCGCCTCACCGGCGTCGGGGACGCCTCGCTGGAGGACAACTTCTTCGCGCTGGGCGGCGATTCGGCGTCGACGCTGATCCTGGTCGCGAAGCTGCGCGAGCTGGGCTGGCTGGACGCGGGGGTGCGTGACGTCCTGCGCGCCGGAGATCTGCGCGTGCTCACGGATCAGCTGCGAGAGCGGAGCGTGTAGCGCCATGTGCGGCCTTTGCGGGACTTTCGCGCCGGACGGCGAGGTCGATCGGACCATCGCGGCGACCATGCATTCCCGGCTCACCCATCGCGGACCCGACGAGACCTATTCGCTGAACACCCCGGTGCTCTCGGCGAAACTCGGCCGCCTCGGCATGACCGCGCTCAAGGACGGCTGGCAGCCCGCCGAGGACGCGAGCGGCCGGTTCGCCGCCATCACGAACGGCGAGATCTACAACGCCGCCGAGTTGCGCACCCGGCTCGGCATGGAGCGGACCGCCAATCGCGTCGACGTGGCCGTCATCCCTGAACTGTTCGCGCGCTACGGGCCCGCCGGGCTCGCCCTGATCGACGGGCAGTTCGCCACCGCGATCCACGACCGGGCCGAGAACGCCCTCCACCTCGGCCGGGACCGGTTCGGCATCTGCCCGCTCTACTACACCGGGCAGGGCGGGCGGACGCATTTCTGCTCGGAGCTGGGACCGCTCGTGCGGTCGGTGCCGGGCAGCGGGCGACTGGACCTCGGCGCGGTCGATCAGTATCTCCAGCTCGGCAACATCGTCCCGCCGCGCACGCTGGTGCGGGACGTCCGCGCCGTTCCGCCGGGGACCGTGGTGCGGTTCGGCGACGGCGGGCACCGGACGGTCCGGTATTGGCGGTACGGCGAGTTCGAGACGGGCGGGGCCCCGGTGACCGCGGAGGAGATCCGCCACGGGGTCCGGCAGGCGGTGCGTGATCGTCTCCGTGCCGACGTCGAGATCGGGGCGTACCTCAGCGGAGGCTTCGACTCCTCGACCTTGGTCGTGGAAGCCGCCGCGGCCCTGGGGAAACCGCTTCGCACGTACTCGGCGGTGTTCGGCGACGCGCTGCTGGACGAGCATCGGTTCCAGCGCGAGATCGCCGAGGCCGTCGGCAGCGAGCACGTCGAGGTTTCCTGCCTCGCCAAGGACATCGCCACCGAATTCGAACGGATGGTGCGGCACTGCTGTTCCCCGCAGCGGGAGACCTACAACGTCGCGGCCCTGATGCTTTCGCGGGAAGTCCGGTTCAGCGGGATCAAAGGCGTGCTTTCGGGAGAGGGAGCCGACGAGCTGTTCTTCGGCTACGACTCGTACGCGTTCGACGGGCAGCGCAGGAAGCCGCACCAGCGCCGCGAGGAGAACGAGAGTGCCTGGGGGCGCGCCGATTTCGCCTGGGAAGTCGACTGGCGAAAGGTGGACGGGCGCCGGGCCGTCCTGACCCCGGAAAGCCGGGAAGCGCTCGGTGGCCAGGAATTCTGGAGAGACAGGCTGATTCCCTTCTCCGACGACGAGGTCTCGGCCCTCACCCCGATGCAGCTGCGGTCGGTGGCCGACGTCTCCGTGCAACTGGGCGGGCATCTGCTCGGCGACCACGGCGACGCGATGCTGATGGCCAACTCCGTCGAGGGCCGGTATCCGTTCCTCGGCAATCCCGTCGTCGAGCTGGCACTGCGGATCGGCGACGAGGAGAAGGTCGTCGACTTCGAGGGCAAGGCCTGCCTCAAGTCGGCGTATGCGGGCATCGTCCCGGAATCGGTTCTGCGGCGCGCGAAGCAGGGTTTCACCGCCCACGCCTTGAGCGCCCTCGACCAGGACGACCTGATGGACGGCTGGCGGGATCTGGTCGCCGCCGGTGGTGTCTTCCGCGCGGACGCGCTCGACCGGATCGAGGCCGGGGGCAAAGGGGACGCGCGGCTGAGCGTGATCAGCATCAGCGCGGTGATCGACGAACTGGGGCTCCGGACATGAACGGGCACCACACATTCACGGAGAGAGGTAACCGAGCCATGCTCACGGAAAGTCAGATAGCGGAATACCGGTCCGAAGGGTTCCTGCTCCTCGAAGACGTTTTCGACGACGGCGACATCGCCGCCTTGCGCCGCGAGGTGTCCGATCTCTACGCGACCGAGCATCCGGGGCGCATCTTCGAAGAGGACGGGACCACGGTGCGCGGCATCCACGGCTGCCACACCACGGGCCCGCTGTTCTCCCGGCTGGTGCGGTTGCCCGAGCTGCTGGCGGCGGCGGAGGAGCTGCTGGAGAGCAAGGTCCACGTGTTCCAGTGCAAGGTCAACGCCAAGCGGGCGCTGCGCGGGGAGGTCTGGCAGTGGCACCAGGACTACAGCGTCTGGGGGCAGAAGGACGGGATGCCGGAGCCGCGGGCGGTCAACGTCGCGCTGTTGCTGGACGACGCGACCGAGCACAATGGACCGTTGCTGGTCGTGCCCGGTTCGCATCGCGACGGTGAGATCTCCAGCTGGCGCCCTGAATCCGAAGCCACTTCGCAGTGGGAGGCCGATCTGTCGGCGAAGCTGAAGTTCGCGCTGGATTCCGAGCAGATGGCCAAGGTGACCGCCGGTTCGGAGATCCGGTCCGTCGTCGGCCGCGCCGGGAGCCTGCTGTTCTTCCACCCCTGCATCGCGCACGGCTCCGGCGCGAACATGTCGCCCAGCGACCGGACCATGGCTTTCGTCAGCTACAACAGTGTCGACAACGAACTGCGCGAAGTGCCCAGCCCGCGGCCGGAATTCGTGGCGTCTCGTGACTACCGGCCCCTGGAGCCGGTCGACGGAGGCCTGATCGCATGAGTGCCCCGCTGATCCGATCGCTGATCGAGGCCATCGCCCGGAATCCGGAAGCCGTCGCGGTCGTCGACGACGGCGTGTCCCACACCTACCGCGAACTCGCCGAGCTGTCGGCCGAGATCGCGGGCGGGCTCGCCGAACGCGGTGTCGGCCCCGGTGACGTCGTCGACGTGCACGGGACCCGTTCGTGGAACCGGTGCGCGGTGGTACTGGGCGTATGGCGCGTCGGAGCGGGCGTGCTGTCCATCGATCCGGCCATGCCGCCCGCCTGGACCGGGAAACTGGTGAGCGGCGCGGGCTGCGCGATGATCCTGCGGGACGGGGACTGCGCGCCGGTCGGGGCGGGTATCCCCGAGCACACGTTCGCCTCGATCCGGGGAGCGAAACGGGACGAGGTCGCGACCGGTCCGGTCTGCTACGTCATTCCTACCTCGGGGTCGACAGGCGAGCCCAAGGCGGTCGCGGTGCCGCCGGTCGTCCTGGCGGACCTGGGGCACTGGCACCTGCGGCGGTGGAGCCACGACCGGCCGCCGAACACCCTGCACATGTCGTCCATCGGTTTCGACATGGTGTACGAGGACATGGTGGCGACCTGGCTCGCCGGCGCGACCCTGATCGTGGTGAACGATCACGACAGGCTGGACCCGTTCACCCTGCTCGACATCATCCGCGAGCACGACGCCGCCCGGCTCTTCCAGCCGGTGGTGGGGCTGCACGGACTGGCGACGGCCGCGTGCGTCGCCGGGGAGAAGACACCGAGCCTGCGGGAGATCTCGGTGGCGGGCGAACAGCTCGTGATCAACGACGAGGTGCGGAAGTTCTGCGCCGACGGTGCGCTCACGCTGGTGAACCAGTACGGGCCCAGCGAAACGCACGTGGTCACCCAGTACCGGCTGACCGGTGACGTCACGAACTGGCCCGACCGGCCGCCCATCGGCACCGCGGTCGTCGACGCGGAGCTGCTGTGCCATGTGGACGGTCAGCTGCGCCCGTTCGCTCCCGGCGAGACCCGCGAACTCATCATCGCGGGGAACTGTGTCGGGATCGGGTATTTCGGCGACGACGAGCTCACCGCGGAGAAGTTCCGGAAGGTCGGCCACCGCGACGGCGGGACGCGCCGCTGCTACTTCAGCGGCGACCTGGTCCGCTTCGACGGCTCCCGGTTCCATTTCCTGTCCAGGCTCGACGACCAGCTCAAGGTGAACGGCTACCGGGTCGAGCCGGGTGAGGTGGAAGCGGTGCTCGCCGGGGTCGCCGGGGTCCGCCGGGCGGCGGTCGTCGGGGTCAAGGCCGGCGCCTCCACCCAGCTGGTGGCGTTCTACACCAGCGTGACCGGCTCTGTCGTCGATCAGGACGAGCTGGCCCGCGCGTGTGCCTCCGGGCTGCCCCGGTTCATGGTGCCGAAGCAGTTCACCGAACTCGACGCCCTGCCTTCGACGCGGAACGGGAAGATCGACCGGGCGAAGCTGCGGGCGATGTTCTGAAAGTCCGTGAAGGCCTCCTTCCCTACCCTGAGAGTAGGGAAGGAGGCCTTCACGGACTTCGGTCTACGCGGTGACGAGGGACAGGCCGTAGCGCTGCAGGATCTCGTTCACCGGCTGGAACCAGGTCTCGCCGCCGGAACCGCAGTTCCCCCAGCCGCCGGAGGTGACCCCCTGCGCCTGGTCACCGGTGATGAAGGAACCCCCGGAGTCGCCGGGTTCCGCGCAGACGTTGGTGCGGGTCATCTGGTGCACCGCGCCCTGCGAGTAGTTGATCGTCTCGTTCTGCCCCAGCACGGTGCCGCAGTGCCAGTGCGTCGTCGAACCGGACCGGCACACCGAGGTGCCGACGGGCGCGACCCACGATCCCCGGACCAGCGCGTCGCTCACCGTGCCCCAGCCGAGGACGACCGGCGCGGTCCACCAGCCGTTGCCGATCCGGATGAACGAGTAGTCGTTGTCGGGGAAGGAAGAACCGGCGAAGCTGCCCATGGCCGAGCCGTCCCAGCCGACGACGGAGCTGCCCGTGCCGCCGCAGTGCCCCGCGCTGACGAAGCCGCCCTGCACGGAGAACCCGATCGAACAGCGGGTGTTCCCGTTGATGTAGTACGGGTCGCCGCCGACGGTGCCCGCCGCGAACGGTTCGGCCTTCGGCGCGGTGACCACGGTGACCGGACCGGCTTTCCGTGCCGTGGCGAGGAAGGCGTCGACATCGGCGCCCTGGGCGCCGGGCCGCAAGGCGACCTCGACACTGCCGCTGCGCGGGTCGGCACGCCAGCCGCTGACGGCGGCGGGTGCGGGGTGGCGCTTGGCCGACAAGTCGATTTCGGCCTTCGCCGCGTCGAGCGCGGCGGAGCTGATCGTGGCCGAGGTGGGCTCGGCACCGGCCTGGCGGACGGCGGAAGCCGCGGCGGGATCGGTGACGCCGACGACGAGTTTGCCGCGCGCCGGATCGAACCAGGCACCGCCGAACGCCGCACCGGCGGCCTGCTGCGCCGCGGGCAGCACGCGAGAGGCGGTCATTTCCTGGGCGAGCCTGGTCGAGGCCTGTGCGGCGGTGAGCCCCAGGTCCCGCTGCAGGGCGGCGAGCAGTCCGGGGGAAGCCTGCGCGACCGGGGCGAGGGCGGCGGAAGCGAGACTCGCGGTCAGGACGGCGGCTCCGCCGAGTGCCAGGGCGATTCTTCGACGCATGGTGACTCCTCCAAGGCCGGGGGAAAGAAACACACTGCCCGTCGAGTGTGCGGCCAAAGGTTCGGAGATGGCGAGAATTGTCCGGTCTTCTGTCCGAAATTAACAAGAGTAAACGACTTCGAACGATGTGGCCGGGCGGGCAGGGCTCCGCTCTCACGGCCGCCGCTTCCGATCAGGGTGCCCGGCGACACCGACGGCGCCGGGCGCGGCCACACTCGATTCCTGGACCTGGTAATAACGGGATCGTGAAATCGTCTCCGAATGACAAGAAAAATGGGGGCAAGAACGCCTGAATCGATACGAGCGCGTTGGTGTGTTGTTGACCGGTTCCGGGCGTCGTAACGTTTTCCCGGATTTCGTCATTCTTTCTCCCCGAATTCCCGACCGGAGGATTTCCATGACGCGTTTCTCTTCCCTGAGACCCCTTGCCCGGATCGCGACCGCGCTCGTCCTCGCCGGAGCCGCCGTCACCCTGCCCTCGGGTGTCGCCTCCGCCGCCCCCGCCGCCGGGCCGGTGACCAAGAACCTGACTTTCACCTGCGAAATGCCGCTCATCGGCGCACGTCAGGTCACCGCCGCGGTGACCGCGACCTTTCCCGAGGCGGTGGCCGTCGGTACCCCGATCGACGTCACCGGCTTTTCCGTGGCCGTCTCCCTCGACGGGGACATCGTCTCCGCACTGAACCTGATCGGCGCCGCGACGATCGACGGGACCGCGTCGGCGAACGTCGGCGTCGATTACAACGGCACCGAACTCGGTGTCACGCTCAACGGCCTGGGTTTCCCGGTGACCGCCGTACCGCAGGACGGGCCGCTGGGGATCGTCATCACCGGTCCGATCCCAGGGCTCACCGTGAAGAAACCGGGGTCGATCGTGTTCACCGTTGGCGGCGGTTTCACCGGGAAGGTCACGCCGAAGCGGGCGGACGGGACGCCGACGGATCTCGGCACCTTCGACCTGCCGTGCGGCATGGACCCCGGCCAGGACGCTTCCCTCGCCACCGTCACCGTGAACTGACCCCTCCCTCCCGAGCGCAAGTCCGTGAAGGCCTCCTTGAGGGCGGCGGCGGGGGCATGGATGGACCTTCGAGGAGGCCTTCACGGACCCCCGAACGCACCGGCGGCCGAGCACGCTTCCCGGTCGGGCAAGCGCCCCGACGTTCCAGTAGGTTGCGGGACATGACCGCGTCGCCGGTGGATGTTCCGGAGCAGGTGCTGCGCACCTCGATCGTCGAGCGGTTGTTCGCTCGCGAGACCGACCAGCGACCGCTGTTCACGCATCAGGATCACAGCGCCGGGGTGGACGACACGGTCACCTGGGCGGACTTCGCCTCGAGGGTGCGGGTGGTCGCGGGAGCGCTGCGAGAGGTCACGCGACCGGGTGATCGTGCCGCCGTGCTCACCGGCCAGGACCTGAACTACCCCCTGGCGTTCTTCGGCGCGCTCGCCGCCGGGCTCGTGGCCGTGCCGTTGATGGCGCCGGGCAGCGCCGCCCAGCGAGCCAGGCTCACCGGAGTGCTGGCGGACTGCGGCGCGCGGGTCTGGCTGACCTCCTCGGCCGCCGCCGCGAAAGTCCGTGAAGCCGGGGCGCCCGAACACCTGATCCTGGTCGACGAACTCTCCGGGCCGGGCGCCGAGCCGCTCCCCGTCACCCCCGAGAGCCCCGCGTACCTCCAGTACACGTCCGGGTCGACGCGGGAGCCCGCCGGTGCGGTGATCCCGCACCGGGCGGTCGCCGCCGCCTGCTGGCAGGCGAGCCGGGCCTACGCCGTCGACGAGGGCACCACCTGTGCCGGCTGGATCCCGTTCTTCCACGACATGGGCCTGATCCAGCTTCTCTGCCTGCCGGTCCACGCCGGCGCGCGGTCGGTGTTCATGTCGCCCGCCGAGTTCGTCCGGCGGCCCGCGAGGTGGCTGCGTCAGCTCGCCGATCACCCGGCCGTGTTCACTGCCGCGCCGAACTTCGCGTTCGACCTGGCCGCGGACGCCGCCGACGAGGTGGGGGACGACCTCGATCTCTCCGACGTGCGGGTCGCGCTCAATGGCGCCGAACCGGTCCAGCCGCGCACGGTCGCGCGGTTCCATGAGGCTTTCGGCCCGCGCGGCTTCCGGCCCGAAGCCCACCGCCCGTCCTACGGCCTGGCCGAGGCCACCGTGTACGTCGCGAGCGCCGGGGAAGAAGGACCGCGAGGCGCGGTGTTCGACCGGGAAGCCCTCGCGCAGGGCCGCGCGATCGAAGTCCCCGATGGTCAGGGGCTCGTCTCGGTCGGCCGTCCCCTCGGGCAGCGGGTCCGGATCGTCCGCGACGGGGTCGCGCGACCCGACGGCCTGACCGGGGAGATCTGGATCCACGGACCGAACGTCGCCGACGGCTACTGGGGTCGCGGCGACGCCACCGCGTTCGAAGGAGAACTCGACGGTGTCGGCGGCTGGCTCCGCACCGGCGACCTCGGCGTGTTCCATCGCGGTGACCTTTACATCACCGGCAGGCTCAAGGATCTCATCGTCATCGACGGCCGCAACTTCCATCCGCAGGACATCGAGGCGGTGGCGGGCGAAGCGCATCCGGCGATCCGCCGCGATCGCGTCGCCGCATTCGGCGTGTCGGACGAAATGGGTGAAGGGGCGATGTTGGTAGCCGAATGGGCAAAGAATGCCGAAGCGGATGTCAAAGAAGTCACCAGAGTGGTATTGCGGGCGGTGTCACGTGAACATGATCTGACGTTGCGATCGGTCCGTCTGGTTCCCTCTGGTGACCTTCCGCGCACTTCCAGTGGCAAGGTGGCGCGAGCGGCCGCGAAGGCGCGTTATAGTCGGCCCCGTGGGTGATCACCGCGCGCAGGTCGTGAAGGTCGTCAGTGAGATTTTCCGGCTTGATCCCGCCGAAATCGAGTTCGACGCACCGCTCGAAGAGCTGGGCATCGACTCCAAAGGACGCATAAAACTCCTGTCGGCGCTGGAGATCTACCACGATGTGAGGATTGATCTGGACCAGCTGGACCGGTTCATCGACATCGGGTCGGTGGCGGAAGTGCTCGAAGAGGCACTCGACGGTAAGGCCGACGGATCCGACGAAAGGCGCTGAGAAGAATGAGCGGGGGCTTCACCGCGGCGACCGATGCGCTTTCATCGGCGTCGAAGGACATCGGAAAGCTGACGGAGCAGTTGCTCGAAGACAATCCCGATCTGTCGAGCACTCCCGTGAACGCTGCGGGCTTCGGCCAGGCGCACGGCGACCACTCGAAGAAATACACCGACGGTGTCGCCGCGTTGTGGGCCTCGGTCCAGGGGTACAGCACCACGCTCGGCTCGTTCGGCACGAACCTCGCCACCGCGGGTTCCGCCTACGGCGCCAATGAGAACGAGCAGAAGAACAAGATCACCAAGACGGGGATGCGCTAGTGGCCGACGAACTCACCTGGACCGACGTCAAGGCCCTCCTCGACAACCCGAGCGTGCCGCCCGCCAACAAGACCGCGCTCATCGGCTCGTGGATCAAGACCCATCCGGCGCCCCCTCCTTGGAGCGGGATCGACGAGCCGGAGGACATCAAAGCGAAGCGCAAGGAAGCCGCGAAGTACGCGGAGACCTACAACGCTCTTCCCTTCCTGCCCTACGGCGACGACACCAAGAAGATCTACGAGGGCGCGAAGAACGCCGGCGATCAGGCCAGCTTCACCCAGAAGGAAGAGACGAAGGCCGTCAACGACGGCGACAAGAAGCTGGACGGCACGAAGGAACCCACGCCGGAAGGCGGCGGGACCAAGACGTCGGACGAGATCTTCGACGCCGCCATGCCCGCGCTCAAGGTCTTCCAGACCTTCGGTTCGCTGCTGGCGAAGCTCCCGGAGGACTGCCGGGGGACCAGCCGCGCGCTCGACTTCGAGAAGGACATCAAGAAGCCGTTCGACGAGCAGCGCGGCATCAGCTTCAAGAACTTCGTCGACGACGCCGCGCACTTCAAGACGGGGTCGAAGACGGTCGAGAAGGCCATCGACGACACCGGGTCCCAGCTGAACACCCTTTACGGGACCTGGACCGGGCAAGCCGCGGACGCGTCGTCGACCAACTACAACGAGAAGATCCTTCCCAAGGCCAAGAAACTCTCCCAGACGCTGAACACCGCGAGCGAAGCGACGCTGCACACCACCACCGCGGTGTTCAAGCTCTGCAAGGAGAAGGCCGACCAGGTCGTCAAGGGGTACAAGGAGATCGTCGGCAAGGCCGACTATCCGATGGCGCAGAAGGTCGTCGCCATCGCCGCCGGTGAGAAGAGCGGCAAGGAGGACCTCGGCGCGATCGCGGGCTGGATGGACGCCAACTTCGGCTCCAACCTCGTCCAGCAGCTGAACAACGACGGCTGCTGCGACGACGACGAGTTCAAGAAGGCGGGCCAGAACCTCGCCAAGCAGTGGATCCAGCGGCAGTTCATCCCCGAGATGTGGACCGTCATCTACCTGGGCTTCGAGAAGAACTGCAAGGAAACCAAGGACTTCGTCAACCAGGCCTACGACGAGCTCGACAAGGTCATGGGCAAGGTCAAGAACGAGTTCCAGGGCGCGGGCGCGGGCGGAAACGGCGGGGCAGGCGGCACGGGCGGTGGACCCGGCGGCTCGGGTACCGGCGGTGGCCCCGGTGGCCAGGGGCCTGGCGGCCAAGGCACCGGCGGTCAGGGCACCGGCGGGCAAGGTGGCGGCCAGGGCGGCGGGTACGGCGGCGGCTCGGGTACCGGCGGCCCTGGTGGCGGTTCGGGTGATGGCACCGGTCCGTCGGGCCAGCAGAAGCCCCCGCCGGTCCCGGACGTGAACATTCCCGAGGGCGGCACGGGTGGCGGCTCGGGCGCTGGTGGCTCCGGTACGGGCGGCGGCTCCGGTACGGGGGGCTCCGGCTCCGGCGGTGGCACCGGTTCGTCGGGTGACTACAAGCCCGCGCCGGTCCCGGTCCCGGACGTGAAGATCCCCGAGGGCGGCTCCGGTGGCGGCCCGGACCCGAGCAAGGACCAGACCTCGCCTTCGGGCTCGGCTCCGCCGCCGTCGTCTTCCGGCGACGAGCAGAAGGCCGCGGCCGAAGAGGCGAAGAAGCAGGCCGCGGCGGCTGCCGAGAACGCGAAGAAGCAGGCGTCGGAAGCGCTGAACAAGATGGGTGACGTTCCCACCGGCGGCGATCTCGGTGGTGGCGGCTCGGGTGGTTCGGGTTCCGGTCCGGGCGGCGGAACCGGTGGCAGCACGGATGCCGCCGCCGAAGCCAAGGCAGCGGCCGAAAAGGCCGCTGAAGACGCGAAGAAGCAGGCGTCCGAAGCGCTGGACAAGATGGGCGACGCCCCCGGCGGTGGCACGGGCGACACCGATTCCAAGGACTCCGACTCCAAGGAAGCCGCGGAAGAGGCCAAGAAGAAGGCCTCGGAGGCACTGGACAAGCTCGACGACGAGCTGCCCGGTGAGGGCGGCGACAAGCTGACCGGTGACAAACCCGGTGAAGACGGTGACAAGGACAAGACCGAGGACGGCGAGCGCGAAACCCTCAAGGTCAAGCAGGGTGACAAGACCTTCGAGATGACCGAGCCGAACAAAGACGGCGAAATGGAGATCAAGGTCGGCGACGGTTCCGGGCCTGCCAAGGACTTCAAACTCGACTGGACCGACGACGAGTCCAAGATGGGCTCGATTCCCGGCGCGGACGACGGGAAACCGGGCGATGACGTCCACCGCCCCGGCCCGGACGGCAAGATCCACTTCCAGGACGGCGATACGAAGATCACCGCCGAACGTCCCGACGGCCCGTCCGGGCCGACGGTCGTCACCGTCGACGACGGCACCGGAAAGCCGACCACGTACACCCTCGGCGAGGACAAGGATCCCTCGGACACACACAAGCCCTTGCACGAGGCCAAGCCCGTCACCGGGACGACGCAGCCCGAACCCCGTCCGGCGTTCACCCCACATCACGGTGGCGGCGGAACCGTTCCCGACGGTCTCAGCGGAAGCCCCATCAGCGGCGGCGACATCAGCGGCGGTGACGTCGGCGGTGGCGGTGGCGGCGCCCACGGCGTCGGCGGTTCGGCGATTCCGGCCCCGTTCGAAACCGCGACCCCGTCGACGGGCCAGCCGCTGACCGAAGGCGTGCACACCGGCGGCGGGACACATCAGCCGCAGCCCGTGGCCGCGGGTGCCCCGTCCGCCCCGATGAGCGGATCGACCGGTCAGTCGTTCGGTGGCGGCGCGATGCCGCCGATGGGCGGCATGGGCGGCGGTGGCCAGGGCGGCGGCGGTGGTGACCAGGAACGGACCAACCGCGCGTACCGGATCGAGGGCGAGGTGTTCGACCAGATCAACGAACCCACCGGGCGTATCACCGGCTCGCTGCTGGACGATGAGGATCAGTCGTCCATCCGCAGGCGGTAATCCGAGGCAGGGGAGAAACAGATGAGCGCCGATGAAACCTCCGCGATGAAGGCGACCCTGGACGGTCTGGTCCGCGAGCAGTCGGAGCGCCGGGTCCTGCGGGACCAGAAGGCCGACGAAATCAAGGCAAGCTCGCAGGAGTTCATGACCAAGCAGGTCCAGACCGCCCAGCGCTATGTCGAGCATCGGCGTGAACTGGGGGAGCGGAAGACGAAGTCCGGCTGGAGCACCGACCGGTCGCACGCGCAGCCGGGGAACGCGTCGGCGTTCGACGACGCCCCCGCTTTCGAGGACCCGGCGGCTCCGTTCGCTTCGGAGCCGCCGGCCCGTGCGGGCCGGGACACCCCCCGGCGCGCTCCTCGCCGTCCGGTACCGGCGGACGACGAGGACGACGCCTTCCTCAACAACCGTTGGCGTGAGTGACTTCGCGGTCAGACGACGAGGCCGAGCAGCAGCACGATCGGGAGCGAGATCACCGAAGCCAGCGACATGGCGACGGTGTGGGTCTTGAACGTGCCCCGCGTGCTCAGCCCGAGCAGTGACTGGAACATCCAGAAGAAGTTGCTGCTGACGTGCGGGAGGAACAGCGCGCCCGAGCAGGCGGCGAGGGCGACCAGCACCACCGGGACACCGAGCGATCCCGCGATCGGCGCGAGGATGCCCGCCGCGGTGATCGCGGAGATCGAGATGGACCCCATCGCGATGTGCAGGACGGCGGCGATCAGCCAGACGAGCACCAGCGGCGGCAGGAAACCCGTGCCGAACGAGCTCGCCAGCACGTCGCGCAGTCCCGATCTGCCGATCACCTCGGCGACCGAGCCGGAAAGCCCGGACAGCACGAGAATGGGCCCGGCCAGCGCCAGTGCCTTGCCGACGGCCGCGTCGACCTCGTGCCGGGGCAGGACGCGCCGGGCCAGCAGATGCGCGAGCCCGGCGCCGATCGCCATGGCGATCGGCGGCTCGGTCGGCAGCGAGACCGGCCCCAGCGGGAAACGGAAGGCGACGGCGAGCGCGCCGAGGGCGATCAGCGCGAGCGTCAGCAGCACCGGGGAGATCGACAGCGACAGTGGCAGCCGCCGCGCGCCAGTTGCGGTGGAGACGGTCTCGGCGGCGCGTCCGGTCTCCAGTTCGTCGGTGGCCGGATCCCAGCGGAGCGTCCGCCGCAAGAGGACGGTGAAGACCAGCGTGGTCAGCACGGCGGTGGGGAGACCGACCGCGAGCCCGAACAGGAACATCTCGCCGAGCGGCACGCGAAGCAGGCCCGCGACGGCGAGAGCGGCCACCCCCGGCACGACGAACACCAGCCCGACCTCGATCCCCGCGGTCAGCGCGCCGCCCATTAGCGCGACACCCCGCGGGCCCAGCCGGACGCCGAGACGCCGGGCCAGCGGCGCGGTGAGCACCAGGACCACGTCCGAATAGATCGACGTGAACAAGGTGGACAGGGAGACCGCGAACACCATCGGCACGCGCTTCTCCCCGAAGACGCCCAGCAGCCGTTCCAGGACACGGTGCAGGGTGTCCGTGGCGGTGAGCAGCGAGCCGATGACGACGCCGAAGGTGATGAGCAGGCCGATCTCGGCCATCACGTCGCCGAATCCGGCGGCGAGCGCTTCGGTCGTGCCGCCCGCTCCGAGGCCGGTGGCCAGCCCCAGATAGGTGGCGCCGATCAGCAGGCCGAAGATCGGGGGCGTCTTGAGCCGGGTGATCAGCACGACGACGCCCACGATGGCGATACCGGTGTGGGCAAGGAGCCAGGCATCGGACACGGTGCCCTCCTCGGGCTCGCGGCGGGCCGGCGCCGCTGCCGTCCCTCGTAGCGACCCAGTAAGCCCTTCGGGCGGGTCGCCGGTCCAAGACCGGGTTGCTGGCAAGGTGATAGGCCCCGGCTATCGACCATGAGGAGGTGCGGTGTGGATGCTCGTCAGCTGAGGTACTTCCTGGCCGTCGTCGACGCCGGAAGCGTCCACAAGGCCGCGGAGCTGCTTTTCGTCGCCCAGCCGTCGGTCTCCCAGTCCTTGCGGGCGCTCGAGCGGGACCTGGGGAGCCTTCTGTTCCACCGGACCGGCCGCCGTCTGGTGCTGACGGCGGCCGGTCACGCTCTCGTGGCGCCCGCGCGGGAGGTCCTGCGCGGGCTGGACCTCGCCCGTGCGACGGTGGAGTCGGTCGACGGTCTCCTCGGCGGGGAGCTGGTCATCGCCTCGATGCCGTCGCAGTCGGTCAGCCCGCTCACGGACCTGATCGCCGCCTTCGCCGCCGCCAACCCGCTCGTGCGGATCTCCGTCCGCGCGGCGAGCACCCCCGCCGACGTGGGGAGGACGCTCACGACCGGTGACGCCGAGCTCGGCATCGTGGCGGCCTCCCCGACGGCCCCGCCGCTGCCCGGCTTGGACGCCCTGCACCTGGAGACGCAGCGTTTCGCCGTACTGGGCCGCGACGAGGCGGCGCTGCCCGCCGCGGATCCGGTGCGCCCCGCCGATCTCGCCGGTGCCGCGCTCATCGTCGGCCAGCAGGGCACGGGAATGCGTGCCGTGGCCGACGCCGTACTCGGTCAAGCACCCGGCAGCCGGTTCGCGGTCGAGGTCGAACATCGGGAAGCCGTCCTGCCACTCGTTCTCGCCGGGGTCGGTATCGCGGTGGTCAGCGACTCCTGGCGAGCACTGGCGAAAGCCGCGGGTGCCGCCGTGCGGGCGCTCGACTGTCCCGATTCCCTGGTGGTGTCCCTGGTGTCCAGGCCGGGACGGCTGAGCCCCGCCGCGGCGGCCTTCCGCGGTTTGGCGGAGCAGGACTGATTCAGGCGTCTCGTTTGCCGATGGCGGTGAGCCCGGCGTAGATCGCCGCGATCACCCAGACGGCCATCGCGATGAGCGCGCCGAGCGGGGACAGGACGATTTCGGTCGCCCCGCCGCCGAGCTGGCCTGCCAGTTCCGAGGGCAGCACCGAGGCGATCCGGCCGCCCCACGGTTCGGGCAGCAGCATCCGCGGGGCCATCGGGAGGGCGAACAGCAGGACCGCCATCGTGACCAGTGTCCCGGCGGTCGACTTGATCATCGTCGCGAGGCCCAGCGCGATCAGCGCGACGACCATCATGAGCAGGCCCTCGGCGAGGATCGCGGGAAGCCCGGTGTCCACAGTGGTCAGCGAGCCGATCGGCCGGTCGCCGATCAGCAGCCTGCTCACGGAAAACGTCGCCACGGCGATCGTTTCACCCGCGATCAGTGTGCTCGCCGCGACGAGGACGACCTTGCCCAGCAAGAGTTTCCGTCGGACGGGAACGGCGACGAGGCTGGTGCGGATCATCCCGGTGGAGTACTCGGCCGTCGCGGTGAGGATGCCGAACGTCATCAGGCACAGCCGCACGACGGTGAGGACGGACGTCCCGTCGCCGAGGCCGCCGAAATGGGAGCGTTCGTCCGGGGAAGTCCGACCAGGGGTTGATAGGCGCAGCCTTTCAGTGCGGCAAGAACTGGGTCTTGGACGTACCGGCCCGGCTCGACGTCCACTGGACCCATGACCAGCTACCGCATCGCGCTCATCCCCGGCGACGGCATCGGCACCGAGGTGCTGCCCCCGGCCCAGGCCGTGCTCGCCGCCGTCGGCAGGCGGCACGGGATCGCCTTCACCTACGACTCCTTCGACTGGTCCTGCGAGCGCTACCTCGCCGAGGGCGCGATGATGCCGTCCGACGGTCTCGACCGGATCCGGCGGCACGACGCCGTGCTGCTGGGCGCGGTCGGCTGGCCGGGCGTGCCGGACCACGTTTCGCTGTGGGGGCTGCTGATCCCGATCCGGCGCGGCTTCCGGCAGTACGTCAACCTGCGGCCGGTCAAAGTGCTCGACGGGGTGCCGAGCCCGCTGCGTGCCGCCGGGGACGTCGACCTCGTCGTGGTCCGGGAGAACGTCGAGGGCGAGTACTCCGAGATCGGCGGGCGGCTCGGCCGGGGCACCGAAGACGAACTGGCCGTGCAGGAGGCGGTGTTCACCCGCAAGGGAGTGAGCCGCGTCGTCGAGTACGCCTACACGCTGGCCGGGACCCGCGGCAAACACGTGACTTCGGCGACGAAGAGCAACGGTATCGTCCACACGATGCCGTTCTGGGACGAACTGGTGGAAGAGGTCGCGGCACGGCACCAGAACGTGCGCACCGACAAGGAGCACATCGACGCGCTCGCCGCCAAACTCGTCCTGGCGCCGGAACGGTTCGACGTGATCGTCGGCTCCAACCTCTTCGGCGACATTCTCAGCGACCTGGCCGCCGCGGTGGCCGGGAGCATCGGTGTCGCCCCGGCGGCGAACCTCAACCCCGAGCGCGAATTCCCCTCGATGTTCGAGCCGGTGCACGGCTCCGCCCCCGACATCGCCGGGCAGGGCAAGGCCAACCCGCTGGGCGCGCTGTGGTCCGCGGCCATGATGCTCGACCACTTGGGACATCCCGAGGCGAGCGAGGATCTGCTGGCCGCCGCTTTCGGCGCGCTGGCCGACGGCATCAGTACTGTCGATCTCGGCGGAACGGCCGACACCGCCCGGTACACGCACGCGGTGCTGGACCGGGTGGGCCGCTGACGCGACAGAAGGAGCACGACCGTGATCACCACCATCGCCCTGCTCAAGGCCCGCGAGGGGCTCAGCCGGGACGAGTTCGTCGACTACTACGAGAACCGGCACGTGCCGCTCATCCTCGGCCTCGCACCGTCGCCCGCGCTCTACACCCGCAACTATCTGCCGGAGATCGGGGCACGCGGTTTCCCGGCCGACTTCGACGTGATCACGCACATGAAGTTCGCCGACGAGGGCACCCGCGGCGCCTGGCTCGCGCTCGTGCTCGCCGAGGGTTCCGGGGTCGCCGAGGACGAAGCCCGGTTCCTCGACCGCTCCCGGACCCGGTCGTGGACGGTCGAGGAACACTCGGGCTCACGCTGATCACGAGCGGTGCCAAGCGATCCCGCGATAAGTGGAGCTGTCCTTGTCGAAGCCGTAGCCGATGATGACGGCGCCGCTCGCGGTGATGTGCTGGGCCATGATCGCGGTGAGACCGCGTGGCGACGGCAGCGGGAACGGCGTCGCGTCCGCGTCCCAGCGGACCGGCCGCACCGCTCCCCGGCTCACGGACTCGCCGACGACCGTCCCGGCTTCGTCGATGTCGTAACACGTACTGCCGATGTCCGAAGGCAGCGGCGGGAGCACGGTGTGCCGCCCGTCGCGATCCCAGCGGGCGCAGGTGCCGAGCCGGTCCGGGGTCACGCCCCAGCCGATCGTGACCCCGTGTTCGGTGATCCGGACGACCTGCCCGGCGGAGAACTCCTGGTCGCCGGTGAGCAGGACGGTGCCCCCGTCACGGTTCCACACGACCCCGTCGCCGAGGATGGCGCCGGAGTCGGTGATCCCGCAGGCCGTCGCGCGGCGGGGCGGGGGCAGTTTGCTGATCTTGCCCGACGGGCTCCAGCGCACCGCTGTCCGGCCACCCGTGCCGTTCTTGGCCGAGCCGACGACCTCGTCCAGTCCGTTCAGGTCGTGGCCCTGGGTCTCGCCGCCGGACAGGGCGCCGAGTTCCACCGCCTCGCCGCCGGGCTCCCAGCGCAGCGCCCGCCAGCGGTAACCCGGCCGCATCGCGTTCCCCAGCACCGAGCCACGTTCGTTCACCCGGCACGTCGTGCCCGAGATCATGCCGAGCGGGAGTTCGAGCGCGTGCACCCGGCCGTCGGGCCGCCAGCAGACGGGCCGGAGATGCTCGCCGGTGTAGAGCGCGCCCGCGATGACGCCGTCGGCGTTGGCGCTGACGGCGCGGCCGCCGGAACAGCCGTCGAGGACCGGCAAGGGAGCGGGACTCCCGTCGGGATCCCAGCGCACCGGCCGTGAACCCGACTCGCCGACGATCATCCCGGCGTCGTTCACGCAGTAGGCGCTGGTTCCCTCCCCGGCGGCGAGCGGTCGCAGGTCGACCGCCGTGAAACCGGGTCCCTCGGGCATCGGCGCCGCCTTCGGTCTGGACGGTTCAGGCACGAGTGGGCAGCCTAGTGCGCGGGCGCACGCAATGGGGGAAAGTGCACTGACCGGGTGACGCGACCTCCACAAAGGACCTGGCTACGGGGTCAGCACGATCCGGCCGAACACCTCGCCGTCGTCCATCTTCCGGTGCGCCGACACGGCTTTCTCCAACGGCAGCAGTTCGTGCACCACCGCACGCAGTTCGCCGTGTGCCGCCGCGTCGAATTGCGCCGCGGTCACTGCCCGCCGATCCGGTTCGGGGATCGAGTCCGCGCTGAAGGCCGCGACCGACAGCGATTCGCGGAACCTCGCCAGCAGCTTCGCGCCGAAGTCCGCCGGTGGCATGCCCGCGATCACGCCGACGGTCACCAGTCGGCCGTTCGGTGCGAGCCTGTCGAAGAAGGAGGGCATGTCCACACCGGACACGATGTCGATGATCACGTCATACCCGGCGGGACCGTCCCCTTCGCCGGAGCGGTCGAGGACGTGGGTCGCGCCCAGTCCGCGCAGGCGTTCGCCACGTTCGGCCGAGGACGTCGTGACCGCCACCGCGCTCGCGCCGCCTGCCGCCGCGAGCTGCACCGTCATGATCCCGATACTGCCCGCCGCTCCGCGCACGAGCACCGACTCGCCTGCCGCGAAACGGGCGCGGGCGAGCGCGAAATGGGCAACCATGCCGGAAGTCCCGAGCGCGACCGCCGCGTCGGCGGGCAGATTTTCGGGCAGGGGAACGACCTTATCGACCGGGAGGGCCGTCTGCTCGACGTAACCGCCGCCCTCACCGGTGAACGCCCAGACGCGCCGCCCGACCCAGGACGGATCGACGTCGTCACCGACCGCGGTGACGGTGCCCGCCACCTCGTTGCCGGGGATGAACCCTTCCTGGAAACCGAAGCCGGCGAGGACCCCGCTCCGGACCACGGTGTCGACACCGCCGACGCCGATCGCTTCCACGCCGATCAGCACCTCGCCCGCGGCGGGAACGGGGGAAGGGAGGTCGATGACGGCCAGGCCCTCGGGGGCCCCGAACTTCCGGATCTCGACTGCTCGCATGCTCTGTCTCCTCGGTCTTCGATCACTGGCAGGCGGACGCTAACGGACGCCCCCGTCCGTTTTGGCTAAAGTGAGAGTGGTGACCGACCGTTTGACTCGGATCCCGCGTTCCGACGCCCAGGACAACCGCGAGCGCATCCTCGAAGCGGCTCGCGCGCTGTTCGCCACCGAAGGCCTGAACGTGCCGCTGCGGGAAGTCGCGCGCCGCGCCGACGTCGGCCCCGCCACGCTGTACCGCCATTTCCCGACCAAGGAGATCCTGGCGACGGAGGCCTTCGCCGACCAGATGTGCCTGTGCCACGTCATCGTCGACGAGGGACTGGCCGACCCGGATCCGTGGCGTGGGTTCTGTTCCGTGATCGAGAAGATCTGCGAACTGCACTCGCACGACCGGGGCTTCACCGCGGCTTTCGTGTCGGCCTTCCCCAAAGCGGTCGACTTCACCACGGGCCGCGACCACGCGCTCAAGGCGATCGCGGAGCTCGCGGGCCGGGCGAAGGCCGCCGGGAAACTGCGTCCCGACTTCGTCCTCGAAGACCTGATCCTCATGCTCATGGCCAACAACGGGATCCAAGCCGCTTCGCCCGCCGCGGAGGTCGCGGCGTCCCGGCGGTTCGCCGCGCTCGTCATCCAGGCCTTCCAGGCCGTGCCGGAACAGGCATCGCTGCCGCCGGCGGCGCGGTTGGCCCTCGTGATGCCGGGAATGATCGTGTAAGGGCTGAACCCTGAGAAGGCCCCGCCACGGCTAGCACTGCGGGGGTAGGCGGTTTCCGCCTCGATGCCGATGCCGGTCGGGCCGATGCTTCGTAGTTTTGCCGGTATGAAACGAACTTCAGTGGTCATCGCCGCGGTGTGCGCGGCAACGCTCGTTTCCCCGGCCTTCGCGTCCGCGGCATCGCAGTCGCAGCGGACCTTGCAGCATGACGCCGACGTGCTCGTGGCGAACGGCTCACCGGGCGTGCTCGTGGAACTGAGCACGGCCCAGGGCAGCGTCAAGGTGCGCAGCGGTCACGGTGATCTGCGGACCAGGACCCCGATGCCGTGGAACGCGCATTTCCGGATCGCCAGTTTCAGCAAGACGTTCCTGTCCGCGACGATGCTCCAGCTCGTCGGCGAGGGCAGGCTTTCCCTGGAGGACACCGTGGACCGGTGGCTGCCAGGGGTGGTGAGCGGCAACGGCAACGACGGCCGCGCGATCACCGTCCGGCAGCTCTTGCAGCACACCAGCGGCCTGCACGACTACATGGCGGAACTCGACCTCTTCACCGAGAAAGGCTTTCTGCGTCACCGGTTCGACAGGCTCAGCGCGTCCGAGGCGGTGAAGCTCGCGGTCGGGAAGCCGCCGGAGTTCGCGCCGGGAACGAGCTGGCAATACTCCAACACCAACTACGTGCTCGCCGGGATGGTGACCGAGAAGGTGACCGGCCGGGACTGGCGGCAGGCGATCACCGACCGCATCGTCCGCCCGCTCGACCTGCGGGAAACGACCTTGCCCCACACCTCGCCGTTCCTCCCCGCCCCGCATGCCAGGGGCTACGACCGGTTCGTCGTCGAGGGCTCGAACCCGCCGCGGCTCGGACGGCAGGTGGACGTGACGCTGATGAATCCGTCGATGGGCGGCGGAGCGGACGGTTCGATCAACAGCACCACCGAGGACGGCAACAAGTTCCTGCGGGCGCTGCTGGGCGGCAAGGTGCTCAAGCCCGCGTTGCTGGCCGAGATGAAGAAGACCGTGCCCGCGCCGGGACTCGGGGAATACGGGCTGGGGCTCAAGAAGCTGACCAGCTCCTGCGGCGCCTTCTGGGGCCACGGCGGCTCGCTGCCCGGCAACTCGACGGGCAACGGCGTGACCGAGGACGGCAAGCGCAGCGTGATGGTGTCGCTGAACACCCTGACGCCCTTCAAACCCGATGCCGAACTGCCTTCGGGGAATCCCCTGGACCCGGTGATCGACCACGCGCTCTGCGGTCGTTGATCACCTTCGTGAGTGGCGTTTCGCGTTCTATTGAGGGGTAAGGCAAACGTGTCCTGGCGGGCGGCGAGTCCGTGAAGGCCTCCTTCACAGACTGCACGTGGACGGGGTGCGAGGGGTCACTGAAAGTGAGGGGTGTGTGGAAATAGGGACGTTCAACGTCCCTGTTTCCACACACCCCGTCATGACAGGACCTGTCACGCGGGACCGTGTGGATTTCTGCGCGTCCAACGCACCAAAATCCACACAGTCAGTGCCACAAAGTCCGGCGGCTCACAGACTCGCCGCACTTCGGGATGTCTCAAAGGGGGCCTTCAGGACGGTGAACGTCCCACAGGGGGCCTTCGAGACACGGCGCACACCCCAACGACACGACACGTTTGACTTACCCCTCAATAACCCGAATCGCCATTCACGACCAGCTGGACCGACCGGCCACCGGCGCTCCTGTCCGCTTGGAGGCCTTCACGAACCTTCCGCGCCCCAGGAGCGGGCCGCCTCGACCAGGGCCGCGACGCATTCGGCGACGGCGGGCCGCGTCTCACCCTGAGGCTGCACGGCATAGAGCTGCCGGTGCAGCGCGGGTTCGAGCGGGGCGCACACCACGGTCGGCGGCGCGATCGTGGTGGCCATGCTCGGCACCACCGTGACCGCGCCGAGCCCGGCGACGACGGCGAACTGGGTGCCGAACCCGCTGACCGTATGCCGCACCGTCGGTTCGATGCCGCGTTCGCGCAGGGTCTGGCGGATCCAGGCGTTCGCCAGGGTGGGGCGGGCCCAGGCGACCCAGATCTCGTCCGCCAGGTCCTCGGCGCGGATCGAGTCCGCGCCTGCCAGGCGGTGCCCTGCCGGGAGCACGATCGTCGCCGCGTCGTCGCGCAGGACGGTCCATCGGGTGTTCGGCGGCCGGGTGAGCGGCAGGTTCTCCCAGCTCTCGACGACCACGACGTCGAAGACGCCGTCGGCGAGCGCGGGAAGGGCGTCTTCCGGTTCGACCTCGTGCAGCCGCGCTTCGATACCGGGGTAGCGGACGGCGAGACCGGTGAGCGCGGGCGTGATGAACGTGTGCACCCCGGAGGGGATGGCGCCGATCTCGACGACTCCGGTGGTTTCCCCGGTGAGCGAGTCCAGGTCGGCGCGGGCGGCCCGGAGTTCGGTGAGGACCCGGTCCGAGCGCTGCGCGAGCAGCAGCCCCGCCGGGGTGAGCCGGACGCCGCGCCCGTGCCGGACGAGCAGCGCGGTGCCCGCCTCCCGTTCCAGTTTGGTCAGCTGCTGGGAGATCGCCGACGGCGTCACGTGCAGCAGTTCGGCCGCCGCGGCGAGCGAGCCCCGGCGCCACACCGCGTGCAGCATCCGCAGCCGCTCCACATTGGACAGATCGCCACTCATTAGCCGAGCTTAACCCTCGGGGTAAGAGGATCTCGCTGGTCCTCCCCTGCTTCGTGCGATCGAATCAAAACCATGGCCCACCAAAGAATTCTCGCCGATCCGCGGGCACAGGGAGTCCTCGGAGCCCTCGCGATCGCCCTGTCCGCCCCGCTCGTCGCGCTGTCCGGCGTGAGCTCGACGACGGCGACGTTTTTCCGCTGCCTGTTCGCGTTGCCGATCCTCGTGCTGCTGGCACGGACGCGGGAGCGCGGGCACCGTCCCACCCCGGCCGCGCGACGGCGGCACGTGCTGGCCGGCGTCCTGCTCGGGATCGACATGGTGCTGTGGAGCGAAGCGATCTTCGCCGTCGGCGCGGGCGTCGCCACGGCACTGGTCAACGTCCAGGTGGTCCTCGTCCCGCTGGCCGGGCTGCTGTGGTTCGGCGAACGGCCGTCGCGGCTGTTCTGGTTGTCGATCCCGGTCATGCTGGCGGGAACGGCACTCGCCGGCGGGCTGGCGGACGGCGGCGCCGCGGGCAGTGACCCCTGGTACGGCACCGTCATGGCGATGCTGGCAGGCATCGCCTACGCCGGCTACCTCATCCTGCTGCGCCGGGCCGGAACCGAAGGCGGCGGCCACACGACGATGCTCGCCACGGCGACCGCGGCCTCCGCGAGTGTCGGCGGCCTTTCGGGGCTGGTGGCGGGAAACCTCGACGTCACGCCGCCCGCCTCGGCGCTGCTGTGGCTGCTCGCGCTGGCCGTGACCGCGCAGGTGCTCGGCTGGCTCCTGATCGGGAATGCCCTGTCCGCGCTCCCGGCGAGCGGCGGGTCCGCCGTGCTCATGCTGCAACCCGCCGCCGCGATCCTGTTCGGCGCCATCCTGCTCGGTCAGTGGCCGACCTCGCTGCAACTCGCGGGCTGTGCGCTCGTCGTCGCCACGGTGGGAGCCGTCTCCCTGCTGGGCGGCCGTCGGTCAAGGAACGACGAGCACCGGCCAGTGCCCGGTCTTGATGAGCTTGGTCGCGACCGACCCCGCGAACCGGTGACCGGCCTTCTGTGAGGCGCCGACCACCACCGTGTCGACCTGGCTGCGGTCGGCGGTGTCGCGGAGCGCGGTGTACGGATCGCCGAAGATCTTCAGGAAACTGACCGGCACTTCCAGTTCTTCGGCCGCCTCGCGGATCTGATCGCGGAGTTCGGCGTAGAGCTGCAGTGTCGTGTCGTGCTCCACCGTCGCCGCGACAGCCGGTCCGAGGTTGGCCAGCGCCGTGCGGCAAGCGACGAAGGCGACGATCAGCCTGCCGCTTTCCCGCCGTGCCATGCCGAAGGCGAAGGCGGCCGCCCGCATCGCGGTGTCGGAGCCGTCGACCCCGGCCAGGATGGCCCGCCCCGACCGGTGCCGGGGCGGGCCGAAACGCTCCACAGTGGACTCGAAGGCCCCGGCGGCGTTCCCGTTCATCGCGCGCCTACCGCGCGACCGGGTCGGCAGCCTGGTCTTCCGTCTTCGTCTCCACGTCGAGGGTGGTGCGCAGGGTGAGCGGCTTGAGCAGCAGCGCCGCGATCACGCCCACGACGCCCACCGCCGCGGAGATCAGGAAGATGTGCGCGGTCGCGTCGCCGTACACGGTGTGCACGATCGTCTGGACCTCCGGCGGCAGCGCTTTGAGGTTCAGCGCGCTGACACTGCCCGTCGACGCCTGGCCCTCCGGAACGTGCAGCGCGGCGGACAGGTCGGCGGTGACCCGGTTCGCGAGCACCGCGCCCAGCACCGAGACCCCGATGGTGCCGCCCAGCGACCGGAAGAACGTGACCGACGCGCTCGCCGAGCCCAGGTCCCGCAGCGGCACGGTGTTCTGCACGGCGAGCACGAGGTTCTGCATCGTCATGCCGACACCGATGCCGACGACCGCCATCGCGATGCCGACCAGCCACAGCGGCGACGCGTGGTCGACCGTGCCCAGCCCGAGGAACCCGATCACCAGGGTGATCGTGCCCGCCACGATGTACGGTTTGATCCGGCCGGTCCGGCTGATCAGGCGACCGGAAACGGTCGAGGACACCAGCACGCCCGCCATCAGCGGGATGGTCAGCAGCCCGGCTTCGGTGGGGGAGTAGCCGCGGCCGACCTGGAAGTACTGGCCGAGGAACACCGCGCCGCCGAACATCGCCATGCCGACCGCGAGGCTCGCGATGATCGCCAGCGCCGGGGTGCGCTGGGTGATGATGTGCAACGGCACCACGGGTTCGCGGACCTTGCGTTCCACCATCAGCGCGAGCGCGAGGAGCACGACACCGCCGGCCACCATGACGGTCGTCTGCCACGAAAGCCAGTCGAAGCTGTTGCCGACGAACGAGACCCAGATCAGCAGGACACTCACGCCCGCGGCGATGAGACCCGCGCCGAGGTAGTCGACCTGGACGTTCTCCCGGCGCACCGTTTCCAGCTTCAGGGTCCGCTGCAGCACGATGAACGCCGCCACCGCGATCGGCACGCCGACGAAGAAGCACCAGCGCCAGCCCAGCCACGGCACGTCCACGATCAGGCCGCCGAGCAGCGGGCCGCCGACCGTGGCGACCGCCATGACGGCGCCGAGGTAGCCGTTGTACCGGCCGCGTTCACGCGGCGGGATGATCGCCGCGATCACGACCTGGACCAGCGCCTGCAGCCCGCCGACGCCGATGCCCTGGAACGCGCGCGCGGCGATCAGCTGCCCGGTGTTCTGGCTGAACCCGCTGATCATCGATCCGATCACGAAGATCACGATCGCGACCTGGACCAGGGTCTTCTTGTTGAACAGGTCGGCGAGTTTGCCCCAGATCGGGGTGGTGGCCGTCGCCGCCAGCAGGGTGGCCGTGACCACCCACGTGTACTGCGTCTGCGAGCCGTTCAGCGAGCCGATGATCAACGGCAGGGCGGTCGACACGACCGTCGAACTGATCATTGCCACGAGCAGCGCGAGCAGCAGCCCGGACAGCGATTCGAGCACCTGGCGGTGCCCCATCGCCTCGGACGGTGCCTCCGCCGTTCCTTCGGTCTTCATGGCGTCCTTTCGAGCGTTCGGGCAATTATTGCCCACTGTGCAAACTTGCACAGTGAGAACTTTATTCCCCTCGCTACGCTGTCCTGGTGGACACCCTCGACACGCTCCGCACCCGCAAGAAGGCGGCGACGCGGCAGTCACTGCACGAGGCCGCGCTTCGCCTGGCGATGGAGCACGGTCTCGACGGCGTGACCGTCGAGGACATCGCCGACACGGTGGGGGTGTCCCGGCGGACGTTCTCGAACTACTTCGCGAACAAAGAGGACGCGATCCTGTACGCCGACCGCGAGCGGACCGGGCTGCTGGTGACGCTGGTCGAGGGCAGGCCGCCCGGCGAGAAGCCGTGGCAGGCGCTGCGAGCGGCGTGCCAGGACCTGTACCGGGCGAACCCCGTCCCCGACCGCGAATGGGTGGCGCAGCTGAGGCTGCTGCGGCGGCATCCGTCGCTGCTCGCGCGGCAGGCCGGTGACCAGTTCGCCCTCGAACGCGACCTGATCGCGGTGCTGCTCGCCAGGGGGCACGGCCTCGACCAGGAGCTGGCCCGCCTCACCGCGGCGACTTTCCTCGCCGCTCTGCGGACCGGGAACATCCTGTGGCTGGAAGGCCCGGACGATCAGCCGCTTCCCGAGGTCGTGGACAGGGTGCTGGGCCGCGTTCAGCTCCGCTGAGTGAGGGCGAACGCGCTCGTCACCACCGTGGTGGCCGCTCTGACGAAGGCGGCGACGGCCGGTGAGCGGGAGTCCTGCGGCCACATCACGGCGAGGGTCGTGGGCTCCAGATCGTCGACGGCCAGGTACGCGATGCCCGCCCTGCGGTAGCGATCCGCCACTGAAACGGGCAGGAAACAGACGATGGTGCCCAGTTCGACCAGTTTGAGGATCTGCGTCAGGTCCGAGACGGGACCGTGGGGCGCCACGGCGGCTGGCTGCCCGGTCGAAGGGCCCTGTTCGGCGGGGGCGCCGTCGGGAAGGAGCCTGCCATCCAGATCCGACAGGGTCAGCCGTGACCTGGCCGCCAGCGGATCGTTCGCCGCCAGCGCCACCAGCCGGGGCTCGGTCAGCAGCGGCTCGAAGTCCAGGCGGCGCGCGTCGAAGGGGGAGGGGACGAGCGCCACGTCCGCCCGGCCGTCGCGGAGCTGCACCGGCTGCTCGCCTCGGCCGCCGAGGATCAGTTCGACGGGCAGGGCGCCTTCCTCGGCCTCGTAGGCCTCGATGATCTGCGGCAGGCATCCGGCGTCGTGGTCGGCCTTCAGCGCCAGCCGCAGCCGTCGATCGGGACGGCCCGCCTGCCTGACCCGCCGTTCCGCCGCGGCGATCGCTTCGAGCGCGGTCCTGGCGTCCCGCAGGAACACCTCGCCCGCTCTCGTGAGCGCGACCTGGCGGGTGGTGCGTTCGAGCAACTGGACGTCCAGGCGTCGTTCCAGGTCCTTGATCGCCCTGGACAGCGGCGGCTGCGCCATCGAAAGCCGCTCGGCCGCGCGTCCGAAGTGAAGCTCCTCCGCGACGGCCACGAAGTAGCGGAGCTGCCGCGTCTCCAGATCACTCATATCCCCAGGGTATCAATGGCGACCGAGCCGGTCCTTCAGCCCGGCGCCTCTCCTGACTTGACTGGGTGACGTCGAAAACCCCCTAGCACCACGGAGTCTTCATGATCGTCGTCACCGCGCCGACCGGACAGATCGGCAGCAGGCTGCTCGGCACCCTCCTCGAAAACGGCGAGCCGATCCGCGTGATCGCCCGTGATCCCGCCCGGCTGGCCGATCACGTCCGTGAGCGCGTCGAGGTCGTCAAGGGCTCGCACAGCGACGCCGGTGTCGTCGACGAAGCCTTCGCCGGCGCCGACACCGTGTTCTGGCTGGTCGCCGCGGACCACCGCGCCGAGAGCCTCGAAGCCGCCTACCTGGACTTCACCCGGCCCGCTTGCGAGGCCTTCGAGAAGCACGGCGTGACCAGGGTCGTCGGCGTCTCGGCACTGGGCCGCGGCGTCGGGGAGAACGCCGGATACCTGTCGGCGTCGTGGGCCATGGACGACCTGATCGCCGCCACGGGCGTGCACTACCGGGCGCTGACGATGCCCACGTTCATGGACAACCTGTTGTGGCAGGCCGGGTCCATCGGCAAGGACGGTGTCTTCTTCGCGCCGGTCTCTGCCGACCGCAAGGCGCCGACCTGCGCCACGCGCGACATCGCCGCGGTCGCCGCCGGGCTGCTGCTCGACGCGTCGTGGCACGGCGTGGCCGACGTCCCGGTGCTCGGTCCGGAAGACCTGTCCCAGAACGATCTCGCGGCGATCATGTCCGACGTCCTCGGGCGGCCGGTGCGCTACCAGCAGGTCTCCATGGACGCTTTTCGTGCGACGCAACGCGAACACGGCTGGTCCGAGGCGATGGCCCAGGGCATGGTCGACATGATGCTCGCCAAGGAAGCGGGCATCGACGTCGCCACGCCGCGGACGCCGGAGGCCACCACGCCGACGACCTTCCGCCAGTGGTGCGAAGAGGTGCTCAAGCCGGCCGTCTCTTCGGTGAGCTGACCTTCCGTTGTCCGTGAAGGCCTCCTTGAGGGACTCTGAGTCCCTCAAGGAGGCCTTCACGGACTTTAGGCTTTGGCCGTCTCCAGGAGTAGTTTCGCCGCCACCGCGGCTCCATCGGTTCGGATCGTGCCGGCCACGGCTTTCGCCCGCGCGCCGGTCTCGGGGGACAGGACCGTCGTGAGCGCGGCCGACAGGGACTCGACGGTAGGCGCCGGATCCTGGTGCGCCACACCGGTTCCCAGTTCGGCCACGCGCGACGCCCAATACGGCTGGTCCGCGATCCGCGGGACGACCACCTGGGGCGCGCCCGCCAGTGCGGCCGTCGTCGTGGTCCCCGCACCGCCGTGGTGCACGACGGCGGCCACCCGGCGGAAGAGCGCCTGCTGATTGACTTCGCCGACGACGAAACAGTCGTCGGCGTCGTCGATCGCGACCAGTCCGGCCCATCCGCGGGCGAGCAGGATCCGCCGCCCCAGCGCCCGCAGCGACTCGATGGCCACACGGGCGATGTCCTTCGGCGCGTACGCGGCCATGCTGCCGAAGCCCACGTACACCGGCGGCTCACCGGCGGCCAGGAACTGTTCGAGCTCGTCCGGGAGCGGGCGGTCGTCGGGCCGGATCCACGCTCCCGTTTGGACGATGTCGAGATCCGTCATCCCCTCCGACGGGCACAGGACCGCGTCGGCGGCCAGCCACGGACTGCCGGTGAAGACGTGGTCGCGGACGTTGTCCACCGGTGGCAGCCCGATCGCCACGCGGTGCTCGTTGAGCGCGCCGCCGTACAACGCGTTCACCCGTTGGGCGTCCTGCTGCCACAGCACCCGGTTGTCGGTCTCGCCTTCCGGGGACGGCGTGCCCGGCCGCAGCCCTGGGGCGAAATGCCGCGACGGCAGCCCGAAGATGTGGAAACACGCGTACACGTAGGGGATTCCCAGTTTCTCGGCCACGTCCCGCGCGCCGGCGGGCAGCAGTCCGGTCGCCAGGATCGCGTCGCATCCCTCGGCCGCCTTGGCGAGCGTCTCGAAGCGGGCGGCGACCAGCGCCGGGGCGAGCTTCAGCGCGTCTTCCCCCGTCGGCGGCTTCGGCCCGGCGACCACCGAGTGCACCGTCGGGCCGAGCGGCACCGACGGCACACCCGCCCGCTCCAGCAACGTCGCGAACTCTTCGTCCGGCGGCGCGCACACCACCGCTTCCGCGCCGAGTTCCCGCACTTCCCTCGCGAGTCCCACCAGGGGTTCGACATCCCCGCGAGATCCCCACGTCGTCAGCAAAACACGCACTTCGTGACTCCCCGTTTCCGCAGCTACCGGCCTTCGGCGGGCAATTCTGCGGGACGAGGGGGGTCTTGCCGCAAGCCCCGGTGTCGGCTATAAGTTGAAGGGGGCGAGGAAAAGCCCCTTTCTCTCGTCCACTCTGGACGGACCCCCTTCAGATCGACCCGGTGCGCAGGGCGAAGGCGACAGCGTGCGTGCGGTTGTGGAGGCCGTACCGCGACATCACCCGATGGAGGACGTTCTTCACCGTGCTCTCCGAATAGGCGAGTTTGGCCGCGATCTCCTCCGTGCCATGGCCGTCGGCGAGCAGGCGGAGGACCTCCCGTTCGCGGTCGGACAGGCCGGACAGCGCGAGCCCGTTGGGCACCAGCAGGTCTTCCTGGATCCGTTCGAGCTGCGAGAGCAGGCTGCCCTGCAGCCGCGGCGGCAGGGCGCCTGCGCCCTGGCTGACCGCGAGAATCGTCCGCACCAGGTGTTCGCTGTCGAGGTCGCGCCGCGGCAGCAACGCGGCCATCCCGCATTCGATCGCCGTCATCAGGACCTGGACCGGGAAGTGATCGGTGACGATCACGCATCTCGGTGGCGACGTGAGCGACGACGCGGCGCGTACTTGGCGCAGGAACGCGAAAACCCCGTCGCCGATGGAATCCCCGACCGTCACGATCACTTCGGCCGGCCCCAGGTCGGTGTCGGCGAGCACGTCCAGCCGTTCGTCGGCGCCGAGAATGCTCGTCGTGCCGAGCCCGGCCAGGAGGTCCGGGGCATGCACGGCGACTCTGACGCGATCGGTCCTCCTGGCGGTCTTCTCCCCTTGAATCAACATCGAAGTCCCTATCCGAAGCGCTCGGAAACCCGGAAACGGGTGGCGTGAATAGCTATCGCACTACTTAGAACCTATAACGTTACAACGTTGCATGTCAACCGCGCGAGCCTCGCCTCCCACGGATGGCGGCAACACAGGGCAAGACGCCCGAAGCACGGAAAAGGTTCAGTGCGAATGTGATCGGGCTTGGCAGACGCTGGTCAGCGCGTCGTGAGATCGTCCAGCTCGTCTGCGATCAACAGATCGGGGTCGAATTTCATTCCGGTGAAGTGGCCGGCGAGTTCGAGCGAGAGCACGCCGTGCAGGCGGGTCCAGAAGGCGAGCGCACGGTGCAGGGTCGCGGACGTGCCCGGATCGTCGCCCGCCCAGTCGCGGTGGCCGTCCAGATGCTTGTCGAACGCGGTTTCCGGGCTGTCCACGGTGATCGCGCGGCACGCGTCGAGCAGGACCGCCATGACCTCTCGCGAGATGGCGGTGGTGTCGTCGGGCGCGTGGTAGCCGGGGACGGGAGTGCCGTAGATCAGGAAGTAGCGCTGCGGGTCGCTCCTGGCCCAGTCCCGGATGGTGACGGCGAGCCCGCTCAGGTCGGCACCCGCTTCGAACGCGGCCCGGACGGTGTCAGCGAGGCTGCGGTAGGCGTCGCGGATGAGCGCGGTGATGAGGTCGTCGCGGCTGGCGAAGTACCGGTACAGGGCAGGACCGCTCATCCCCACCTGCTTGGCGATCGCGTTGAGCGACAGCGCGGGGACCCCGGCGGCGGCGATCTGCTCCCACGCGTGCTGCTTGATCTCCGCGCGCACCTGGTCGCGGTAGCGCTCCCGCGGGCTCTGCCCGTCCGCGTCCGTCATCGGCCCTCCCGCTCCGTCGGCCCGAAGCTTAGTTGGCGCTCCGGGTGCCGAGGTATCGAAGGGGCATGATCCGTTGCACGAACCGCCCTGATCGACGGGAATCACCGGAAGTCCCGTCGCGGGTGATCGACACTGGCCTCATGACTGGCGACGATTTCACCTGGCTGGACGCGACGGCCCAGGCGGAACTGGTCCGTACGGGACAGGTGTCACCGCTGGAGCTGCTCGACGCGGCGATCGCGCGGATCGAAAAGCTCGACGTCGCCCTCAACGCCGTCGTCAGCACCCGGTTCGACCAGGCCCGCCGGGAGGCCGTGACCGCGCGGGCACAGGGCCCGTTCCACGGTGTGCCGATGCTGCTGAAGGACTTCCTCTGCCACACCGCGGGCGATCCGGTGCACGGCGGCATGCGGGTCCTGCGCGACCGGGATTGGCGCGCCCCGTCGGACTCGTACCTTGCCGCGCGCCTGCGGGCCGCGGGGTTCCTGTTCTGCGGCCGGACGAACACGCCGGAACTGGCGACCAGCATCACCACCGAACCGCTCCTGTACGGCGCGACCCGGAATCCGTGGAACCCGGCGCGGTCGCCGGGCGGGTCGAGCGGCGGATCGGCCGCCGCGGTGGCCGCGGGCATGGTCCCGGTCGCGCACGGCAACGACATGGCGGGCTCGATCCGGATCCCGGCGGCCGCCTGCGGGCTGGTCGGGCTGAAGCCGAGCCGCGCGCGGACCAGCCTCGGGCCGGAGTTCGGCGAGTACTGGGGCCAGGTCACCCACGAACACGTCCTGACCAGGTCGGTCCGGGACACGGCGGCGGTACTCGACGTCACCGCGGGCGCCGCGCCGGGCGATCCCTACAGCGCACCGCCGCCGGACCGTCCTTATCGGACGGAGGTCGGCGCGGATCCCGGTTCCCTGCGGATCGGATTCCGGATCACCTCGCCCGGCACCTGCGAAACCGCGCACTTCGACAGCGTCGCCGCCGTCGAACGAACCGCCCGCCTGCTCGAATCGCTCGGCCACCGGGTCGAGCCCACCGCGGCGGCCGCGCTGGACGCGCCAGGGATGTTCGACACCATGCCCGCCCTGCTCGCGGCCGTGGTCACCTGGGAACTCGACGCCTGGTCCGAGCGGCTCGGGGAACGGCTGCCGTCGTCCGTCCTGGAGCCGATGAACGCGATGCTCGCCGAGGCAGGCCGATCGGTCACCGCCGTGCAGTGGCTCGCCGGGTCGCTCTTGTCGCAGCGGTGGGCCCGCGGTGTCGCGGCGCTCTGGGAGGACGAACTGGACGTCCTCCTCACCCCGACGTCACCCGCGCCGCCCGCCGCACTCGGCGACCTGGCCCCGGACGCGAAGTCCCCCGAGGAACTGGCCGCCGGGATCGCCACCGGCGCGGCGTTCACGGCGCCGTTCAACATCACCGGACAGCCCGCGATCTCCTTGCCGCTGCACTGGAACGCCGAGGGACTGCCGATCGGCGTCCAGCTCGTCGCCGCCCAGGACCGCGAGGACGTCCTCATCCGGCTCGCCGCCCAGCTCGAGGAGGCCGCGCCCTGGTCGGCGAGGCGCCCGACGTGAAGTCCGTGAAGGCCTCCTTGAGGGACTCTGACTCCCTCAAGGAGGCCCGGTATTTGTTCACCTGTGCCTGACCTGCGCGAGGGTGGTGGTTGCGTGGGTGTGTTCCGGTCACAGACCTTGATCAACGGAGGATTCGGGACGCTCAGCGTCCCCGATCTTCCGTTGATCAAGGTCGTGCCTGCCATGAACCTGACGGGGGAGGATTCCGGACGTTCAACGGCCGGAATTTTCCCCCGTCGACCACACCGCCGCCCAGCACAAGCCCCGCCCGGCACCAAGACGAAACAGAGCCCGCCTGTGAAGGATTGAGACGTTCACTATCCCAAATCCCTCATCAACGAGACCGAGCGTGGAAGATCCAGGACGTTGAACGTCCCAAATCCTCCACACCCGACCGCCAACCGCACCAACGGGTAAGCAAATACTGCTCCCTCAAGGAGGCCTTCACGGAGCTCAGGGTGACGGCAGCGATGCCAGCTCAGCCGACGCCTGTTCCCGCCAAGCGCTGAACGACGGCGAGGTCGAGAGTTCCACGGCCAGGGTGAAGCACTCCCTGGCCTCCTCGAAGGCACCGGCTTCCCGCCAGGCCCGTCCCTCGCGGATCGCGCTGATGACCTCCAGCCCGTCGAAACCGCCTTCCCACGCGAGCCACCTGCTGGCGCGGAAGTGGCCCGCCGCCTCCCGCCATTCGGCGAGACCGCCGAGCACGTCACCGATGGCGCGCAGGGTCAGGGTCTTCAACAGCTGATGGAAACCGGGGTAGGTGTCGCCGGCCAGTCGTTCGGCGTCGGACAGCACGGCCCGGTGCACGGCGAGCGCTTCGGTATGCCGCCCGGCGTTGAGCAGCGCTCGTCCGTACATGTTCCGCGCCGTGGTTTGCCCGTCCCAGAACGGCAATTCGCTCGCCAGGTCGTACCCGCGCTTCGCGAACTCGAACGCCTCGTCGCTCTCTCCGATCAACCGCAGCACCTGGCCGAGGTAGATGGATGCCCAGGTCTGCTCGACGCGGTCGCCGATCCGGACGGCGAGGTCGAGCGCGCGGCGGTGCGCCGCCACGGCGCCTTTGTCGTCGCCGAGACAGACACTGCTCGCCCAGCCGACGAAGTTGAGCAGTTTCGCCTCGTCACCGGTGTTGCCGAGTTCGCTCGCCGCGGCCGCGCCGAGCGAGAAGATCTCCCACCACGGCCGCTGGGCACTGCGTCCGTCGGAATACCAGTGCAGTGCGATGGCGAGACCGCTGACCTCCCGGTGCCAGCCCTTCCGTGCCGCCACCCGCTGCGCGGCGACCCAGTTGTCGCCCTCGACGTCCAGCCAGCGGGTGAGCTCGTCCCGTGAGCCGAATCGTCCGGACTCCGGCGCCTTGGGGTAGAACAACTTGGCCGCTTCGGCCGCCTTGTCGAGCAGGTGGGCGAGCACGGTGTCCCGCTCGGCGGGGTCCTCCTCCGCCTCGAACCGCTCCTCGGCGAACAGGCGGATCAGGTCGTGGAACTGGTGACGTTCCGGCTCGGCCGCGGTCTGCAGGAGGCTGGCGTCGACGAGTTCGTCGAGGTACTCGTGGACGTCGACGGGGGAGGCACCGGACACGACGCCCGCGAGTTCGAGGCCGAAGTCCGCGCCCGGCACGGTCGCGAGCCGCCGGAACAGCAGGCGCGCCCCGGCCGAGACCGCGCGATAGGACAGGTCGAACGCCGACCGCAGCTGAAGATCGCCCGCCGCGAGCGCGCGCAGCCGGGTGCCTTCGTCACGCAGCCGGTCGGCCAATTGGGCCAGTGACCACTGCGGCCGGGTGGCGAGCCGGTTGCCCGCGATCCGGACCGCGAGCGGCAGGTATCCGCACAGCTCGACGAGTTCCCGCGCGGCGGCGGGTTCCGCGCGCACCCGGTCGGCGCCGATGATCTTGGCGAGCAGGCCGGTCGCGCCGCCGTCCGAAAGCGGTTCGAGCGCCAGCCAGCGGGCACCCTCGAGCCCGGCGAGCGTGCGACGGCAGGTGATCAGGGTGAGGCAGCCGGGCCCGGTGGCCAGCAACGGCCGGACCTGCGCCTCGTCGGCGGCGTTGTCGAGCAGCAGCAGGACCTTCCGTCCTTCGAGCAGCATCCGCAGCAACGCCGACCGTTCGCCTTCGGAGGCGGGGACCTGCCCCGGCGCGACGTCCAGCGCGCGCAGCAGCCGGTCGAGCGCGGCCCTGGCACTCAACGGTTCCTCGTCCATTCCGCGCAGGTCCACCGCGTAACTGCCGTCCGGGAAATCCGGGCGCCACCGGTCCGCCGCCGTCACCGCGAGCGCGGTCTTCCCCACGCCTGCCTGCCCGACGATGGCGACCACGCCGCCGCCCTCGGCGACTTTCGCGGACAGCTGGTCCAGTTCGCTTTCCCGGCCGGACAGATCCGACGGCGGCGTGGGCAGCGCGCAGGTCGCCGCGACCTGGGCGGCGAGCGCCGGGTTCCGGCGCCGTCCCTGTTTGGCGACGGTCAGGAAGAACTCCCGGTCACCGCCGGTCAGGCCGAGCGCGTCCGCGAGCACTTCGGCGGAACGCTGCTGGGCGGCTCGCGCGCGGCCGCGTTCCAGCTCGCGCAGGGCGCGGACGCTGATGCCGGAGGCCTCGGCCAGCCGCCCCTGTGTCCAGCCCGCGGCCCGGCGGTGTTCGAGCAGGAGCTTTCCGAACACCGACCGCGTCTCGTTCGCATCCACCGGTTCCACCGCGGTCCATTCAACCGGCAGGCTTCCGGTGGCGAAAAGCTGCCCCCTGCTTCCGCTTGTCCCGCCTTCTCCGCGGCCGGTTACCTGGAAGGCATGTCGACGACCATGACGACACCCGTCCGGCCGGTCCTCCGGACCGAGGAACGCCGTGAGATCCGCGTCGCCGTGCACGCCGGTGATCCGCTCGTCCGGGCGGGCCTGCGCAGCGCGCTCGGCGACGGCCCCGGCATCACCCTGCGGGACGACCCGGAGAAGGCCGACGTCCTCGTCGCGGTCGCGGGGAACGAGCCGCACCGGATCCCGGCAGGCCCCGCCCGGCTGGTGCTGATCGCCGATCAGCCCAAGCAGGCGGAACTGTGGGCCGCGGTGGAACGCGGGCTCGCCGTCGTCGTCGCGCGCTCCGAAGCGACGCCGGGACGGCTGTTGCGCGCTGTCGCCGACGCCCACGCCGGCCGCGGCGATCTGCCCGCCGACCAGCTCGGCAGTCTGCTCCGGGGAATTTCGCGGCTGCACAAGGAAGTCCTCGAACCGCGCGAACTCACCCTCAGCGGTCTGTCGCCACGGGAGACCGAAGTGCTCCGGCTGCTCGCGGAGGGGTTCGACACCGGTGAGATCGCCCGGCGGGTGGCGTACTCCGACCGGACCGTGAAGAACATCCTGCACGGCCTGCTCAGCCGGTTCGGCTTACGCAACCGCACGCATGTCGTGGCCTACGCGCTTCGCGAAGGCCTCATCTGACGGGGCGCCTTTCAGATGACACCCTCCCGGATCGCGTAGGCCACCGCGTGCGACCGGTTCCGCAGCCGCAGCCGGTCGGTGACGGCGTAGATGATGTTCTTCACCGTTCGTTCCGAGTAGGAGAGTTCGGTGGCGATCTCCTGCGTGTCGAGCCCGTCGGCCATCAAGCGCAGGACGTCGATCTCCCGTGACGACAGCGCGGCCCCGGCGGGCCCGCTCGGCTCGAGCATCTCCCGGTGGAGCCGCTCGGCGTGTGCGGCCAGCCTGTCGAGCAGGTCGGACGGCGGGCCCGCCCCGCCCGCCGCGGCGACGCGGACGCTGTCGGCCACCCGTGAGTCGGTCGCCGCCGACCTCGGCAGGATGGCGACCACCCGGCACGCCACCGCGACCGCGAGCCCGCCTTCCTCGATCCGGTCGGTCACCAGCACGATCGGTTTGCCGAGTTCGACGGTGACTTCGCGCAGCGCGGTGACCGCGTCGGCCGAAAGCCGGTCGAAGGCGGCGACGACGACATCTGTTTCTTCCCGTGTGCGGCCGTCGACCACTCGCACGGACGCGCGTGTGTCGAGAAGATCGGCCATTCCGGCCTTCGTGATGGGGTCCAGGGCACAGACGCTCACCCGAACTGCTCGCATGTGTTCCCTGTCCACTGTGGATCATCGATTGTCAAGAGCCGCCAGTACAGAAAGCCTTGCCCGCGCGAGCGCGCGGACCTCTTGTACGGTGGAGACCGGGTGGCGACCCGCCTCGGTGACCCCCACACCTGACGGTGGGTCGCTCCCTTTTCCGCGCGGCTCGCGGCAATTCTTCCCGCTGGAAATAGCCGCGGCAATCCATTGCGCCGGATCTGCTTTCCGCGCCAGCGGAGAATGGCCGAATGGGCAGTCCCGATGTCTTTCGGGACAGAAACGATTGCCAGGACGCTCGCTTGTTCGGCACAAATGGTCACTCTCGGTGATTATAGCCCTCTGAGCTGCTGAAACGCCACTTTGGCGCACGATGGCGCCAACTGGCACTTGCGACGGCGCCATCGTGGTGCCATGATGGCATCATGGATTTGACGCCCTTTGTGGACAACGTTCGCCGGGAGCTCGCCGTCGCCGCCGAGGCGGGGGGAGCCGAGGCGAGCGCCCTTGCCGAACGCTTGACCGCGCCGCTCGCGTCGGCCATCCGTCTCGCGCTGCTGGACGCGTTGTCCGCCGCGTCGGACGAGATCACGCGGGACCTCGCGCCCGGTTCGGTCGAGGTCCGGCTTCGTGCCGGGGAAGCCAGCTTCGCCGTCACGCTTCCCGCGGTCGAGCAGGCCGCGCCCGCCGCCGTGGCGGCACCGGAACCCCCGATGCCGCCATTGCCCCCGATTCCGGACGAAGAGGGGGCCACGGCCCGGATCAACTTCCGGTTGCCGGAACAGCTCAAGGCACGCGTCGAGGAGGCCGCGGCGGCACAAGGCCGTTCGGTCAACGCGTGGCTGGTGCGGGCCGCTTCCGCCGCGCTGCGGCCGTCGGAACAGTCCGCCCCGCCCGCCTCGCCGAGCAGCGGTCCCCGTGCCGCGCAGCGCTACACCGGCTGGGTCAGCTAGACCCCGCCCGACCAGCACAAACACCGATCACACCACTTTTGAGGGGACAACCATGCCTTCTTTCGCCACCCCGGAACCCATCCTCGCCGACCTCGAGCCGGTCGTCGGCAACGTCCGCATCGTCGCCGGAGACCGCGCCGAAACGGTCGTCGAAGTGGCTCCGCTCGACGAGAACAACGACTCCGATGTCGACGCCGCGAAGCGGACCGTCGTCGAGTTCTCCGGCGGCACACTGACGGTCCGCGCGCCGAAAATGCGCCTGCTCGACTTCTCCAACCGGTCGAGGTCGATCGAAGTGACCATCGAACTGCCCGCCGGTTCCCGTGTGCAGGGGAGCACCGGCCTCGGCGACCTCACCGTGACCGGGCGGCTCGGCGCGTGCCGCTACAAGTCCGGGACCGGGCACATCCGGCTCGACCACGCCGGTGAGCTGAAGCTGCACTCCGCGTCCGGGAACATCGTCGTCGAGCACGTCGACGGCAACGCCGACATCAGCACCAGCTCCGGCCGCGTGCACGTCGGCGAGATCTCCGGTACCGGCGTGGTCAAGAACTCCAACGGCTCCACCACGATCGGGAAGGCCGGTGATTCGATCCGGCTCCGTTCGGCCAACGGCGACCTCACCGTCGACAAGGCCGAAGCCGGTGTCGAAGCCAAGACCGCCAACGGTTCGGTCCGCGTGCTCGACGCCGCCAGGGGCAGGCTCGATCTCGACACGTCGATGGGGGACATCGAGATCGGCGTCCGTGAGGGCAGCGCGGCGTGGCTCGACGTGAACACCGGCTTCGGCCGCGTCCTCAACGACATGGCCGCCGCCGGCGCGCCCACCGCCACGACCGACAAGGTCGAAATCCACGCCGGCACCTCGGTCGGCGACATCATCGTTCATCGCTCCTGACCCTGTCGGGTCCTTTACATACCAGGGGAATCCACATGAGACACTCGGCCATCTCCGCGACCGGCCTGCGCAAGGCATACGGTGACAAAGTCGTCTTGGACGGCGTCGACCTGCACGTCCCGACCGGCACCGTCTTCTCCTTGCTCGGCCCCAACGGCGCGGGCAAGACCACCACGGTCAACATCCTGTCCACTTTGGTCGGTCCGGACGCCGGAGGCGCGACCATTGCCGGAGCCGATCTGGCCACCGATCCGGACGGCGTCCGCGCCGCCATCGGCGTCACCGGCCAGTTCTCGGCGGTCGACAACCTGCTCACCGGTGAGGAAAACCTGTTCCTGATGGCGGATCTGCACCATCTGCCACGCCGCGCGGGGCGTAAGCGCGCCGCCGAACTGCTGGACCGGTTCGAACTGACCGACGCCGCGAAGAAGACACCGGCCACTTTCTCGGGCGGTATGCGCCGCAAACTCGATCTGGCGATGACCCTGATCGGTGATCCCGAGGTCATCTTCCTCGACGAACCGACCACCGGGCTCGACCCGCGCAGCCGCCGCACGATGTGGCAGATCATCCGCGACCTCGTCGACAGCGGCGTGACGATCTTCCTCACCACGCAGTACCTGGAGGAGGCCGACCAGCTCGCCGACCGCGTCGCCGTGCTCGACGGCGGCCGGATCGTCGCACTGGGCACGCCCGACGAACTGAAGCGGCGCGTCCCCGGCGGGCACATGCAACTGAAGTTCCCCGACACCGGCGCCTTGCGCGACGCGACCCGCGTGCTGCAATTGTCCACTTCGGACGAAGAGGCCCTGATGCTTCGCGTGCCGACCGACGGCACCGTCACCGCCCTCCGCGCGGTGCTGGACCGGCTCGACGCCGAGGCCGTCGCCGTCGACAGTCTCACCGTGCACACCCCGGACCTCGACGACGTGTTCCTCAGCCTCACCGGTCACCGGACCGAAGCGACCAAGGAGATGGCCCGATGACCACCCTGTCCCTGTCGATGCGTGACTCGGCGACCATGCTGCGCCGCAACATCCGGCATATGCAACGGTATCCGTCGCTCACCATCATGCTGATCGGCCAGCCGATCGTGTTCCTGCTGCTGTTCGTCTACGTTTTCGGCGGCACACTCGGGAACGGGCTCGGCGGAGGTGGCGGCAGAGCCGAGTACGTCGGTTACGTCACGCCCGCCATCCTGCTCGTGACCGTGTGCAGCGCCGCGCTCGGCACCGCGATCTCCGTGGCGACGGACATGACCGAAGGCATCATCGCCCGGTTCCGCACGATGGCGATCAGCAAGGCGTCGGTCCTGACCGGACACGTCATCGGCGCGTTCATCCAGACCGCGTTCGCCCTGGCCGTCGTCTTCGGGGTCACGCTGCTCATCGGCTTCTCGCCGACGGCGGGCGTCGGCGAGTGGTTCGCTGTCGTCGGCGTGCTGTTGCTGCTGACCGTCGCGCTGACCTGGCTTTCGGTCGCGCTGGGCCTGGCGGCCAAGAGCGTGGAGACGGCCAGCAACACACCCATGATCTTCATGCTGCTGCCCTTCCTCGGCAGCGGGTTCGTGCCCACCGATTCCATGCCCGCCTGGCTGCGCTGGTTCGCCGACTACCAGCCGTTCACCCCGGTCATCGAGACCATCCGGGGCCTGCTGCTCGGAACCCCGATCGGCAGCAGCGGCTGGCTCGCGGTCGGCTGGTGCGTCGTGCTCTCGACCGTGGGGTACGTGTGGTCGAAGTCCCTGTTCGCCAAGGAACGTGACCGCTGAGCCTGAGTGAAACCGGGGGTCGCCCCGTGCCGGACGCCATTGTGGTTCCGGTACGGGGCGTTGGCTCGTGAATGGCAGGTCGGTTCTGGTGAGAGGTGCGCCGAATGTGGCACACGGGATCGTTGACTTGTTGTCGTGTCTTGAAGGCCGCCTTGCCCGGTAGGGGCCGCGAAATTCCTCTCCGTCAGCCCGATACGTCATCCATGTCTGATCATTGAATGCGTATGACGGTGAGGCTTGGCTGCTCACCCGGCCGAGTCGCTGACCAGTAAGCCGTCCGGCATGTGGCGGATACGGCTCGCCGCCACAAAGCGAAATATCTTCAATTCCCTTTCGGGAAACCGTTTCACGTTCGCACACTTGTTCGATTGTTGGTATTATCGTGGGGTGTCCAGCCAACGGATCCTCGAACCGCCACACGAGCTGTGGCGTGCCGGTGCGCGGGAGCTCGCGCACGGTGTGGTCGAGCGCATGTCGTTGGCACGCCAGGCCTTGGCGGAGGTCGGGCAGTTCCTGGTGGAGATCGAGTCCCGTGGCCCGATGGAGCTGTTCGGGCATGGCTCGACGGCGGGCTGGTTCGCCGAAACCGCCCGCATCAGCCCGAAGGAAGCCCGCGACACTGTGGCGCGGGCGTTGGCGGTGAACGAGACCCGGAACCTGGACGGCACCCCCGCGCCCGCCTTCGCCCCCATCGCGGGGGCGGCCGCGGCCGAGGGCGACCTCGGCCCTCAGCAGCTGGACCCGCTGCTGGCGGTCTTGAAGAAAATCCCGGCCGACGTGTCCGCGGAAGACCGATCAGGGGCGGAACAGATCCTGGTCAACCTCGCCCGCCATGCTGGTCCGCAGCAGATCGTCAACGGCGGGGCTGAACTGCTGGGCCACCTCGACCCGGATGGCAACGAACCCAAGGACGACGACCTCACGCCACCGTCCCGCGAAGTGCACCTGCGGAAGCGTGATGACGGCTGGTGGCGGCTCAACGGCCTTCTCGACCCCGAATTCGGTGCAAGAGCGAACGCGTTGTTCGAGACCTGGGGACAGCGAAGACCCGTCGACGAGGACGGCAACCGCGACCCCCGCACCCCGGCGAACGCCACGGCGACGCACTCTTCGACGCCATCCACTACGCGATGACCAATGAGAAGGCGCCGACGTTGTCCGGAGACCGGACCACGATCGTAGTCACCATCCCCCTGGACACTCTGACGTCAGGCTTGGGGTGGGCGTGCGTGGACGAGGTCACCCAAATCACCGCACGCCACGCCCGCCTGCTCGCCTGCGACGCCAAAATCATCCCCGCCATCCTCGGGTCAGAGAGCGAACCACTCGACATCGGCCGCGCCGCCCGCACCGTCACCCCCGCACAACGCCGGGCCCTGAACCTCCGCGACCACGGCTGCGCCTTCCCCGGCTGTCACCGCAAACCCAAACACTGCGAAGCCCACCACCTTCTCCCATGGGGACATCTCGGCGACACCGACCTTGGCAATCTGTGCCTGCTGTGCCGCTATCACCACATGGTCATCCACGGGCAATCCGGCTGGAAAGTCCAACTGGCCACCGACGGACGGCCCGAATTCATCCCACCGCAATATTTGGACCCGCTACAAAAGCCTCGCCGTAACCACCGCTGAACCCGAGGAGTCCGCCACCATCACCGGCGACGGGCCCCTCGGCATGCCCAGGGCACGGAGACATCGGCAGGGTGATCGAATCGGGGGGCTCCGCCAGAGCGGTGATCCTGGCAGCGCCCCGTTTTCTTCGGGTGTCGAGTCCGTCGCACTTGCTGGTCTCAGAGGCGCCAGCAGCCACAGCGAAGCCGCACTCGCCGCAAGGCTGAATTCACAACCCAAAGCCCCCGCAGGGTCCCGTGACCACTCACGAGACCTGCCTGCCCGGCCTCAGGACTGCTTCGCCACCCAGGCCTCGATGCCGTCCAGGAAACGGTCCACTCCGAACCCGAGTTCCGCCGGCAGTGCCCCGGCACTGACCTCCTCGTGTCCTGAATGGACAGTCGTCTCCGTCGCGTGCACGACGGCCAGCGCGGGGTACTCGCCGGGGTCGACGAGCTCGGTCAATGCCCGCGCCAGTTCGGTTTCGGTGTGCGGGAGCCCGCCGTCGGTCTTGTACGCGCTGTTCATGTCCAGGCTGATCTGCGCCGTGCCGCGGACGACGGCGGTCAGGTGCAGGGCCGCGGCCCTCGCCTCGCCGGGGGCGAGCCCGGCCTTGAGCAGTGGGCGGAGCAGGCGGTCCAGCCAGGCGAGATGGTTGGGGCCGATCGGGGTGTGGTCGAGCGGGACGCGCAACAGCCAGGGATGCGTCCGGAAGCCCGCCCAGAGCGCGCCTGCCCAGCGCCGGACGGCGTCACGGACGTCCTCCGCGTCGTCGAGTTCGGGTGGTTTCGCGGCCGCGACGTCGGCCATGACCTCGAGGAGCAGGTCCTTGCCGGGAATGTGGTTGTAGATCGACATCGTCGAGTAGCCGAGTTCGGTGGCGACCCGCTGCATGGAGAGCGCGTCCAGGCCCTCGGCGTCCGCGACCTGGATCGCGGCCCGCGCGATGCCCTCCACGGTGAGCTGCGGCCGCGGCCCGCGCCTGCCAGGGGTGCGCCCGGCCCACAGCAGCGCGAGGCTGCGCTGGAGATCCGGGCCCTTGCCGTCACGTGTCGCCATCCGCCCATCCTAAAACTCTGTATGACGTACGTTTGCGTGTATGGTGTACATAGTTTCTGGCCGTCTTCTCCTGAACGGATCACCATGACCTTGTTGAACGCGCCCCGTTGGTGGCGGCGCCCCTGGATCGTGCCGTTGATGCTGGTGGCGGGCGCTTTCCTGGCCTTCTCTTTGCCGCCCTACCTGACCTTCGACCCGGCGGAATCGCGGCTCGAGCCGCCGCCGGGCAACGACTTCTACTACCCGCTGCTCGTAGCGCACGTCCTGTTCGGCACGGTCGCCATGGTGACCGCCTGCTTCCAGGTCTGGCCCGCGTTCCGGGCCCGGTACCGGCGCGGGCACCGGATCACCGGCCGGATCTACGTCTTCGCCGGAGCGCTCCCCGCCGGTTTCGTGGGGCTGTACATCGGCTGGCACACCGCCGCGGGCCCGTCCGTGCGGGTGGCCAACCTGGTCGGCTCGGTGCTGTGGATCACCGTCACGATCATCGGGTTGCGGATGGCGCGTCAGCGCCGGTTCGCCGATCACCGCAGGTGGATGTCCCGCAGCTTCGCGCTTTCGATGTCGATCGTGCTGAGCCGGGTGATCAACATCGTCGCCACGATCGTGCTGACGCCGCAGGTCGCCACCACCTTCGGCGGCAGTGAGGTGCTCATGAAGTACAGCGCCACGAGTATCGGGGCCTGGCTCGGCCCGTTGCTCCTGCTGGTGCTCGCGGACTTCGTGCTGGAGCGCCGCAAACCCCGAAAGAGCGCTCCGGCGGGGTAGACGCGTCCGACCGGGACGGTCTACCGGCGCGGTTCCCACCGGAACATCCGGGAAGCCAGGACGACGGCGACGACGACCCAGGCCAGCGTCGGGGCCAGCAGGAGCAGCGAATCGCCGACGGCGACGCCACCGTTCCAGGCGTCGACGGCGAGTTCGGTGGCCGAGCCACCCGGCAGCAGCCGCTTGAGCAGGGTCAGGTCATCGGTGCCGGAGATACCGACCCAGCTGGCCACGGCGATCACGCCGAGGCTGACCGGCAGGGTGGTGACCTGGGCGTGTTCGGGGGAGTTGGTGAGGCCGGCGGTGGCCAGGCCGAGGCCGATCATCATGGCGACGGTGGCGAGCACGGCCACCACCAGCAGGCCGACGTTGGCCGGTGTTTCGGCGATCACGCCCAGCACGGTCAGGATCACGGCCACCTGGACGAGCGCGATGGCGGTGACCGGCAGCACCAGTCCGACCAGGATGGAGGCGTCCCCGGCCGCGGTCGAGCGCAACCGCTTGAGGAACAGGTTCTGCCGTCGCGAGGCCAGTGTGGTCACCGAGCTGGTGTAGAGACCGAACGCGCAGACGGTGAACATCAGGATCGCCGCGACGTAACCCAGGCTGCCGATCTTCTCGAAGAGTTCGTGCTGGTAGACGAAGAACGCGCAGATCGCGAGGGGCATCACGAAACTGGTGATCAGGACGGAGCGGTTCCGGAAGATCTGGATCAGCTCGCTGCGGGCTATCGAAAGCATGACTGGAGTCCTTTGTGGAGTGAGTGGCTAGTCGTTGTCGATGGCGCGGAACACGTCGTCGAGCCGGGTCGGGCCCGCTTCGAGGTCCGGCAGCTCGATCGCGTTGTCCTGCGCCCACCGGAGCAGGGTGTGCAGGTCCTTCTGCAGGCCGAAGGTTTCGATGACGAACTTGCCGTCGTGTTCACGCCTGCCCTGCAACGGCAGCGCGGGAGCCGAGGGCGGAAGGGTGAACCGGATCACCGCGGGCAGTGTCCGCGTCAGTTCGGAGACCGTGCCCTCCTGGTGAAAGGTGCCCCGGTGCATCAGGCCGATGCGGTCGGCGCGCTGCTGTGCCTCCTCCAGGTAATGCGTGGTGAGCACGATCGTGGAGCCGTCCTCGCGCAATTTGTCGACCGCGTCCCACAGCGCGTCCCGCGACTGGATGTCCAGACCGGTCGTCGGCTCGTCCAGGAACACCAGCTCCGGCGAGCCGTACACCGCGGTCGCGAAGTCGAGCCGCCGCTTCTCGCCACCGGAAAGTTGTGACACCTTCGTGTTGGCCTTGCGGGTCAGGTCCACGACGCCGAGCACTCGTTCGAGCCGGTCCGTGCGCCGGGTCAGCGTCCCGATCAGGCGGATCGACTCCTTCACCGTCAGATCCGGTGAGAATCCGCTCTCCTGCAACATGATGCCCATCTTGGGCCGGACGGCGGCGCGGTCGCGCGGGCTCTTCCCGAGCACCCGCACCGTGCCCGACGTCGGGTTCCGGTGCCCTTCAAGGGTTTCCAGGGTCGAGGTCTTCCCCGCCCCGTTCGTGCCGAGCAGGGCGTAGAACTCGCCCCGTCCCACTTGGAAGGACAGCTCCTTCACGGCGTGGAAGTCGCCGTACTTCAGGTTCAGCCGGTCAACGTCGATCACTGGTGTCGAAGTCATGCCTTGATCTCAGCCGCTCCGGCCCGGCCCGGCCAGTGTGGCCACGTCATGATGAACCCATGACGCGGTGTCACTGTTGCCCGCCGTGGCCCAGCGCCGATACTGGGACCATGTCTGATGTGGACACCGAGCCGGCGCGGGGAAAGCTGCGCAAGCTCAACCTCACCATGTTCATCCCGCTGTTCACCGTCGCCGGGGTGATCGTGGTCGCGTCGGACGCGCGGACGTGGTGGCACGTGCTCGTCCTGAGCGCGAGCGCGCTGGCGGCCCTGGTCGCCTTCGTGCGGTGGACGTCGGGCGAGCTCCTGCGGGTCGCGATCCCGTGCCTGGCCGTCACGGCGGCAGTGTGGCCGGTTTCCGTGCTGGTGATCGGCGGCGGTTCGGCGTTCTTCGGGATCCTCCTCGTGGGTTCCTTCGTCGTGCCCCAGCTTCCCCGCCACCGGGCCGCGGCCGCGGTCGCGCTCGTCGCGTACATCGCGGCGGTGGGCGCCATGAGGCTGCTGGTCTCCCATGAGGACGTCTCCGGCGAGCTGATCCGGTTCGTCTTCGTCCCCGCCGCGGTCACGGCCATCGTGCTCGGCCTCATGTTCCCCAACAAGCGGTTCTACGACGTCGTCCACGAACTCGAAGAGTCGCGGGAGCGGGAAGCGGAGCTGGCGGTGATCCGCGAACGCGTCCGGTTCGCGAGCGACCTGCACGACATCCAGGGCCACACGCTGCACGTGGTCAAGCTGAAGACCGCGCTCGCCAGGAAACTGGTGGACATCGACGCCGAGCGGGCCAAACAGGAACTGGGGGAGATCCACGCGCTCGTCAGCGACACGATCACCCAGACGAAGGAACTCGCCTATGCTCAGCGCCGGCTCAACCTCTCCGCCGAACTGGAGAACGCGAGGAACCTTTTCGAGGCGGCGGGGATCCGCGTGCGCATCAACCGGGAAGCGGACGTCGACCCGGAAGCGGGGAGGCTGCTCGGCCAGGTCCTGCGCGAGACCACGACCAACATCCTGCGCCACGCGCAGGCGACCCGTGTGCGGATCACCCTGTCGGAATGGAGCATTGGCATCGTCAACGACGGCGCTCAGCGAGGACCGCTGCCGGAACTCCGGGGGCTGGCCGCGCTCGAACAACGCGTCGTCGCCGACGGCGGTGAACTGACGGTGGAACAGGAAGACGGAAGGTTCGTGACCGCCGCGTCCTTCCCCGGCAGGCGTCCCGAAGTACTGGAGAAGCGATGACCACGGTGGTGCTCGCCGACGACGAAGCCCTGCTCCGCAAGGCGATGGCCGCGCTGCTCCCGCTCGAGGGCGAGATCACCGTCCTGGCCGAAGCGGAGAACGGTGAAGAGGCCGTCGAGGCCACCCTGCGGCACGAGCCCGACGTGCTCGTCATCGACCTGGAGATGCCCGGCGTGGACGGGCTCGGCGCGGTCGCCGAGATCCGCCGCACCCGGCCGGACCAGGTCATCCTCATGCTGACCCGGCACGCGAAACCCGGCGTGCTCCGCAAGGCGCTCAAACTCGGTGTCCAGGGTTTCGTCAGCAAGGCGGCCGATCCCTCGCACATCACGTTCGTCATCGCCGCCCTGCACCAGGGCAAACGCTGGATCGACCCGGACGTGTCCGCGCTCGCCGTCGTCGACGACTGTCCGCTCACCGAACGGGAGCTGGAGGTGCTGCGGGTGACCGGTGAGGGGTATTCCGTCGCCGAGATCGCCGCCCAGCTCCACCTCGCGCAGGGCACGGTGCGGAACTACCTCTCGAACGCCATGCAGAAGACGCAGACCCAGACCCGGCACGAAGCCGCCAGGTACGCCCGCGAACACGATTGGCTCTAGCGCGCCCGGATGTGGGCGCGTTCGCCCTGCGGTCCGAACAGGACGAGGGTCTCCACGGCGTGCCCGTCGGCCGAACCGAGCCAGTGCGGCAGCGCGGTGTCGAACTCGGCGGCCTCGCCGGGCGGCAGGATCAGGTCACGGTCACCGACCACGAGCCTCAAGTGTCCATTGAGGACATACACCCATTCGTAGCCGCCGTGGGTCTGCGGGGTGGGCTCCGCCGGTTCGTCGCGGCCGGGAATGAACATCTTGAACGCCTGGACACCTCCGGCGCGCCGGGTGAGCGGCAGGAAAGTCATGCCGTGGCGGTGGATCGGCCGCAGGTGGATCCGCGGGTCGCCGGTGCGGGGAGCGCCGACGAGGTCGTCGAGCGGCACGCCGTGCACGCGCGCCAGCGGCAGCAGAAGTTCCAATGTGGGCTTGCGCCCGCCGCTTTCCAGCCGCGACAGGGTGCTTTCCGAGATCCCGGTCGCCGCCGACAACTCGGCAAGGGTCAGGCCACGGTGTTTGCGCAGGGCGCGTAACCGGGGGCCCACCGCGTCCAGCACCTCGTCCGTCTCGTCCATGCCGTCGATCTTGCCAGGTCGGCAAGTTTTCGTGCCAATTCGTGGTGCCCGGAGCGAAGGTGGTGCCCATGAACGCGACGGAATTCCGGGACAGGCTCTGGCGCTTCGGCGGGTGGAGCGATGAGCAGGAGACGTGACGCCGGGCCGCCGTCCGCCGGACCCGGTGAGAAGGACGTGCTCGCCGGGTTCCTCGACTACCTGCGCGCCGCTGTCATGGCGAAGGCCGACGGCGTGCCGGAAGACCTGGCCAGTACTCCCGGCGTGCCCTCCGGCACGAACCTGCTGGGCCTGGTCAAGCACCTGACCCAGGTGGAACGGCATTGGCTGCTCGGCCATGGCGTCACCGACTGGAAGGCGACCTTCCATCCGGCGCCGGATGAAACGACTGCGTCGATTCTCGCCGCCTACCGGGAAACCGCCGCCGCGGCGAACGACGAGATCGCGTCCTGGGACGACCTCGCCGCGAAGGGACCCCGCCGGGGATCGCGGCGCTGGACCCTGACCCACCTGATCGAAGAAACCGCGCGGCACGCGGGACACGCCGACATCCTGCGCGAACTGATCGACGGCGCCACCGGGCGCTGAAACGGAGATTCCCATGTTCCACCGAACCGCCGCGTTCGTCGCGGCCCTCGCCCTGCTGACGGCCTGCGCCGCACCGCCGTCCGCCCCGGCCTACGAGAACGTCACCCGTGGCGACACGGCTTTCTCTCAGCAGTTCCGGCACGAGTTCGCCGACGTGGACGGGGTGAAGATGCACTACGTCACCGGCGGCAAGGGAGCCCCGCTCGTCCTGCTGCACGGCTGGCCGCAGACCTGGTACGGCTGGCACCGCGTCATGCCCGCGCTGGCCGAGCACTTCACGGTGTACGCGCTCGATCTCCCCGGCCTCGGCGACAGCACCGGATCGCCGCCGGGCTACGACAAGGCGACCCTCGCCCGCTACGTGCACGGACTCGTCGCCGGGCGGCTGGGCCTGCACGACGCCCGGATCGCCGGGCACGACCTCGGTGCCGCCGTCGCGTTCCAGTACGCCGCGCAGTTTCCCGGCGATCTCACCAAACTCGCCTATCTCGACCTGCCGCTGCCGGGCCCCGCGCTCGACGCGGCGGCTTACCGGAACCTGAGCTGGCACATCGCCTTCCACTCGCAGAAGACGGTTCCCGAAGCCGTCGTCGGTGACGACGTCCGCGAATACCTCTCGCTGTTCTATCCCCAGGTCGCCTACTCGGGGACGGCCTTCGGCGGGCCCGGCGTGCCTTCCCCCTTCGACGATGCCGAGGTCGACGAGTACGCCCGCACCTACACCAGGCCGGAGGTCCTGCACGGCGGCTTCGAGCTCTACCGCACCCTCGGCCAGGACGCGGCGGCGAACATCGGCGCGAAGCCCATCACCACGCCCACCTTGCTGATGACCGCCGAAGGACTCCTCGAACCGCAGAAGGCCACACTGGCTCCCCGCGTCGCCAACCTCGCCCGCGCCGTCGACGTGCCCCGTGCCGGACATTGGCTGGCCGAGGAGAATCCGGAGTTCGTGAGCGCCGAGCTGGTCAGGTTCCTGAAGTAGGTTGCCCGAGATCGGCGATCTTTGCGATCCTTCGCGGGTGTCCTCACTACCCATGCCCACGATGGACGTCCTCAACGATCCCTTCCGCGAACAGATCGACGTGTTCCTCGACGAGCATCGCCTGCTCCTCGACGGAAGCTTGGAGGGGCTGACCGAGGAGCAGGCGCGCCGGTCGCTCGTTCCTTCCCGCACCACGCTGCTCGGTCTGGTGAAACACGTGACCTTCGTGGAGAAGGTGTGGTTCGACGAAGCCGTCACCTGCCGCTCGCGTGCCGAGATCGGAATCCCCGACACGCCCGACGAATCGTTCGTCCTCGACGACGAGGACACGATCGACGGCGTGCGGCAGGCGTATCGCGAAGCCTGCGAGGCGTCCCGTAAGGCGGCGTCGACCCTCGGACTGGACGACCTGCTGCACGGAAACCGGCGCGGCCCGCTTCCGCTGCGCTGGGTGTACCTGCACATGCTGCGTGAGCTCGCCCAGCACGGCGGCCACGCGGACATCCTGCGCGAGCAGATCCTGAGCGCCTGAATGCGCGATGGCGGGGAGCGGTCGCTCCCCGCCATCGCGCGGTTCTCCGTCAGGAACGGGTCAGCGTGACCCCGTAGTTGTTCGCCGCGTCCACGACGGGCTGGTAGTAGGAGTACGAGCCGGTGGCGTCGGAGCCCTGGTTCCAGCCGCAGTCGTGCCCGTCGGAGGGGCCGCCGGAGGTCATGCCCTGCGCGGTGTTGCCCGCGATGTAGGCGCCGCCGCTGTCCCCGCCTTCGGTGCAGACGGTCGACTTGGCCAGCCCCTTGGTGGCGACGCTTTCCCCGCTGTAGCGCACGGTCTGGTTGTAGGCGGTGATCTTGCCGCAGGTCCAGCCGGTGGTGTTGCCCGCCTTGCACAGCGTGGTGCCGACCGGTGCCTTCGAGCTGCCGGTGATCCGCACCGTGGTGCCCTTGCGGGTGTCCACGTAGCCGCGGCCGGTGTCCTCGTCGTCGATGTCCATCAGGCCCATGTCGACCGACGGGAACTCGGTGGCGACACCGCGTCCGATGTGGACGCCGTTCCGGTTCAGGATGTCCGGGTTGCCCTCGACGCAGTGCCCGGCGGTGAGCAGCACGTTGTCGCCGTCACCGGTGGTGCCGGGGAAGCCGAGCGAGCAGTTGGTGCCGGGGTCGAGATCCATGATCTGGCCGGGGATGACGTCGGCCTGCGTGGTGTTGCCGTTGGCGACCCCGGTCCGCACGGAGACGCCGGGCAGCGCCGAAAGCCGCCGGACGAGGGCGCCGTCGGCACCCGGCTGCACGGTGACGACGACCTGGTCGGCCGCGAGTTCCGGACCCCACGACTGCACCTGGCCGACGTCGCTGCCGATCACCTTGCCGACGGTGTCGGCCAGCGCGTTCAGCGCGTTTTCGCCGCGGGCGCCACTGCGCGGCGTCAGCCCGGCCGACCGGAGCGCCTGGGCGGATCCGGCGTCGGCGGAGTTCACCACGAGCGCGCCGGCGTCGTCGAAGTACGCGCCGTCGGTGTGGAGACCCCGCGTTCTGATGCTCTCCAGCGACGAGATCAGGCTTTTCTCGTGGTCCAGCCGCTGCGCGGCCTGGAGCGGGCTGACCTTGAGCTGGGCGGCGAGCGTCTCGAGCATCGTCTGGTCGTAGGCGGTGGACGGCGCGGCGGTCGCCGGGACGGCGAGCGCGCCTATTCCGGCGCAGACACTCAACAGGGTGAGCATGACGGGTCCGCGAATGCGCATGGCGAATTCCTTCGATAAGGAGGGAATGACGAACCGCCGGAATATGTTCGAAAAGGCAGGGACCGGGCGGTTCATCTCGACGTGACGCACAGTACGAGCGCTCGTCCATCCCGTCGTAGCGCCAAAAGTAGGTTCCGCGATCGCGGTCCTACTTTCGTATGCGGAAAACGTGAATTGCCTGCGTATTCAATTGCGCGGAAGCGTCATTGTCCCAAAAGTGCCAGCGGTCGCACCGCCGAGATAAGTGTCCAGTGCGGCGGCGCCGGAGAGCATCGCGCGGCCGCGGGCCGCGAGCCGGTCGTGCCAGTCGCGCAGCGTCGATTCGAGCGGCACCACACCGCCTGCCGAGCGGACCTGCTCGATCAGCGGCGCGATCCGCTCCAGGAGGTAACCGCCGCGCCTGAGCTGATGGGTCAGCTTGGCGTCGCGGACGTCGGCCGCGCTGTAGACGCGATAACCCGTCCGCGGATCGCGTCCGGGCCGGAGCAGGCCGGCGCGTTCCCATTCGCGCAGGGTGGCGGGCCGGACGCCGAGTTTCCGGGACAACGGGCCGACGAACACCTCGCCCCGCTCCTGCGGCACGGGCTCGAGTTCGCGGAGCGCGGCCGTGACGGCTTGGAGGGTGCGGCGGTCGTCGAGCAGTTCCGCGTGACTCTCGTCGACGAGCCGAAGCGCCTCTTCGACCGCGCCCCGGTTGACCGCCCCCATGATCGACGTCGCCGTCGCGTGGCCGTGCCCTGGTACGAGCGCCAGGAACGCGCGCAGGGCTTGCGCGTGGCGCGGCGTATAGGTGCGATAGCCGTGGGGGCCGCGTTCGGCGGCGGGAAGGATTCCGTCCGCCTCGTAGTTGCGGACCGCCTGTGTGGACAGACCGTGCTCACGCGCCAGGTCGACCGGCCTGAGCCGGTCACTGGTTCGAAGTTTCCGGCCCACTCGCCCCACGATACAAGTCGCGGGCTCCCCGCATTCAGTCCTCTAATCGTGCGAGGATTCCGCCCGGCGCTCGTAACGCGCCCGCGCCAGCCGGTATGCCGTGCCGAGCAGTTCGCGGGTGGCCGCTTCGGTCTCCGACGCCGGGTTCACCACCGCCAGCCAACCCGCGGTTCCGTACACGGGATGGGCGATCACGGTGTCTTCGATGCCGGGATCGACCTCGGTTCCGGCCGTGTCCCGAGGCGCCCGGCCGAGTCGCCGGGCGAACTCCTCCTTCCCGGCGTGGATGTTCACGCGGAACGTGTCCGGCCGGTCCAGGCGCGAACTCTCGTCACCGGGGTAGTTCTTCGTCACGATCGTCGCGAAGGGCTGGACGTTCGCCGGGACGACGCCGTCGGGGGAGTAGTAGAAGAACGCGTCGCCCCAGCTGAGCTCCGGCCACTCGTCGCCTGCCGACGGGGTGAGAGCCAGGACGCCGTCGAGGCCCGTCACGAGGCCGATGATCTCGTCGATGGTCATGTGCTCAAGCGTCACATTAAAGTGCTTGTGGAGGGTTCGAGGACGTTTTAGAGGGGATGACGGTGCCAAGTCTCAAAACTGCGGAGATCGCCCGGCGGGCAGGCTGCTCCGTCCAGCAGGTGCGCAACCTCGAACGCGACGGCGTGCTCCCGGCGGCGGCGCGGACGGCCTCGGGCTACCGGAACTACGGGGAGATCCACCTCCGGTCCGCGCTGGCGTACCGCGCGCTCGCCGCCGGGGTGGGTCCGGTCGAGGCCAAGAGGATCGTCCGGGCGCTGCACCGGGATCCGCTCACCGACGTGCTCGCGCTCCTCGACGCGGCCCACGCCGGGCTCGACGCCGAGCGCGCCGATCTCAGAGAGGCCAGGGAAGCCGTCCGGGTGATCTCGCGCGAACCGATGGAAGACGTGCGCGGCTCGGACTCGATGGGCGTTTCCGAACTCGCGTCGGCGCTCGGCGTGCGTCCGTCGACGTTGCGGCACTGGGACGCGGAACGGCTCGTCGTCCCTGATCGCGATCAGCGGGGCACGCGGCGGTACACGCCGTCCCAGGTCCGGGACGCGCGGATCGTGCACCAGCTGCGGCTGGCCGGTCACCGTGTCGAGCCCCTGCGGGCACTGATGCCGGAGTTGCGGCGATCGCGGCGGCTGGAGGACGTCGCGTCCGCTCTCGCCGTCCGGGAGGCAGGCATCACGGCGCGCTCGAAGGCGCTGTTCGAGGGGACGGCCGCGCTCTCGCGCGTCCTCGTGAGTGGTGAGGACGGTTAGAACGGACCAGCATTACCTACCCGCGCCTGACCTGAGCGAAGGTGGCGGTTTCGCGGCTGTCGGGCTTGACGGTGAAGGAATCAGGACGTTGAACGTCCTGATTCCTTCACCGTCGAGAGGATCGCCCGGTCTTGAATCTTGATCAACGGAAGATCCGGGACACTCACCGTCCCCAGTTCTCCGTCGATCAAGGTCGCACCGGTCACGACCGGTGGCAGATACGCGACGGGGGAAGCTTCCGGACGTGCGACGTCCCGAATCCCCCATCACCGAGACCGAGCGTGGAGGATTCAGGACGTTGAACGTCCCGAATCCTCCACACTCGACCGCCAGTCGCACCAGTGGGCAGGCAAATACGGGTCCGTCAGAACCAGCCTTGCCACTCGCGAGGAGCGGCTAGGAGGCGGGCGTCCGCTCGCGCAGGGCCGCGAGCGCCTTGTCGGCGTGGACGTCGAACTTCAGCTCACTCTTGATCACCGCGAGGACCTTGCGGTCGGTGTCGATCACGAAGGTGTGCCGTTTGGCGTGCAGCGGGCTGAACCGGCGCCAGACACCGAACTGCTTGGCGACTGTACCGTCCACATCGGACAGCAGCGGATAGTCGAAGCCGTGCAGGGCGGAGAATTCTCGCTGTTTGGTGACGCCGTCCGGGCTGATCCCGACGCGGTGGGCGCCGACTTCGCCGAATTCCGCGGCCAGGTCGCGGAAGTGGCAGCTCTCGGCGGTGCAGCCGCCGGTCATCGCGGCGGGATAGAAGAACAGCACGACCGGGCCGCTTGCCAGGAAGTCCGACAGCGTGCGGTCCCGGCCGGTGTCGTCGGGCAGGGTGAAGTCCGGGGCGAGGTCTCCTTGGTCCATGTCCGGTTTTCGGAGCCCGGCCGGGGCCGGATTGGTCTCAGCGTGTGCAGCGCCAGAAGACCGTCGCTTCATACGGTGAGGCCCGGTCCGCTATGACGACCACGCTAGTGCCGGAACAGTTCGCGATCAGCCCGCCGACCGGGTGCCCCGTCGTAGGTGGCTTCGCACGGAGCGCGAAACGGATATCGTCGCGGCATGTCTTCTCGCAAGGTCGGCACCCAGCGTGCCTTCGACGCGGCCGCCGCCGATTTCACCGCACTGGGCCGTCATCTGTGGGACCCGATCGGCGCGGCCACGGTGGCGGCCGCCGGGATCGGCGAAGGATCCCGTGTCCTCGACGCCTGCTGCGGCACGGGAGCGTCGGCGATTCCGGCTGCCCGTGCCGTCGGCACCGGCGGTGTGGTGGACGCGATCGACCTCTCGGGGCCGATGATCGGCGAGCTTCGCCGGATTTCGGCGGATCTGCCGCAACTGCGCGCCCACGAAGCCGACGCGACGGCCTGGGACACCGACGGCTACGACGCCGTGCTGTCCGCGCTCGGCATCTTCTTCTTCCCCGACATGACGGCCGGTACCGAACGGCTGATCAGCCGGGTCCGTCCCGGTGGGCGGGCAGTGTTCACCATCTGGCGCGGTGGTGCGATGGTGACGGCCGGACGTCACGTCGGGCGGGCGATGGCCGAGGTGACCGCTTCCGAGCCGCCGCCGGAACGCGAACCCGGTCTGATCGACCGGATCAACCAGGTCGGCACCTACGCCGACTGGCTTTCCGGGCGCGATCTGTCCGATGTGGACGTCGTGGTCAACGAGCTGCGGCTGACGATGACACCCGAAGTGGCGTGGCTGGTCGTCATCGGTTCCGGTTTCCGGGGGATTGTCGACGATCTCGAACCCGGTGTCCTCGAACAGGTGCGTGAGAGGTATCTCGATTCCTTGCGCGCCGAAGGGGTCACCGAGCTCGACGCCACCACGCTGGTGGGCTCCGGCACTGTCCGCTGACGATCCGGCGTGCCGGATCGGCTCCGCCGGACGGGTCGGGCATGCTGTGCGCGCACACGAAACGCGGGGGAGGCACGGCATGACCGAGGTACCGGAATTCGTTGTTCCGGATCGGGTGGACAGCCCGGTCCGGCAGGCGGCGCCGACGGGCAGGGTCGGCCGCTGGCTGATGGAGCACCGCGTCCAGCCGGTCGGGCCGGAAAGCCACGAGGAGCACACCACTCCGCAGTCGTGGTGGAAGGTCATGTGCCTCACCGGGGTCGACTACTTCTCCACGCTGTCGTACCTTCCCGGCATCGCGGCTCTGGCCGCCGGCGCCCTCTCGCCGCTGGCGACGTTGCTGATCGTCGCGCTCACCCTGCTCGGCATGCTGCCGATGTACCGGCGGGTGGCGAAGGAGAGCCCGCACGGCCAGGGATCGGTCGCGATGCTCGAAAACCTGCTGCCGTTCTGGCGCGGCAAGCTCTTCGTCCTGGTGCTGCTCGGTTTCGTCGCGACGTCGTGGATCATCACCATCACGCTGTCCTCGGCCGACGCCACGGTGCACGCGCTGGAGAATCCGCACGTGCCGTCGTTCCTGCACGGGCACGCGGTGCTGATCACGGTGATCCTGCTGCTGATCCTCGGCGGGGTGTTCCTGCTCGGGTTCAGCGAGGCGGTCGGGGTCGCGATCCCGCTGGTGGCGGTGTTCCTGCTGCTAAACGCCGTGGTGGTGGTCGCCGGGATCGGCGAGGTGATCGCCGAACCCGCCGCGTTCGGCCGCTGGACCGACGCGCTCACCTCCGGGGGAGGCGGGTTCGGCGGTGTCGTCGGCCCGGCGATCCTGGCGTTTCCGTTGCTGGTGCTCGGATTGTCCGGTTTCGAGACCGGCGTGAGCATGATGCCGCTCGTCGCGGCCAAGGGCGAGAACGCCGAGCGGAAATTGGCGAACCGGATCCGCAACACCCGCAAGCTGCTCACCGTCGCCGCGCTGATCATGTCCGTGTACCTGATCGCGACCAGTTTCGTCACCACGATCCTGATCCCGGCGGATCAGTTCAAACCGGGCGGCGAGGCGAACGGCCGGGCGCTGGCGTATCTCGCGCACGAACTGCTCGGCGAATGGGTCGGCACGGCGTATGACATCAGCAGCATCCTGATCCTGTGGTTCGCCGGGGCGTCGGCGATGGCCGGGCTGATCAACATCGTGCCGCGGTACCTGCCCGCGTACGGGATGGCTCCGGACTGGGCCCGCGCCGTGCGGCCGGTGGTGCTCGTCTACACCGCGATCTGCGTCCTGGTGACGATCGTCTTCAACGCCGACGTCAACGCCCAAGCCGGGGCGTACGCCACCGGGATCCTCGCGATGATGGTGTCCGCGTCGGTCGCGGTCGCCATCTCCGCGGCGAAGAAACGTCAGCGCAAGGCCGCGATCGCCTTCGCCGTGCTGACCCTGATCCTGATCTACGCCTTGGTGGAGAACGTCATCGAGAAGCCCGACGGGCTCACCATCTCCGCGTTCTTCATCCTCGGGATCATCGTCGTGTCGCTGGTCTCGCGGGTCAGCCGCACCACGGAACTGCGGGTGGAGCACATCGAGTTCGACGAGCCCGCCCGCCGGTTCGTCACCGAGTCGATCGCTTACGACGGCGCGCTGACCATCATCGCGAACCGCCGTCAGGCCGGGGACGCCGACGAGTACCGGGCGAAGGAGGCCGAACAGCGTGGCCTGAACCCGGTGCCGGGCGCCGCCGACGTCCTGTTCCTCGAGATCGACGTCATCGACCCGTCCGGCTTCAGCGACGTGCTGAAGGTCCGCGGTGTCGAGATCGAGGGTTTCCGGGTCCTGCGCGTGGAAAGCCCGGCCGCGCCGAACGCGATCGCGGCGGTCCTGCTCTCGTTGCGCGACACCACCGGCGTGCGTCCGCAGTGCCATTTCGAATGGAGCGAGGGCAATCCGCTCGGGCATCTGTTCCGCTATCTGATCCTCGGGCGCGGGGACACCGCTCCGGTGGTCCGGGAGATCATCCGCACCAGTGAGCGGGACCCGGCGCGGCGGCCGGGGATCCACGTCGGCTGAGCCCCGCGTTCGGTGTACAGTCGTTCACTCAAACCGGGTGAACGGCGGGGACGGGTGCGACCAGACAGGGACTCCTCACTTCGGGGCCGCGGGCAGGGGCCGTTCGGCTCGTGGCTGCTCGGTCCGCTCGATCAGGACGCGGCCGTGTTGCGCCGCCGCGTCCAGGGGCTGCTCACCGGCACGCTGATCGCGACCAACGTCATCGGCGCGCTGGTCGTGGTCGGGCTGGCGGCCCTGCTCATGCCCGCTCCCGGTATGTCCGGCGAACTCGTCCGGGTGACCGCGATCGCGGTCCCCGGCTACGTGGTCTCCGCCGTCGTCGTGGGCGCGCTGTGGGGCACCCGCGGCGCGCTGCGGACGTTGCGCTGGGCGGCCGAAGGCCGGACGCCGACCGACACGGAACGCGCCGCCAGCCTGCGGGTCCCGTTGCGCCTGACGCTGGTCCAGGCGGTGCTGTGGGGCGTCGCGACCGTCGTGTTCGGCGTGCTGGCCGCGCTGGTGCAGCCGCGGGTCGTGCTGACCGAACTGCTCGTCGTCGCGTTCGCGGGGGTGGTCGTCTGCGCGATCGCCTATCTCGCGGGTGAGTTCATCCTGCGGCCGTACGCGGCCCTGGCCTTGGCGGGCACTTCGCCGGCGCGGCCGCTCAGCGGCGGGGTCAATCTGCGGATGCTGCTGTTCTGGTGCCTCGGCACCGGGGTCCCGGTGGCCGGGCTGGTGGTCACGGCCGTCCTGGCGTGGGTGCGCGGCGACGTGTCGACCACGAAACTCGCCATCTCGGTGATCGTGCTGGGCCTGGTGGTGCTGTGCTTCGGGTTGCTGGTGACGGTGTTCACCGCCCGCGCCGTGGTGAACCCGATCCGGTCGGTGCAGCACGCGCTGGGCAGGGTGCGGGCCGGTGATTTCGCCGTGGAGATCCCGGTCTACGACGGCACCGAACTCGGTCTGCTGCAAGCGGGGTTCAACGGGATGGCCGTCGGTCTCGCCGAACGCGAACGGTTGCGGGACCTGTTCGGCAGGCACGTCGGCGAGGACGTCGCGAGCGAGGCGATGCGCACCACCACCGCCGAACTCGGCGGCACGGTGCGGACGGTGTCGGTGCTGTTCGTGGACCTGATCGGCTCGACGACGCTGGCCGCGAGCCGCCCGCCCGAAGAGGTCGTCGGCCTGCTCAACCGGTTCTTCGCGGTGGTGGTCGACGAGGTCGACCGCAACCACGGGCTGGTCAACAAGTTCGTCGGTGACGCCGCGCTCGCGATCTTCGGCGCGCCGGTGCTGTTGGCCGACCACGCGACCCTCGCGTTGTCCACGGGCAGGGCGATCGCGCGCAGGCTGGCCGCGGAGGTGCCGGAATGCCCGGCCGGGATCGGGGTGGCGACGGGTGAGGTGGTCGCCGGGAACGTCGGCGATCCGCGGCGGTTCGAGTACACGGTCATCGGCGACCCGGTCAACGAAGCGGCCCGGTTGACGGAACTGGCGAAGAACGTCGAAGCCCGGTTGCTCGCTTCGTGGACGGCGATCGAGTCGGCGGCCGAGCCCGAAGCCACGCGGTGGAAGGCGACGGAGGACGTCACCTTGCGGGGCCGTACCCGGCCCACCACCCTCGCGACACCGAGGTCCTGATCAGTGGTGGATTCACAGCCTTTGTGAAGGGGTCGTGAATCTTGCGCGGCGATCGTGTCCCGCCGCCGGTTCACCCGGTGTTTCCTGGCCCGCGAACGTGACCCCGAGCTGTGAACGATCACAGCGGTTCTCCCGCGCCCGGTGAGGGCGTTGTCCCCGTGGCCGGGGCGGCGCACGGTGATCTCCCCATCCCCGTGTCAAAGGAGACATCTGTGAAGAGCCTTTCGAGGGCCGTACTGGCCACCGGAGCCGCCGTCTTCGCGCTGAGCATGTTGCCCGCCACCGCCCTCGCGCAGCCCGGCGACGCCGGGGACCGGCCCACCGGCCTGATCAAGACCCAGACCCACACTCAAGTGCGCGAGATCGCGCCGGTCGCGGGGACCGCGTTCACGGTCGCCTCGACGGCCGCCTCCAAGCAGCTGAACTACACCCAGCAGGTGCAGCAGCAGAACCAGTGGTGCTGGGCCGCGGACGGTTCGAGCATCGAGCGGTCGCAGGGCGGCAGTGCCACCCAGGCCCAGTTCTGCGCCGCTGGCAAGGGTTCCTCGGCCGGGTACTGCCCGAACCAGGCGGCCCAGATCTCCGAGATCGTCCGCGGTTTCCGGGGCACCGGTTTCTCCGCGCAGGACGCGGGCGGGCCGATCGGCTTCAACTCGGTCGTCAGCCAGGTCGACGCCGGGATCCTGAACCTGACGGGGATCTACTGGACCTCCGGCGGTGGCCACGCGGAGGTGATCTACGGCTACGACTCGGCGAACCAGTCGATCATGGTCGGTGACCCGTGGCCGACGTATCAGCGCTACCAGACCTGGAACTACAACCAGTACCGCAGCAACGGCCAGTTCCGCTGGAACGACACCATCGTCAACATCCGGAAGGGCTGAGACGCGGTCATGAACACGATCTGCCGGAAGTTCTCCGGATGTCTCGCGGTCGCCGTCGCGACGCTGCTCCCCGCCACGCTGCCCGCCTCGGCGAGCGAGAACGTCGTCGCGCCCTCGTCCGGCGATCTCGCGGCCGCCGTGAGCGTCGCAGCGCAGCCCGACGCGATCGGACTCGCGAGATCGAACTTCCGGCAGGTCGACCACATCGAACCGCAACGGATCACGATGGGGGAGAAGGGTTTCCCGGTCTACACCCTCAATCCCGACTTCGTCAGGGGCATCGCCGGGGCGCCGGCGGGCGTGCTGCGATCCGTCGCCGTGACGGCCACCGCCGATTCCGGTCAGAAGGCCACGCTGCAGGCGATGCCGGAAGGCCAGGGAAAATGGGTCGCCGCGAGCGTGTTCTCCGGCAACGACGAAGAGACCCTGAGCGCGCGGCTGCGGCCCGGTTCGGTGCTGCTCAACGAGCCCCAGATCAACGGCTGGTACGAACTGCGTCCCGACGGTGTGGTGCTGCTGCAGGCGAGCCTGCCGCAGTCGCCGGTGGGGAAGCTCGTCCCGCTGCCCGACTATCAGCGGACTGTGCACGGCCGCTACGCCGACAAGCTCCCTGGATCGGACTACCAGCGTGATGGCGGGATCGGCTTCGCCCAGACCGTACCCCCTGCCGCCGACACCGGCCTGCCCGTCTCGATCGTGGCCGGGTTGATCGCCGCCGGGATCGCCGGGCTGGGGCTCGTGCTGGTCACGGTGTTGCGGAAACGCCGCCTCACTCCCAGATGAGGTCGATCCCCGCGATGCCGACGTCGAGTTCTTCGAAGTAGGCACTGACCGTCGCACCCGGTCCGGGGTGCAGCGGTTCGCTGACCACGGGAGCCAGATCCTCGCGCTCCCGCACGGTTTTGACACAGCGGGCGGGGATCGCGTCGGCGTCGAAACGCATGCGAAGCAGGTACGCCGACATGCGGGCTCGTACCGTCCGGTGGAAACAGGTGGACCGGACCGACGCGGCCAGGCGCAGGGTGAACGCGAAGGTGTATGTCTCGCCTTCGGCCAAGCTGCGGTCGAAGAGGAGCTCGAACACCATTCCCGGCGAGGAGGTGCTTCGCCGCACTCTGCCTCTTCGGCAGCCATCGGTGGCGAAGACCGTCGTGGCCTCCATGTCGGTGCCGTCTTCGTCTTGATGGGTCACCACGAAGCCGTCCGCGCCGGGCTCGCGCGCCCGCACGACCATGGTCGAGGTGATCTCCGAGGTCCGGCCTTGCCCGGTCAAGGTCAGCACGTCGACGACGGTCACCACGTCGAGCTTCGCGTTTCCCTCCGCACCGGGGGATTCGCTCAGTTCGTCCATCAGCGAGCAGGTTTCGGCCCAGCTTTGCCGTAGTTCCGCCACCGAGGGCCGGTGGTCGTCGCCGGGTGACCGCCGCTGCGGGCCGATCAGGACGACCAGGCTGTCCGGCGGCAGGCCCAGCACCGCTTCGAGCGCGCGGACGATTTCGAGCGAGCGCGGCGTCGACGGATGCCGGAGCCCGCGCTGCCAGTAGCTCAAGGTCGATTCCGCCACGGAAACACCGCGCGCCGCCAGATGCGCGCGGATACGGGACAGGGAAAGCCCGCGGTGATCCACCGCTTCGGAAAGCGCGCGATGGAATGGTCCGGACCGCACCGCGTCCGGCACCGCTCGCCGCGCGCTGGGCTCCTCGCGTTCCTGGTACATAGGCACCCCCACCGACGCCGGGTTGGCGCAAAGCATGCGCAGTCCGGCGCCGGTCGGCAACCGTCAAAGGTCGAGAACCGGACTTTCCGCCCCGTCACGCCTTGCCGCGCCACTCACGAGACTCAGCCGTCGAGGATCTCCGACGTCGTGGCGAAGCGGTACCCCAGCGCCTGCAGAGAACTCACCAGATCCCGCAGGCCACCTTCGCCGAGAAAAGGGTGGTAGAAGAAGCCGGCGACGTTGTCGCGGACGACGAGCGCGCTCTGGGCGTCGGCGAGCATGTCGACGGCGGTGCGGGAGGCGTGCTGGTTGAACGCCACGGGCGCCACGTTGCCGATGTTCTCGGGGACGACGTTCGCGCCGTAGACGTCGCGTACCGGGTACGGGAAGAACTGCCCGTACACCTGTTCCGACGTCGCCGTGGCCGTCGAGCCGCATCGGCCGCCGGGGCAGAAGCCCGCGTAGTAACTGCCGCGGTCGTAGCGGGCCTGGAAGAGTTCGGTGGTCCGCTGGTAGTCCACGGCGGAACCGCCGTAGTGCGGGAACTCGAACATCGTCGGTTCCGGGAGGCCCACTCGCCGGAACTCCCCGAGGCCGGTCGCGATCCGCTCGTCGAACCAGCGCGCCGAGTCCTCGGGCATCGGCCCGTCCATGCGCACGACGCCGTTGCCGTCGACACTGGACTTGTAGAACTCGAAGTCGCTCGCGCTCACCCCGTCGTACGGGTTCGGGCCGCTGTCACTCTGGTGGCTGTAGCCGTGCATGACCAGCGTCGCGCCCGCCTGGACGGCCTCCTTGAGCACGTCGACCAGTTCCGGCGAGTCCACCAGCCGCGCGGAGGTCGGCTTCCCGTCGTTGGCCCGGCCCTGCGGATCCGAGTAGTACGGGTAGACCGCGAGGGAGAACGGGACCTTCTGCCGGACGAGGAAGTCCGTGACCCTGCGGAGTTCTTCGGGTTTCGTCCGGGGACCGACGTCTTCGAGCCGGATCAGCGCGCGGTGCCGGTTCGGCGCCTGCGGCGAAAGGACACCCAGGAGGATGTCGGCCGCGGCGAGGTAGCGGTCTTGCGCTTCCGCGTAGGCGTAAGGAACTTCGGCCACATACGTCAACTGTCCTGAATGGACGGCCCAGGGTGACGGCGTGCCGCCGGGGGTGCTCGCCTCGGCCAGGATCTGGACCTTCGTCGTGTCACGGACGTCGATCGCGACGACCCCGGTGCCCGAACGCGGATCGCGGCGCAGGGGAGTGCCCTTGTAGGTGACGGTGGTGGGGTTGTCGTCGCGATAGCTCTTCGCGCGCCAGCCGGGGACGGCGGGCAATTGCCAGATGTTGGCGCCGATCCAGACCACGGGGACACGAGCAGCCGCGACGTCGCTGAGAAACGCTTTCGGCAACGCCGCGTCGGAGACCGAGCCGAGGTACACCACGGCCTGGAACGCGTCCGCCTGCCGCGGCCGGTAGTCGGCGGCGGGCCGCATTTCCCAAGCGGTGCCACGGGAAACGAGGTTCGCGGTGAACATCGCGTACGCCTCGGCCGTCTTGACCTCTTCGGGCGGGGAAACGGTCCCGTCCTTCTTGCGCCCGTCGTCGTAGAGCACGAGAGTCTTCCGGTTCGGGTCGCCGCCGGGGCCGGGCAGCCCCGCCTTGGCCGCCTCGGGAAGGCGGCCGGCGAGCGGCACCGGAGTGGCGGGCGGCGAAGCCGTCACCGGATCCGTCCCGGTGACCTGGACCAGGACGAACCCCGCGACGGTGAGGGCGACGACCGCGACGACCACGAGCCGGAACCAAGCGGGCAGGCGAAAACGCCGCGCGCCCTTGTCCTCCGTCATCGGGTCAGACCTCGACCGGTTCGTTCGCGGAGGACGGCCGGAACGGGGCGGGCAGATCCGGGGCCAGGCCCAGCAGATACGCGAGCGCCCGCTCGGTCCGTTCCGCCGCGGCGCCGTCGCCGAAGGGGTTGCCGCTGCTCATCATCCGCGTACGCGCCGCTGGGTCGTTCAGCAGTCGCTTCGCGGTCGAGACGATCATGTCGCGATCCGTACCGACAAGCAGCGCGCAGCCGGCGTTCACGGCCTCCATGCGCTCGGTGACGTCACGGAGCACCAGGACCGGGACACCGAAAGTCGGGGCCTCCTCCTGGATCCCGCCGGAATCGGAGAGCACGATCGTGCTGGCGGCGAGGGTCGCGGCCAGTTCGGGATAGGGCAGCGGGCCGGTGATCAGCGCGCCCGGCGAGCCCGCCAGCTCTTCGCGGACCAGGTCGCGCACTTCCGGGTTCGGATGCGCGGGAAGCACCACCCGCAGTTCCGGATCCGCGGCCATCAGGTCGGCCACCGCGCGCAGGACCCGGCGCATCGGCTCACCCCAGGATTCGCGGCGGTGGAGGGTGACCAGCATCAGCTTGACCGCGCCGCGGGTCGCGTTCTCGAGCAGTGTCGCCAGTTCCGGATTGTGCACCGTGGTGGATTTGTCCGTCACCGTGAGGATCGCGTCGACGACGGTGTTCCCCGCGACCAGCACGTTCTTCTCGGGCACCCCTTCGGCGCGCAGGTTCGCGGCGGCGTCGGGCGTGGGGGCGAGGTGGAGCGCGGCCGCCTGGGTCACCAGTTTCCGGTTGAGTTCCTCGGGGAACGGCGCGCCGAGGTCGAACGAGCGGAGGCCGGCTTCGAGGTGCACCACGGGGACGCGGCGCCAGAACGCGGCGAGCGCCCCGGCCAAGGTGGTCGTCGTGTCGCCCTGGACGACCACGGCGGCGGGCGGGCGCCGGTCGGCCACTTCTTCCAGACCGGTGAGGAGGCCGGAAAGGAGTTCCGGCTGGGAACCCGTTCGCCGGTTCAGCGTCAGGTTTTCATCCGTCGTCAAGCCGAACGTCGCCAAGGCCTGGCCGACCATTTCCGGATGCTGTCCCGTGGCGACGATCACGGGCCGCATCCGGCCTCCGGAAGCCAATGCCCTGGCCACCGGAGCCAGTTTCACGGCTTCCGGGCGGGTTCCCGCGACCAGCCAGATTTCGGGCATGACGTCGGTCTCGTTCTGTGCGTTACGCACCTGGTCCTTCTTCCGGGTTCGCGCTGAGGTACGGCGTGAATTCGTCGTTGAAGTCACGAAAGAGTGTTAGGTGAGGCGAGGATCACTACTTGATGGTCACCTTTACGGGGGATCGTCGCCCGCGAACGTTAACACAGACGGGGTACTGTACCCACCCGAAAGGCTGAATATCGCTTCCCTGGGTGACCCCGTACTCACGGTATGAAAACTGTGAGTAGATGTTTGTGGCGCCCCCTGTCCGAAGGAAAGACATGTCGATGGTGCCGGTGGGCCCGGTCAAGGTTTCCGCGCTCGGAATCGGCGCGACGATGGCGGGCGCGACGGTGAGCACCGTGCTCGCGGCGGTGATCGGGGCGGTCGCGTTGCTGCTCATGGCGCGTTCGCTGCACCTTCGCTTGAAGGACTGAACCACCCGCTCATGACGAACCCCGCCTTCGCCGCGACCATGATGCTGCTGCTCCTGTGGTGGCCGGCGCACAACATCCTGCTCGCCGCGTTCGCGTGGCGCACCGGGCGCCCGCGCCGGGCGGTTGCCTCGCGCGGCGAGGGCCTGGAGTTCTGGATCGTCATCCCGGCGCTCAACGAGGAGCGGGTGGTCGGCAACACCGTCCGCAACGCGCTTTCGCTTGGCACGGAACGGAACCCGGTCCGTGTTCTGGTCATCGACGACGGTTCGGACGACGGCACGCCGGACGTCCTCCGCGAGGTGACGGACCCGCGCCTGCACGTCCTGCGCCGTGAACTCCCGCACGCCAGACAGGGCAAGGGCGAGGCGTTGAACGCCGGGTACCGCTACATCCTCCGCCTGTGCGAAGCCGAGGGAAGCGTGCCGAAGACGATCGTCGGCATCATCGACGGGGACGGCCGGGGCAGCCAGGGGATGCTGCGCGAGGTGGCCGACGTGTTCGGCGACCGCGGCGTCGGCGCCGTGCAATGCCGGGTGCGTATTCACAACCGACGCAGCGTGCTCGCTTTGCTGCAGGATTTGGAGTTCGGCGCGGTCGCCGACGCTTCGCAAAGTTTGCGCGATTTGGCGGGCAGTGTCGGAATGGGCGGAAACGGGCAGTTTTCGAGACTGGGCGTATTACGCCGCTTCGACCCGGCCCCTTGGTCGGACTGCCTGGTCGAGGATCTCGAACTCGGGCTGAGGCTGCATGTCGCCGGTATCCGGATGCGTTATGTGAAATCGGCGTGGGTGACGCAACAGGGCCTCGTCGATCTGCGCAGGTTGTTGCGGCAACGCACCCGGTGGGCGCAGGGCAATTTGCAATGCGCAAGGCATTTGCGGAAACTGCTGGCGTCAAGGCATGTCGGCAGTATCGGTCTTTTGGACTTCCTCGCCTACCTCGTGACGCCTTGGCTGACGGTGCCGTTGTCCTTGGTGGTTTCGCTGTTGTTCGCGGGCACGCTCGTCGCTTCCTGGTCGGGTGTCACCCTGGGCGGGCTGATCGCGCCGCCGTCGGCGCTGCCGGGCGCGGCCCTGATCGGCGTGGCCGTGCTGCTGGTGCCCGGCGTGGTGTGGGCTGTCGTGCACCGGCTGCGTCTCGGTGAGGAACCGCTTCACCGCTGCCTGCTCGCGGGCCTTCTCTATCCGGGGTTCCTGGTGCTCGGCGTGATCGCGACCTGGCGCGCCCTGTTCCGCGTGCTGGCCCGGCGCAATTCCTGGACCAAGACCGAGCGGTTGAGCGAAGACGAGGGTGTCCCCGCCGGAGCCGCCTGAGAAAATGTCCGCATGACTGTCGACGCGATGATCGAAGACCTCAGGACACTCGTCGAGATCGAGTCGCCGTCGGGCGACATCGAGGCTTTGACGGCGTCGGCCGAGGCCCTCGCCGCCATCCTCGAGACCCGCCTCGGCGGAACGGCGGCACTCGTGGAGAGCGCGGCGGGGCCGCACGTCCGGTGGTCCGGCGGTGGTGAGCCGCGCGTGCTGATCCTGGGACATCACGACACCGTGTTCCCGATCGGCACACTGGCCCGCCGCCCGTTCGCGGTGGCCGACGGCAAGGTGACCGGGCCGGGGGTGTTCGACATGCTCGGCGGGCTGGTGCAGGCGATCCACGGCCTGGCGGCACTGGACGACCTGACCGGCGTCGAGATCCTGGTGACCGCCGACGAGGAAACGGGATCGCACGGGTCGCGGACGCTCATCGAGGACCGCGCCCGCGCGTGCGGCACGGTGCTCGTGTTCGAAGGAGCGGCCGACGGCGGCGGCCTGAAGATCGGCCGCAAGGGATGTGGCAGGTTCGAGGTCGTCATCACCGGCCGGGCTTCGCACGCAGGCCTCGAACCCGAGGCCGGGATCAACGCGCTGACCGAAGCCGCACATCAGGTGCTGGCCATCGCCGCGCTCGGCAGGCCCGAGGCCGGGACGAGCGTCACGCCGACCGTCGCTTCGGCGGGCACGGCGAGCAACGTCGTCCCCGCCTCCGCGACCGTCGTGGTCGACGTCCGGGTCGAGTCCGCCGCCGAGAAGGAGCGCGTCGAGGCGGGCTTCGCCGCGCTCACCCCGCGGCTCGACGGGGCGGAAATCGCGGTGCTCGGCGGGATCCACCGGCCTCCGATGCCCGAGTCTGCCGCCGCGGACCTCTTCGCCGTCGCGGAACGGCTGCTGCCCGGAGTCGCCGGGGTGGCCGTCGGGGGCGGGAGCGACGGGAACCTCACCGCCGCGATCGGCGTCCCGACCCTCGACGGATTGGGCGCCGTCGGGGGTGGTGCTCACGCGGACCACGAGTACCTGCTGGTCGAGTCGATGGTGGAACGAGCTGCCCTGGTCACCGGCCTGGTAGTGGCGATCCGATCCTGAAGTCACCAGTTCTTGCCCGATTTCGGGCAAGAACTGGTGTTTCGGTATCCTGATGTGCATGATGGGTCCAGTGGAGGACGCGGACATCGTCGAGCAGGTGGCCTCGTCGACAGGTCTGTCGACGGCCATCGCCGCCCGTGTCGTCGAGGACGTCCTGGCGTTCTACCGGCAGCCGGTCGAGCAGTACGTCCGGTCGCGGCACGCGCGGTTGCAGGCCGAAGGCAGGAAGAACCCCGAGATCTTCCCGCTCGTCGCCGGGGAGCTGAGCCGTCGCCTCGTCGCGCCTCCCGACCTGTCCGAGCGGCAACTGCGCCGCATCGTCTACGGCTGACGGAACACCATCCCCGTCCGTTTCTTTTTGTGAGGTTGACTCGTCATGTGCGGAATCGTCGGCTACATCGGCGGCCAGAACGCCGCCCCGATCCTGATCGAGGGGCTCACCCGGCTGGAGTACCGCGGCTACGACTCGGCCGGGATCTCCGTGCTGGGCGGCAAAGGCGCTCAGGTGCACCGGATCGTGGGGCGGGTGCGGAACCTGACGGCGGCCCTGCCCAAGCGGCTCGCGGGCAAGGTCGGCATCGGGCACACGAGGTGGGCGACGCACGGCCCGGCGACCGAGGCGAACGCCCATCCGCACGTCTCCGAGGACGGCCGGATCTCCGTGGTGCACAACGGGATCATCGACAACGCCGACGCGCTGCGCGAGCAGCTCGGCCAGGCCGGGGTGACCCTGACCTCCGAGACCGACACCGAGGTGCTCGCCCACCTCATCGCGAGGTCGGGCGCGAAGACCCTCGAAGACGCCGTCGTCGAAGCCGTTTCCCGCGTCACGGGGACGTACGCGATCGCGGTGACCGACACCGAGCACCCCGACCGTGTGGTGGTCGCGCGTAACGGTTCGCCGCTGATCATCGGCGTCGGCGACCGGGAGATGTTCGTGGCCAGCGACCTGTCCGCGCTGGTCCGGCACACCTCGCAGGTGGTGCACCTCGACGACGGCGAGTTTGCCAGCGTCTCCGCCACGGGTTACCGCACCTTCACCGTCGACGAGAGCGACACCGGCAAGGCCGCGACCGAGATCGACATCCAGGCCGACGACCTCGACCTCGGCGGTCACCGGCACTACATGTACAAGGAGATCCAGGAACAGCCCGAGTGCCTGGAGCGGATGATCCGGGGCCGCCTCGACGACCGGTTCGGTGTGTCCCGTTTGGACGGTCTGAACCTGACCGCCCGTGACCTGCGCGGTTTCGCGAGGGTGAAGATCCTCGGCTGCGGCTCGGCGTACTACGCGGGGCAGATCGGCGCGACCATGATCGAGGATCTGGCGCGGGTCCCGGCCGACGCGGAGGCCGCGTCCGAGTTCCGCTACCGCAACCCGATCATCGAAGCGGACACCCTCTACATCGCGGTCAGCCAGTCCGGCGAGACCGCGGACACCGCGTTCGCCGTCGAAGAGGTCAAGCGCAAGGGCGGCCGGGTGGTCGGCCTCGTCAACGTCGTCGGCTCGACGATCGCGCGGGCCTGCGACGGCGGCCTGTACCTGCACGCCGGTCCGGAGATCGCCGTCGCGTCGACCAAGGCGCTGACCAACATGGCCGTCGGCTTCGCGATGATCGCGCTGGCGCTCGGCCGGGTCCGCGATCTGTCCAATGCGGACGGACAGCGGATCGTCGCGGCGCTGCGGGCACTGCCCGCGCAGGTCGCCTCCATCGTCGAGGCGGAGTCCCAGATCGCCGAGCACGCCAAGATCTGCGCGGACGCGCGGAGCCTGTTCTTCATCGGCCGGGTCCGGGGCTTCCCGGTGGCGCGCGAGGGTGCGCAGAAGTTCAAGGAGATCTCGTACCGTCACGCGGAGGCCTACCAGACCTCGGAACTCAAGCACGGCCCGCTCGCGCTGATCGACGAGGAGCTGCCGACGGTCGCGATCGTGCCGTCCGACGACCTCGCCGACCGCAACCTCGCCGCGATGCAGCAGATCAAGGCGCGCAAGGGGCAGGTGCTGGCGATCACCCACGACGACGTCGACTTCGGCGACCTCGACGTGCCGCGGTTCGTGGTCCCGCGTTCGGAGCCGGAACTCGACCCGATCCTGCTCACGATCCCGCTGCAGCTGCTGGCCTACCACGCGGCGCTGATCCTCGGCCACGACATCGACAAGCCGCGGAACCTCGCGAAGTCCGTCACCGTGGAGTGACCCTGATCTTCGGAGACCGGGTATTTCCCTGATGTCCCCGCTGCCTCGCGCGGACATCATGTGTGACATGAAACTTCCAATTGTCACAGCAGTAGTAGTCGTCGCCGTCGCGGCGGCCCTCACCCCGGTGACGGCCGCCGCGGCGTCGGATCTCGGAAAGCCCGATCCGGCCGCGTTGTCGGCGGCGATCGCGGGCCTGCCCGACAAGGACACGAGGGGTGCGCTGGTCCGGGTCACCGGCGACTCGGGGTCCTGGTCCGGCACCTCCGGTGAGTCCGACGCCCGCACGCACGCCCCCGTCCGGCCGGACGGGTTCTTCCGGATCGGCAGTACCACCAAGGTCTACACCGCCGTCATGGTGCTGCAACTGGCGCAGGAACACCGGATCGACCTCGAACAGCCGGTCCAGCGGTATCTCCCCGGTCTGCTCCCGGCGGGCTATCCGCCGGTGCCGGTGCGCACCCTGCTCGACCACACGTCCGGGCTGCCGTCGGTGGACATCCCCGGTCTCTACGAGCCGGAGTGGATCCTCGCGCACCGCTACGAGCACTGGAGCCCGCGCCAGGTCGTGGACACCGCGCTGCGTCACCCGATCGACTTCCGGCCCGGCACGGCGCAGAAGTACACGAACACCGCGTACGTGACGGCCGGGATGCTCGTCGAGAAGGTGACGGGACAGTCCTACGCGCGCAACCTGCGCGATCGCATCACCGTCCCGCTCGGCCTCTGGCGCACCTACTATCCGGAGGACGACCCGCGACTGCCGAACCCGGCCGCGCGCGGATATCTGGACGTGGACGGGAAACTGGTCGACGTCACCGAGATGAACCAGTCCATCCCCGGCGCCGCGGGCGCGATCATCTCCACGGCGGAGGACCTCGGCAAGTTCATCACCGGCCTGTTCCAGGGACGGCTGCTCGGTCCCGCCGTGATGCCGCGGCTGTTCGCCGTTCCCCGTGTGCCGATGTCCGACGGCAGTGGCCCGGCCAGTTACAGCCAGGGCCTGATGAAGCTGAGCCTGAACGGGATCACCGTCTGGGGGAAGACCGGCAGCCGGTACGGCTACGCGAGCGGGATCTTCGCGACCCAGAACCTTTCCAGGGTCGTGGCGTACTCGGTCAACCCCACGGTGAAGTCGCCGGACGGGCAGCCGCTCATCGTGCAGAAGATCGCGGACGCGGCGAGCCGGAGCCTGTCGAAGAGCTAGTCCAGCAGGCGCCACAGGTGATCGGCGGTCCCGTTGTCGTCGAACTGGACCACGATCGCCGAATCCGCCGTGGACATCAGGTCCACGCCGAGGACCTTGCCGGAATTGAGGTTCTGGAGCCGGAACCAGCCGTCCCCGTTGTCCAGGAACCGCCACAGGTGGTCCGACGTGCCGTTGTCGTCGAACTGCACGACGCGTGCCGAGTTCGCGGTGGACATCCGGTCGACGCCGAGGACCTTGCCGGAGTTGCGGTTCTTGACACGGAACCAGCCGTCGCCGTTGTCCAGCAGCCGCCACAGATGGTCCGCGGTCCCGTTGTCGTGGAACTGGACGACCTGTGCGGAGTCCGCGGTGGACATCCGGTCGACCCCGAGGAGTTTGCCGGAGTTGCGGTTCTCGATCCTGCTCCACCCGGAGCGCCACGGCCGGGAACCGCCGGTCCTCGGGAACGACGTCACCCGCAGCCGCGCGGCGCCCATCGGGATCAGGGTCACGCGCTGGACCGGGGTGTCGACGGCGACCGGGCTGTCGGCCAGTTCGTCGATCACGTTCTGCTCATTCGCCTGCCACGCGTCGACGCGTTGGGCGTCGGTGGTGAGCCGGACCGGGCTGTTCGCCGGGGTGAACGGGTCGAGCGGGTTCCCGCCGGTCGTGACGACGGTGAACGCGGCCTGCGGCACCAGACCGTAGTTCCACGCCGATCCGGGCCGGACCTCGTGGACCGGCCATTGCTCGTCGCCCGCGACCCGGCTCCAGTTCTCCTGGATCGCGAGGGAATAGGTCAGCGGCCCGCGGTCGACCGAGACGGAGCCGTGGTTGCGGGCCCAGATCCGCGTGCGGGTGGTCATCGGGAGCCGCAGGGTGACGCGGTCGCCGGTACGCCACATCCGGCGGACGGTTTCGTAGCGCGGGCCGCTGCTCACGGCGACCGGTCCGCCGTTGACCGACAGCGACGGCGCCGCGCACCAGCCGGGAATCCTGACCTGGAAAGGGAATTCCGTCGGTTTCGGCAGCGAGAAGGTGAACGTGATCGTGTCCGAGAACGGGTAGGCGGTCGCTTGGCCGACGGTCACCGAAGTACCGCCGGCCACCTTCGCCGTCACCGTGGAAGCGCCGTACAGCATCGCGCAGAGACCGCCGCCCGCCGTGGCCTGCCACATCTCTTCGACGTAGTACGGCCAGCCCATCCCATAGTTGTGCGGGCAGCAACGGTAGTTGTCGATACCCGGCTCGTACGCCTGCATGGCGAAGTCGTTGTCGAACTGGCTCAACGTCTTCGGCTGCCTGTCGAGCTGGATCCCGTTCGCCGACGTCACGTAGTGGACGCTTCGCCCGGCCGGGTCCAGCGCGGCCGGGAGCAGGTTGAACGCGAGTTCCTCGACGCGGTCGGCCCAGACGGGGTCGCCGGTGGTCCTGGCGAGGATCTCGTGGCTCATCATGTATTCGACGATCCCGCAGGTCTCGAAGCCCTGCCTCGGATCGTCGTAACCGGGACGGACGTTCTCGTCCCCGGCGAAGCCGCCGCCGGGGAACTGGCCGTAGCGGCCCTGGATCCGGTCGTAGTTCGCGTAGGCGCTCGCGCGATGCGCGGGATCGCCGGACAGGACCCAGAACTGGCCCGGTTCGCGGAAACCCTGGGTGATGTTGACGTTGTGCCCGGTCGGCAGGTTGTCCGTCCAGTTCGCCGAATACCGGTGGATGGTGCGGACCAGGTCGAGCAGGAACGCCTCACCGGTGCGGTTGTAGAGCCAGTAGACGACGTCGATCGTGTCGGCCCAGCGGGTGTGACCCCAGCCGTCGGTGTACACGGACGTCGGTTGCGCCGCCATGAACCGGAAGTACCGGCTGAGGAACGGGACGACACGACTGTCCTTTGTGTACTCCTCGTACGAGCGCAGCGCGTGCAGCATCGGCATGTGCGGCCACAGGTCCGCGTGGCCGGATTGCCGGGTGCGCAGTTCGGACGGTCCGAAGAAGCCGTCCGCGGCCTGGGTGGCGAGGACGGCGTCGATCCAGCGGCGGGTGTCGGCCAGCACGCGGGCGTCGCCGGTGACGTAGCCGAGGTCGCCGTACCCGCGCAGCCAGTACGGCACCTCCTCCCAGCCGCCCAGCTCGGGCCGTGTCCAACCGGTGTTTCCGAACGCGAGGTAGTGCGAAATCTCCTGGTAGCGGCCGTTGAGCCCGTCGAGCTGCTTGCGGAGCTGGGTGGCCAGCCAGCCGTCGGCCCGCGCCGAGCCGGGCGGGAGCCGCAGCAGGGGAGCGGGCAGCAGCGGCGCGCGGTTGGCGACGTAGGGCGAGGCGATCGCGGTTTCGGCATGGGCTTCGGCCTGGGTGCCGATGCCGACGGCCAGACCTGTCGCGACGGTGGCTTTGAGGAAGTTGCGGCGGGCGACTGACATGGGGTTTCCCCTTTCCTGACCCGGTCAGCCCAGATTTACATCGTTGGTACAACGTTGTAAATCCGCCGTTCGCCGGACTTCCGCCCGCCTGGGCTGCCCCGTCATGAACACTGCGCCATCGGGCAGCCTCGCCGTCGGTTCGGGCAACGCCGGGCGAAAGTCCACCCGGCGCTGTGTCCTCAATGGACAGAGCGCCGGTGAGGCGGGTCCGGTTTCCCCAGGGTTCCGTTGTCGGACCGGCGAGAAACCAACTATTGTCGCCATGACCGCTCATCCGCCAGGGCAGGAGGTGACCGTTGTACGCCGAGGAGCGGCAGCGTGCCATTCTCAAGCAGGCCCGGCAGAACGGCCGTGTCGACGTGGCGACGCTGGCGGCCGCCTTCGAGATCACCAGCGAGACCGTCCGCCGTGACCTGACGGCGCTGGAGCGCGGTGGCATGGTGCGGCGGGTGCACGGCGGCGCGATCCCGGTGGAACGGCTGGGCGCCGAGCCGGGACTCGACGCCCGCGACGCGGTGATGACCGCGGAAAAGGACCGGATAGCCGTCGCCGCGCTGGCGCAGGTCCCCGCCGAGGGTGCGATCCTGCTGGACGCGGGCACCACGGTGGGACGGCTGGCGAATCTCATCCCCGCAGACCGCGAACTGACCGTGGTCACCCCTTCGCTGCCGAACGCGCTCGTGCTCGCCAACCGGCCCGGCATCACGGTGATGCTGGTCGGCGGACGGCTTCGCGGGCACACGCTGGCGTCGGTCGACAGCTGGGCGCTCAACGCACTCAAGGACACCTACGTCGACCTGGCGTTCATCGGCACCAATGGGCTTTCCGTCGAGCGGGGGCTCACTACACCGGACACCGCCGAGGCGATGGTGAAACGCGCGGCCATCTCCTCCGCGCGGAGGACGGTGGTGCTGGCCGATCACACCAAGATCTGCAACGACCACTTCGCGCGCTTCGGCGAGCTCGAAGACGTCGACACCCTGATCACCGACACCGGCGTCGATCCGCAGACGGCCGACGAGATCACCCGGACCGGCGTCAAGGTGATCGCCGTTTGAGGCGAAGAGGCGAGCGGCTCGCCGGATACCTGATGACAGCGCCGTTCTACGTTCTGTTCGGCGTTTTCGGTCTCTTCCCGCTGCTCTACACCGCGTGGGTGGCCCTGCACCATTGGCATCTGGTCAACGGTGACACCGGGTTCGCCGGGCTCGGCAACTTCGCCGTCCTGCTCCAGGACCCGCATTTCTACAACGCGCTCTTCAACACGGTCAGCATTTTCGTCCTTTCGACCGTGCCCCAGCTGCTGGTCGCGCTCGGGCTCGCCGCGCTGCTCGACCGTCCGCTGCGAGGGCGGACCTTGTGGCGGGCCAGTGTGCTGTTGCCCAACGTCGTCTCGGTGGTCGCGGTGGCGCTGGTGTTCAGCCAGCTCTTCGCCGAGGACTACGGCGTCGTCAACTGGGCGCTGGGCCTGGTGGGGCTCGACCCGGTGGACTGGCGGTCGGACCGGTTCGCCTCCCACGTCGCGGTGAGCGCGATGGTGATGTGGCGCTGGACCGGCTACAACGCGCTGCTCTACCTCGCGGCCATGCAGTCCGTGCCGCAGGAACGCTACGACGCCGCGATGCTCGACGGCGCCTCCCGCTGGCGGACCTTCCGGTCGATCACCGTGCCCGCGATCCGGCCGACCATCGCCTTCACCGTCGTCGTCTCGACCATCGGCGGGCTGCAACTGTTCGCCGAGCCGCAGCTGTTCGACGACTCCGGCACCGCCGGCACCGGGGGCGCCGACCGGCAGTTCCAGACGCTGGCCATGTACCTGTACGAGAAGGGGTTCGGCGAGTTCGACGCCGGATACGCGGCGGCCATCGCGTGGCTGCTCTTCCTGCTCTCGGCCGGATTCGCGCTGGTCAACTTCTCGCTCGTGCGCCGGATCCGGGGCGGTGAGTGAGGCGTGGCGGGCAGGGAACGGGCCGGATTCGTCGTCTACGGGCTGCTGCTCGCCGTCGGCATCGCGTCGATCTTCCCGTTGTACTGGTCGTTCGTGGTGTCCTCCAAGGACAATTCCGCGCTCGGTGAGACCACCCCGCCGCTGTTGCCCGGCGGCAACCTGGCCGAGAACGTGGGCAGGGTCTTCGACACCGTCGACTTCTGGCTGGCGATGCAGAACTCGCTGATCGTCGCCGGCACGGTGACCGTGTCGAACGTGCTGCTCTCCAGCATGGCCGGATTCGCCTTCGCGCGCCTGCGTTTCCCCGGCCGGGACTCGCTGTTCCTGGTCGTCATCGGCACCGCCATGGTGCCCGCCCAGCTCGGGGTCATCCCGCTCTACCTGGTGGTCGGCGAACTCGGCTGGTACGGACGGCTGGAGGCGGTGATCGTGCCGGGACTGGTCGGCGCGTTCAGCGTGTTCTGGATGCGGCAGGCGTGCGAGGAGGCGATCCCCGGCGAACTGCTCGACGCCGGGCGTGTCGACGGCTGCTCGCCCGCCCGGCTGTTCTGGAACATCGCCCTGCCCGCCATCCGCCCCCAGGCCGCCGTGCTCGCGATGCTGACGTTCATGACCGCGTGGAACGACTTCTTCTGGCCGTTGATCGTGCTCGACCCCAACGCGCACCCGACCGTCCAGGTGGCACTGTCACGGCTGGCCAGCGGCTACTTCACCGACTACTCGCTGATGCTCACCGCGGCCACGATCGGGGTGCTGCCGGTCATCGTGCTGTTCATCCTGCTGGCCAGGAAGGTGGTCGACGGCGTCATGCGCGGCGCGCTACGGGGCTGACGGCCGTGTTCGCGGTGAGGTGACGGGACATGGCGGCACCGCGAGTGGACGTAGCCGTTTTTCGGCGGTGACTCGTCGAAGGATGGTTGCGTGGCGCGTAATGCGGGATTTCGGCCGGTGCTGCCCATGATCGGCTTTGTCGCCGGTCGCCGGTCGCCGGTCGCCGGTTTCCGGCGACGGTCAGAAGGGTGGCTCGGTTCGAGGTTCGTGCAGCGGCGGTGGTGTGCTGTCGTAGCTCTTGCCGGTGGGTGTGGTGATGGTGAGGGTTCCGTCGGACGCCAGCCGGTAGTTCCAGCCGGGTTCGTCTTTCAGGCGGTGGTCGCGGCGGCAGAGGTCGACCAGTTCGGTGTCGGCGGTGTGGCCGCCGTGCTGCCATGGCACGGAATGGTCGAGGTCGCAGGCCTGGGCGATGCGGTGGCAGCCGGGTCTTCGGCATTCGCGGTCTCGCACCCGGACGAACTCGTCCAGACCGGCGGTCGGCCGGTAGCGGTCTCGGCCGAGGTCCAGGACTTGCCCGGAGAGCGGGTCGGTGATGATCCGTCGCAGCACGGTGTCCGGCCCGCCGGCGATGTGCCGGGCCAGCGACGCCGGGATGTGCCCGTGTCCGGCCAGTTCCGCGGGATGGTCGTTCAACCCGAGATAGGTGTTGAGGTCCATGTAGAGGAAGACCTCGGTACGTTCGCTTTTCCCGCCCTGTCCGCTGAGGAGGAGGTCGAAGGCGACATCGGCGCGGAGCTGGTCGAGGGTGCGGGTCTCCTCGCCGGTTTTGAGCGCGCGTGCTTCGCGGTCGATGCGGGTGTAGGCGGCGGCGACTTTCTCGGCGGGTCCGTCTTCGACTTCGATCGAGGCCACTCCGGTCTCGCCTTGCCGGATCGACAGCCGGCGTCCGGCGCGATGCCGCTCCACGCGTTTCCCGGCGCCGTCGCGGTCGGCCATCATCGCCGCGTGGTTCGCCGCTTTCCGGATCTGTTCGGAGTTCCTGCCCGGTAACCGGTCTTCCAGCACCTCGTCCACCGTCCGGGCGTCGTCGTCGGTGAGCCAGGCGGTGGCGGTGGCGACTTTCATCGCCCCGTATCCACCCACCTGACCCTGGTCCAGCAACCCCAAAGTTCGTGGCAGCCGAGTGGTGAGAGCCTGGGCGGTGGAGACCAATCCGGCCGCGTGACCATCCACAACGGACAGTTCGAACGCGACTTCCTGCGCCACACTGGCGGCACCGTCGCGATGACGGCTCAGCTGTGCCAGGGCACGGAACCGGACTGCTTCCAGCCTGGCGATTCCTTCCGTCGCTGCCGCGGCGGCAGCCAAGGCATCCTTGTCTCCCAAGGTGTCCAGCGAAGCGTTGACCTCCTTCAAGGCATCGGATGCGGTGATTTCCTTCAAGAGCGCCACAGTGGCGTCGAGTGTGTCCACGCCCAGAACGTACAACCGGCCACCGACAGTTTTCGCCGCCGGATTCCGGTGAAGCCGTATCCGTTCTGCCGGAGCCGGGAAGGATCGATGCGTTTTTGGTTACGGTTCTTGGGTTTTGAGGGTGGGGTGGGGTGGGTGAGGCTGAAGGTGTCGTCGTTTTCTGGCGATGGTCGGGTCGGCCGGGACCGCTGGGGCTCGTTGTGTGCCTCCACGTCGCTGTGGGGCTGGGTGCTGTTTTTGAGCGTCTGCTTGGGTTCCGAAGGTGGCGTGGGTGAGGCTGAAGGGTGTCGCCGTTTTCCGGCGACGGCCAGATCGGCAGGAACCGCTAAAGCCCGTTTCGCGCCACCACGTCCGCGTAGAACCGGGCGCTGTCCTTGAGTACCCGTTCCTGGGTTTCGAAATCGACGTGCACGAGACCGAACCGCTGCGTGTACCCCATCGCCCACTCGAAATTGTCCAGCAGCGACCAGGCCATGTAGCCGCGGATGTCGGCACCGCGTTCGATCGCGGCGTGCACGGCGGCGAGATGCTCGGCGAAGTACCGCACGCGTTTCGCGTCGCGCACCCGGCCGTCGACGACCTCGTCCTCGAAGGCGGCGCCGTTCTCGGCGATCACGAGCGGCAGGCCGGGGCAGTGCCCGTGCAGCCACAGCAGCAGATCGGTGAACGACTCCGG